>NZ_JBOBFT010000001.1:0-787707 GCF_050587525.1 Plantibacter lichenum | reverse complement strand
GCGCCGCGCGGGCTGCCGCGGCCGCCTCAGCCGCTTCCGCAGCTGCCCGTGCCGCGCGGCGTTCACTGACTGGCGCTTGCGGCGCATCGCCGGCCCCCACCGGGGACTGCTGCTGCGGCTGGGCGGGTGCCGTATGGGCGGTCCAAGCCTTCCCGTCCCAGTAGCGCAGCTGGGCCACGTTCTCTGGATTCGGGTACCAATTGGCCGGCACGGCTTGCGGTTGCTCTGACGACATTGTGACTCCATGGATTCCGCGCGCTCAATGCGGGCGAGGTGTGCTCGACACGGCGTGATCGGTAGTCCCCTACAAACCGTCCTCGTCGATGCGCTCCAGGCGGGCAGATCGGCGAGGCACGGAAGCGCACGCTGGCTTCCGGTGTGATTGATGTCTACCAGATGAGTCGACCGACTTGGGGACATGACGGCCACGGCATCGCGCGGATGTCGCCCGGGCAACGTCCGATGCTTCATGGAACACTGGGAAATCGAGCTGGATCGATCAGAACAGGGAGCCGTTACCGATGCGCACACTCGAAGTCGTCGCGGCCGTGATCGCAGTCGGCGATACCGTGCTCGCCTGCCGTCGTGCGCCGGATCGGTCCTCCGGCGGCAAGTGGGAGTTCCCCGGCGGCAAGGTCGAGCCAGGGGAGAGCCCGGCCGATGCGCTGGTGCGCGAGATCCGCGAGGAGCTCGATGTGGACATTCGCGTCGGAGAGCTCCTGGACCGCTCGACGACCGTCATGGGTGATGTGGCCATCGATCTCGCGTGCTATTCGGCCACACTCGTCGGTCCGGCTCCGACGACAAGCACCGACCATGACGAGCTGCGCTGGCTCGCACCCGGTGAGCTCCCTGCCCTCGACTGGGCGAACCCGGACCTGCCGCTCGTCAAGCGCCTCACGTCCGGACGACCCTACAGAGGAACCGCGCCCAGCGAACGCCCACAGGACGCATAGGAACGGCATAGGAAGCACCAAGGCCCCGGCGAGGGGGCACTGGTGCACTAGCTCCAACGCACACCAGCGAAAGGAGCTCCCCATGAACGACCGCACGCGCACCACCGACGGCAGCACTGACATCGGCACGAAGCCCCACACCGCCGACGGCGCAACGACTCCAACGGGAACGGCAGCGAACACAGCGACGAACCCCGAGAACTCGACAGGCCCGGCAGGCCTGACAGACCCGGCTGACCTCACAGACCTCACTGACGCACGCTGGCGCGACGAGGCCGGCAACGTCATCGACGAGGACGATCGCGGTCTCGTCTACGACATCCGGACGCTCATCGACCGCCGCCGCATCTTCGGGCTGTTCGGCGGGATCGCTGGAGCGACCCTGCTCGCCGCCTGCTCGAGCCCCACGGCGTCAAGCATCCCGACAGCAACCACAGGGGGCACGGCGAGTGCAACACCGTCCGCGAACCCGAGCACGACCGCAGACGCCAGCGGCCCCGTCACCGAGGTCCCCGACGAGACCGCGGGTCCGTACCCGGCCGACGGATCGAACGGAGTCGACGTGCTCGACGACTCCGGCATCGTCCGCACCGACATCCGCTCCAGCTTCGGATCGACGACCACAACGGCCGAGGGCGTGCCGCTCACCATTCAGCTCGGCGTCCGCGACGCATCCACCGGCAACGCCCTCGCCGGCGCCGCCGTCTACCTGTGGCACTGCGACCGCGATGGCGAGTACTCGCTGTACGGCCAAGGCTCCGCGAAGAACGAGAACTACCTCCGCGGCGTCCAACAGGTCGACGCCAACGGCCTCGTCACCTTCACCTCGATCTTCCCCGCCGCCTACTCAGGCCGCTGGCCGCACATCCACTTCGAGGTGTACTCCGACGTCGCGACCGCCGTCGCCTCCGGACCCATCGTCAAGACGTCGCAGATCGCCCTCCCGAAGGAAGCGTGCGACCTCGTCTACGCGACGACGGGCTACGAACAGAGCGTCCGCAACCTCGCCCAGACGAGCCTCACCAAGGACATGGTCTTCGGCGACGACGGCGGCATCCGCCAGATCGCCACGATGTCCGGGTCGGTCGCATCCGGGTACACCGCGGCGCTCACCATCGGCGTGTAGCACGGCCCACACCCACGCATACCGAACGAAAGGAACGAACCGATCATGGGACTCCTCAGCAACCTCACCGGCTGGCACGCCCTCATCATCGTCGGCGTCGTCGTGCTCCTCTTCGGCGCCCGAAAACTCCCGTCGCTCGCGCGCAGCATCGGACAATCGATGCGCATCCTCAAGGAGGAATTGCCATCGCGGGCACGGGACGATCCGGCCGGTGATCCGCAGAAGAGGTGAATCCCAGAAGCACCAATGCATCACCGCAGCGTCGTGACCTGTGGGATTTCGGCATGCGCTCTCCACAGGGATGTTAACAGGCTCAGATCGTTGCGGGGACTGGGATCCAGGCCCATTGTTCACAGAGTTATCCACAGTTGTCCACAGGGTTATACACACTGTGCCAACAGGGTTGTCCACAAGCGTGTGGAGAACTCTGTGGGAAGTGGGAAGTGCCCTTCGACAGGCTCAGGGACCGGGACACGGACGCGGTTGAGGGCCCTTCGACAGGCTCAGGGACCGAAGGAGCTAGACGCGCGCAGCGACCTTGCGGGCACGCGCATCCAGGAGGGCGAAGACGAGCGCCAACGCTACGAAGCCGATCGTGACGAACGTGCTGTTGCGGTAGGCGTCGTGATAGACCGCGAGGTCCGGGGAGCCCGAGGCGGACGTCCGTTCCGAGTAGACGGTCGCGTAGAACGTGGCAGTCGCCGCAGCGAGACCGACGGCCGTTCCGATGCGCTGACCCAGCTGCCCGATCGAACCGGCGACACCTCCCGACTCCACCGGAACATCGGCCAACGTCAACGTCTGGTTCGGCGAGATCACGGCACCGCCGCCGATGCCGGCCACGAGCATCGCCCCGGCCATCGCGAACGGCGTCACCTCTGGCGGAGTCACGAACGCGAGGAGCGAGTTCGTCGCGAACCCGATGACGACGAGGACCAACCCGCCGACCACGAGCGGCCGCCCGATCCGATCCACGACGCGCCCGCTCAGGAACGAGCTCACCGCTGAAGCGAGCGCGAACGGGATCGTGATCATGCCCGCGAACACCGGCTCGAGACCCAATCCCTGCTGCACGAAGAGCGTGAGCGTCAGGAACGTCGCCGGCATCGCCGCGAAGTAGCTCGTACTGATAAGGATGCCGTTGCGATAGCTGTTCGTCTGGAACAGCGAGAAGTCGACGACCGGCGTCCTGCCGTTCCGCAGATAACGCCCCTCCCACATCGCGAACAGGGCGGCGAAGACGCCGAAGAGGACGAGCAGCCACCATCGCGCCGGATTGTCGCTCGGCGAACCCGTCGTCAGCACGAACGGCACCATGAGGGACAGGACCGCGAGACCGAGGAGGACGATGCCGATGGGATCGAGCGACCCGCCGCCCTTGTGCGGTTGCTGCTTCGGGAGCAGGCGCGCGGCGATCGGCAGCAGGATGGCGGCGAGCGGGACGTTCATCCAGAAGAGGAGCGTCCACCCGGTCTCCGGGCCGCCGATCGCGATGAGGAGACCGCCGAGGGTCGGCCCGAACGCCGTGGAGAGACCGATGATCGCACCGAAGAGACCGAACGCACGGCCCCGCTCCGGCCCGACGAACAGTTGCTGGATCAGCCCGAGCACCTGCGGCATGAGGAGGCCGGCGGCGATGCCCTGCAGGATGCGACCGCCGACGAGGACCGCGACGCTCGGCGCGACCGCACACACGAGACTGGCCGCGCCGAAGACGCTGAGGCCGATGAGGAACATCCGACGACGCGAGTGCAGGTCGCCGTATCGACCGGCTGGTACGAGCACGAGTCCGAACGCGAGGGCGTACCCGGCGACGATCAGCTGCAACGCCGTCGGCCCCGCATCGAGAGCCTTCTCGATCGACGGCAGACCCACGTTGACCTTCGACAGATCAAGAATCGTGAGGGCTGCGACGGCGACGCACACCGCGAAAGTCCTCCACCTGGTCGAGTGGTTGGCGGATGCGATCTCGTCAGTCATCGCCGCCAGCCTATGCCTGGGCCTCGTCACGCAGACAGGCCTTGCACCATCGCGATGTCATCGGTACGGGCGCACGAGCGGGCCTGCCACCAGCCGAATGACGCGCGGATCAGGCGTCGATCGCACCCCCATCACGCACGATTCCGCCGGAAAACGAGCCAACACGCCCGGATTGACAAGCGCGGCCCCATGCCGCGATACCCTCAAGATATGTACATGGAAGGCCCGCGCGGGCTGCGAAACCCCGAGGCACTGGCCGAACGACAAGCGATGCTCGAGGAATCGGCTGCAACTCAGCCCCTCCGCGAGTGGACGGACAGCATGATCGCCCGTCGGATCGGACGCCAGACCGACCTCCTCCTGCCCAACTTCGACCCGGCTGATGCAGCCGTCGAAGCCAAGACGATGATCCTCCTCGACGCCCCCGGCACGCTCGTCCCGGACAGCGCCGAGCGCCCCGGCTCCGGCTTCGCGTCGGTCGACAACGATGACCCCACCGCAGAGAACCTCTGGAACCTCCGCAACGACCTCGGTCTCGAGCACGTCGTCGTGTGGAACATCGTGCCGTGGTACCTCGCCCCTGGACGCAAGAAGCCCAACGCGGCCGAGCTCGCCCAGGGCGCCATGGAACTCCGGGGCCTGCTGCCGATCCTCCGCAAGCTCCGCGTCGTCGTCCTCTGCGGACCGCACGCACAAGAGGGCTGGTGGAAGCACGTCGAGCCGTTCCTCGGGAACACGTACAGCGCGTTCAACGCACCGCACCCGTCCCCGCTCGCGCTCAAGCAGCCCGGCCGACGCGACGAGATCGAACGCACCTTCGCTCGCGCCAAGCAGGTCGCCGGCTAACACCCACGTTGGGTGTCGGGCCGGGCGAGAACGTCGGGCCGGGCCCGACACCTCGCGGGGTACCGCTCTAACAGCATCACCTGCTTCACCTGCACTGCCGCTACACCGCACGCCCGGCCTCACCACGCCTCTCCGCACGATCCGCTCTCCGCGCCACCAACATCGCCAGCACCAGCACCGCGATTCACCGGTGCACGTTTCACGTGAAACATCAGAAACGCAGTCGAGTGGTGTCTTCCCGAGATTCGCAGCGATTCCGGCCTCCGCGAGCACAACGCCCTCGTGATCTGAACGGCTGCTCGATCCATCGGATCCGCACCGAACCCGATGCTTCCGCTCCTCTCCGCACCCGCACGGGCAGTCACGCTTCGTGCTCGGTAGGCTCATCGGATGGATCAGACAGCGATGTCCCCCGCCAGCGCCCCCGGTGTCCGCCGCATCGACGATCTCGACGTCGCTCCGATCGCCTACGGCACAGCCGGTCTCGTCTTCACCGAGGGCATGGACGATGCAGGTCGCGAAGCATCCTTGCGTGCCGCCATCGAGTCCGGATTCACACTGTTCGACACGGCCCTCGCGTACTCCTGGGCCGGCGAACCGCATTCGGGGGAGCGCTTCGTCGCCGACGCGCTTCGTCGACTCGGGGTGCTCGATGAGGTCACGCTCGTCACCAAGGGCGGCCACTTCCGCACTGCAGACGGTGGGATCCCGATCGACGGGCGCCCCGAAGCGATCCACGAGCACTGCCGCGGCAGCCTCGACGCGCTCGGTGTCGACCGCATCGACCTCTACCTGCTCCACTGGCCTGATCCGGCGGTCCCGATCGAGGACAGCGTTGGCGCGCTCCGCGAGCTGCAGGAGGCCGGACTCGTCCGTCGCATCGGGCTCTCCAACGTCACGATCGACCAGCTACAGCGCGCGTCCGGCATCGCCCGCATCAGCGCAGTCCAGAATCGGTACCTCCTCGGCGGCGACGAGGATGCGATGCTCGCGCACACGCAGGCGAACGGCATCGGCTACCTGGGATACTCGCCGCTCGGACTCGTCGCCGACTGGGCCGCATTCTCGGTTCGTCCAGACATCGCGGAGATTCTCACGCGCACCGATACGACTGCTCAGCAGCTCGTGATGGCGTGGCTGCTCGCACGTGGACCCGGCCTCGTGCCGGTCAGCGGTGCCACGCGGCCGTCGACGGTCCGCGCGACCGCCGCCGCGGCATCGCTCGAACTCGTGCCATCCGACATCGACACCCTCACCGCCGCCCTCGTCGCGGCCACCCCGCGCTGAGGCCTGTTCACAACTCAGGAGGGCTGCGGCGTGTCGCCCGCGACACGCCGGCGCACGCCACCGACACGCCGGGACGCTCCTGAGTTGTGAACACACAGAGGAGGCGGGAGGTGGCAGCAACAGCACGCGCACCAGGCCGGTCGCCGCACCGGTTCACGTGCGCGGCATACCCGCGATCAGACGCAGCAGCTGGTCCTCATCGACGATCGGGATGCCGTACTGGCGGGCCTTCCGCGCTTTACCGGAGAGGCTGTCGACGTCTGCCGCCACGAGCAGCCGAACCTTCTTGGTGATGCCGTTCCACGGGATCACGTCACGCGAGAGCAGGAGATCCTCGTAGTGCGAACGCGGGTACGTCAGCTGACCGGTGAGGACCACCTGGTCCCCACGGTTCAGGGCAAACGTCGGCGGCGCTGGCGCCTCGACGACGACCTCGGGCGGAGCGCTCAACGCGGACGTGACGCTCGCGTCGTCGAGGTCGAGGACCAGCGCGACGTGAGCGAGTTCTGCGATCTCCGTCTCGCTCAGTTCGCCATCGGCCCAGGCGACCGCGGCGAGATCGCCGAAGTAGCGTTCGTGCAACCGACGACGGACGCGTTCCCCGATGCCGAGACCGACGGCACGGGCGTGCAGACTGTCCGCCTCCTCGATCGTCAACAGTCCGTCGACGAGGGCGTCGTCGAGTTGCCCGAGGTAGACGGCGTGCGCCTGGGCGCGAGGGGATTCGTCGGGCACCTCGGGGAGCGCCGCCATCGTGCGCTGGAGGAACGTCGGCTGGACCTCGGCGTCGCGGGTCCGCGCCATCCACTCGACCGGCCGGCTCACCGCAGAGGTCGAGCCGGACGCGGAAGCGAGCCCGGACGAGGACGCTGTCACCGTCGTCGCCACCGGCGACACCGGCACCACAGGCACCGTCGGCCACGTCTGGAGGGAGGCGATGCGGTCGTACCGCGCCCATGTCTCGTGCGTGCGGTTGTCGGCGAGGTAGGCGCCGAGCAGTCGTGCGGTCGCTTCGGCGTCGACGACTGCCTCGTGCGCGTTCTCGAGCTCGATGTCGTAGGCCGCGCAGCAGTCGGCGAGGGATCGACCTGCTCCCGGCAGGAATTCGCGTGCGAGCTGCATCGTGCACAGCGCACCGCCCTGCTCGACGGGGGAGACGACGCCGATGCGCTGCAGCTCGGCGCGCAGGAACCGCTCCTCGAACTGTGCGTTGTGCGCGACGACGACACGACCGGCCAGAAGGGCGGTGAGCTGGGGAGCGATGTCGCGGAAGAGCGGTGCACGCATCGCATCACGACCACGGATGCCGTGGATGTGGACCGGGCCGAGGTCACGTTCCGGGTTGACGACGGTCTCCCACCGGCCCTCGATCTCGCCGGTCGGCCCGACGTGCACGACGGCGACTTCGACCACCCGGTGATGGTATTCCGGAGCGAACCCCGTGGTCTCGAAATCGATGACCGCGAACCCGTGATCGGGCATGTGTGTGCTCCTTGCCTGGCGAGCCGCGTGGTGGGGCGCGGCCGTTCCGCCATCCAAACTACCCGGCCCTCGGATGGGGGTCGCGCTGCCGAGCCGACGGATCACTGATGGACGGTTGTGGGACACCGGACGCACACACGCGATGCGAATCAGACCGATGCGCCCGGCAAGCTGGCATCTTCTGGATTGTTCTAGTAACTTATAGAACATGTTGTTCCGCATCGATCACGGCTCGTCCGTCTCGCTGTCGACCCAGATCGTCGAGCAGGTTCGCGCGGCGATCGCCGACGGCACCCTGCAACCGGGGGAGCGGCTTCCCCCTGCGCGCGACCTGGCGACCGCGCTCGACATCAACATGCACACCGTCCTGCGGGCCTACGGCACCCTGCGCGACGCACACATCATCGACATGCGGCAGGGGCGCGGGGCCTGGGTCCGTGCCGATGCGATCGATGCCGATGCCGCGGCGGCGCGCCTTCGCGTCGCGGAACTCGCCGACCGCTTCGTCGCCGAAGCGAACAAGATCGGACTCTCGAAAGCCGAGATCCTGCACCTGATCGGAGCATCATGAGCACACCCGACCAGAACGACGACCGCCGGATGGACGGCGGCTCCGACAGCGACGCGCATGGAGCCGAGAGCGCGGCGGCTCCAGGCACTCCCACGTCGGCACAGCTGCCGAGGCGCATCCTCGCCCTCGTGGCTCTCTGGGTGCCATCCATCGCACTCCTGATCGGCTGGGTGGCTTGGTCAGACGCCCTCCCGGACACCTTGCCGATGCACTGGTCCGGCGACGGAGCCCCAGACGGATTCGGCGGAACGACGGCGGTGTTCGTCGGCTCGATCATCGTCGCAGGGGTCGCGGCACTCGTCGGCACACTCGTCGCGGTGCTGCCCGTCGTCCGACCGATCTACCGCCGAGGCACGCTCTTCTTCACGGGTCTCGCCGCCGGCATCGGAGCCGTCAGCTGGTTGCTCGCCGCAGCGCTGACCTTGGGTGCGGACGGCGATCCGACCGCCGCCGCGCTCGGCCCGTGGCTCTTCCTGCCGCTTGCAGCCTCGCTGTGGGGCCTGATCCCGTACTTCCTGCAGCCGCGAGCGCCGAAGTCCGGACAGACACGTGAAGCCGCGACGCCCCTCCACCTCGGAGCGGACGAGACCGGCGCTTGGAGCCGAGCGACGAACGGCGCAGTGTTCATGGTGATGCTGTTGCTCCTCGTCGCGGTCGTCTGCGTCCTGCTCGTCCCACTGTTCCTCTCCCAGGACGGGTTCGGCGCGATCGCCGGCATCGCGTTCACCTTGCTCATCGCGCTGCTCGCACTCGCGTTCGTCCGGGTCCGGGTCACGGTCGACCGTCGTGGGCTGCGGGTGCTCTCGGGCACGCTCGGCCTGCGTGTCAAGCACATTCCGCTCGACGAGATCGAGTCCGTGGAGGCGGATCAGCTCGTGCCGATGCAGTGGGGCGGCTGGGGCTACCGGTTCATGCCGGGTCGGAGCGCGGTCATCGTTCGCGGTGGCGAGGGCCTCGTCGTGACGCGGACGAACGGCAACCTGTTCGCGGTGTCGACGAACGATGCGCGCACCGCGGCCGGACTGCTCGTCGCCCTCCGCGACCGGCAGGCGCTCGGCAACGGGTGACGCCTGTGCGGACCGTGAGTGCGGAACCGGGACATCCGGGCCCGCGCCTCCTACTTCCCTACAACTCCACGGTGAGGAGCGGGCGCAGGTAGCGTCGCGTCTCCGCGGCCATGTCGAGCGCGTCCCGACGCAGCAACCACTGCAGCTGCAGGCCGTCCATGAGTGCGATGACGGCACGAGCGCTGCCGTCGGGGTCCACGCCGTCAGCGAGCTGTCCGGCATCGCGCATCGCACGGAACGCGTTCGAGATGCCGCTGAACATCCACTCGTAGCGCTGCACGAAATGCTCGTGGGCGGGATGTTCCACCGATGTCGCCTCGGCCGACAGCACGCAGTGGAGCTCGACGAGACCGGGTACGCGGGCGTTGTACTCCACCAGACGCACGAGTCCGCGGATCGTCTCGATGCCGGCGTCGAGTTCCACGCCGGCGTTCACGCGGTCCCGTTCATCGCGGAAGGCGAGGACGGCGGCGAGGAGCTCGTTCTTGTTCGCGAAGTGGTGCAGCAGCCCCGCCTGGCTCATGCCGACCCGCGCGGCGATCTCGCGGATCGAGCCGCTGCGGAAACCGTGCTCGGCGAAGACGTCGATGCCGGCCTCGAGGATGTCCTGTCGGCGGGCGGCTGTCTTCGCGTAGCTGCCGCGCGGCTTCCCCACGGCCGGGGTGCTCGTGGCCGGACCGCCCGTTGCCGGACCGCCCGTTGCCGACGTGCCCATCGGGCCGCCTGCGTCCGCGGTCGACCCCGCTGTGCTCGTCCTACCCGTGCCGCTCATCCTGCGACTCTAGCGCCGGAGCCGGGTGACGCTCGACCTGTCCGTTCCCGCAAGGCCACGCAGCACAGCCACGCACGACAGCCACCGAACCTTCTCCTGCCCGACACCTCGACAGGAGCGCAAGGCCCTGGCCAGAGCGGTCAACGCTCCGTAGGCTGACGCCATGGCAGACGCAGACGCACGTGCCCTTCCAACCGCGACCAACCGAACCGCAGACCGAACCGCAGACCAGACCCCAGGCCGCATCGCAGACACGGCCGCAGCATCGAGTTCTCCACCGGATCTCACCGTGGTCGATGCCTGGTGGCGGGCGGCCAACTACCTCTCTGTCGGTCAGATTTACCTGCTCGACGATCCGCTCCTCGAACACCGCCTGACGCCTGCGGACATCAAGCCGCGGCTACTCGGCCACTGGGGAACCACACCCGCGCTCAACCTCGTCTGGGCGCACCTCAACCGCGCGATCATCGAGCGCGACCTCGACACCATCTACATCGCCGGCCCCGGTCACGGCGGTCCGGGGGTCGTCGCCAACGCCTGGCTCGACGGCACCTACTCCGAGCTGTTCTCCGACATCACCCCGGACCGCGACGGCATGCAGCGCCTCTTCCGCCAGTTCTCGTTCCCGGGCGGCATCCCCTCGCACGCTGCGCCGGAGACGCCAGGCAGCATCAACGAGGGCGGAGAGCTCGGCTACTCCCTCGTGCACGCGTACGGGGCCGCGCTCGACAACCCGGATCTCCTCGTCGCGTGCGTCATCGGAGACGGCGAAGCGGAGACCGGCACCCTCGCATCGAGCTGGCACCTGAACAAGTTCCTGAATCCGGCGACCGATGGCGCGGTGCTGCCGATCCTGAACCTCAACGGGTACAAGATCGCCAACCCGACCCTCCTCGCCCGCATCCCCGAGGAGGAGTTGCTCGAACTCTTCCGCGGCTACGGCTACTCGCCGCGCATCGTCGCGGGCGGGTACGACGGCGAGGATCCGATGCTCGTGCACGCTCGGTTCGCCGAAGCACTCGACACCGCGCTCGACGACCTCGACTTCCTGCAGTGCCAGGCGCGCGACGAGGGCAACCTCGATCGCCCCGCCTGGCCCATGCTCATCCTCCGCACGCCGAAGGGGTGGACCGGTCCGCGGGAGGTCGACGGGCTTCCGGTCGAGAACACCTGGCGTGCCCACCAGGTGCCGCTTTCCGGCGTCCGCGACAACCCCGAGCACCTCGAACAGCTGCAGGGGTGGCTCGAGTCCTATCGGCCCGGCGAGCTGTTCGACGCCGATGGTGCACCCGCCGAATTCCTCGCGGCGAACCGTCCCTCGGGCATTCGGCGGATGAGCGACAACCCGAACGCGAACGGCGGCCTGCTGCTGCGAGCCCTGCGACTTCCGGGCCTGGCGCCTCACGCCGTCGACGTCGAGCTGCAGCGGGGAACCATCGCGGAACCGACGCGGCTCCTCGGCGGGTGGTTGCGCGATGTGATGGCCGCGAACCCGGAGAGCTTCCGGCTGTTCGGCCCGGACGAGGTCGCATCGAATCGCCTCGACGACGTCTACGAAGTGACCGCGAAGGCCTGGCAGGGCGAAGTCCTCCCCACCGACGAGCACCTCGCGCACGAGGGCCGCGTCATCGAAATCCTCAACGAGAACCTCGCGCAGGGTCTCCTCGAGGGCTACCTGCTGACCGGCCGACACGGCCTCTTCACCTCCTACGAAGCCTTCATCCACATCGTCGATTCGATGTTCAACCAGTACGCGAAGTGGTTGGAATCGGCGGCGGAGGTGGATTGGCGCAGGCCCATCGCATCGTTCACGTACCTCCTGTCGTCGCACGTGTGGCGGCAGGATCACAACGGCTTCTCGCATCAGGACCCCGGATTCCTGAACCATGTCGTCAACAAACAGTCGAGTGTTGTCCGCGTGTACCTGCCGCCGGACGCGAACACCCTCCTCGTCACCGCCGAGCACTGCCTGCGGACGCGCGACTACGTGAACGTCATCGTGGCGGGGAAGCAGCCCGGACCGTCGCTCCTGAGCTTGGAGGAAGCACGCGAGCATGGCGCCCGCGGGCTCGGGATCTGGGACTGGGCCGGCACCGAGGTCGCAGGAGAGGAGCCGGACGTCGTCCTCGCCTGCGCCGGCGACATCCCGACGATCGAGGCGATGGCGGCAGCCCAGATCCTGAAGCGCGAACTTCCGGACCTCCGGGTGCGTTTCGTGAACGTCGTCGACCTCATGCGCCTGCAGGACAGCACCGAGCACCCGCACGGACTCACCCACGAAGCGTTCGACGGCGTCTTCACGCGCGACAAGCCGGTGGTGTTCGCATTCCACGGCTACCCGTCGCTCATCCACCAGCTCACGTATCGCAGAGCCGGCCACGCGAACCTGCATGTGCGCGGTTTCAAGGAGCGCGGTACGACGACAACCCCGTTCGACATGCTCATGCTCAATGACCTCGACCGGTTCCGGCTCGTGATGGATGTCATCCATCGCGTTCCCGGTCTCGAAGCGCGGTACGGCGCGCTCTCGCAGCGCATGGACGACGAACGTATGCGCCATCGGGCATATACCCGTGAACACGGCGAGGACCCGGCCGACGTGTCTGGCGTCCTCGGGCTGCCGTTCGTCGTCGGCGAGGCGCGAACAGATGCGACGGGCGACGACAACGGGTGACGCGCTCCCGTCGCTGGCGTGCGGGCTCTGTTCACAACTCAGGAGGCCCTCGGCGTGTCCGGCCGGCGCCTCGGCGCGCCGGCCGCGACACGCCGGAACGCTCCTGAGTTGTGAACACCACCACCCGGTCGATGCACAGGCAACCCACCTACTGTTGGGTGATGAAGCGACGCCCCATCGAACCCATCTACAGCACGGCCGTCGGCGCAGGACGTGCGCTGTTCGGGGCGTGGAGACTCAAACGCCACGCGACCGGCCTGGAGCACATCCCGGACACGGGTGGAGCGGTCATCGCGATGACGCACTTCGGCTATCTGGAGTTCGCCCTCGTCGAGTGGGCGACCGTCCTTCACAACAAGCGACGCATCCGCTTCATGGCGAAGAAGGGGGCGTTCGACAAGCCCGTCGTCGGCTGGCTGTTGCGAGGCATGCACCACATCTCGGTCGACATGAAAGCTGGAGCCGCCGCGTACGCGAACGCCATCGCCGCTCTCCGCAGCGGTGAACTGATCGGCGTCTTCCCCGAGGCCGGCGTGAGCGCATCGTTCACCGTCCGTGACCTCAAGTCCGGCGCCGTCCGCCTCGCGTCGGAAGCCAACGTGCCGATCATCCCCGTCGCCGTGTGGGGCGGCCAGCGGCTCATGACGAAGAATCACAAGGTCGGTTTCCGCGAGCGGTTCGGCGTCCCCGTGCACTTCGCATTCGGCGAGCCGATGACGGTCACCGCGAACGATGACATCGCCGAGAAGACGCTCGAGCTGCGGGCGCGGATGCAGACGATGGTCGACGAGCTGCAGACCTCCTACCCGGTCGATGGGACCGGCAAGTGGTGGCAGCCGCGGCACCTGGGCGGAACGGCGCCGACGCCGGAGGAGGCCGCTGCGGCCGACCTCGAACGCGACCGCCGCCGCGAGGCGAAGGCCCTCGCCGCGCGTTCCGCCGCCCGCTGATCGGAGCGGGAGACGACTAGTCTGTGTGAGTCCCACGCACACTGAGGAGTCGCATGCCCAGCACCACGAAACGGCACTGGTGGCTGCCTCGATGGCTGCAGCGGAAACGGCCGGCCGTTGCGACTGGGCCCGCCGTCGAGGCGAATCCTGAGGCTGTTCCGGCCACAGCAACGGCCGTCGAGGCGACTCCGCCAGCGGCTCCCGTGGAGCCCGCCGCGCCGCTCGTCGCTGAGAAATCGATCGCAGCGACGAGCGATGTGAAATCGGTTCCGTCGGATGCTGCCGAGCCGTCGACCACGGACCGCACGCCGACTCCGATGCCGACGCCGGACTCCGCAACTGCACCCGGACCCGCACCCACCATCGTCGTGACCGACTTCATCGTCGCCGATGACGGCATCGTGGCGGCGCAGTCGACGCTCGACGACCCGGCCTCTGCGGCCCCGCTCGTGGCCCGCATCGCGACGGCCGTCCTCGCCACGGAGGGCCCGATCCCGCTCCTCCGTCTCGTGTCGACGGTTGCGCGACGGCTCGGGTACAGCCGCATCGGCGACACCCGTCGTCAGGACTTGACGACCCTGGTCACAGCCGCTTTCCCGGTCGTCGACGGCTTCGTCTGGCCGTCTGGCGTCACACCCGAGACGTGGTCGGAGGTGCGGCGAACGGCGTCCCGTGAGGACCGTGAGGTCACCGAGATCAGCCCCGCCGAGATCGGGAACGCGATGCGCCTCGTCCTGCAGTCCGGCCCCCGCGATCGTGACGCGCTCGTCCGGGAGACGGCCGATGTCCTCGGCTACGGCCGGCTCGGAGAATCGCCTCGCCGCTGGCTCGAGCTCGCACTGACGGCCGCCGTCTCGCAGGGCCCCATCATCGCTGACGGCGACGCATACCGCTTGCCCTGAACCGAGTCGTTCAGTCGCCCTCAGGCGAATCGCTTCACAGGCCCGCACACTCGGGCGCGATCACGGCGGGTGGCCGCCGCATCCGAAGCCCGGACGCCCGCAACTGGGATGCGAGTTCCGTGCTTCGTCGGGTGATGGGGCGGTTCGCGATCGCGCCCGGTGTTTCGGGCGGTACACCAACAGCACTCAGCTTGGCCCTGTCCGAAGGTTCCGGCATCGGGGACAGCACCCCTCATCACACCCGGGCACGCCCCATACGAATATCGCCCTGATCGGCCGGATGTCAACCCCCACCCCTCGAAGTGACCCGCGGCACTGCGGCGAGTACCGTCGTTTCCGATGGCTCCGGAAAAGAATTTCGGAACACATCGTGACGAATCGCTCTCGCGTTCCGTCTCATCAGTAGACCGGACATCCCGGACACGAAGGAGGCACGACATGAGTGCATCGGACAAGATCCAGAACGCTGCCGAAGACCTCGGCGGCAAGGCGAAGGAAGCATTCGGCAAGGCCACCGGCGACGACAGCAAGGTCGCCGAGGGTAAGGCGCAGCAGGCGAAGGCCGACGTCAAGAAGGCCGGCGAAAACGTCAAGGACGCTTTCAAGGACTAGTCGAATCGCGTGTTGCCCCCGCCGAGACGCGGGGGCATCCGCATGTCACGACCCTTTCGATCATCACATCGCCGCGACACGATCGCGGCTCTCACCATTTGGAGTCCCACATGAGCTTTCTCGGTTTTCTTCTTCTCGGCCTCATCGCCGGTGCCATCGCCAAGGCGATCCTTCCCGGCAAGCAGGGCGGCGGCTGGTTCGTCACGCTGCTCCTCGGCGTCGTCGGCGCGCTCCTCGGCGGCTGGATCGGCGGCGCACTGTTCGGCGTGAACCTGCAGGAGTTCTTCTCCCTCGCGACCTGGGCGCTCGCGATCGGTGGCTCGATCATCGTGCTGCTCATCTACGGCCTGATCGTCGGACGCCGCAAGACGGCGTAGTCGCCGCTCGCAGCTCCATCCGGAATGCCGGTCCCGTCCTCGGGGCCGGCATTCCGTCGTTCAGGCGCCCTCAGACGAAGGTGGGACGCGGAGGGACGAGAGGGACGAACGTGGGCCGGGCGAGACGACCGACCTTCAGTCGCAGCCGATGCCGTCGCCGTCCCGATCGAGGTCGTAGATGTCCCGCCCGATGACGTGCACCGGGCCCTGAACATACGCGGGTCCATTGCCGCTGCCGCCCGCGCAGTCGACATCTGAGGCGATCGGCACGCACACCCAGTCGTAGTTCGGGTCGCAGCCCGCGCCACCACCGCCCGCGACGGGGGCGGGCTGCGGCTCGGCGACCGGCTCCGGGGGAGGTGGGGGCTGGCGTGTGCCGACTGAGGTGACTTCGGCGACCGGCTGCTGGATGACCGTTTTCGACGCGACGACCCGCGCCGTCTCGACGCCGTCTCGCTTCATCACGCGATAGCTCGTCGACTGCTTCCCGTCGACACCAGCGGTGGACACCACCGTCGTACCGACGTCGATCGCCGGGTCCTCGACGGTCGTGCGGGTGAACGGTATGGCGGTGACTTCGGTCACGACCTCGACCGTCGCAGTGCTCGCACTACTCGCGCGTGGGGTCGGAGTGGCACTCGGACCTGTCCCGCCACCGCCTGAGGTGTCCGCCTCCGCGACCAGGCTGACCGGTCGTTGCGGAGCAGGCGCGGCTGTTGCGCCGACGGCGATGCCGCCCACGAGCGTCAGAGCCATGCCAGCCGCGAGAACGACTCCGGCCGTGCCACGGGTCCGGATGCGCAGCCGGTCGAGCTTGCCGTTGGCGACGGCGATCGCACCGATGACGAGTGCCGCGATCCCCGCCATGATCAGCAGACCGCCCAGACCACCGCGCACGACGATCAGGAACAGAACGACTGCGACGATCCAGATGGTCGTCTTCGCGCTCCGCGTCAGCGGACGCTTCGGCGGTGTGGACGTTGGCGGTGTGGACGTTGAGGGTGGCGGTGTCGATGGCGGTGTCGATGGCGATGCACTCGCGAATCCTGCGGACGCCCACGACGCAGGCTGCATCGTCTGAGGCATCGGCGGCATGGCGCTCGTCGCCGCGGTCCACGTGCGGCCGTCCCACCAGCGCACGCGCGTGTGATCGTACGGATCCTGGTACCAGCCCGCTGCCGTGTTCGCCATGCGTCCCCCTCGTCGCCCGCGCTCGCAATCCAACACGCGTCGACCAACTGTGGCGTCTCCGCGTCCTGTTGCTCAACCCCCATTCCGGGTCCGCCCCCAACGGTCACCTGCGACGACTTCGAGCGGAGCGACGTCGCGACGTCCGGCAGTCGGAGGACCTGATCTCGACGCGGGCGGTCGCGAGCGCGGGTCCACGCCGCGAGCGCGAGTCCACGCCGAGAGCGCGGGTCCACGCCGAGAGCGCGGGCCGCCTCGAGCCCTCGGTCGCGGCACAGCATCTGGCTCGCGCGAGCGCATCGCACTGACGCGTCTAGACGAAGCGGATCGTCGTCTGCAGCTTCGTGCGGGTGTCGAAGAGTTCGTTGCCGCCCATCCGATCGATGCCGGGCAGGCCGGAACGCAGAAGATCCGCGAGCCGTGAGCGTGACACGAGGACCGTCACGGGATGACGGCGACCGATGATTTCGAGCGAGTCCTCCAAGGCGTCGTCCGGAACCACGATGACGTACGCCGTGAACTTGACGCGTGCCGCCTTCGCCACAGTCCGGGCGCTCCGCACGAGTGATTTGACGGGTTCTTCGCCGGTGGCCAGGGTTTCGCCGACGATCTCGCCGCGGTGCACCCGGACGGGACCACCCCAGTCCTCCGACTTGATCGCGAACAGACCGGTCGGGCCGAGGACGACGTGGTCGACCTTGTTGTGACCGGGTGCGAGGACATCATGCCAGACCGTGTAGCCGATGCCGAGGGTCGAGACGGTGCGAGCGGTCTCCTCCTCAGCGAGAGCGTTCGCGAGTTCATGACGGATCTCGCGGGGAGCAGACCTGACGAGGGCCGGATCGTACGGGTCGTCGAGCTCCGCCCCGCGGCCCACCCATTCGCGGATGAGCCGCAGGTAGACCTCGCGGGAGTCGCCGCCGGGATGCCCGTACGTGCGGGCGCGGGGGCGCGAATCGGATCGTTGCGTCGAGGAACCGGAAGCACCCGATGAGGCCGTCCACATACTCGGCTCGTCTGTACTGCTCGCCGAACCGGAGGGCGCATTGCGTCCGCGGTCGTACGCTGCGCGATCAGCTTCGGTCCCGACGCGTTCCCACGCGAGCTGCACGGCGTTGAACTGCCGGGCGTTGCCACCCAGGTCGGGGTGCGTCTCGCGCATGAGCTTGCGGTAGGCCCGCCGCAGTTCGTCCTGACTCGCCGTCACGCTCACACCCAGCACCTCGTACGGGGTGGCTGAGAGAGGGCTCTCCGGCATCGTGACTGATCGCTTTCGTGACTGCGGACGGGTATCCAGCTCACGAGACTACCGTGGCGAACTGGCAGGAGGCCCTGACGCACGGCAGATTCAGGGCGAGGATGCCTCGCTCGGTCCGGGCCTGTCTCTGCCTCGACTCACTCCAGCTCCGCGGTATCGATGAGACGGACCCCTGCGTCGTGACTCACGAGCACGGCGCGGGTGGTCACGTCGTGTCGTTCCATCGCCGAACGCAACGTGCCGAGCTTCGACCGTTCGGCCGACGAGAGCGAGGAATCGCCGCGTCGCTCGCTCACGATGATCACGGTGTCCGCGCCAGCATTGATGGCGATTCGCGTCATCGCCCGAGCGAACTGATCGGATTCCATTTTCGGCATATGTACCGGGAGATCCGGAATGGGGAGGAGGACGGGAAGCTGGACGGCGTCCTCGTCGAGGAACGAGAACCAGACTTGCTCCGTGCTGGCCGGTCCGATGAGGTCCGAGAACCGCTCGAGGATGTCGTCGTCGGTGTGGATGGGTGGGATGTTCCGCGCTGCTGCGTTGTGTGCTGTCATCATTCGATGCTGGCCGGTCCGGACGCTCCGAAACGAGATCGTCCCATCCTGTGGAGAACTCAGGCTGTGTCCACAGGGCGCGCGCAACCCCGGCGGCTCAGCTCGCCGAGCCGACCGCAGCCGCCGAGCTCACCGCAGCGACCCGCTGACCGCCTGCACCGGCCAGCACCGCCGCCTCGGTCCGACTCGTGGCGCCCAGCTTCCGCAGGATGGCGGAGACGTGCACGCTCGCCGTCTTGGTGCTGATGAAGAGGCGTTCGCCGATCTGGCGGTTGCTGAGCCCGGCGCTCACGAGATCGAGGACCTGCCGCTCACGCGCGGTCAGCTCGGCGGCATCGTGGTTCCGGACGCGCACGCGGCCGTCCGTCCCGAGCCCGCCGCGCGCGGCGACCGCCCGGGCCCACTGGGTCACGAGGCCGGCGCCAAGCGCTTCCGCCTCACCGATGGCGACGTCGAGCGTTTCCTGCGCAGCAGCTCGGTCGCCGCAAGCGAGCTGTGCTTCGCCCAGTCGGAAGCGGCTGTACGGCCGGAGGAGTGCCGGAGCGACCGAGAGCTGAGCCGCCTGCACCGCCAGCTCCCAGAGCGCGGGGCCATCTCCCGTTCTGCGGGAACCGCCGAGCTCGGCCTGGAACATCGCCGTCCACACGGGCGCCGTCGGCCAGGCCGCTTCGGACTGGAGCATCTCTCGCAAGGACGTCTCGTGCTCCTCGAGGTCCTCGAGTGTGACGCCCGCCAACGGCGAGTCCGGCGAATCGCCGACGACCGCACCGTCGAGCAGCCGTGACCGCACACGAGCGAGCACCCGGGCGGCGATGCCCAGCACGGACAGGTCATAGGACGCCATGAGCTGATGCCCCGATTCGGCGAGCACCCCGATGGCAGTCCACGCCTCATCGAGATCGTCCACCCCGAGCGCCACTTCGGCCGCCGCGTGCGCCACGCCGAACTTCGTCTGCACCTCGTTCTGCGCGAGCCGTTGCATGGCGGGCTTCCACGCGCGGTAGAGCCGCAACGCGCCCTCGGGGTCGCCCCGCCACAGAGTGGAGAGGACCTTCGACTGCCTGAGATAGACGGAGAAGGCGAGCGGCGGTTCGAGCGAGAGCACGCGGTCGAGGGTCTCGTCCGCTTCGTCCCAGCGGCCGAGTGCGATGAGGGGATCGACGGCGTTGGAGGACAGGATGACCCCGGAGCTGCGCTCGACTCCGAGGGACTTCGCGAGGGCGACACCGTCGAGCGCGAGTTCGAGGGATTCCTCGTAGCTGCCGAGGAGGTTGGCCATGTCGGACGCGTTCACGCCGTGCCTGAGGAGGGCGTTGGCGTCGCCTTCCGCCATGTTCTGGGCCGCGTTGAGCATCGCCTTGCCGTACTCGATCTCTCCTCGGTGCATCCGGCTGATCCCGCCGAGGTTCGCTGCGATCGACGCGTGGCGGGGCGAGCCCGCAAGGAGCGCCTCCGCGGCCGCCTCATCGGTGAAGGCGATCGCTTGATCGATGCTGCCCTCGATCATGTGCCTCGCGCCGAGCGCGTTGAGGAGCGCGGCACGCAGATCGCCAGGGGTCCCGCTGGGAACGAGTTCGAGGGCTTGTTCGAGGAGCTCGACCGTCCCGGAACGACCGACGTTGCTGAGGTACGAGGACTTGTCCCGGAGCAGTTTGGCCTGCGTGAGGTCGGAGCGGTCGTCCGCCTCTGCCAGCGCGAGGTCGACGAGCGAGATGGCGCGATCGCTGTCGCCCGAGTTGCGGAGAGCGGATGCCACCCGCCGCATGAGCTCGGACCGCGGGACGCCCACGAGCTCACGGGCCTCCGGCACCTGGTCCCAGAGGTCCAGCAGGCGCTCGCCCAGTTGCGCCTCCGTGCTGTACGCGAACGCCGTGTGCGCTTCCGACATGGCGGTGAGCGTGGCGGGGAAGGCCTTCGCGATGTTGCCGGCGGCCATCCAATGGTGTGCGATCTCGGCCGCGACGGGTGCGTCGGCAGGAGCGGATTCGATGGCCTGCGCGAACGCCGTGTGGAACCGTGATCGTTCACCGGGCAGCAGGTCCGCGTGGATCGCCTCGCGGACGAGCGCGTGGCGGAAGGCGTAGGCGCGATCGTCGATGACGAGCACCCCCGCGGAGACCGCTTCGCGGACCGCGAGTTCGAGCGCGTCGGCATCGGCGGGGAAGACGCGTTCGATCAGCTCGTGCTCGACGCAGACGCCGCCGGCCGAGATGAGCCGGAGCACTTGCTGCGTCTGCGGTTCGAGCCGCTCGTAGCGGGCGAGGAGCAGCTCGCGCAGGGTGTCTGGCAGTTCGGCCCCGCTGCAGCTCTCGTCGATGCCGAGGAGTTCCTCCACGAAGAACGGCACGCCTTCGCTGCGCGTGTACACGCTCTCGAGCGACGCCTCCGATGGCGTCGCTCCGAGGATCATGGCCGCCTGCCGCTGGACCTGCGCGCGCGTGAGTCGACCGACCTCGTGGCGTGCCACCCGCCTGGTGCGATCGAGTTCGGTGAGGAAGCCGCGGACGGGGTGACCGCGCGGGACGTCGTCGCTGCGGTAGGTGAGGAGGATCATGACGCGGTCGCACTGCAGGACGCGCACGAGGAAGGACAGGAGCCGGAGCGTGGCGCCGTCCGCCCAGTGCAGGTCCTCGACGACGAGAACGATGGGCCGGTCCTTCGCCAACGTCTCCAGGAGGACCGTGATGGTCTCGTGCAGCCGTCCGACGCCGCCCTCGCGGATCTCTCCCGACGACTCGCCGAGCGAGGGCAGGAGCGCTGCGAGCGATTCCCGGCCGGGTCCGGCGGCGTCGAGCACCGCCTCGGCGCCCACGCGCGCGACGAGGTCGCGGAGGACGTTCGTGATGGGTGCGTACGGCGCCGCGACCTGCCCCAGGTCCACGCTCTGACCCGCGATGACGAGTGCCGAACCGCGCACAGATCGGATGAATTCATCGACGAGACGCGTCTTGCCGATGCCCGCCTCGCCGCTCACGACGAGCCCGCGGGGCTCACCGGCTTCAACGGCCGTGAACACCTCGCGGATGGCCGCGAGATCGGCTTCGCGGCCGATCATCGTGGGGCTCGTCGCGGGGAAGGACATGCCTTCATGGTGCCACGCACCGACGACATCGCCCAGGCCTTCTCCGGTCGGGAAACCTGCCGTTCCAGCCAGGCTCACCGGTGCGCTGCGAGCCGTGCCGAACCGGGGGCGCCGGCGGTGCGCGGTGCCCCTCCGGAGGTTCCGGCCCGCTGCTGCTCGGTCTTCGTGGCTACGGCGGAGGCTCGTGCGGAGCGCACGCGGAGCATGATGCGCTCCACGAGCCCTGTCCGCCAGACGATGCGCGGATCGACGTCCTCCGCCGTCCGTGCGGCGATCGATTCCCTCACGACCCGACGTCGTTCCAGGTCGCGCAGCTGCTGCCGCTCCTGGTAGGCGACCGATGCGGGCGATACCAGCCCGGGCGAGATGTACATGGTCTGCTCCTCAGATGCGGGAGCCGGTCCGGCCCCTCGATGTCATCCATCGTGCTCGCTGAGGTGGCCGGCCTACCTCGGGCACCTGCCCTATATCCGGCAGGCGTCTCGGGGTGTCCGTCCGTGTTCCCTGAGGTGCCCGCGCCGCTCGTCTGAGGCGGCTGAGCAGGGCGCGGCCGTCAGGGCGCGGGGAGGAGGATCGCGTCGTCGACGAGGCGACGGACCTGGGGGAGGAGCTCGGCGAGGAGTTCGCCCTCGTCGACCTCCATGAGCTGGGCGATGGCGCCGACGATCGCGATCGTCGAGAGGTCACCGTCGCAGGCGCCGACGAAGCCGGCGAGTGCCGTGTCGAGCTGCACGGTCCGGCCGAGCCCGCCGCCCTGGCGCAGCAGCATCGCCGTCGGGTGCTCGTCGCCTGGCCAGTAGTGGCGCTCCTCGGTCACATCGCCGGCGAGGGTCAGGCGTTCGGCCGCGAACTCGGCATCGGCGAGTGCCGCTTCCCAGTCGCGAGCCACGAGGCACGTCGCGAGGTGCGCGCCGAGACCGGCGGCGTTCGATCCGGCCTGGCTGTGCTGCCGTTCGAAGCGCAGCAGCGGTTCGGTCGTCCCGCTGTCGGCAGCCGACCGCAGCAGCACGTATCCGAACCCGACGCCGGTCACGTCTCGCGCCGCGAAGTCGTCGAGCCACGCCGCGCACAGTCGCTCGAACTGCTCCGTGCCCTGCCGCGTGCCGCCATCGCGAATCCACGTCTCCGCGTACTCCGCCGGGTCCTGCTGGTCGCGTTCGATGACCCACGCCTCCACGGGCGCCTGATCGCGGGCGGAACGGATCCACCGCTCCACGCGCTCGAGTCCTGCTTCGCCGTCGCGGTACTCCCAGTTGCCGAGGAACTGGGCGATGCCACCCTCGGTGAGGTGCTGCGGCGCATCGGTGAGGACCGACTCGACGAGCGCGTCGCCCACGAGGCCGCCGTCGCGGTATTCGTAGTTGGGCACGCCGTCGATGCGGGGCGTGATGACGAAGGGAGGGTTCGAGACGATGCGATCGAAGCGTTCGCCTGCGACCGGTTCGAAGAGGCTGCCGAGGCGGAACTCGATCGTGTCCACACCGTTGAGCGTCGCGTTGAGGGCCGCGAGTTCGAGGGCGCGGGCGGAGATGTCGGTCGCGACGACCCGGTCCGCGATGCGCGCGAGATGCAGCGCCTGGATGCCGCACCCGGTGCCGAGGTCGAGGGCCGTCCCGATCCGCTCGGGAAGGATGATGCCGCTCAACGTCATCGATGCGCCGCCGACGCCGAGCACGTGCTGCTCGCCCAGTTCGTGGCCGAGGGCGAGTTCGCCGAGGTCGGAGGCGATCCACCAGGCGCCGCTGCCGAGCGCGTCGACCCAGGCGTATGGGCGCAGGTCGAGGAGCGGGAGGGCCGGACCGTCGTCGGGCGTCGCGATGAGGCCGAGCGCGATGGCGCCATCGAGGCCGACCGACGGGAGGGCGTCCGCGACGTCATCGGCGGCGACGGGGAGACCGAGGATGAAGAGGGTCGCGAGCGTGGCGATCGGTTCTGCGCCGAGCACGGCCCGGCGCGAGTCCAGCTCACGGACGGCGGGCACCCGGTTGCCCCGGTGCAGTGCGGCGTCCGCGGTCTCGCCCCACAGGCCGCGCACGCGTTCGACCGTGTAGCCGGCGTTCGTGAGGTCGGTCCGGAGGCGTTCGATCGAGTGCAGGTCCACGCGTCAATCCTCCCATCAGCGGCAGCGGTCGCCCGCCGGAACGCTGCGCTCCCGAAGCCGATCAGCGGGAATCGACCCGTCCCGAGATGAACGCCGGCCCCCGCACCTATCGAATGCCTCCACTTCCGACAGGCCCGAGGGCCGACGAGTCTTGCAGCCGGGCGGTGCTGGCCGCCCGGCCTGGCTCTACCGCTCGTCCGCGAGGATCGTGTCGAGCGACTCGATCTCTTCGCGGTTCTGCGCAGCGGCACGATCGCGTTCTGCACGCGCTTCGGCCTTGCGCTCCTTGCGGGTCCCGCGACGCTCACGGCTGCGTTCGAACAGCATGTAGAGGACGGGGACGAGGATGAGGGTCAGCAGCGTCGAGGAGACGAGGCCGCCGATCACGACGATCGCGAGGGACTGCGAGATGAACACGCCGCCGCCCGTGAGGCCGATCGACATCGGCACGAGGGCGAAGATCGTCGCGCATGCCGTCATGATGATCGGGCGCAGCCGCAGCCTGGAGCCGTGGACGACCGCGTCATCCAGACTGTCGCCTCTCGCTCGATACGAGTTCACGAGGTCGATGAGCACGATCGCATTCGTCACCACGATGCCGATGAGCATCAGCAGGCCGATCATCGCCGGGATGCCGAGCGGCGTCCCCGTGACGAGGAGCGCTGCGATGGCGCCGGTCGCCGCGAACGGGACCGAGACGAGCAGGATGAGCGGCTGCAGGAGGCTGCGGAAGGTCGCGACCATCACGATGTAGACGAGCGCGATGGCGATGAGCATCGCGAGTCCGAGCTGCGCGAACGACTCCTCCTGGTCCTGGGAGACGCCACCGATCTGCGCGGTGACTCCGGAGGGGAGGTCGAGTCCGTCGAGGCCCTTGCGGACGTCGAGGGTGACGGCGCTCAGGTCGTCGCCCTGCGGCTGGCCGGAGACCGTCACGGTGCGGACGCCGTCGACGCGAGTGATGGCGGCGGGCGCCAGCACCTCCGCGACCTTGGCGACGTCCTGCACCCGAATGGGCGCGGCTGTGATGTTCGCCAGGTTCTTCTGCGCTTCGGTGAACTTGTCGGCCTCGCTCTGCTGCGCCGCCGCGTCCTCCTTGGCCTTGTCCATCGCCTTGAGCTGCTCATCGATGCCGGTGATCGAGCTCTTCATCTGGCCGATCGCCTCGGTGAGGCTCGCGATCTGGGCACCCCGCTCCTCGTACGCCTTCTGGAGAGCGATCTCCTCCGGCGTGCTCGGAACGACGGGCGGGATCTCGATCGGAGCGTTCGTGAGCGCGTCGAGCGAGGTCTGCAGCTGGGCGATCTGGTCGCGGGCCTTCGATCGCGTGTCCTGCAGATCGCTCTGCTGCTTCCGCGCCTCCGAGTTGGCCTGGTCCTTCGCGCGGTCGGTCGCCGCTTCCTGGTCGGCGGTCAGCTGGTCGCTCGCGGCCTTCTGCGCTGCGGCCTGCTGGAGCGGGCTGACGGGGAGCGGGAGCCCAGCGAGGTCGGCGGGGGTGGAGCCGACGCGCTGGGTGCGCACGACGATGTCGCGGCTCGAGCCCTCGAGGACGATCGTGCCGACCGGCGAGCCGCGGAGCGCGTCGGAGATGGCGGAACCGATCTGCGCCTGCGTGAAGCCGTAGCGTGCTGCGGCGTCGCGGTCGACGTCCACCTTGAGGACGGCCTGCTCGTCGCTCAGGTCACTCGTGACATCGCTCAGACCCTTCACGCCCTGGAGCATCTTCTGGATCTGGTCGGCGCCTGCCGCGATGGACTTGGCGTCCTCGCCCTGCACCTTGACCTCGACGCCGCCGCCGCCGAATCCGCCGACGTCGACACCGCCGACCGTGACCTTGCCGACGTTCTCGAGCCCGTCGACGGCCTTCTTGAGGGACGCCGTCACTCCGTCCTTCGAGCTGCTCTCACCGACGGTGACGGTGATGCTCGCCGTATTGCTCTTGTCGCCGCCGACGGTCGTCAGGTAGTTGGTGACGCCGGCCGTCTTCGCGAGGACCTGCTCGACCTGGGCCGCAGCGTCACTCGTGACGTCGAGGCTCGTGCCGACGGGCAGCTCCTGGCTGATCTGGATGCTCTTGTCGGTGCCGAAGCTGCCGAGGTAGTCCATCTTCAGGAAGCCGACCGAGGCGATCGTGCCGATGAAGATGACCGCAGCGATGACGAGCGTGATCGCGGGGTGGCGGAGGGAGGAGCGCAGGACGGGCAGGTAGCCGCGCTGCAGCTTCGAGTAGGCCTCGGAGCGGTCGGGGTCCTCGTCCTTCACAACGGTCGTGGGGACGGTGGCCGCGTTCGCGGGGTCGTTCGTCGAACCGTTCGGTCCGGCTGCTACTGCGGTGCCGGCTGCAGCGACCGCGGCATGAGCGCCTGCGGGCACTGGTGCACCGACGTGGACCGGAACGGTCTCAGCATCGGCGGCCACGACGGCCTCAGTATCCGCATCGCCCTCGGCCACCGCTGCGGCGGGCGCCTCGATGGGCTTGCGGCTGCGGAACCAGTAGGCGAGCACGGGGACGATCGTGAGCGACACGACGAGCGACGCGAGGAGCGCGATCGACACGGTCACGGCGAAGGGCCGGAACAGCTCGCCGACGGTGCCACCGACGAACGCGACGGGCAGGAAGACCGCGACCGTGGTGATGGTCGAAGCCGTCACGGCGCCCGCCACCTCCTTCACGGAGTCGACGATCGACGCGGGTGTCATCGCCACACCCGTATGCCGTCGTTTGATGTTCTCGATGACGACGATGGAGTCGTCGACCACCCGCCCGACGGCGACCGTCAGTGCGGCGAGCGTGAAGATGTTGAGCGAATAGTCGCCGAGCTGCAGTCCGATGAGCGCGATGAGGAGCGACAGCGGGATGGAGACGGCCGTGATGATCGTGGCGCGCAGCGACATCAGGAACACGAGGATGACGATGACGGCGAATAGGAGGCCCAGACCGCCCTCGACGGAGAGGTCGTGGATGGACTGCTCGACCATGGGGGACTGGTCGAAGACGGTCGTGAAGGCGGCGCCGGAGCCGAGTTCCTTCTCGAGGCCGGGGAGCGCGTCGTGGACGGCGTGGGCCACCTGGACGGCGTTCGCGTCAGGGTTCTTGAGCACGGAGAGGCTGAGCGATGCAAGGCCGTCGGCGCGCGCGATCGAAGTCATGGGGGTGGGGACGAGTTCGACGTCGGCCACCGCGGAGAGCGGGAACGGACCGTCCTGGTGCTGGATGGGGAGCGTCTGCAGGGCTTCGACCGTGTCGATCGAGTCGCCGACCTCGATGGCGAGCGACTTGCCGCCGTCGGTGCTCGTTCCGGCCGCGACGACGACGCCGCTGGCCTTGATGGCCGCACCGACTTCTTCGGCCGTGGTCTTCTTCGCGACGAGGTCCGCCTGGCGCATCGTGATGACGAGCTGCGTCTCGCGCTGACCTGCGAGGTTCACCTGGCGGACGCCGTCGATGCCGCGGAGCGCGGGGAGGACGACGGTTTCGACGCGCTTGGCGAATTCGCCCGGGTCCTGCTCGGAGGCCACGGCGAGCTGGAGGACGGGGAAGTCGTCCGAGTTGCCCGCGTACACCTCGCTCTGGACGTCGGCGGGCAGCGTGCTCTTCAGTCCGCCGACGGCGCCGCGCAGGTCGGAGACGATCTTCTCGCCGTCCTGACCGAAGTCCCACGACACCTGGATGCTCGCGCTGCCGTTGACGGAGCTCGACGTGGTCTTCGTCACGCCCTTGACGCTCTTGACGGCCTGTTCGACCGGTTTCGTGACCTCGCGTTCGACGGAGGCGGGCGATGCGCCCGGGTAGACGACGGCGACGACGGCGCCCGGCTGCTGCACGGACGGCAGGAGCTCCTGCTTGAGGGATCCGGCGGCGAAGAGGCCGAAGATGAGGATCGCGACCGTCACCAGCCCCACGATCATCCGATTGGCAAGGCTCAGCCTGGTGAGGAATGACATACGGTGCGCGCGCCTCTCGTGGTGCGAAGTGGTCGGGCTGTTCGGCCCCGGTCCACGGTATTCGCGCCGCACGGGCACACACATCAGCAGCGTTGCTGATATCGCCGGAGAAGTGCATCGGCCAGAGGGACGAGACGACGTAGTACCCAGGTACTACTTCGCCGCGCCTGGCCCGTTGCTACCTGCGTGCCTCCGCGAGCCGTGCGCAATCGATGCACCGCTCGGTGTCCGGCCTCGCCTGCAACCGTGCGGCGCCGATGGGCCCGCCGCAGTCCACGCACACACCGTACCCGCCGCCCGTGATCCGTGACAGCGCGTGATCGATGGCGCCGAGCCGCTCGTGCGCCTCCCGTTCGAGTCCGGAGAGTCGCGACCACTCGGTCGACATCGTCGGGCCCTCCGGGTCGTGTTCGTCGTCGGAGACGCCGTCGCTGCGACTCTCACGAACTTCGGAGAGGGAGTGTTCGAACTGGCTCAGCTGCGCGTGCAGTTCGTCTCGTTCACGGCGCAATTGCGCTTCGAACCGCGCGAGTGCGGCCTCCGTCATCGTTGATCCGGCCATGCCCCATCGTACGACCGCATGAGGCCGTCGCCTCTCGGAGCACGCCGAATCGGAGGAGTGCCGACAGGTGTTCGCAGGAGGCGGGCGTACCCTTGATGGCGGAACGGCGGATGTCTCGTCGTTCCGGGGGCCGACGGCACAGGTGACACTGCGGCCGCGGCACCACGACCAGACGCCGCAGGAACGGGAAGGAGACGCGTGGACATCACCTCGCACGACCTCCCCAAGCTGCGCCGCGACGCCAGACTCGAACTCGACACCGTCATCGAGGCCCGCGCACGCGACGGCGAGGACCCCTGGGACTTCCTGCCGGACATGCCGAGCGTCGACGAACTCGTGGTGGCGATGCTGCGCGACGACGTCCTCCACGGCCGCGGCCTGGCCGCCCAGCACGCGATGGCGCGCCTCGCCGGCCGCTCTTCGCTCGACGACGCCTCTGAGCACCGCCGCAACGCCGACGCCCTCGAGTACGAGGTGCTCCGCGAGATCGCCGTGATGCATCCGGAGCTCACACGCGCCGTGTGGTCGATGTCGGGGACCGTCGCTCCGACCGCGGACTGAGCTGCGCTGAGCCGTTCGTCCGTCGACCGCGTCCCGGCTGCGCTGAGCCGTTCCCAGGCTCCGCATGCCCAGCGCCGTAGAATCGTGACGGCACGAGCGGGTCTCCACGGCACCCGTCCGTCCTCTTTCCTATGACACGACGACGCACAGCGCTCATCAGTGCCCTCCTCGCGACGGCGCTCGGTTTCGCCTCCCCGGCGGCAGCATCCGCTGCGCCCGCCGTCCTGTCGTCCGCATCGCTGTCATCGGCCTCATCGCTCTCGTCCTCCGCGCACACGGCGGTGCACGGCGACGGGACCATCGCGATCGATGTCAGTCCTTCCGGCGGCGGTCTCGTCCAGCAGACCGCGCCGACCTCGGTGACCGTCACGATCGTCAACGGCACCGATGAGGACCTTGCCGCCGGTGTCGCGACGCTCGCGGTCTCGGGACAGTCCCTCACCTCGGCGGGCGAGCTGGACGACTGGCTCGCGCCGGACGCCGCTTCCGCCCCGCAGATCCCCGTCGGCGCGGCGGCGGTCCGGAACGTCGACGTGCCGCCGCTCATCGCCGGCCAGCGCTACATCGCGAGCGGTATCGACCTCACCGCGACCGATCTCGGGCTCGACGCCGCAGACCCGGCCGGCACCTACGGCCTCGCCGCGACCTTCATCGCCGGAGACGTCTCCGCCGGCGGCAGGAACGCGCTGGTCTGGACGAGCGACGGCCGCCCGGCGAACACGAACATCGCCGTCGTCGCGCCCCTCACCGTGCCGCTCAGCTACGGCGGTCTGCTCGACTCCGACGAGCTGACGAAGCTCACGAGCGAGACGGGCGACCTCACGACGCAGCTCAACGCCCTCGTCGGGGAGCCCATCGCGATCGGTATCGATCCGCGGATCATCGCATCGATCCACGCCCTCGGCACCCGTGTCCCGGCATCGGCGCAGACGTGGCTGGAACGCCTCGCCGCCGCTTCCAACGAGACCTTCGCGCTGCAGTACGGCGATGCGGAACCGTCCGTCCAGGCGCAGGCCGGGCTGACGGAGCTCCTCAAGCCGACCTCGTTCGACTTCGCCCTCAACGTCGCGGACTTCCCGGTGGAACCGCCGGAGCCCACGGAGGAGCCGACGCCGTCCGAAACGCCGTCAGACGTCTCTCCGCAGGTGGGCAAGACCAGCTCGCGCCACGCCACGCCGGAGCCGACCGCCGATCCCGGCTCGACGGCCACGGGGCCGACTGCTGATCCCGCTGCCGATCCCGCGTCCGCGGCCACCGCTCAGGTCGAGGAGACCAGCTCACCGACGCCGACGCCGTCTCCGAGCCCCACGACGACCGAACCGGCCGAGCCGACCGTCCCCACGCTCGAGGAACTCCTCGCATGGACCTACACGATCCCCGGCATCGTCTGGGCGGGCGGATCGACGACGGAGGCGGACCTCGGCGTGTTCGCCGCGTCGGGCGGGTCCGTGACGATCCTTGGCTCCTCGAACGTGCCTGCGACCAACACGACGCCGAGTGCGTCTGCGACGGTCGGCGCGAGCCGGGTGCTCCTCGCGGACACGGGCCTCGCGACCAACCTCGCCGCCGCCGCATCGGCAACCACGGCCGTCGCCTTCGACGGGGCGATCTCCGAACTCAACGCGCGGGTCTCCTCGATCGCTTCCGAGGGCGTCGCCGGGCGGACCGTGCTCGCCGTCCTGCCCCGGGGTGTGGACGGCGTCCTGCCTCGGCTCGCCGACACGGTCGACGCCCTCCGCGCCCTGCCCGCAGCGATGCCGTCGACGCTCGAGGCCGCCATCGCCTCACCGCCTGCCGCGGTCTCCCTGAACGGCCGCGACGGCACGAGCGAACGCGCCGAGGACACCAAGCTGCTCCTCGAGGACGAGCAGCGCGTCGGCCTGTTCGCCACCGTCCTCGACCAGCCGGACCTCCTCACGGGCGAGGAGCGCGCGACGCTCCTCTCCACCCTCTCGGCCGGCTGGCTGACCGATGACGCCGCCTGGTCCTCCGCCGTCGCCGATCAGCGCAAACGCACGATCGACATCCTCAACGCCGTGCGGGTGACCGACAGCAGCCGGATCAACATGGTCGGGGGAGAGGTGTCGCTGCCGTTCGCGGTGCGCAACGACCTCCCGTACCCCGTGACCGTCGTCATGCAGGCCGCGCCGAGCAACGGGCGGTTGAGCGTGGCCGGATCGGTGACGCAGGACATTGCGGCGAACGCGCGCGCGACCGTCCTCCTGCCCGTCCAGGCGCAGATCGGCAACGGAGACGTCACGCTGCGCCTGCAGCTCTACAGCCCCACGGGCCAGGAGATCGGCAACGAAGCGTTCGTCGGCGTCAATGTGCGAGCCGACTGGGAGGGCATCGGCGCGGTCGTGCTCGCCGCCTTCGTCGGTCTCCTGTTCATCGCCGGCATCGTGCGCATGGTCCTCACACGTCGGGCCCGTGCCGCCGCGGCCGCCGCCCCGGTCGCTGAGCCTGTCGAAGCGCCGGTCACTGAGCCGTCCACCCCGGTCACTGAGCCTGTCGAAGTGCCGGTCACTGAGCCGTCCACCCCGGTCACTGAGCCTGTCGAAGTGCCCACCGACCACGACCCCGAGAACGCCTCCGAGCCCGGCCAGGTAGAGTCGTCCCCCGAACCGAAGGAGACGGATGGCTGACGGCATCGGCAGGGCGAGTGCGCTCCTGGCATCGGGGACCCTGGTCTCGAGGATCCTCGGCTTCGTCAAAGCCGCGATGGTGGCGAACATCATCGGCGTCCTCATCGTCGGGAACGCGTTCGCGATCGCCAATCAGCTGCCGAACACGATCTACGTCATCATCGGCGGCGGCGTCCTGAGCGCTGTGCTCGTGCCGCAGATCGTCCGCGCGAGCATCCACGCGGATCGGGGCAACGCGTACATCAACAAGCTCGTGACAATCGCCATTGTGTTCATCGGCGGCATCACGGTCATCGCCACGCTCCTCTCGCCGGCTTTCGTGACGCTCTTCGCCGCCACGCTTCCTCCCGACCAGTTCGCGCTCGCTACGGCATTCGCCTACTGGTGCATGCCGCAGATCCTCTTCTACGGTCTGTACACCGTCCTCGGTGAGGTGCTGAACGCACGCAAGATGTTCGGTCCGTTCACGTGGGCGCCAGTGCTCAACAACGTGATCGCGATCGCCGGTCTCGCCGTGTTCCTCGTCATGTTCGGCACCGAGACCCCGGCGTTCAAGGACTGGACGCCGTCGATGACTGCAGTGCTCGCCGGGTCGGCGACCCTCGGCGTCGTCGCGCAAGCCCTTTTCCTGATGCTCTTCTGGCGACGCGCCGGCCTGCGCTTCCGTCCTGATTTCCAGTGGAGGGGGGTCGGACTCCGTGCGACCGGGAAGGTCGCGAGCTGGACCTTCGGCATGCTGCTGCTAACCACCATCGGCGGGATCGTCGAGACGCAGATCGCGTCCTCGGCGTCGTCTGATGACGCTCCCTCCGTCGCGATCCTGCAGTACGCCTGGCTGATCTTCATGCTCCCGCACTCGATCATCACCGTCTCGATCGCGACGGCCTTCTTCACCCGGATGAGCGAACATGCACAGGGCACGCACACCGGTTCCCCGGACCTCTTCAGCCTGCGTTCCGACGTTTCGGCCGCCATTCGCGTCGTCAGTCTCCTGATCGTGCTCGCCGCCGCCGTCATCATGGTCGTGGCGGTGCCGTTCGCGAGCGTGTTCGCGGACGGCCTCGAGCAGGCGATCCCGATGGGCGCCATCATCATCGCCTTCGTGATCGGCCTCGTCCCCTTCTGCATCCTGTTCATCGTGCAGCGAGCGTTCTACGCACTGGGCGATACGAAGACCCCGTTCTTCTTCACCCTCTTCCAGACCTTGCTGTTCGTCCTGCTCGCACTGGTCGTCCGACTGGTGCTCCCCGACCAGTTCATCGCTGTTGGAATCGCCTCGGCGATCACTGTCGCCTGCATCGCTCAGATGGCGGTGGCTGCCTGGCTGCTGCGGAACCGACTCGGAGGGCTCGATCTCCACAACGTCATTCCGAGCCTGCTTCGGTTCGCAGGCGCCGCGATCCCCGCAGCTGCCCTCGGACTGCTCGTCCTCCAGCTCCTCGGCGGCATCGCTGAAGGCGCATTCCCCACTGCCAGCATCGTGGGAGCGATCGTCACGATGTGCCTCGTCGGCGCGGTGATGGCCATCGTGTACTTGTTGCTTCTCGTGGCATTCCGTTCCCCTGAAGTGAAGCCCGCGCTTGCACCTATCTTGAGCCGTCTCGGCCGCTGACCAACCCGCTCGGGCCGCGGCTCCGAACACCCTGTACACCCGCACAGAGCCGCGGAATAGCCTGCGGTTAGGATGTGTTACACCGTCCGGAAGCTTCAGTCACGCACCCGCGTGACGGCAGTCCTGGAACCGCAGAACACCGCGGAACCTGGGCCCGGGCTTCACCGAACACCCCAAGGAGCAGCGTGCGTCAGGTCATCATCATCGGATCAGGGCCGGCCGGTTACACGGCGGCCATCTACGCCGCGCGTGCCAACCTCTCCCCGTTGCTCATCGCATCGTCGGTCGAGGCCGGCGGCGAACTCATGAACACGACCGAGGTCGAGAACTACCCCGGTTTCCCCGAGGGCATCCAGGGCCCCGAACTCATGATGAAGTTCCAGGAGCAGGCGGAGCGCTTCGGCACCGAGGTCGTCTACGACGACGTCACCTCCCTCGAACTCTCCGGCGACGTGAAGAAGGTCACGCTCGGCGGCGGCGACGTCCACGAAGCCCAGTCGGTCATCTTCGCGACGGGTTCCGCGTACCGCAAGCTCGGCATCCACGACGAAGAGCGCCTCTCCGGCCACGGCGTCTCCTGGTGCGCCACGTGCGACGGCTTCTTCTTCAAGGACAAGACCATCGCAGTCGTCGGCGGCGGGGACAGCGCGATGGAGGAGGCGACGTTCCTCACGCGATTCGCGTCGAAGGTCTACATCATCCACCGCAAGGACACGCTGCGCGCCTCGAAGATCATGCAGGAGCGCGCGTTCTCCAACGAGAAGATCGAGTTCGTGTGGAACAGCGAAGTCACGGGCATCACCGGTGACGACGCGGTCGATGGCGTGCAGTTGCGTTCCACGGTCGACGGCACGGAGTCGCACCTCCCGCTCGGCGGCCTCTTCATCGCCATCGGCAACGACCCCCGCACGCACCTCGTGCACGGCCAGCTGGACCTCGCTCCCGAGGGCACCATCGCCGTCAAGGGTCGCTCGTCGAAGACCAACCTCCCGGGTGTCTTCGCCGCAGGCGACGTCATCGACCCCACCTACCGTCAAGCCATCACGGCCGCCGGCAGCGGGACCGTCGCGGCGCTCGACGCCGAACACTTCCTCGCAGACCTGGAGCAGGCCGCGGGGGAAGCCGGGGCGGCTGATCCCGCCCTCGCCACCACCACCGCTTGACCGACCGCCCTGGAGCATCCACCAGGGCACCACGAAGGAGAAACCCAATGTCAGCAGCTGTCACCGAGGCAACGTTCGAAGAACTCGTCCTCAAGAGCGACAAGCCCGTCCTCGTCGACTTCTGGGCTGAATGGTGCGGCCCGTGTCGCGCCGTCGGCCCCATCCTCGACACGATCGGTAGGGAGAACAGCGACAAGATCACCGTTCTCAAGCTGAACGTCGACGACAACCCGAACCTCGCGATGCAGTACCAGATCACCTCCATCCCCGCGATGAAGGTGTTCAAGGGCGGCGAGGTCGTCAAGACCGTCATCGGCGCGAAGCCGAAGCCTGCCCTCGAGGCCGACCTGGCCGCCTACCTGGCGTAGCCGACACCTCGAGCACTTCGAACCCGTCCGGCTCTTGGAGCCGGGCGGGTTTTCTCGTACCCGGGTGCCCGCTCCCTGAGCTCCGGTCCCTAGCGCTCCCGGTCCCTGAGCTCGCCTGAGCTCCGGTCCCTGAGCCTGTCGAAGGGCTCCTCAGGCCGCTCTCCTCACGCCACGTGGTTCGGTCCAATCACCACCCCCTGGCCCATCATCGGGCTCCCCGCACCAGAACTCCCCAGCTTTCGCATTAGCATTGAGCAGTCACACAGATCGGATGGAACGTGTCACAACAGGGCATCCCCACGACCAGCGGTAACAGTCTCGACCCGTGGTACGGCGCATACGCCGCCCGCACGGCCGGCCTCGCGGCCAGCGAGGTCCGAGCGCTGTTCGCCGTGGCGAGCCGCCCCGAGGTGGTTTCACTCGCCGGCGGGATGCCGTTCGTGTCCGCCCTCCCGCAGGAGCTCGTGCGCGATGCGACTGATCGCGTCATCCGCGAACAGGGCGCCGCCGCGCTCCAGTACGGTTCCGGCCAGGGCGTCCCTCGCCTACGCGAGCAGATCCTCGACGTGATGGCGCTCGAGGGCATCAAAGGCAGCGCGGGCGATGTCGTCGTCACCACGGGCAGCCAGCACGCCCTCGAACTCTTCAGCAAGCTCTTCCTCGACCCTGGCGACGTCGTCATCTCCGAGGGCCCCAGCTACGTCACCGCCATGGTGATCTTCAAGAGCTACCAGGCGGAAGTCGACCACGTCCCGATGGACGAGCACGGCCTCATCCCGGAGGCGCTCCGCGAGCACATCGCGAGCCTCCGCGCGGCCGGCAAGACCATCAAGTTCCTCTACACGATCCCGAGCTTCCACAATCCGGCCGGCGTCACCCTCAGTTGGGAACGTCGACTGGAGATCATCGAGATCTGCCAGCAGAACAACATCCTCGTCCTGGAGGACAACCCGTACGGCCTCCTCTACTTCGACGGGCCGCCGCCGCAGGCGATGCGTTCGGTCGATCAGGACGGCGTCGTGTACCTCGGCACCTTCTCCAAGACCCTCGCCCCCGGTTTCCGGGTCGGTTGGGCGCTCGCCCCGCACGCGATCCGCGAGAAGCTCATCCTCGCCAACGAAGCGGCCGTGCTCAGTCCGTCATCGTTCAGTCAGATGGTCGTCTCGCAGTACCTCGAGCAGGCCGACTGGCGCGCACAGATCAACACGTTCCGCGGGGTGTATCGGGAACGCAAGGTCGCGATGCTCTCAGCGTTGGAGGAGTACCTGCCGTCGCTCAGCTGGACGAACCCGAACGGCGGGTTCTACGTCTGGTTGACACTTCCGGAACAGCTCGACTCGAAGGCGATGCTGCCTCGCGCGGTCAAGGAGCTGGTCGCCTACACGCCCGGTACGGCCTTCTACGCGAACGGGGACGGCCGTCGGAACATCCGACTGTCGTTCTGTTATCCGACCCCGGAGGCGATCAAGCTCGGCATCCGGCGCTTGGCGACCGTCATCAACGGCGAACTCGACCTCCTCAACACCTTCGCGGGCACCGGGAGCCTCGATGTCGTCGACGGCCCCAGCAAGTACAACGCGCCGCCGCCCAACATGTCCTGAACGGCCTGCGGATGATCCATCCGGATCGCTCGGCAACGCACCTCACCTCACACGACGACATCACTTCGCACCACGCAGAACACCGCACGGCACGACGGCACCATGGAGAGAAAAGGCCTGATCATGAATGAGAAGATTCAGCGAGACGTCCTCGTGTTGGCCGGCGGCATCTCACACGAGCGCGATGTCTCGTTGCGCTCGGGTCTCCGCGTCGCCGAAGAGCTCGAAGCCGCGGGACACCGTGTCACGGAGCGCGACCCCGATGCAACGCTCCTCGCTTCACTCACGGAACACCCGGTCGACGTCGTCTGGCCCGCCCTCCACGGCGCGAGCGGCGAGGACGGCGCCCTGCAGGCGCTCCTGCGCACGAAGGGCGTCGCCTACGTCGGGTCGCACTCGGAGGGCGCCGGACTCGCCTGGTACAAGCCCACCGCCAAGGTGCTCGTCCGGCGAGCCGGCATCGACACGCCCGACTGGATCACCCTGCCCACGGAGACGTTCCGCGAGCTCGGCGCCGGCAGCGTCCTCACGGAGGTCCTGCAGGACATCGGCACGCCGGCGGTCGTGAAGCCCGCCAAGGGCGGGTCGGCTCAGGGCGTCACGATCATCACGGAGGCGTCTGAACTGCCGCGAGCAATGGTGCAGGCGTACACGTACAGCGACGTCGCATTCATCGAACGCAAGGTGACCGGCACGGAGCTCGCGATCTCGATCATCGACACCGGCGACGGCCCCCGCGCCCTGCCCGCCGTCGAGATCGTCCCGCGCTCCGGCGTCTACAGCTTCGAGGCTCGGTACAACGCGGGGGAGACCACCTTCTACGCTCCGGCCCGCATCAGCGCCGAGGTGGCGGAGCGGGCTGCGGAGATCGCGATCGCCGTGCACGAGCTGCTTGGACTGCGCCACCTGTCGCGCATCGACCTCATCGTCGACGAGGCGGGCACCCCGTGGTTCCTCGAAGCGAACGTGCTCCCCGGCCTCACGGAGACGTCGCTCGTACCCTTGGCCATCACCGCCGCCGGGCTGGGACTCTCAGAGGTCTACAGCGAGCTCGTCGAAGCCGCGATCGCCGACCGCTGAGCGCCCGCCGACCATCGAGCGTCGCGCGCCCGCTGGTCGTCGAGCTCGTCCCGCCGGTCGCTGAGCCTGTCGAAGCGTCTGCCGATCCCGGTCGCTGAGCCTCTCGAAGTACCTGCCGCGGCCACTCTCGCAGTCCCGGTCACTGAGCTTGTCGAAGTGCCCTTCGCTCACAGATCCCGGTCACTGAGCCTGTTGAAGTGCCTGCCGCGGCCACTCTCGCAGTCCCGGTCACTGAGCTTGTCGAAGTGCCCTTCGCTCACAGACCCCGGTCGCTGAGCTTGTCGAAGCGCACAAACATCGACGCTCTACTCAACAATCCCAGATCAGAGTCGAATTACAATCCGGCCGACCATCCGCACCCCGGACGTTTCACGTGAAACACCCCTCATGCAGCCAGGCAGAATCGATTACTGACCGAACCCGGGTTCGCCGATCTCGCCGAGAATGCGATTGAGGTCGGCGATGGTGGCGAATTCCACCACGACCTGGCCTTTTGTTGCACCGAGCGTGACCTTGACGCGCGTGTTGAGTCGATCGCCGAGTCGTTCTGCGATCTCATCGAGGTGGCCGCGGCGCGACCCAGCGGCAGGCTTGGTCTTCTTGGCCGGAGCGACCTTGCCCGCTGCTGCTTCAGCCGAGCGCACGGAGAGATATTCGTTGACGATCTTGTCGGCCAGGCGCTGCTGCGCGTCGACGTCGGTCAGGGACAGGATCGCCCGAGCGTGACCCGCGCTCAGGACGCCGGCCGCGACGCGCTTCTGCACGTTGGCCGGGAGCTTCAGCAGGCGGATGGTGTTGCTGATCTGTGGGCGCGAGCGGCCGATGCGGGTCGCGAGTTCGTCCTGCGTGATGCCGAAGTCCGCCAGGAGCTGTTGGTACGCGGACGCTTCTTCCAGCGGGTTGAGCTGGGAGCGGTGGAGGTTCTCGAGGAGCGCGTCGCGGAGCATCGCTTCATCGGCGGTGTCCTTGATGATCGCCGGGATACTCTCCAGGCCGACCTCTTTCGAGGCGCGGAGGCGGCGCTCACCCATGATGAGTTCATAGCGGCCGGTCTCGCCGGGGATAGGACGGACAACGATGGGCTGCAGGACGCCGACCTCGCGAATGCTGACCACGAGCTCTGCGAGGTGTTCTTCGTCGAACACGGTGCGAGGCTGGCTGGCGTTCGGCACGATCGAATGGGGATCGAGGTGCGCCAGACGCGCACCAGGCACGGCGACGAGCTGTTCGGACGCGTCCGCCGCGGACTGTGCCTCCTCGGCGGCTTTCGCCGCCTGAGCTTCCTGACGCGCGCTCGCCTGGCTGTCGGGGAAGAAGACGTCGACCGGACGTGCAGCCTGACCTTCCTGCGTGTTGGGGATGAGTGCGCCGATGCCCCGACCGAGTCCGGTTCGTTTGGTTGCCATCTGTCGTCTACTCCTGGTTCTCGGTGTCCGGTGAGCCGGACGTCTCTGCATCGTGCCAGCGCTTCGCGATCTCTGCAGCGGCCTCGAAGTAGGACACGGCTCCAAGAGACGTCGGATCGTAGGTGATCACGCTCTGGCCGAAGCTGGGGGCCTCCGAGATGCGGACGGCGCGGGGGATGACCGAGTCGAGGACCTGGTCGGTGAAGTGGTCCCTGACGTCCTGTGCGACCTGCTGAGCGAGGTTCGTGCGTCCGTCGTACATCGTCAACAGGATCGTGCTGACGGCGAGCGTGGGGTTGAGGTGTCGCTGGATGAGCTGGATGCTGCTCAGGAGCTGGCTGAGGCCTTCCAGCGCGTAGTACTCGCACTGGATGGGGATCAATACCTCTTGGGCGGCTACGAAGGCATTGATGGTCAACAGGCCCAGTGAGGGAGGGCAATCGATGAGCACGTAGTGGAACGGCTCCGGCGAATCCGCGATGAACTGTTCGAGAGCGGTGCGCAACCGGTGCTCGCGCGCAACCTGTGACACGAGCTCGATCTCGGCGCCGGCCAAATGGATGGTCGAAGGAGCGCAGAACAGCGTGGGGAACTCGGGGCTCTGCTGCACGACGTCCGCGAGCAGGAAGTCGTCGATCAGCACGTCGTACACACTGGGCACCTCGGCGTGGTGCGCGACACCGAGGGCGGTGGACGCATTGCCCTGCGGGTCGAGGTCGATGACCAGCACGCGGGCGCCTGACTGAGCCAGTGCCGCCGCGATGTTGACGGTGGTCGTCGTCTTGCCGACCCCGCCCTTCTGGTTCGACACCGTGAAGACGCGGGTGCGTCGGGGGAGCGGAAGCGTCGTGTGAGCCAGTGCCTTCCGCCTTTCCGTCAGATCGTGGAGCTCGCGAGCGAGCGGGGTAGACGCATCGAATCCGCCACCAACTGAGTCGCGCGTCAGAGCGGCGGAGTGCGTTGGTTCAGGTTGTTTCACGTGAAACCTTCTCGATCGAAACGTATCTTTCCACCGTACCAGCGCGTCCCCTGATCACGATGCGGGAGATCCCCGACTCTGCGCGGATTTCTGCGAGTTCCAGCCTGTGGCGGAGCCTCATCCGGAGCCGATTCACACCTGCCGGATGGCATCTCCCCGCACGGCCGTGACGTCGTCGTGCATGGCGATCGAGTGATGTCAGTCCTGGAGCTCCTGCCCGTATCGGAGCCGGCGTTTCTGGGTTCCCGTTTCTTGGAACGCCTGAGCCGCAGCATTCTTCGTCAGTACTCCCGATCACTCATCGCCAGCTTGCATATATCGACGCCGTGCACCCGCTGGTCCAGGGCACTCTTCGCCCCCATCGCTCCCGCACCGATGCGTCTTCAGCACGCGTCGCGCAACGCTCCCTGTGACTGCGCGAGGTCGACCTCCGAGCCCATGGAGCGATGTCGCCGGAGAGCCCTGCGGTCATCTGACTGGGTCGATGGTCCGGCGCGTTGAGCGCGCCGGCGTCGTACGAGTCGGCGAGCCTTTCGGCGGCACTCCGAGTGCGAGCTCAGCCTTGATCGATCAGACGGTCTCTGTCTCCGCGACGTCTGCAAGGGCTCCCACCCACACTCTCCGAGGAGCCGGTTCGAGACAGCCCAGCCGCCGCGATCGAGTGAAGAACGAGGTGTCTCAAGTACCTCGCCGGAGCCTCCCAGGAGGCTGGCGTGAGGGATCTTTTCAGCAGATATTCGAGCGAGTTTCCACAGTGTTATCCACAGGAGGCGTTCGTGTGCACATCTCTGTGGATAGTTCAGTTCCGGACCAGAACGCCCTGCGGGTTCCGGCGAGCAGTGCGACGCGCCCGGGATGACGCTCGATTCGCGCGACGCGCGAAGCTGTGAGCGAAAGTACACAATGTCCCCCATTTTTCGCGGAATGACAGGGATGTAAGACGACTCACAATCTCGAACCTGAGCGCTGAGGCACTCAGGAACACCCATGATCGCCAGGCGACCATCGGCCTGAGCTCCATACGCGGCCATCTGTTCGTGCACCTTCGTGCGGCGACAGCCTGTGGATGAATGCTGTCTCCCCACATGTTCTACACAGGGTTATCCACAAGCAACCCGACACTTGTCCACATCGCACTCCACACCCCTCTCAAGCGCTCTTGACGACGCCGAGAGGGGGCGGCTCTGCACGGTCACTTCGACCTCGTTCGGACCACGATGTACCCGAGCTTTCGCGTGGGACCAGAGCGACTCCCGGAGCAGTCCAGTCGCCCGAGGTGCGCCGTCCAGATCGAGCGCTTCCGGCAATGCGGGACAGAGCGCGACGCCGTCACGGCGTCTCCGCGCTCGAATCGCCCTATTAGCCGTGGCGCCAGCACCAGCGCTCGTCGATGCGCTGCACTCGCCGGCAGCGCATCGCCCGATACCCCTTCCGAACTCCGCCTGGTGGGGGAGCGCCCTGGATCGTCCAAGTCCGCAGCTTCCACCGAGCTCTCCCTGGAACGATGTCGGTGTGCCTGCCCCAGGCGCTTCATCTCGGCGCGCATCGAGAATCGACGTGGTGACGACCTCGTACGCCCCATCTCGGCCTCCCGCGTCTCTACCCCGCCCAGCCCTACCCCCCGCCCAGCCCTGCCCTGCCCGGCGCGTCGGCACGCCCCACTTCACAGCGCTCCGCCCTACCGAACGATCTCACTCGTTCAACCCACCGAGGCGCCCCACGCCCACACACCTTCCGACCCGCCACTCACGCCGAGCCTCGGTCGCAGAGCTTGTCGAAGTGCCCCACCCACCGCCCCTACCGCGGCACCCCGAGAACCCACGGCCCCACCGAAGCGCACATCAACAAATCCACCCCCGGTCACCGTCCTTGCCGAAGGACCCGACGTACCGCCCCTGTCGTGGTGCCCCGCTCACCCACCATGTCTGCCGAAGCACTCCGCCACGAAACCAGGCCACCCCGACCACTGGGCTTGTCGAAGTACTCCAACCGCTACGCATCCCGGGCCCACCCGCCCGCCGAACCCGCCGATCACTGAGCGTGTCGAAGTGCCCACCCGGTGATCATGCGATCCGTCCAACAATGCACGACACCCAGCAACCGACCTCACTGGCGTGGCCCTCCCAGTGGGCCAGACGTTCAGTGGACCTCAGCCCCACTCTCAATTGACGTCTACCCGGTGGGCTACCCGTGCTGCCGCTCCGGTACCTCGTTTGTCTTTCCCCCGCCATCGACGCGCCTCGCTACATTCACTCGAGGTCGGGGAGTAGGCCGACCGCAGAACTCCGATCTCTGCTCCACCCACCCCTCGGTCTTGAACTGGCCAGGCGACGAACAAGCGCGGGGTTCAGCGCCGCCCAGCACCGGTGACGCCTCCACACACAGTTCCTCGGCTGCGTCGACGCCATTCCTGAACGACCCGCCACTCCTCGCAATGCCGCCTTCCACGCACCAGCGCCTCAACCCCTCCGTTGACCAACCAAAGGCAGTCTTGGGGTCGAACTCTCCCATCCGCGCACAGCGGCCACGCGTCACCGCGGCGACGTTTCACGTGAAACGTCGCGCGAAGACCTTCCGACGGCCCTCTCCGGCGATCGGTGGTCTCGCGCCCGGCACGGTGGAAAGCGACAGTGCACACTGTGTCAATTTTCCACAGCACCGAATCCGAAATCTGACTCCGACTCTGCGGGCAGCTCTCCCACGCATCCCGCTCGTCGCCGGACCCACGCTCGTTTCACGTGAAACATCTGCTCACGTCGCTCGCTCTCAGATACCAATCATGTACTCCCGCAGCAACCTCCGTGGCGGGCGAACTCATCGGTGATGCGGTCGGGACGCAGTTGCCGCGAGCGTTCGAGATCTGTGCCTCCTGAGAGCCGGGGCTCGCCCGCCCACGGAGGCGTCGCGCGCAATTCAAGCGGGGGCCAGTGTCGGATCCCCAGCGACGGCCAGGTCTCGCCCCGTCATGTACCCGCGACTTCAAGGCTGCGTTTCACGTGAAACAAATGAGAGTATCCACTCAAGCCGTACGAGCGCGCGGTGAAGACGCAGACGCGAGTCAAAACGCGAATCTACGCTCCAGTCGTGTTCTCAGCCACGGCCCGTGTCGAGCCTCCTCGGGCGCTCGGGCCACAGCACACCGGAGCACGCCCGCGCAGAGGCGCCTCTCGCATCGCGCAGAGCCCTGAAACACGTGGGCGGGTGCGGCACCCGTCCGCGTGCCACCGCGCAGCGGCACCTGGCCACCGATCTTCCGGGCGCCCCTGTGCAACGCGTCATGCACAACGAAGACACCGTTCCCGCGTGGGGGAGAAGTGGCCAACGTGCAGCGTCATCCCGCGGAAGCCACAGACGTGCGACGCACACGGGCAGCCGGTATCTGCATCCGCGAACTTCGCGCTCTGCCGGCGCCCCACCCAGTAGGCAACATGCCACACAGCCAACGCCTGAGGGACGGCGGCGCGGCTGCACCGGGTGCGATCGGGCGCGGGCGCGATGCAACCCCAGTGCCCCCACGGGTTGCTTGCGATGAGCGCGAACCCACAACGTTTCACGTGAAACGTTCGATACGAACGGTGACTCGCGCCCCACAATTCGCTCGAGACGATTGGTCAGGCAGTGTGAAATGGACTCGGACCCAACTCGATTGGTGTCCACACCGAGCCACGGCCACGAGCACGAGCACCGAAACGCCACACTGACATCTCGCCCGTTTCACGTGAAACGAGCCCCGATGGACTACTTGCGAGATACAGGAGACGGACGAGTGTCGAGACTCCACCCTTGCCAGAACCGCATATGCCAGCCCGCGCCGCAATCACAAGCAATCAACCTGGGGAGCACGCTCCTAGCAGCTGCGGAATCCCGAAGAACACGGGGGCACGTGCTCGAACAGTGTCGCCGCAAGCACAGGAAGAACGACAGAGCCACCAACACAAGGCCACAGTAATGCCTCCGCCGCTCTCTGGAGCGCTCCGTTGGTCCGCTCCCAGCAACGACCCTTTGCCCCCTCGATCGATCCGCCTTGCAACCAAACCAATGCTTCGAAGCGCCGGGTACTCCAATCACGCGTACAGACAGCTATGGCTACAGAACGCGCCTGGATCCACACATGGATTCGTCGCTCCGGGTGCACCGTGCGCAGGTCGTTGCAGGGGAACGCGGCACAACGATGAATGAGACACCGCCACACGCATTCGCATCGAATATCCGTCACCGCTCCGTCCTCCAGACGCATGAGATGTCACCGGGCACCCATTGCCACTCCGGCAGCACGGCAGCACGGCAGCACGGCAGCACGGACACCCTCGCACATCGCTCTCCCGAGCCTCGAGGACCATTTTCCAGACCGGCTCAACAGAACCGGAACCCGCGTCGGAACACCCGCGCGGGCACCACACCGACACCGACACCGACACCGACACCGACACCGACACCGACACCGAGGATCCTCCCGCGAAACGCTTCGTGCTGAACCGAGCCGGATAGACATCGAGTACCGCTTCGCTCCCACCGCGAAACCCGCGAGACGGGCCTCGAGATGCGTTCACGCGCGCCGCCAGTCGTGGATTGTGCTGCGCGCGGAGAAGGAGCACCCGACAGAATGTGGCTGTCAGGCTTCGCGGGAGACAGGTCCCAACGCGGAAGATTCGCCGCGAAACCAGGCACGCTCGACACGACGGACCCCAGAATCCAGAGCGACTTGCGTCACAACTACGCTTCTCGACCACCACCGTGAGCCCGGCGGAGAAGCGCCGAGATCACGGACCAGGTCGAGTATCCAAGCCGGGCACGTGTCACTCACCGGAATGTCCAGCGACTGGCGTAGGTGCCACGCGCAGATCACGCGCGCTCCAGTCCGCACCAAGGTGCTCGAGTAGTCTCATCGTTGCCGCATCACGCATGCCTCAGCCGCACTCGGCTCACCGCGATCTGGCACTCAGGACGACGGGCCTCTCCGCGCAGGACCTCACGCGCGGGCCGGACGCCTCGGTACACGCGCCGAAGTTCCCAGCCACACGCCGCGCCCGCACACAAAGGTCCGATGTCTCTGAGCGAGTTCGATTGGATATCGCCCACACAACCAGCTTCGGGAGCTGCCCCGGGGCTGGCAGAAATGGGCCGAGCGGCGCTAACCAGTCACTCGAAGTGGTGAATACCACCTCGAAAATGGTGAGAATGACCGCCGAGGAGGACCCTGTTTTGACCGCAGAATGGCTCCTGACGAACTTTTTGAGCACTTTTCACCATCTCGGAAAACTGCACCCCGTCAGAATCCGTTCTGACGAAGCGGCTCAAACGCATGGTCGAGTGCGTCGGACGCCAGCAGATGGCGGCCATGAACGTGCAACCCGATCGTCATCGCACGACTATCGCGTCACTTGGCCACAATCGAGACCCGCGACCATCTCAGCGCGGACAGCTCAGAATGGCTGCTGCATGAAACCAGCCTGGTGCCGTCCGGCGAGTCGGGGAGTCGGGGCGTCCGGGAGTCGGAAGATCTTCACCTTTCGACAAGCTCAAGGACCGGACCCGACGGACACCGACGGTGACCGAACCGAACCCACGGTGCAGCCGTAGCACTCTCCTGTACCGAGCCAGGCCAGCCCCAGCAACACAAGGAACTCAGGAAATCGATGTGCCCGCGACAGGACCGTCCGGTGCAAGCGAGCGTCGACACGACGGTGCAGATTCACCCCTCGACAAGCTCAGTGAACGGGGCCGAAGCAGGGCCGGCCTCGGGGGACCGGATGCGTACCCTTCGACAGGCTCAGGGACCAGAGCTCGCAGAAGGCCCGGGACAAGAGCTGGCGGAACGCTCACAACCCAGAGCCGGGGAGGCTCAGGTACCCAGAGCCGGGGTGGCTCGGGTACCGGACGGAGCCCAGACACTCAGAGAGCGGAGATCGCGATTCACAACCAGAGCAGAAGAAGCCGAGCGAGTGGCCAGGCGGTGAAGGCGAGAAAGGAACGAAGCGATCTCGAACCCGGACCGAACTACTCCGCGGCGTGACGAGGAGCGCGAACCGTGCCGAGGATCACCCGGGTCGGTTCGGCGAGAACACCTTCACCGAGTGTCTCGACGCGGACGTCGGTCACCTTGTACTTCCGGAGTTCCTTCGTCGACGCATCGACCTCGGCCTGAGCGCCGGCACCCTTCATGAGCACCAGCTCGCCACCGCTGCGGAGCAGGGGAGCAGTGAGGGGGAGGAGCTTGCGAAGGGCGCTGACAGCTCGAGCGGTGACCTGGTCGAGCGGCTCCGTGAGGCCGGCGTCTTCGGCTCGAGCCCTGGTCACGGTGACATTCTGCAGCCCGAGTTCGGCGACCTGATCGTTGAGCCACGCAATGCGACGCTCCATCGGCTCGATGAGCACCATGTGCACGTCGGGGCGGGCGATCGCAAGCACAAGCCCCGGCAGACCAGCGCCGGAGCCGACGTCGCCGACGCGTCCGGGACGCAGCAGCGGCGCGACGATCGCGCAGTTCAGAATGTGACGGGTCCACAGGCGGGGGAGTTCGAGCGGTCCGACGAGACCAAGAGGCTCACCGTGCGTCGCAAGGTTCGTCGCAAATGCGCGTCCTCGCTCGATCTCGTCGCCGAAGAGGGCTGCGGCCTCCGCGGGCTCCGGTTCGAGCGTCTCGAGAGCAGTCATTGTTTCACGTGGAACGGTGCTCAAGAACGGGTGATGACCGTGTGGCGGTCGCGGCCCTCGCCGTGCGATTCAGAGACGAATCCCCGACCAGAAACGACATCGTGGACCAGCTTGCGCTCGTAGCTCGACATCGGGGGCAGCGCAGCCTCGGTCGAGCCGGCCTCGATGCGCTCGATCGCGCGGTCGACAAGAGCACCGAGCTCCTGCTGGCGAGCTTCACGTGATCCGCCGATGTCGAGGATCAGACGTGAGAACGATCCCGTGCGGTTCTGCACCGCGAGGCGCGTCAGTTCCTGCAACGCGTTGACCGTGTCGGGACGCGACAGGAGACGCAGGTTGCTCTCGGTGGGGGAGTCGACGGACACGTACGCGCGACCGTTGCGGGCATCGATGTCGATGTCACCGTCGATGTCGCAGATATCGAGGAACTCCTCGATGTAGTCCGCGGCGACGTCGCCCTCTTCTTCGAGCTGCGTGATGGTGGGCGCGGGCGCCTCGACCTGTGCTTCGGCCAGTTCCTGGTCAGTCACGGATACTCCTACTTGTCTCGTCCGTCGGTCTGCTTCTTCGCACGCGCCTTGCCCATGGGCTGCTGGCGCTGCGTGGTCTTCTTCGTCTCCGGCGTCGTTTCGCCCACCACGATGATCTCACCGTTGGGGTTGACGAGCTTGCCCTTCCGAGCGAGGCGTTCTTCACGGGCCTTTGCGGCCTCGGAACCCGGCGTCGGCATGTTCCGGATGACCAGGAACTGCTGGATCATCGTCCAGATGTTCGAGGTGAGCCAGTAGAACATGACGCCGAGGGGGAACGCGAAGCCCGAGAACAGGAACACGAAGGGGAGGATGTAGAGGAGGATCCGCTGCTGCTTGAACTGCGGGCTGGCCTTGGTCTCGGCCGACATGTTCTTCGAGACGATCTGCAGCTGCGTGATGAACTGCGACGAGGTCATGAGGACGACCATGATGCCGGCGATGATGACGACGGCCCAGTTGACGGGGGAGGCGGCGAATGCGGCCTGCATGCTCGTGTGGAGCGGAGCGATGCCGAAGAGGTTCGCGTCGCCGAACTGCACGGCGAGCGTCTCGTTGAGGGGGCCGACGCCGGCCTTGCTCTTCTGGGCGTCGTTGAGCACGGAGAACAGGGCGAAGAAGATCGGCATCTGCACGAGCAGGGGGAGACAGCCGCTGACCGGCGACGTCCCGTGCTTCTTGTAGAGGTCCATGGTCTCGCGCGACATCGCCTCACGGCTGGCCTGGTCGCGCTTGCCCTTGTACTTCTCCTGCACCTTCTTCATCTGCGGTGCGATCTCGAGCATCTTGCGCTGGCTCTTGATCTGCTTGATGAACAGCGGGATCAGGGCGGCACGGACCACGAGCACGAGGCCCACGATCGACAGCACCCAGGTGATGCCGGCTGCAGGGTCGAGCCCGATGGCCGTCCACAGCAGGTGCCAGCCCACCAGGAGCAATTCGACCGCCCACTTGAGCGGCCAGAGAAGTGTGCCGATAATGTCCATCGTGCGGGTCAGCCCTTTCCGTGGCTCGGGTTCACTACAAATCCGTGTGGCGTCACGCTGTAACGGAAATTCTTCTTCGGCGGCACTTCATCGAAGCGCGGCGCCGCCCACGGGTGACAACGGGCGATGCGCGCCGCCGCCATGGCCGAACCGATGACGACGCCGTGCTGTTGGACAGCACCCAAAGCGTACGCGGAGCAGCTGGGATAGTACCGGCAGACATCGCCGTAGAGCGGGGAGATCGCGGCGCGGTACCCGCGGAGGACCAGGACGGCCGCATTCCGGGGCAGCAGCACAGCCGTGGAGATCACGTCGTTCATACCGGCGAACCGGTGTTCTGGAGCGTGCCGCTCTTGCGCAGGGATCGACGGACCTCGGCATCGAGATCCGGCCACGGAGCGGTCGCCGAAGGCGGCAAGGCGCGGATCACGATGTCGGAACCGGGCGCGCTCGACGCAAGACTGCTGAAACAGATCGCCTTCAAGCGGCGTCTGACCAGGTTGCGTGTCACGGCATTCCCCACGGTTTTCGCGACAATGAACCCGAAGCGCGGCTGACCGCCCTCCGGGTTCTTGCGTACGTACAGCACTGTGTTCGCCCCGACGAACCGGACCCCACGACGAACTACCCCTCGGTAGTCGTCAGCGGCGGTGATCCGGTTCGCCTTGGTGAGCACCGGGTGCTACGCGGAAAGTTCCGTGCGACCCTTGGCCCGGCGGGCCGACAGGATCGAGCGGCCGGCGCGCGTGCGCATCCGCAGACGGAAGCCGTGCTTCTTGGCACGACGGCGGTTGTTCGGCTGGAACGTTCTCTTGCTCATATTTTTGATCTCCGGATCATGACTCACCGCTGCACAGGCGGCAGCAGGGTACGGAAAGGTGCCCGCGGGCAGAAGTCAACTGATTAAAGCTACGGCCTGAAGTGACGCAGGTCAAACCGGCTGCACCCAAAAGATCGATTATCCACAGGATTCCCAGAAAGGCTAGCAGTGACACGCAGGCCGGTCGTACAGTGATTTGGGACTCGGCCACCATGTTGTTAGCGTGAGTGCTCGGGTTATGCACAGAGTGCGGTCTTTTCCGCCAAAAGCCCCGGAATCACAGGGCAGACCCTGTGGATGAACCTGTGAACAAGTGTGGGGAGAACATGTCGGACGCCGATGATGCGATCGCTGGGACCTGGCAATCGGTGCTCGAGATCCTGGCGGTCGACGACCGCGTCACCCCGCCTCTTCGCGGGTTCCTGAATCTGGTGGTGCCGAAGGGCATCATGGGCGGGACGTTCTACCTCGAGGTGCCCAACGAGTTCACGATGGGCATGCTCAACCAGCGCATGCGCGCTCCCATCGTCAGCGCATTGTCCACGATCGTCGACGGCGGTCCGGTGAACAACTACGCGATCGTCGTGAATCCCGAGATCGTGGAGGAGCAGTACGAGCAGGCGTTCCAGCACCCGGAGCCCGTCGCGGCTCCCATGGAGTACGCGCAGCCGGAGCTCACGCCGACGCCCACACTCCCCGCGAGGGAGAACGACACCCGACTGAATCCGAAGTACAGCTTCGACAACTTCGTCATCGGCCAGTCGAACCGCTTCGCGCATGCGGCCGCGGTGGCTGTCGCGGAAGCGCCGGCCAAGGCGTACAACCCGCTCTTCATCTACGGCGACTCCGGTCTGGGCAAGACGCACCTCCTGCACGCCATCGGCCACTACGCCATGAACCTCTACGCCGGCATCCGCGTCCGCTACGTGTCGAGCGAGGAGTTCACGAACGACTTCATCAACTCGATCGCCAACAACCGCGGCTCGTTCTTCCAGTCGAGGTACCGCGACATCGACATCCTCCTGATCGACGACATCCAGTTCCTCCAGGGGAAGGCGGAGACGCAGGAGGCGTTCTTCCACACCTTCAACACGCTCCACGACCACAACAAGCAGGTGGTCATCACGAGCGACCTGCCGCCGAAGGCGCTCACGGGCTTCGAGGAGCGGATGCGATCCCGCTTCGAGTGGGGTCTCATCACGGACGTGCAGGCCCCCGACCTCGAAACGCGTATCGCGATCCTCCGCAAGAAGGCGCAGAACGAGAAGCTGCACATCCCGGACGAGGTGCTCGAGTTCATCGCCACGAAGGTGTCGAGCAACATCCGCGAACTGGAGGGCACGCTCATCCGGGTCGTGGCGTTCGCGAGCCTCAATCGCACCGCGGTGGACATGGGGTTGGCGCAGACCGTCCTGAAGGACGTCATCAGCCTCGACGACGACAACGTCATCTCGCCGATCGACATCATCAACACGACGGCTGACTACTTCAAGCTCACGGTCGACGACCTCTACGGGTCGAGCCGGTCGCAGGCCGTGGCGACGGCGCGTCAGATCGCGATGTACCTGTGCCGTGAGCTCACGAATCTGTCATTGCCGAAGATCGGTCAGCTGTTCGGCAACCGCGACCACACGACGGTCATGTACGCGAATCGCAAGATCACGGATCTGATGCAGGAGAAGCGTTCGATCTACAACCAGGTGACCGAATTGACGAGCCGGATCAAGCAGAACCTGCGCTACGGGTCCTGATTCGGCACAAGCGTTCCTGGAGCACGTTTTGGGCCTTTCGCGAGCTTCGGCGCCGCGGAAGGCCCGATTTCGTTCGCTCAGAAGCCCTGAGACGAAACGAGCCTGTGGAGACGATCCGCGTCGATTCCACAGTCGGCTGTTCACAGCTGTGGATAACTTGTGGAGAGATGTGGATGAATCGGCTCTGCTTGTGAGTGAACTCGGACCGACGGGGCCTCGGCGCCACACCCCGGCACCCCAGTTCCCACACCGCGTGTACAAGCTACAACCCTGTAGTTCCCAATGATTCAGCGGGATCGACCGAGTTATCCACAGTTTCCACACCGGTTAAGACTGTTAACCGTTAATTAATCGATCTCCCCTGAAGCAACCTTTCCCCAGCGGGGCTTCTCCACAGCGGGCGATGCCCACTGTCTCGCCACTGGATCACTGGACTCGGAGCCGCACCCACTAGCATTGGTGACGTCATCGTGTAACTGAGGACAGGGGTCTTGTCGTGCGATTCAGTGTCAACCGTGATGTCTTCAGCGAGGCGGTCTCGTTCGCGGTGAAACTTCTGCCGCAGCGTCCGACACTGCCCATCCTGAACGGCATCCTGATCGAAGCGAACGACAACGGGCTCGTCCTGTCGTCCTTCGACTACGAAGTGTCCAGCCAGACGGAGATCCAGGCCGAGGTCGAGGAAGCCGGCACGGCACTCGTCAACGGCCGCCTGCTCTCGGAGATCGCCAGCCGTCTCCCGAACGCTCCCGTGCGCTTCAGCAAGGATGAGAACCGCATCCAGGTCACGTGCGGCTCCGCGAGCTTCACCCTCGGCTCGATGCCCGTCGAGGAGTACCCCACGATCCCGCAGGTGGACGCCGACTTCGGTCTCGTCCCCGCTGAGGAGTTCGCGACGGCCGTCAGCCAGGTCGCCGTCGCGGCAAGCCGTGACGACGTCACCCCGGTCATCACGGGCGTGCAGCTCGAAGTCTCGGACACGAGCCTCAGCCTCGTCGCCACGGACCGCTACCGCGTGGCCGTCCGCGAGATCGACTGGGACGCAGGCACCGGCACCGGTTCCAGCGAGACCGTGACCGCACTCGTCCCCGCGCGGACCCTGCAGGAGGTCGGCAAGACCTTCGGCCACAGCGGCACGATCAACGTGGCGATCACCAACCGCGACGACCGCGAGCTCATCGCGTTCCGCGCAGACCGCAAGACCGTCACCTCGTTGCTCATCAAGGGCAACTTCCCGCCGGTCAAGCGACTCTTCCCCGAGGTCGTCGACAACTACGCGATCATCAACACCGCGGAACTCATCGAAGCGACGAGACGTGTCTCGCTCGTCCTCGAACGAGAAGCCGCCCTCCGATTCACATTCACCATCGACGGCCTCACGCTTGAAGCCATCGGTTCCGAGCAGGCGCAGGCCTCGGAAGGCATTGACGCCCTCCTCACCGGCGACGACATCGTGCTCTCACTGAAGCCACAGTTCCTGATCGACGGCCTCACGGCCGTCCGCAGCGAATTCGTGCGTTTCTCGTTCACCAAGACCGAGAACACGAACAAGCCCGGGCCGATGCTCATCACAAGCCAGTCCTCGAAGGATCAGCCGGGCGCTGACAGCTACAAGTACCTGCTGCAGCCCAACCTGCTGCTGCGCTGACATACAAAGGATCATCATGCACATCGGACTCATCGGTCTCGGCAAGATGGGCAACAACATGCGTGCCCGCCTTCGCGAAAAAGGGATCGAGGTCACCGGTTTCGACCGCAACCCCGAGGTGACCGATGTGGCCACCGTGGAAGAGCTGGTCGCAGCGCTTCCCGCCCCTCGCACCGTCTGGATCATGGTGCCGGCCGGTGCCGTCACCGACTCCGTCGTCGAAGAGCTCAACGAGCTGCTCGATGAGGGTGACCTCGTGATCGACGGCGGCAACAGCCGCTTCACGGAAGACTTCAAACACGCCGCACTGCTGTCGAAGAAGGGCATCGACTACATCGACGCCGGCGTCTCCGGCGGCGTCTGGGGCCTCGAGAACGGCTACGGCCTCATGGTCGGCGGTTCCGCCGCCCAGGTCGAGCGCGTCATGCCCGTCTTCGACGCTCTGCGTCCTGAGGGCCCGCGCGAAGAAGGCTTCGTCCACGTCGGCGAGGTCGGCGCTGGCCACTACGCGAAGATGGTGCACAACGGCATCGAGTACGCGCTCATGCAGGCGTACGCCGAGGGCTACGAGCTCCTCGACGCTCGTTCGGACATCATCAAGGACGTGCCCGGCACGTTCAAGGCGTGGCAGCGCGGAACCGTCGTCCGCTCCTGGTTGCTCGAACTGCTCGTTCGTGCGCTCGAGGAGGACCCGGAGTTCGAGGACATCGAAGGCTACGTCGAGGACTCCGGTGAAGGCCGTTGGACGATCGAGGAAGCCATCGACAATGCGGTTCCCGTCCCCACGATCTCCGCGTCGATCTTCGCCCGCTTCGTCTCCCGCCAGGAGGACTCGCCCGCGATGAAGGCCGTCGCCGCTCTGCGCAACCAGTTCGGTGGCCACGCGGTCAAGAAAGCCGAAGACTAGGCAGCCGTCCTGGTCGCCGGGCGTCGTGCCCGGTCACTGAGCCGAACACCCGCCACTTGAGCCGAATCCCCGGTCACTGAGCCTGTCGAAGTGCACTTCGACAGGCTCAGTGACCGGGTTTCTGCCTTTCAGTGACCGGTTCGCTGCGTCGAGTGACCCGAGCTCGGTCCCTGAGCCTGTCGAAGGGCGGTCGGTGGGCCACGGTAGGGTGACGTGGTGATCGTGCGGCATGTGAACCTCACCGACTACCGCAACTATGCGGCGGTCGACGTGGCTCTCGAACCCGGCCCCAACCTGTTCGTGGGTCGCAACGGGCAGGGCAAGACGAACCTCGTCGAGGCCATCGGCTACCTGAGCACGCTCGGGTCCCATCGGGTCTCCTCGGACCAGGCGCTCATCCGTCATGGGGCCGATGCCGCGATCATCCGCATCCGCATCGCCCACCACGAACGCGAACTCCTCGCCGAGGTGCAGCTGAATCGCGGATCCGCGAACCGTGCACAGGTCAACCGGTCGCAGATCAAACCGCGTGAGCTCCCGCGGTACGTCTCGACGGTTCTGTTCGCACCGGAGGACCTTTTGATCGTGCGCGGCGACCCGTCCGCCAGGCGCCGGTTCATCGATCAACTGCTCGTCCAGCGGACGCCTCGACTCGCGGGCGTGATGTCGGATTACGAGCGATCCCTCAAACAGCGCAACTCCCTGCTGAAGTCCGCGCGCTCCCGTGGTCTCAAGGACGGTCCGCTCGCGACCCTCGACGTGTGGGACGAACGGCTCGTGCAGTACGGCTCCGAGATCATCGCCGAACGAGTGCGGCTCGTGAAAAAATTGGCAGAACCGCTTCGCGGTGCATACGCGGCCGTCGCGGGCGACGACCACGGCCCGGTGCTGATCCCGGTGCTCAGCATCACCGGCTCGGATGCGGAAGACGAGACTGCAGCGGGTGACGACGACGCATCTCCCGCCGCCGCTGCGGACCTCGCCGACATCGCGGTCGTGGCCGATCGGTTCCGCGAGGCTCTCGCCGCCAAGCGTTCCGCGGAACTCGATCGCGGTCTCACCCTCGTCGGCCCGCACCGCGACGACGTGTTCTTCGGGCTCAACGGCCTGCCGGTCAAGGGTTACGCCAGCCACGGCGAGTCCTGGTCGTTCGCCCTCGCCGCGAAGCTGGCCTCCGCGGAACTGCTCCGCGCAGACTCGTCGCTCGGCGACCCCGTGCTCATCCTCGACGACGTCTTCGCGGAGCTCGACACCCGTCGTCGTGCACGACTCGCGGCAGCCGTCTCGGTCTACGACCAGGTCATCATCACGGCCGCGGTCTTCGACGATGTCCCGGAGGAGTTCCGTGCGCACGTCGTCCACATCGAGGCCGGACGTATCATCGAGGCAGGCGATGACGTCGAACCGGCTCCGGCCGCGGAGGGCGTCGTGAGCGATGACGAGGATGGTGAGCGCGATGAGTGATGCCGGCAGGTTCGACCGCACCGACGAATCCTCCGCGGAACTCGCACTCTCCGTCTACGGCCGGTTCAAAGAACTCTTCGGCGGCGAACGCGTCTCCCGTGACCGTGCCAGGCGTGAACGCGCCGCGGCCCGGACGGAGGACTCGGTGCCGTACGGCGTCGGCCGCGACCCTCGCGGACTCGGCGACGTCATCGACAACCTGACGACGCGCCTCGGCTGGGACTCGCCTCTCGCGCAGCACGAGTTGCTCTCCAACTGGTCCCAGCTCTCCGGCGACGAGACCGCCAAGCACTCCGAACCGGTCTCGATCACCGATCGTGTGCTCGTCGTCCAGTGCGAGTCGACGGCCTGGGCGACCCAGCTGCGTCTCATGCGTCATGAACTCCTCGTGAAGATCGCGGAACGGTATCCGGACGCCGGGGTCGACTCGATCCGTTTCCAAGGGCCCGGTGCACCGTCCTGGAAAAGAGGCCCCAGGTCGATTCCTGGGCGTGGTCCACGCGATACTTACGGCTAGGAAGGCAAATTCGGTACCAGGGGTTGAAAAAGTGTCTCAAACGGGCGTTTTCCGACCAGTCGACCACCCATTTTTGGTAGGATGGAGAGGTCGAATATCGACGGTTTGGAGCCCTCTTTTCCTATGACATCAGAACCGAATACGCACGCCCAGGACAACGACTACGGCGCAAGTGCCATCCAGGTTCTCGAAGGTCTCGAAGCCGTCCGGAAGCGGCCCGGTATGTACATCGGGTCCACCGGTCCGCGTGGTCTGCACCACCTGGTCTACGAGATCGTCGACAACTCGGTCGATGAAGCCCTTGCCGGCTACTGCGACAAGATCGTCGTGACCATCCTCGAGGACGGCGGCGTCCGCGTCATCGACAACGGTCGAGGCATCCCGGTCGACATGCACCCCACCGAGGGCATCTCCACCGTGCAGCTGGTCCTCACGGTGCTGCACGCCGGCGGCAAGTTCGGCGGCGGCGGCTACGCGGTCTCCGGTGGTCTCCACGGCGTGGGTTCCTCCGTCGTCAACGCCCTTTCCACGAAGCTCGAGGTCGAGGTTCGTCGTCAGGGCGCCGTGTGGCGTCAGAGCTACCAGCACGGTGTGCCGGACGCTCCGCTCCACGAGGACGAGGCGTCCGAGGAGACGGGTACGACGATCACGTTCTGGCCCAGCCCAGACACGTTCGAGACGACCGACTTCGACTACGAGACGCTCCGCACGCGCTTCCAGCAGATGGCCTTCCTCAACAAGGGCCTCCGCATCGAGCTGTCCGACGAACGTCCGCTCCGCGACGCCGTCCTCATGGACGACGAAGACGACAACTCGGCCGCTCACAGCCAGCGGAAGGACGTGTTCCTCTACGAGCGCGGTCTCACCGACTACGTCGAGTACCTCAACAAGGCGAAGCGCGCTGAGCTCGTCAACGACGAGATCATCTCCTTCGAGTCGGAGAACTCGGAGCGCAAGATGGCACTCGAAGTCGCGATGCAGTGGACCACGGCGTACAACGAGAGCGTCCACACCTACGCGAACACGATCAACACGCATGAGGGCGGAACGCACGAGGAAGGTTTCCGTGCAGCGCTGACGGGTCTCGTCAACCGCTACGCGCGCGACAAGGGCATCCTCAAGGAGAAGGACGACAACCTCTCCGGCGACGACGTCCGCGAGGGCCTCACCGCCGTCATCTCGATCAAGCTGTCCGAGCCGCAGTTCGAGGGCCAGACGAAGACCAAGCTGGGCAACACCGAAGCGAAGGCGTTCGTCCAGAAGGTCGTGAGCGAGCAGCTCACCGACTGGTTCGACCGGAACCCGCTGCAGGCCAAGGAGATCATCCGCAAGGCGCTCCAGGCGGCGACGGCACGACTCGCGGCACGCAAGGCGCGCGAGACCGCTCGTCGCAAGGGCCTCCTCGAGGGCGGCGGCATGCCCGGCAAGCTCAAGGACTGCCAGTCGAAGGACCCGTCGATCTCCGAGATCTTCATCGTCGAGGGTGACTCCGCAGGCGGTTCCGCCGTCCAGGGCCGCAACCCCGAGACGCAGGCGATCCTCCCGCTCCGCGGCAAGATCCTCAACGTGGAGAAGGCGCGCCTGGATCGCGCCCTCGCCAACAACGAGGTCCAGGCCATGATCACGGCGTTCGGCGCCGGCATCGGCGAGGACTTCAACCCGGACAAGGTGCGGTACCACAAGATCGTCCTCATGGCCGATGCCGACGTCGACGGACAGCACATCACCACGCTGCTGCTGACGCTCCTCTTCCGGTACATGCGCCCCTTGGTCGACCTCGGTTACGTGTACCTGGCCCAGCCGCCGCTCTACCGCCTCAAGTGGTCGAACGCCGAGCACCAGTACGTGTACAGCGACCGCGAACGCGATGCGATGCTCACCGACGGCCTCGCCGCCGGCAAGCGCATCCCGAAGGAGAACGGCATCCAGCGGTACAAGGGTCTCGGCGAGATGAACTACAAGGAGCTCTGGGAGACCACGATGGACCCCCAGACCCGTACGCTCCTGCAGGTCACCCTCGACGATGCGGCCGCCGCCGACGAGATCTTCTCCACGCTCATGGGCGAGGACGTCGAATCCCGACGCACGTTCATCCAGAAGAACGCGAAAGACGTTCGCTTCCTCGATATCTAGTCACCGGTCCCTGAGCTTGTCGAACGTCGACGGGCTCAGGAACCACACGATCTCACGAAACAGGCCCTTCGACAGGCTCAGGGACCAGGAGAAGCAGTAGAACATGGCAGACGAAACGAACGACGAGACCACGACGCCTGAGGATCACGGCATCCACGGCCGGATCGACCAGGTCGACCTCCAGCTCGAGATGCAGCGCAGCTACCTCGACTACGCGATGAGCGTCATCGTCGGGCGTGCACTGCCCGACGTCCGTGACGGCCTGAAGCCCGTCCACCGTCGCGTGATCTACGCGATGTTCGACGGTGGCTACCGCCCGGACCGCTCCTTCTCCAAGTGCGCACGTGTCGTCGGCGACGTCATGGGCCAGTTCCACCCCCACGGCGACACGGCGATCTACGACGCGCTCGTGCGTCTCGTGCAGCCGTGGAGCCTGCGCTACCCGCTGGCGCTCGGCCAGGGCAACTTCGGTTCCCCCGGCAACGACGGCGCGGCTGCTCCTCGGTACACCGAGACGAAGATGGCTCCGCTCGCCCTCGAGATGGTGCGGGACATCGACGAGGAGACCGTCGACTTCCAGCCCAACTACGACGGTGAGTCGGAAGAGCCCGTCGTCCTGCCTGCGCGCTTCCCGAACCTGCTCGTCAACGGCTCCGTCGGCATCGCCGTCGGCATGGCCACGAACATCCCGCCGCACAACCTCCGCGAGGTCGCGGACGGCGCCCTGTGGCACCTCGCGAACCCTGACGCCTCGCGCGACGAACTCCTCGAAGCGCTCATCCAGCGCATCAAGGGACCCGACTTCCCGACCGGCGCCCAGATCCTCGGCACCAAGGGCATCCAGGACGCGTATCGGACGGGTCGTGGCTCCATCACGATGCGCGCCGTCGTCAGCGTCGAGGAGATCCAGAGCCGCACCTGCCTCGTCGTCACCGAGCTGCCGTACCAGGTCAACCCCGACAACCTCGCGCTCAAGATCGCGGACCTCGTCAAGGAGGGCCGCCTCTCCGGCGTCGCCGACATCCGCGACGAGACGTCCGGCCGAACGGGCCAGCGCCTCGTCATCGTGCTCAAGCGCGATGCCGTCGCCAAGGTCGTCCTGAACAACCTGTACAAGCACACGCAGCTGCAGGACAACTTCGGTGCAAACATGCTCGCGATCGTCGACGGCATCCCGCGCACCCTCCCGCTCGACGGCTTCATCACGAACTGGGTCACGCACCAGATCGAGGTCATCGTCCGCCGCACCGTCTTCCGCCTGCGGAAGAAGGAGGAGCGCGCACACATCCTCCGCGGGTACCTCAAGGCCCTCGACGCGCTCGACGACGTCATCGCCCTCATCCGTCGTTCCCCGTCTGCTGACGAAGCCCGCCAGGGACTCATGACGCTGCTCGAGATCGACGAGCTCCAGGCGAGCGCGATCCTCGACATGCAGCTGCGTCGTCTCGCCGCCCTCGAGCGTCAGAAGATCATCGACGAAGCTGCCGAGATCGAGGCGCAGATCGCCGACCTCAAGGACATCCTCGCGAAGCCCGAGCGTCAGCGCACGATCGTCAGCGAAGAGCTCACGACCATCGTCGACAAGTTCGGCGACGACCGTCGCACCGAGATCATGTTCGGCTTCGACGGCGACATGAACATGGAAGACCTCATCCCCGAAGAGGAGATGGTCATCACCGTCACGCGCGGCGGCTACATCAAGCGCACGCGGAGCGACAACTACCGTCAGCAGCACCGCGGCGGCAAGGGCGTCAAGGGCGCCCAGCTGCGGGCCGACGACGTCATCGACCACTTCTTCGTCACGACCACGCACCACTGGCTGCTGTTCTTCAGCACCAAGGGCCGTGTCTACCGAGCGAAGGCGTACGAGTTGCAGGAGGCCGGCCGCGACGCGAAGGGCCAGCACGTCGCCAACCTGCTCGCCATGCAGCCGGACGAGGAGATCGCTGAGATCCTCGACATCCGCGACTACGAGGCGGCCACGTACCTGGTGCTCGCGACGCACGACGGCCTCGTCAAGAAGACGGCGCTGTCGGAGTACGACACCAACCGTTCCGGTGGCATCATCGCCATCAACCTGAGAGAAGGCGACGAACTCACGTCGGCCCTCCTGGTCGAGGACGACAGCGACATCCTGCTCGTGTCCCGCAAAGGCATGTCGATCCGGTTCACCGCGACCGACGACGCGCTGCGCCCCATGGGACGCGCCACGAGCGGTGTCATCGGCATGCACTTCCGCGACGAGGACAAGCTCCTCTCCGCCTCTGTGGTCCCCTCGAACACTGAGGAGGACCGCGAAGCGTTCGTCTTCGTCGTGACCGAGGGCGGCTACGCGAAGCGCACGAATGTGGACCAGTACCGCGGCCAGAACCGCGGTGGCCTGGGCATCAAGGTCGCCAAGTTGAGCGACGATCGGGGCGACCTCGCGGGCGCTCTCATCGTCGACGAGAGCGATGAGGTCCTTGTGGTTCTTGCCAGTGGCAAGGTGGTAAGGTCTGCCGTGGCCGAAGTTCCAGCGAAGGGACGCGACACCATGGGCGTGGTTTTCGCGAGATTCGCAGAAGACGACCGCATCATCGCGTTGGCCAAGAACAGTGACAGGAATCTTGACACTCAGGACTCTCCGGAAGCGGACGGGACCGAAGCAGCCGAGACCGTCCCGGAAACCACCTCTGGACCGGATGACAATCCGGTGGAGAAGGAAGAAGTAGATGAGCAGTAGCGTCGCCGAGAAACTGGCCAAGAAGTCGACCAAACGCACGAGCACCAAGCAGGTGCGCCTGAAGCTGGTGTACATCGACTTCTGGTCGGCGGTGAAACTGTCGTTCCTCGCGGCGATCGCCGTCGCCGTGGTCATCGTGGTCTTCTTCTTCCTCGTGTACACGGTGCTCAACAGCACCGGTGTGTTCACGCGCGTCGGAGGTCTCTTCACGGACATCGCCGGACCGGGCAACAACCTCCTGCAGTACATCAACCTGCCTCAGGTGATGGCTTTCGCGGGGGTCGTCGCCCTCCTCAACCTCATCGTCATCACGCTCATGGGAGCCCTCATCGCGGGGCTCTACAACCTGAGCGTGAAGGTGACGGGCGGCCTCCTGGTCGGTTTCACCAACAACTAGCAACCGCGTAGAGGGTGCCGATTGGGAGATTCGCTCTTCATCCGGTAGTCTCTACAAGGTTCAAACGGGGCTATAGCTCAGGCGGTTAGAGCGCTTCGCTGATAACGAAGAGGTCCCAGGTTCAAGTCCTGGTAGCCCCACGTGCAACACAAATTGAATACAGTGAAACGGTCGCTTCCTCCCCGGAGGCAGTGATCCACCGGATTCATCCGGGGCCTTAGCTCAGTTGGTAGAGCGCCTGCTTTGCAAGCAGGATGTCGGGAGTTCGATTCTCCCAGGCTCCACAGTTCAGAAGCCCTCGACATCGTCGGGGGCTTCTTCGTTTTCCAGGCATGAATCAACGCTTTGCCTCGTACCTGATCGGCTGCTCAGTTCTCCCGAGTGCGCTCGGGCTCCTGATCATCCGGAACGTTCGGTTCGGCATGGCGAGCGCGATCGTGACCCGCTCCGCGATCCAGGTGCGGAGACGTCAGCGGATGGGTGTTCTGCTCGGCATCACGCTCGGCTTCGGTTGAGGCCTGCAGGGCGCCGTCGAGGCGCAGTTCCATGAGATCGCCTTGGTCGGAGGAGATGGGGCCGGCGGATGGCTCGTCCGTCCATAGCCGTCGCGGTTGTGACCCTTGTCTTGATCGTTCCCCAGCTTCCGCTCGCCAAACTCGGCGACTCGGATCAGACGTTCCCCGCACACCGACGCGATGCGGCGCGCAGCGCCGTTGCGGCCGTGCCGGACGGTGCGCTGGTCGAGTCGGACATCGGCCTCATGGGCTGGCTCGTGGATCGGCCGGAGGTCGTGTGGATCGGCAATACCAATCCCGAGCCGGACTACATCGTCCTCGAGCGAGTACGGATGCCCTGAGACGCATCAGGCCTGTTTCCTTACTCAGGGCTACGAGCAGAGCCTTGAGTAAGGATCTGCGCTCCTCAAGGCACAGGAACGGGCTGTGACGAGGGAACGGTCGTCGAGCCGCGGGCCGCGACGGTGACTGAGCACCGATTGGCTCACCATCGAGTGACGGAAGTCAGCCACCCGGCCGCCGCAGAGGCGGCCGGGTTAGGCTGACGCCATGGATATTCGCGTGGCTGCGTACGCCGTGATCGTCGACGACCGTGGAATGCTCCTGTCCCACTGGAACGAGGGCGGCTACAGCGGTTGGACACTGCCGGGAGGCGGCATCGACCCGGGCGAGGACCCGGCGGACGCGGCCGTGCGGGAAGTGTTCGAGGAGACCGGCTTCGCCGCGGAACTCGAGGATCTGATCGGCGTCGACTCGCACGTGGTTCCGGCGGAACGTCGCATCGGCACGAAGGAGAACGCACTCCACGCGTTGCGCATCGTCTATCGCGCCCACGTCACCGGCGGCGCGCTCACGTACGAACTCGACGGAAGCACCGACTACGCCGCCTGGTTCCCACTCGACGAGATCGACGCACTCGATCGCGTGAGCCTCGTGGACGTCGGACGCCGTTTCGCGGGTCTCATCTGAACCCCGGCGCTCAGACGGCGGCGGGGTTCACGGCTCCCGAAGGAGCCTGCTCAGTTGCCTGAGTTCAGTTGGCGGCGGTGACGGGCTCGTCGTCGGCGACCCACAGCTCGTCGTCCGCGCGGAACGTCTGCCACACGGCGTACGCGACACCGGCTGCGGCGAGGACGCCGAGGCCGATCGCGATGACCGTGCCTGCGCCGGGGCCGGACTTCTTGGCCGGAACGAGCGCCTCGGGAGCGTGCAGGCGACGGAGTGCGGCCTGGACGCGCGTGTCCTTGGCGATGTCGCCGATGCTGAGGACCGTGCCGACGACGCCGCCGACAGCCGGAACCACACCATCGGTGATGCCGCGCTTCACGCCGTCCACAGCGCCACGGGTGTAGTGGATGCCGCGGTCGACCGTGGGGACGACGCGGTGCTCGTAGGTGTCGCGCACGGTCGGGACGACCTGCTCGCGCGAGAAGTTGCTCAGCTGACGGCTGGCTTCACGGGCAACCGAGTTGGCGTGGTTCAGCACTTCCTGCTGAGCCTCCCACAGCTCAGCGGCCGATCCTTTGAGCTGCTTGAGTTCCTTCGTGCGCTTGCGTGACAGGCTCATGTGGTCATCTCCAATGATCGCGGCAACAACGTAACCTCCATCTTGCCACTTGCAGGGCTGGATACCACCCGAGAGTCCTCAAGCTGTATGCATGACTTGAGGAACCCTGTAAAACCCGGGAGTGTCCGCGCTGTATGTAAGAATTGTGGGTATGTCACAGCACACCGCAGTAGCCACGTTGCACACCAACCACGGTGACGTCGTCATCAACCTCTTCGGAGACCACGCCCCGAAGACGGTCGAGAACTTCATCGGCCTCGCAACGGGCACCACGGAGTGGATCGACCCCAAGACGGGCCAGCCCGGCGTCGGCAACCTGTACGACGGTGTGACCTTCCACCGGATCATCCCCGGCTTCATGATCCAGGGCGGCGACCCGCTCGGCACGGGCACCGGCGGACCCGGCTACAACTTCAACGACGAGATCCACCCGGAACTCGACTTCAACAAGCCCTACATCCTCGCCATGGCGAACGCCGGCAAGCGCCGCAACCCGCTCACGGGCGCCGTCGAGGGCACCAACGGCTCGCAGTTCTTCGTCACCACGGACCCCACCCCGTGGCTGCAGGGCAAGCACACGATCTTCGGCGAGGTCGCCGATGAGGCGTCCCGCGACGTCGTGCGCGCCATCGCAGCGGTCCCCACCGGTTCCGGCGACAAGCCGATCGACCCCGTGGTCGTGGAGAGCATCACCGTCGTCAAGGCGTAGCGTGACCGATCCCCGGGCGACGTCTTCCAACACCTGCTATCGCCACCCGAACCGCCAGAGCTTCGTGCTCTGCCAGCGGTGCGGGCGGACGATCTGCGGTGAGTGCCAGACCCCCGGGGCGGTCGGCTTCATCTGCCCGGAGTGCATGAAGGAGCAGCGGCAATCCGCTCCTCGCAACCGGGTGGGTGCTCGCATCACCTCGTCGTCACCGATCGTCACGTACACGATCATCGCCGTGACTGCGTTCGTGTTCCTTCTGCAATGGATCCCGGGACTTCACGTCACGGACGCGCTCCTCTACGCGGGCCTGTACTCGAACCCCGCCTACGCGTTCGAGCCGTGGCGCATGCTCACGGCCGTGTTCGTGCACTCGCAGAGCTTCCTGTTCCACATCCTGCTGAACATGTACACGCTGTGGATCTTCGGGCGGATGCTCGAGACGATGCTCGGCCACTGGCGATTCCTCGCCCTGTACCTGATCAGCGGGTTCGCCGGCTCGTTGGGCGTGCTCTTCCTCGCCGCACCCAACGTGCCCGTCGTAGGCGCATCCGGCGCGATCTTCGGTCTGCTCGGCGCGTTCCTCGTGATCCAGCGGAAGCTCGGTGGGAACACCACCGGCCTCCTCGTGCTCCTCGGCATCAACCTCGTGATCGGGTTCATCCCCGGGATCAACATCGCCTGGCAGGCGCACGTGGGCGGCCTCGTCGGCGGCGCCCTCGTCGGTCTGATCCTCGTTGGCACGCGCAAGATCTCGCAGCGCACCGCTCAGATCGGGCTGCTCTCGCTCCTGAGCGTCGCGCTCATCGGCGTCAGCCTCATCCCCGCGCTCACCTGATCGCTCGCTCGGGCAACTGATCCCGTCTGGTGATGCCATGATCGGCCGCCCGTGCGATCCGGGCCCTGTTGTATGCGCCCGGACCCACTCGAAAGTTATCCACAGGGTTGTGCACACTGGGGATAATTACACGCGTGTCATTCAGGTACGAGTTGAAGCCTGCGGTCCCCCGAAGCCCCGCGAGCACACGAAAAAGCGGGCCGCCGATGGCGACCCGCTCAGACGAAGAATGGCTGGTGGTCAGCGCCACCGCGTGGTCATGAGGAAGCCGATGAACGCGATGCCGAATCCGACGAGGATGTTCCACGGGCCGAGCGACTGCACGGGCAGAACCGTGCCGCTCAGGTAGTACACGACGATCCAGGCCAGCCCGATGAGCATGAAGCCGAACATCACGGGCTTGAACCAGACCGCGTTGGGAGCCTGCTCCCCGCTCGCCTGTTCGGGCTCGCGGCTGGGCTGTTTGCTTGACTTCGTCCGTGCCATGCGGCCCATTCTAGCGGTTCACCTCCACAGACGCCCAAAGGATCAGCTTCTCCACTGGACTTCTCGGTAGAATCTGCTCGTGACCGATGACTTCCCCACGCGCAGTGCGTCTCGCGCGGCCGACAGGCACGCGAGCCGCAAACGGCGTGGACGTGTCACGTTCTTCGGCGTCGCCGGTGAGTTGCTCATCACCGCCGGGCTCGCGGTCCTCTTGTTCCTCGCCTGGCAGCTCTGGTGGAACGACATGGTCATGGCCGGTAGCCAGGCGAACGCGGCGAACCAGCAGGCGCAGGAGTGGATCAAGAAGGCGACGGACGCTCCCACACCCACGCCGACGACCAACCCCGACGGCACCGAGGACTTCGGTCCGCCTCCGGTCACGGCTCGGCCCGCGTCCGGCGACCCGTTCGCAGTGCTCTACATCCCGCGGTACGGTGCCGATTACCGTCGCGTGGTGGCCGAGGGCGTCGACACGGCGAGCGTGCTCAACAGCTTCAACCTCGGCGTCGGACACTACGCGAGCACCCAGATGCCCGGGGAGCTGGGCAACTTCGTCGTCGCCGGCCACCGCAGCGCGTACGGCGGGGCGATGCACCTCATCGGCGACCTCCAGCTGGGCGACAAGGTCTACGTGCAGACGGCCGACGGCTGGTACACCTACGAGTTCCGCAACATCGTCTACGTGCAGCCCACGGGCGTCGACGTGCTGAACCCCGTGCCGCAGACCGACACCAATCCGCCCACGCAGAGGATCCTCACACTCACCACCTGCAACCCGTTGTACTCGACAGCGGAACGCAGCATCGCCTACGCGGTCTACGACTCGTGGCGTCCCACCGCCGCGGGTCCGCCCGCCGAGATCGCCGCGTCCGTCGCGGCAGCTGGAGGCTGACCGTGTACGCCGCCCTGTGGCGCATCCTCCCCGGCCCCGTGTGGCTGCGGATCATCTTGATGCTCATCCTGCTGTTCGCGGTCATCGCCGCGCTCTTCACCTGGGTCTTCCCGTGGATCGACTCCTTCATCGTGGACCAGAACGTGACGGTCCAGGAATGACGAAGATCCTCGTCATCGACAATTACGACAGCTTCGTGTACACGCTGAACGGCTACCTGCTGCAGCTGGGCGCGGAGACGGACGTGCTGCGGAACGACGCGTTCGCGGCAGAGGAACTGCCCGACCGCCTCGCGGACTACGACGGCGTCCTCGTCTCGCCGGGCCCGGGCAAACCCGCAGACGCCGGTGTGTCGATCGCGGCCGTGCACGCCGCCCATGCGGCCGGTGTGCCGTTGTTCGGCGTGTGCCTCGGGCACCAGGCCATCGCGGAGGCCTTCGGAGCCACGGTCACGAACGCCGAAGAGCTCATGCACGGCAAGACCTCACTCATCGATCACGATGGCAGCGACTTCTACGACGGCGTCCCGCAGCCTTTCACGGCAACGCGGTACCACTCGCTCGCGGTCGTCGACGGCACGGTCCCCGACCAGCTCGTCGTGACGAGCCGCACGAGCGGTGGCGTCATCATGGGGCTGCGCCACGTGGACGCACCGATCTACGGCGTGCAGTTCCACCCGGAGTCCGTGCTCACGCAGGGCGGCTACCGGATGCTCGGGAACTGGCTGGCGGTCGCCGGCTTGCCCGAGGCACGCGAGACGGCCGTGGGGCTCAGCCCGCTCGTCAGCCTGTAGCGGAAACGGTCGGGGCTGCTCGCGGTCGCGCCCTTCGACAGGCTCAGGGACCGGTTGCGGCTTCGTCTCCGATCGCTGAGTGCGTCGAAGTCTGGAGTCCATCGAGCACAACTCCTTCGATTTCGACCGGCGCCGACCAACATCCCCGGAATTCCGGGGGCGGGGTCACCGCTGCGGTCCGAATTGAAGGAGTTATGCGCGCCAAAGCCCTTCGACAGGCTCAGGGACCGGGTGCGGCTCAAGGGGCGGGGTGCGGCTCAGGGACCAGGGACCGGCGCCGGGTGCGGCGGGCGTCAGCCCGTGCAGTAGGTGAGGGTGATCGTCGACTTCTGCGGGACGTCGCCGGGGCCAGGCGACTGCTTGGTCACAGGATCGCCCGCGACGCTCTTGCACGTCGGATCGGCCTGCGGTTGCACCACGAACTGACGAGTGGCGTCCTGCAGGAAGTTCGTCGCATCGGCGAGCGGCTGCCCGCTCACATCCGTGAGGGTGACGTTGCCGCTCGAGACGATGATGTTGACCGTCGAACCCGTGTCGACCTCAGTCGTTGCCGGAGGATCGGTACGCAGCACGACGCCCGCGGGGATCGTCGGAGAGTTCTCCTTGGTGACGGATCCCTGAGCCAGTCCTGCGCCCGTGATCGCCTCCCAGGCGGCCTCAGAGCTCTGGTTCACGACATCGGGGACGGCAACCTTCTCCTTGCCAGAGGACACGTAGACCTTGATCTGCGTGTTCGGCGAGACGGTCGTTCCACCGGGCGGGTCCGTACGGACGACATGGCCGGCCGCGTAATCGCCGCTCGGGACGTCGAACTTCGTCGGTACGAGGTCGAGCTTCTCGATCGTGGTGTTCGCTTCCTCCCACGTGGCGTCCACGAGATCGGGGACCGCGCGCGCATCGGTCTTCACGCTCGTGGCGGGAGGCAGCTGCGTGACCCAGAACACGAGGGAGAAGAGGATGACGGCGATGCCCGCGATGGCAGCCCAGATCCAGACGACAGGTGGGCGGCGCTGTGTGCGCGTGACCGTCTCGTCGGAGGTGAGCTGACGGATCGCCTGCTCGGTGCTGGAGGACGCTGTCGGCGACGGGCCGAAGAGGGAGTCGGGGTCTTCGCGACGGATCGGCACGTGGCCGGCACCGGCTTCCTCGAGGTCCTCACGGAACTCGACGGCGCTCTGGTACCGCTCGAAACGGTCCTTCGCGAGGGCCCGCATGACCACCTGGTCGAGCGCGGGAGAGACCTTGGGGTTGATGCTGCTCGGCTTGACCGGGCGTTCACTGACGTGCTGGTACGCGACGGCCACGGCGGTGTCGCCGCGGAACGGGGCCTTGCCCGTGAGCATCTCGAAGAGCACGACACCCGTCGAGTACAGGTCGGTGCGCGCATCGACTGTCTCGCCCTTGGCCTGCTCCGGTGAGAAGTACGCGGCGGTGCCGAGGATGGCCGTGGTCTGCGCGACCGTCGTGGACGAGTCGGAGACGGCACGTGCGATGCCGAAGTCGGTGACCTTCACGTCGCCGGTCTTCGTGATCATGATGTTGCCGGGCTTGATGTCGCGGTGCACGACACCGGCGCGGTGCGAGTACTCGAGGGCCGTCAGCACGCTGCTCGCGATGCGCACGGCTTCCTTGGATTCGATCGGCCCTTCGGCGATCAGATCCTTGAGCATCCGTCCTTCGACATACTCCATGACGATGAACGGTTCGATGACCTCGTGTCCGGAGTCATCCTTCACCCGCTCCTCGCCGGCGTCGTAGACGCGGACGATCGTGGCGTGCGCCATGCGGGAGGCCGCCTGAGCCTCCTGGCGGAAACGCGAACGGAACGCGGGGTCGGTGGCGAGCGTGGACTTCAGGACCTTGATGGCCACCGTACGCCCGAGCTTCGTGTCGATGCCCCGGAAGACGTTGGACATGCCACCGCGGCCGATGAGGTCGCCGACGACGTATCGGCCTGCAAGCAGGCGTTGATCGTCAGCCACGTACCACCCCTGTTTCCCCTCGGAGCACAAACACTAACAGTTTACTCGGATGCCGCTGAAACCCTGATGTCAGGGGGTGGGGGCCTTGATGACCTGCCACGTACCGACCGGCGACGCTTCGGATGAACCGGTCGTGCACTTCACCGAGTAGTAGATGTTGAGCGTGCCCACTGCCGAGACCGTGACCGTTCCGCTGGAAGCGTTCGCGCCGAAGTCGCCCGAAGGGTTGTTCGTGAACGATCCGCCCTGCACGGTGACCGTGTAGCCCTGCACATCGCCCGTCGGGCATGCGTTCGGGGTCGGCAGCCAGTTGACGATGACGTCCTTGGTCCCACCTGCGGCGGGAAGTTCGATCTTGCCGCCATCGTCGAGCTGGTCCTGGCTGATCTTGGGGGCTTCGGTCGGAGCCGTGGGAGGGACGACCGCGGCGACCGGACCGTACACGGTGAGCGCGATCGCCGAACCGGCCTTGACGTTGCCCGTCGGGTTCACGTCGTAGACGAGGTCGACTTCGTCCTCGGTTGCGGCGGCCTTGCCGACGACCTTGCTCACGGCAAAATTGTACGGAGCAGCACCGAACATCGCGGCGACCTCGTCGAACGGTCGGCCCTGGATCTCCGACAGGACGACCTGCGGGACCGGGACCGTCGTCGGCGTCTGGCTCGGCTTCGGTGTGGGCGTCTTCGAGACGGTCGCCGGCGGGGTTGAGGCGCCAGCGTCGCCGCCCTTGTTCTGCGAGAACACGGCGATGAGCGAGCCGACGAGGACGACGACGAGCAACGCGACGAGGGCGATGAGCGGCCACGTCCACTTGCTGCGCTTCTTCTTCTCGACGGGCACCTCGGCGGTGTCCGTCGGCGGCTCCTCGAGCCCGGAGTTCGAGAGCAACTGCGTCGTCGCGTCGTCGCCAGGGGCCGGCATGCGGCGGGTCTGGTCGAGGACGGTCGTCGCTGCCGCCGCACCTCCGAGGATGGCGGGCACGGCTGCAGCAGCCGCGTTGAGGTCGCCACGACGGAGCGCCTGCGCGGCGCGGGCCACGTGAGCGGACGACGCGGGACGGTCTGACGGGTTCTTCGCGATCATCGACATGACGAAGCGGCGGACCGGCTCCGCGATCGTGACGGGCAGCTCGGGCGGCGCCTCGTTGATCTGCGCCATCGCGATGGCCACCTGCGACTCGCCCGTGAAGGGGCGCCGGCCGGCGAGGCACTCGTACGCGACGATGCCGAGCGAGTAGATGTCCGTGGACGGCGACGCGGGGTGACCGCTCGCCTGCTCGGGCGACAGGTACTGGACCGTGCCCATGACCTGACCGGTGGCCGTGAGCGGCACCTGGTCGGCGATGCGGGCGATGCCGAAGTCGGTGATCTTGACGCGGCCGTCCGGCGTGATCAGGAGATTGCCCGGCTTGATGTCGCGGTGTACGAGGCCCGCCGCGTGGGCGGCCTGCAGTGCGGAAGAGGTCTGCGCGACGATGTCGAGCACCTTGTCCGTGGGGAGCACGCGCTCGCGCTCGAGCACGGTGGACAGGGCTTCGCCGGGGACGAGCTCCATCACGAGGAAGGCGCTGCCGTCCTCCTCGCCGTAGTCGAACACGTTGGCGATGCCCTCGTGGTTGACGAGCGCGGCGTGGCGGGCCTCGGCGCGGAAGCGCTCCAGGAAGCCCGGGTCGCCCATGTATTCGTCTTTGAGGATCTTGATGGCGATGGTTCGACCGATGACGAGGTCGGTCGCTTGCCACACCTCGCCCATCCCGCCGATAGCGATACGCGATTGCAGTTCGTAGCGACCCCCGAAGGTCAGCCCGGCTGTCGGTCTCATTTGTTCAGCACCGCCTCTAGTACTTTCTTCGCGATCGGAGCAGCCACCAGGTTGCCATAGCCTTCCTGGCCGAGCCCGCCACCATCTTCAACAACAACAGTCACGGCAACTTTGGGGTCGTTCGCCGGGGCGAAACCAGTGAACCAGAGCGTGTACGGATCGTTCGTCCCGTTCTGCGCCGTTCCGGTCTTCCCGGCCACGTCGACCCCGTCTATTCTTGCATTACTGGCCGCGCCGTTCTGGACGTTCTGGATCATCATGTCGGTCATCGTCTTGGCCACCTCCGGGGTGATCGCCTGCTTGAATTCGGCCGGTTCGAACTGCTTGAGCACGCTCAGGTCCGGGTTCACGATCCGCTGCACCATCTGCGGGTTCATGACCGTACCGCCGTTCGCGATCCCGGCCGAGACCATCGCCATCTGCATCGCCGATGCGCGGTCCGAGTACTGGCCGAAGGCGCTCATCGCCGTCTGCGCCTCGTCGAGGCCGCCCTGGTAGCGGCTCTGCGTCATCTGGAGCGGGCTCAGCCCGGTGCCGGTGAAATTGATGTCGGTGTTGAAGCCGAACTGCTCGGCGGTCTTCTTGATGAGCGAGTTGCCGAGTTCGACGCCGAGTTCCGCGAACGGGATGTTGCAGCTGAGGGCGAGGGCCGTCGCAATGCTGACGGTCGCGCCGCCGCCGCAGGAGCCGCCCTCGGTGTTGTAGATGACTTCGCTCGTGCCAGGGAGCGTGTACGAGGACGGGTTCGGGAGCTGGCTGTCCGGGGTGTACTTGCCCGTGCCGAGCGCCGCAGAGGCCGTGATCAGCTTGAAGGTGGACGCCGGCGGGTTGAGGTCGCCGTCGATGCTCTTGTTGAGCAGCGGCTCGTTGCCGTCGGCGTCGAGCGCCTTGTACGCGGCCTGCACGGCGTCCGAGTCGTGGCTCGCGAGCGTGTTCGGGTCGTACCCGGGCGTCGAGTACGACGCCAGGATCTTGCCCGTCTTGGGCTCGATCGCGACGACCGAACCCTGCTGGTCGCCGAGGGCTTCGGCGGCGGCCTGCTGGATGGCCGGGTCGATCGTGACCTCGACGGCGGCGCCCTTCGGCGGCTGACCGGAGATGAGGCGGTTGATGGAGTCGAGGAACTGCGAGTTCGAGGTGCCGCTCAGGTAGTCGTTCGTCGCCTGCTCGATGCCGGACGAACCCTGCGTCGGGTTGAAGAAGCCCGTGATGCCCGCGTAGAGCGGACCGTTCGAGTAGACGCGCTGGAAGTTGTAGCGGTCGTTGCTCGGCACGGAGGAAGCGATCGCGGTTCCGTCGGCGAGCAGGATGGGTCCGCGCTCCGTCTGGTAGCTCTCGTAGAGGCTGCGCGTGTTGCGACCGTCTGCGCGCAACGAGTCCGCCTGGAACATCTGGATGACCGTGGTCGATCCGAAGAGCGCCAGGAACATCGCGAGCACGACGACGCTCACGCGCCCGACTTCCCGATTCATCTATGCCACCACCCTCGGCTGATTGCGGACCGTGTCGGACACGCGCAGGAGGATCGCGACGATGATCCAGTTCGCGACGAGCGACGAACCACCCGCCGCGAGGAACGGTGTCGTGAGGCCGGTCAGCGGGATGACACGCGTCACGCCGCCGACGACGACGAAGACCTGCAGCGCCACGAGGAAGGACAGGCCCACCGAGAGGAGCTTGCCGAAATCGTCCTGACCGGCGAAGCCGATGCGGAAGCCGCGCGAGACGAACAGCAGGTACAGCGCGAAGATCGCGAACAGTCCGGCGAGGCCGAGCTCCTCACCGAGGCTCGCGATGATGTAGTCGCTCTGGGAGACGGGGGTCACGTACGGCATGCCCTGCCCGAGGCCCGTGCCGATGAGGCCGCCGTGCGCGAGCCCGAAGATGCCCTGCACGAGCTGGTAGCTGCCGCCGTCGCGGTCGAAGATCTCCGGGTTGAAGGCGTCCCACCAGTTGTGGAAGCGGCCGTTGACGTACTCGAGCGTCTGGCTCGCGGCGAACGCGCCCGCGAGGAACAGGGTGACACCGAGGATGACCCAGCTGGCGCGGCCCGTCGCGACGTACAGCATCGCGAGGAACATGCCGAAGTAGAGGAGACCGGTGCCGAGGTCGCGCTGGAAGACGATGACCGCCATCGACAACGCCCAGACCACGAGGATCGGGCCGAGGTCCCGGAACCTCGGGAACTGCATCCCGAGGAACTTGCGACCCACCATTGCGAGACTGTCGCGGGTGCGCACGAGGTAGCCGGCGAAGAACACGGCCAACGCGATCTTCGCGAGCTCGCCCGGCTGGAACGACAGGAAATCGCCGATGCCAATCCACACGCGTGCGCCGCTGATCTCCCGACCGATGCCGGGCAGGAGCGGGAGGAGCAGCAGGACGAACGCCAACAGGCCGGCGAGGTAGGTGTACTTGAACAGCACCCGGTGGTTGCGGATGGCGAGGATGACGATGATCGCGCACACGATCGCGATCGCGCTCCACACGATCTGACGCACCGAGGCGCTCGCCCAGCCGGACTCACCGAGGGCGATGTCGATCCGGTAGATCTCAGCGATGCCGAGACCGCCGAGCACGGTCGAAATCGGGAGGAGGAACGGATCGGCGTCCGCAGCCGTGAAACGGAGGCAGATGTGCAGCCCGAGGACGAGTGCGGAGAGGCCGGCGCCGAACGTCAGCAGCTGGAAATCGAGGTGCCCGAGCGCGCCGAGCTGCACGAGCACCACGGCCGAGGTGTTGATCACGAGGGCGAACACGAGCAGCGCGAGCTCGATGTTGCGGAGCTTCTTCGGCAGGCGCAGGCGACGCATCGTGCGGATCACGCCGGTGTCGGCCTGGATGGTGTCGGAGGCGAGGTCACTTGTCATTGGTCACCCGCAATCGCTTCACGATGTCGAGCGCTTCCGGGAACGACGACGCACTGATCGTCTGTTCGACGGCCTGGCGGTCGAAATCGGACAGGGACTTCAGGGGGATGCCGGTGTCCTCGCGGACACTGCTCATCTTGATGGGGCCGATGTCCTGCTGGATGCCCTGGTAGATGACAACCGTGTCGGTGTCGCCGCCCACGAAGTAGCGGGTCTGCGTCCATGCGTATCCGAGGCCGATGGCGGCGACGATCGCGATGATGAGGACCACGAGGCCGACGAGCCACGTCGTCCGGCGGCGGCGGGCCCTGCGCTCGTCCTCTTCGATGAGCTCATCGAGATAGTCCGCCGACGCCGGCTCGAAGTGGGTGGGGCCGCTCGGGGTCACGCGGCCGGGGTGGAGCCAGAGGTTCGGGAGGATCGACGACTTCCGCGGCTGCGGCGAGACGCCGAACGCGACGGGACGCGACGCTGATCCCACGATCGACGGCGTCACCGTGGGAAGGGCGTGATCGACGATGTCGACGACGACGACCGTCACGTTGTCCGGGGCGCCGCGGTCGAGGCTCTGGCGGACGAGCTTCTCGCTCGTGCGCTGCGGCGTCAGGCCCTCGGCCATGGTGGCTGCGATGTGCTCGTCGTCGACGACACCGCTCAGACCGTCGGAGCACAGCATCCACCGGTCGCCCGGCTGGGTGCCGAGCGTCATCGTGTCCACTTCCGGCGAAGCATCGACATCGCCGAGGACGCGCATGAGCACGGAACGACGCGGATGCACCGCCGCCTCCTCCGGCGTGATGCGGCCGGAGTCGACGAGACGCTGCACGAAGGTGTGGTCGACCGTGATCTGACTGAGCTCGCCCTCACGGAACAGGTAGATGCGCGAGTCGCCGATATGGGCGATCGCCACCTCCGTACCGATGACGGCCAGAGCCGACACCGTCGTGCCCATGCCGGTCAGTTCGCGGTGCTCGTAGACCGTGTCGTTGAGGATCGAGTTCGCGGCGAGGATCGCGGACTGCAGTGTCGCCTCCGCCGCCTCCGACGAGGGGTAGGGCTCATCCGCTTCGATGATGCGATTGATCGCCATCGCGGACGCGACATCGCCGCCGGCATGCCCGCCCATGCCATCGGCGACGACGAACAGCTGATGCCCGGAATACGCCGAATCCTGGTTGTTTGAGCGCACTTTACCCACATGGGAGAGCGCAGCGCCGGCGCCGGATGTCGTCACCCGGGTTACCGCCGCAGCTCGAAACTGGTCTGGCCGACCTTGACGGGGGTGTCGAGCGGGATCTGCGTGGGAACGCTGACGCGACGGCCGTCGAGGAACGTGCCGTTCGTGGAATCGAGGTCCTGCACCATCCAGTCGTCATTCCAGAGCATGAGCCTGGCGTGGTGCGTCGACGTGTAGTCGTCGCGGATGATGAGGCCGGAATCGGCGGAACGGCCGATCGTGATGGGGTCGCGACCCAGCGCGAGCTCCGTGCCCTGCTTCGGGCCCGACGTGATCACCAGGCGGGAAGCGTTGTGGATGCTCGCCTGCTCGCCGGAGGCCTTCTTGCGACCCGCGGACGGCATCGTGGAGATCGGCGGCGCCTGCATGTTGTTGGCAGGAGTGACCGGTGAGGACGGCGGCGTGCTCGGTGCAGCGCCGGCTCCCTGCGGCTGGGGCTTGCGGGTGCGCTGACCGAACAGATCGGTTCGGAGGGCGTAGACGATGCCGAAGACGAAGATCCAGAGCAACAGCAGGAAGCCGATGCGGAGGACCAACAGGGTGAGTTCACTCACACGTCCTCCCAGGATCCGATGGTGTGACGCTTCGTCGCGTCATCCACGCGGCTGCTCGCATAGTCGTCGTTGCCGCCGGAGGCCTTCGGAACGACGCGGAAGACGATGCTCGTGCGGCCGATCTCGACGACCGAGTCCGGAGCGAGCGCGGCCTGACGGAACGGTTGACCGTTGAGCTTGGAACCGTTCGTGGAGCCGAGATCGCGGGCCTGGCCGCTGCGGCCGTCCCACAGGATCTCGACGTGCTTGCGAGACGTTCCGGTGTCGTTGACGGTGATGTCAGCCTCAGAACCACGACCGATGACGGTCCTGGCCTGGGTGATGGGGTACCGCTTCCCGCCGATGTCGAGCACGGGCGACCACGATACCGTGCCCTTCACGTTGACGCTGTCGATCTGCACGAGACCGTCAGGAAGGGATCGATCCGCCGTGAGCTTGATCATGATCGCGCCGGGGAACGAATACCCCTGGCTCGTCGCGTGCTTCTGCACGAGCGACGTGAGCTCGTCGATGAGTGCCGGACCGATGTTCGTCATCCGCTCGTAGTCCGTCGGAGACATGCGGACGGTGAGCTTGTTGGGGACGAGAATGCGGTCGCGTGAGACCACTGCGGCCTTCGTGTCGAGTTCGCGGCGCAGTGCGCTCGTGATCTCGACCGGCTGCAGTCCAGACTTGAAGGTCTTCGCGAAAGCGCCGTTGACGGCGCGCTCGAGTCCCTTCTCGAAGTTGTCCAGAATGCCCACGGTCTCTCGATTCGTGTCGGTGTGTGAGCAATGTTAGCCGGATTGCCTGAACAACCGACTCATGCTGCGTGGCTTGCTCGTGATGCGAGTCATGTGCTTCGGGCCAGGAGAAATGCCCGAGTGGACGGTGATTCCGTGGTCTTTCGGTCGATTCCCCATGCGATCGATGCCGCACGCAAGCGTAACCGGGAGGGAGACGCGTTGCCACCCGGCTGTTCAGATCGGGCTGTGCCGCATGCTATCCTCGGTAGGTTGCCGCGTGAGCGGCGGCCGGTGTTCGCGCGAGTGGCGGAATTGGCAGACGCGCTGGCTTCAGGTGCCAGTGCTCGAAAGGGCGTGGGGGTTCAAGTCCCCCCTCGCGCACCGGAGGGGAGTTTGCGAAACTGAGTGAATCAGTTCGCGAAACTCTCCGAAAACGAAAGGCCCCCGAGGAATCGGGGGCCTTTCGAGTTGCCGGGGCGTTTGGAGCCTTTTGGTGAGCAGCCCATGGCATGCATAAGACCGCCGCGCCGTGGTTTCGGGCGCGACGGTCTGTCTGGTGGTGCAGTACCTCTCTATAAGAGAAGTAGGTGACGTGTTGGGGTCAGGTCAGCGAGGCGGGCCGCTGGATCGTTCCGCGCCTGGCGTCAGCCCGGAGAAGTCGGCGAATGTGGTCTCGCGGCGCTTGGCCCTGGTCTTTCTGATGACGTCGGGTGTGGAGCTTGCGTTCCCGCGTGGTGCGGCGTGACCGCCTGGCCCGGAGGCGGCGGTGATCTTGAGGTCGCTGAGGAACGTGACGATGCGGCGGATGTTGGCTGCGGCCGCGAGGATCGCGGTGACGATGTATTGGGCGGCGTATCCGCGGAAGCGTCTGCGGCCGGGTTCGGCGAGCTGTTCTTTCGAGGGGTTCTTGATGTCGCCGTTGAGACCTTCGTTGCCGTTACGGCAGACGCTGTACCAGCGCCGCCATTCGCGGGACTCGTGAGCGAGGGGCTGCCAGTACTTGGCGCCGGCGTTGACGGGGAATTCCACGGAGGACTTGTTCCGGCAGATTCGGTCCGGGTTGGAGGGCGGTTTTCGGATGCTGATCATCACGCCGACTTTGGTGCTGGCGGCCTTCTGGAGGCTCTGCGGCTTCAGTGGACACGCGCAGGTCGCGCCGGGTCCTGCGGCTGGGCACATCATTGGTGCGCTGCCGTCGGCGTCTGGTCGCTCCTTATTCCGGACTCGGTAGATGTTGCGGCGTTCGAGGTAGTTGCGCCACGTGGTTTCGTCGATCCTCCCCGCCCGATAGTTGGCGGTGGCGTTGACTAGGGCTTCTGGCATCGAGGGGCAGTACCAGTTGCCGTCGATGAGGTTCGCTCCGCCGTACTGGTCTTGGATGCCGAGCTGGTCGATTCGGTAGTCGTGGATTGGGATGTATCCGAGCTGCCGGATCGGCAGCTGGAAGGCTTCGGCGTTGCTGCTGGGGAAGTAGAGCCGGTCGGTGATGATGTAGCCGGGTTTGTGGCCGCGGGCGGCGATCGACCGGAACGCCTGGAGCGCGTGTGCTGCGGGGGCGTGGGATGGTTTGTGGAATCCCATGCCGAGGATCAGCTGCGGGAAGTCGACTGGTTTGAACGGGTCGTTGGTTGTCTGAACGACGAATTCTGCTTCCCATCCCCAGATGTATTTTGCACTGCGGTGCTTCTTCTTGTTGAGGATGGGGTTGTTGACGTCGGAGTATTCTTCGCGCTGGTCGGGCTCGCGAACGTAGAGGCCTGCGTCGGGATCGGCGGACATGCCGCCGCTGCGGCCGGGGAACCGGTACCGGCCCCACGCTTTGACGGGGGTGGCGTCGACGACGAGGTTGCCGCCCCATTTGCGGTGTTCGTGGGGGACGAGTTGGTAGGTGGCCTCGAGGAGGTGGTTCGCGAGCCAGTCGAGTCGTGCTTTCCGCGATTCGTAGCGTTCTTCGGTGCGTGCGGCGACGATGGTGGCGTATTCGTCGGGTTGTAGGCGTCGGCGGCGTCCGCCGGGTGTGGGTTGCGGGTCGAGGGTGGTGCGGATCGTCTCGAACGTCCGCCAGATCTGGTCGTAGAGTTGCGCGTTCGTTGCAGTGACGTGGAGGTTGTGCTTGCGTCGGGTTTTGCGGGTGAGTCGGTGGTCAAGGATGTCAGCCATCGCTTGCACCTGCAGTGGTGAGTGTTCAATCGCGAGCAGGAACAGCAGGATGAGTACCAACCGGATGCTGACCTGTGGTGGCCGACCGCCGGGGCGGGTGCGCTTCCGGTCCTCGGCGATCCAAGCGTCAAAGTGTTCGACGATGCCGGCGCCGTCGATGAAATCAATGATGAAGTTGACGCTTTTGCCCGGGATCGGGTCGCGTCTGCGGACAGTGTCAACGGTGGTGTCGTCATTGAACAGTCCGGCGAGGGCGTCGTCGTCGCAGCCGTTCATGCTGCGACTGCCTGTCGGAGGTCGAGCTGATTGTCGTGGTCAGGTCTCGGATCCACCCAGGGCAGGTATCCGTCGAGACTTCCGAGAGAAGTTAGGCCTGCAGCGCGGAGCAGCGCTGGCGCGTGAGTGTCGCTGTTCAGGTGGGTGACAATCCAGGTGGAGCGCAGTCGCGCCGGGGTGGGGCGTGCTCCGATGCCAGACGCGCACCGGAGGAAGGCTGGGACCGTGTTGCCCTCGTTACGACTTGCCTTGGTCGTGAACACCCATTCGGTGGAGCATCCGGCGGCTAGGCGTTCGAGCTCTTCAGCCCAAGTGGCGAGCACGGGCACAAATCGTGGCAGCTCGCGGCCGACGCGAATGCCTGGGGTGGCGCTCTTTAAGCGAATGTCCTCCGGGCGTGCCATCCGGATCTCCGGCGGCCGAAGTCCGCACCCAGCGGCGAGCGTCAGGATCGTGAGCGCATTGTGTCGTTGGCGGGCGGTGGGTTGCCCGCCTGCCCAACTGCGGAAGTGCGCCAGTTCCGTGGAGGCGTATGGGTGGCATCGATCGTTCGCGCTGCGTAGCGCGGCGCGTGAGTCGTCTCCGGTCAGCGTTGCTGTCAGGCTGAGCAGGCAGAGACGGTTCCGCTCAATATATTGAGTGCTGTACTTGGCGCGGTGTGCGATGGTGAACTCTTCGACCAGGGTTGCCGTGAAGATTTCGTCTCGCTCAAGCGGTAGCCCGCACGTTGTGTAGGCCCATTGGACGAACGCCGCGGTGAAAATAAGTGCGCGTCGGACTTGTTCGTAGGTGTCGAGGTCAGAGTCTCGGACAGCGTCTCGAACGAACTCGGCGATCGGCTGCCAGTGCGGGGCTGGCATCGTGGGCGTGTAGGTGGTGATGAATCTTCTGGCGGTGTCGGTTTCATGCTTCATGTGAAGTCCTGTGCGCGGTATCCGCACGAGGTCGCCGAAAACCGTCCGATTTGACCCCCGGAATCGCGGAGGAAACGCGATGATCGCGGAGAAGCGGCGATTCGAGTAGGTTCTGAGGGCATGGTCAGCCCTCGTTTCGAACCAAGGTCGTTCACTCCGACGCCGAAGCGGTTCGGCCGCTCCAACCACATCGTGTGGCCGGCAGTGGAGGGGCAGCGTGCATCGCTGCAGCGGGCTTCGGCGATCCTGCAACACCAATTCGCGCGCCTGGTCCGGGACGGTCTCGATGAACACGGGACGACGTTGAAGCAGTACACGAGTGAGCTCGGCCTCGATTACCGGCGGATGTCCCGCATCCTGTGCGGGGAGATCGTCATGAAGCTCGAAGATGTCATGCTCGCATCCCGATATCTCGGGTTCACGCTGGCGCTCGAACGCAAGGAAGCTGCGCGGCCAGATGCGCCAGTCAGCGCGGCTCCGGCGAGTAGTCGAAACCGCGGTATCGCGGGATGGTAAGTGAAGGGCTGGGTTCATGACGCAACCAACTGAAATAGGGTATTAGAATACCCGAACTGTTCGTGTGGCGCCAGGCCAGGGAACGGGCTCGGCGGGGTGTCGGGTGTCCGCGCCGGTGGCGTTCCCCACAGGGTGTGCGGTTGAGGTGAGGCGGTCACTACGCTCTGAGGGTGGAGCTTCTACTCATCGTTGTTGGCGTGTTCGTCGTGTTGGTCATCGTCGCGATGGTGAAGGGGGCAAAACCCGTCCCGCCGGTTTCCGATGACCGTGATGGATTCGAGCATGCTGCGGCGCGCAATGCGCAACTGCGTGACGCCGCACTCAATTCTGCAGTCCAGTCAGCCACTGTGGGGAAGCGCCATGACGTCGCAACCCATCGGGTGAGCGTCGCGACCATCGATACGGCTGCATTGCAGATTCTCTCTTTGGAGCAACTGCCGTCGATTCGGGCACGTATCAAGGGAAGTTTCGGGTGCGTGAGTGACGAAGAACGCGAGCGGTACTCCGCGCAGCGGTACCTCCTCGTTCGTGAGCCAACCAATTCGCACGATGAAAACGCGATCGCGATCTACGGGCGCGGTCGCAAGGTGGGATATGTGTCGGCAGCCAAAGCCGCAGCGCTCGCCCCACTGCTCGACCCGCTTCCCTACGATGCGTTCTCCGTCGGCGGCGCGGGAACGAGCGATTCGAGCATCCAGATGTGGGTCGATCTTCCCCGGATGCCTGAGCTGCGCAACTATCTCCGCGGTCAGTGACCCGGGACACGAAGAAGGGGCCGTGTGATGACCCGCGTGGTGGGGCAGGTGCGCGCTTGGCCGAGCACGTTCCTGCTCTCAGAGATGCCTTTCAGTCTTTCGGAAGCACCGGCCGCCTTCTGGACGTGACCGGGAATCAACAGCAACATCTCGACAGGACCCTTGCCAGAAATGGTGGCGTGATGTTCGTGGTCAGGTTGAGTCGCGTACTGTGCTGGAGATGAGTGCGTGTTCGGGTCTGGTCGACGAAGCTCGACGCGTCGCAGCCTTGCACCCCACCCCTCGAGCGTTTCTCACCCAGCTCGGTGAGAGCGCCGGCGGTGTCCGGCGAGGCCCGCTGTGGATCGTCGACGCCGCCCGCGGGGGACGCAACACAATCTCTGGTCGCGGATTCAGGCGCGCCTACGACGACAATACGAACGGTCAAGCGAGACACTTCGCCGGTACCGTCGCCGTCTGCACCCGGCTCGGCACCCATCTCACACGATGGCTCTCCATCTACTTGTTGAGAGATGCCCCGACATCACCAGACGGGAAACTCGCTGAAGCCGCGCTCACCTTCACTACACGCATACGGCGAGGTGACCTCGCGCCCGCTGAAGCTCCGGACTGGATCCGTCAACACGTCTGCGAACAACAAAAGTAGCCGAAACGCTCTGGGGCTTACCTGACGCTGGCCCACGGACGCTCTCGAGCGTCGACGTCGCCCTGCTGGCGTGCAACGCGATTCATCGGTGCACTCGCAACACTGACGTGAAGACCGGTCTCGAGCGGTAGGAGGGCGGTGACGATCGTTCCGCGGCGGCCTGTCGAGCCAGTTTGAGCGAATCGCTGACGCGGGTGGTGTCTTGGTGGGCGATGGTCAGCCCGAGTGGCGCTCCTGACCCCATCGGAATAGGGCGCGAAGGCCCGCTTGTGGCCCAGCTCAGCGGCCAGTGACCGGCCCTCGAGGATGGCCGTCCACCAGTGTGCGTATTAGAATCCCCGCATGGTGGCGTGGCAGTTGGGTGACGAGGTGGTCGCCGTGGCCGGGGACTGGCACGGGAACGTGCGCTGGGTTCAGCGTGCTCTCCCTGCTTTGGTGCGTGTGGCTCCGCATGTGAGGACGATGCTGCATCTCGGGGACTTCGGGATCTGGCCGGGGCGGCCCCCGGGTTTTCTCGGCACGGTCGATTACTGGTGCCGGCGTTCCGGCTTCGAACGGATCCTCGTGACGCCCGGGAACCACGACGACTGGGACCAGCTCGTGACTGCGTTCGAGGCTGCACCGGGGGAGCCTGTGCAGCTGAGTGAGTACGTGTGGGCGTTGCCGAGGGGATACCGGTTCAACATCGGCGGCCGCACTGTGATGTCCTTCGGCGGTGCCGCCTCGTTCGACGCCGCTGAGCGGATCCCGGGGCGCACCTGGTGGGCGGCTGAGATGCCGACGATCGCCGACGTGGCGGCGGCGATCGCACCAGGGGCAGTGGACCTATTGCTGACCCATGATGCTCCGCCGGAACTTGCGGATCTGGTGACCACCGGCGAGGAGATGTCGCCCGACGCGCGCCGATACGTGGCCGCGTCGGCCGCGCGCATTGGTGAGGTGTGGCGGTCGGTCTCACCCGCGGTCCTCGCCCACGGGCATCTGCACCGGCAGGGGACGCATCATTTTCCCGATCGTGGAGTGGTGTATGGCTTGGCAGCCGACGGTTCCGACGGCAATCTCGCACTCCTCCGGATGCGTGATCTGTCCTGGGAGTGGGTGCGTCTCACACAGACAGGCACTGTGTCCCTTGTCCCTGACGAGACCCACTGACGGGGCAGAGTCAGAGCTCCGCGTAGCGAAGCGCGAACCTGGCGAGCGCCGGCTGGGGGGCAGGGACGAATGGAAGGTATCGGGTGAGGGCCTCGAGTGAGCTCACTCCAGCCGCTTCCATCAGAGCTCGCGGAGGCGCTCCTGACGACAGCAGGGTCACCACCCAGGTTGCCCGCAGCCGTGGGCTCTGCGGCTTCAGCTCAACGCCGGCGCTGCGGGCTACGAAGTTGGTGACGATGTTCGGATAGAACGCTTGGTGACCTGGTCGGAACAGTGGAGTGGTGCGTGGCGTCTGCTCGAGCACCTCGAGGAGGGTGCTTTCCCAGCTCTGCAGGAGTGGTATCACGCGCCGGCGAGGGCCCTTGACGTGCACGAGCACCCCGTCGTCGTCGATGATGATGTCCTCTGAGGTGATGGCAGCGAGCTCTCGGGCGGCGAGGCCGGCGCCAGCCCCGAGACTGATGAGAGCTGCAGCGCTCAGGCGGGCGTGCGGTGTTGGTTGCCCGATCGCCCACGCTCGAAACGAGTTGAGCTCTGGTATGGGATACGGGGTGGACGGTGATGCGGCGGGCAGGGTCGGCAGTCGAGGAAGTGTCTCCGCGGGGAGGAGGAACTCGGCCATGCGCAGCAGCTGTGCGCGTAGGTTGGCCTGACTGGCGGGGGAGAGCCCTCGCTGTTGACTGACTGCATGTGCGATCGTTCGCCGATCGAACACGGACTCTCGATCAAGTTCTAAGCCCGCACTGAATAGACACCAAGAGGTATGGCGAGTGAGGGCATACATGAGCTCGGGTACCGAGTAGGGCGTCGCATCGGCGGCCTCGATGACCGCTTCGGTAACGAACGGCCGAATCAGAGCCCATCGTTCAGCGGGCATGATGGGCTCGAATGCCGCCGCCTGCGCGGCATTGGACTCACCGGAGCGTTCACCGCGTCGGGGCATCACACCACCTCGGTTATTAGAATACGCATCCGGTGACTGAATTACGAGGGGCATCTGACTGCGATTGCATGCGAACGAGGGAAGCGTCGCCGGGCGTCAGGCATGAGGTTCAATGGTTTTCGCGTCACCCAGGCGAGGCTTCCTGGTGACTAGGTAGTGCGTATTAGAATAAGCATATGCTGCGACTTGGTCATCGAAGGAGTTCGGGTGCCACGGGGTGCCCGGGTTCTCGTCTACGCTCGAACCATGTCTCGGCCGGCTCGCCCTTCCCCGCGCGCCGTCGCGCCCGGATGGCCTGACGTGGAATCAGCGGATCCGATCGGCGAGGTCGCCCGCCAGCTGGCCAAGAACGTCCAGGCGGCCATCGGTGATCGCAGCGTCCGCTCGGTCGCGAAAGACACGGGTGTTGACCACACCACGATCCTCGCGATCCTCGGCGGGCGGGTGTGGCCGGATCTGTACACCATCGCGAAGCTCGAACTCGGCCTTGGCGCAGATCTCTGGCCCGGCCGCCAACGGCGCCACCAGTAGAGAGTTCCGCAGCCTGCGACAAAAACCGCGCAGAGTCACATCGTCGTGCGAGAGTGCATGAAATTCACCCATAATCTCGCGGTTCATGTCGCGCGTGCTCGTAGGGTGGGACGGGATCACTCATGGCGCAAGTGCCCGACGGTCTGCGTCATGACGGGGCGTTGGTGTTGTCGCCCTGGTGCGCGACCATGTGTGAAGGCGGCCCACGGCCCTGTTGCCGGAAGCGTGTCAGCTTCAGCTCAGGTGTACATCATCTCGTTCATATTGGAATATAATATGAGTCAATCACGGAGTTCGACTCTCGGCTCCGGAACGACAAGTGTGGAGGGCCGGCAATGACGCTCGTGCGTATCGGGGAAGCTTTTGAATTCGAGGAGCAGCTGACAGTTGAGGGTGGTCGGCTGTCGGTAGGCGGGCTGGCTCCGGAGTTTGTGCTTGAGCAGTTCGACCCCGAGAAGGGCGCGATTCGCCCGCGAGAAGTGTGGGGTGAAACCGCTGAAGTGCGCATCCTCAATGTCATCAATGCTGTGGACACCCCGGTCTGCTCCACAAGCTTGACGGCCTGGGAATCGCACACCGCCGCACTCAAGGGTGTAACCGTTGTCACGATTAGCATGGATCTTCCATTTACGCTCGAGCGCGCCCGAGTCGACAGGGGCCTCACTCAGACGATGTTGTCTTCCCACAAGAACGAGGCGTTCGCGACCGCGTACGGGATCCACCTGCGTGAGTGGCGGATGCTTCAGCGTGCCGTGTTCGTCATCGACCAGGACGGCAAGCTGTTGCATGTCGAGTACATCGCCGACCAGATGGCTGAGCCCAACTACCAGGCTGCGGTTGATATCGCGCGACGATCACTGTGACTGCCTCGGGTGTTGTGGGATGTTCTGAGTTTGTCACATCGGAGCCTTGCTCGGTTGCGGGTGAGCCACCGTGCCGATGATCCCCTGAGGCGCCGTGTCCGCATGCGCGTGAGCGATGCGTGGTCTCGATGTGGAGCCTGATCGCGCTCGTGAAGAATGAGTCGGCCGGTGGCCCGCGTGGTCAGCAATTGGCTGTTGCGCATGACGCCGGTAGGGTTCGGAAGTTCTGAGACCCACTGGGCTGACCGCCGCTCGGTGCGTGAATCCAGTCAGCCTCGGATCCATCCGCTCTTTGCCTCTACCCCGCAACCTGCCCTGTCTCCTTCCGGTACGAAGCCCGCCCGCGTTCGGGCGGGGGAAATGGCCTAAGGCGGTCATCTGTCTCGGTCCGCCGCGCTGGCGACACGATCCGGGACTCTCGGGAGCGATGGAACTCCGCGAGTTAAAATTGACATACAAATGTCAATATTAAAATGTGTATGCTTGGTATCGTCTCTGACCTTGCACACAGTGACCGTTCGATCTAGAAACGTAAATCACATATATACGAAGGTGTTGAAAATGACAGATGTAAACCCGGGCGGGCAATTCTCGAACCAGCCCAACGCTCCCCACGACCCGCAGCCGCGGGCAATGACAGAAGAGACCACTTCTTCATATCCCGCGAACTACGTGACGCATTCTGGCTACGAGCATCAGCGGACCCTGTCTGACCAGCGCTATGAGTACGCTCCGCCCGCCGCGCAGAAAACCAATCTGATGGCGATTCTGTCGATCATCGCCCCGTTCGTCGGCTTCTCGCTCGCCGGGCTCGTGCTCGGCATCATCGGCCTCAACCAGATCAAGAAGACCGGCGAGCAGGGCCACGGGCTCGCGCTCGCTGGCACGATCGTAAGTGGTGTCTTCATCCTGCTCAGCGTCATCGTGGTCGTCTTCTGGATCGTCGTCGTCGCCTCTGTTGCGGGCAGCAACTGGCACTACAGCGACTTCTGAATCTGAATCTCAGGGCCTACTTCTTCGTTTCGGAAACGAGGTGGTAGGCCCTGCAGTCGTCCACGACATGGCGAGGGCCCGAGGTTGGGCCGCGCGACGAGGCCGTCCACCTCACCCAGTCGAGCCGCAAGCCGTGCCCGTACTACTTCGTGTCGTGGTCGAAGCCGCTCGGGAGAGCAGTGTATAGCCCGCTTCGGTTCGCTCGGTCGAGCGCGATTTCGCGGCTGAAGGACCACAACTCTGTCGATTTCGGGAACTGCTCGAGCCATTGGGCCATCGCGTCTCCGTCCATGGGAATGGCCATCGTGCCGTCATCGCTCACGGAAATACTGGAGCTGGATTGTGCAGCTAGGCGCAGCAGTATGTAGTAGTCGTGGTTCTCGCTGAGCGAGTACGCGCCTACCGTGAGTTCGGCACGGTCTTGTTCTTGACAGATGCGTTTGCATCGCACGACCAGCTCGCGGATGCGTTCGTACTCATCCACAGCAGGTGCCTGGCCGGGAGCATGTTCTGCGACAAACACCCAGTAAAGGTAGTTCCAGACCGCATCAACGGGGGTGGTGTCGCCGACGTTTGACCTGATCTCATCCATCCCGTCGTGAAAGAGCGCAGTGGCTTGCACGCCGGCGAGTCGATAGTCGGACTGGTCCTCATGGCGCACGGACCGCACGAACCCATCCGCTTTGAGAAACTGCAGACCATCGGCACCGGCAAGCAGCTTGGTGAAGCCCTGATCGCGCTGGTCGATACGGCTGCGCAAGAACGCCTGGTTGATGTCTCGCTTGTGCACCCGGCGGCGCCACGCCCACCCCGCCGCGCCAAGCCCAGCCGTGATCACGGCCGTAGCGGCAACAATGAGCAACTCGTGGATCATCGCTGAAGCCCTACGCCGCAGCATTTCATGCGCGATGTCGGGAGCGAACGGGAGGAACGAGTAATCACGAAGACTCAACCTTCTCAGGGACACTCACGCATCCGGGTGAGATGCAACCATGCCTTGGCCGCGTCTTCAACCGCAACAATCGACTCACAAACCGGCAACGATTCGCGCCCCCGAGCTCACAAACAGACACGGCAACAAGGCTGGACCCACCCCGCGCATCTCACCCAGGCAGGATGAGACCTCCTACCAACGCACATTGAGGGATTCGAGGAAGATGGTGTTCTTCCTTCGGATGTGCGGTTCGTGCTCCGTGAGGGCCAGCTGGGGAAGCTGGGTCAGCAGCGCGCTGAGACTCTCACGCATTTCCATGCGCGCGAAGTTCTGACCCAAACAGTGGTGCGGGCCGTGGCTGAAGCCGAGGTGGGACCGGGCATTGCTCCGGTGGATGTCAAACATATGCGGGTCGGGAAACACGCTTGCGTCCCAGTTGGCCATGAATGGGAGACCCAAGTAGTCATCTCCGCCCTGGAAAGTGAAGCCCGCGATAGGAGTATCGACCAAAACCGAGCGCTGCAACGTCATCGTCGAGAAAGACACAAAGCGCATGAGCTCCTCGATCGCGTTCTCCCAGAGGTCGGGATCGGCGCGGAGTTCGTTGCTGGCCTCTGGCTGGGTGAGGAGCACATATGCACCCCACGAGATCATGTTCGCTGTTGTGTCGTAACCCGCTGCGAGGAGAACTGTGCACAACCAGGCGAGGTCATAGTCGGAGAACTCGCCCCCATGCTTGTCGATGAGGTAGCTGAGGAGGTCATCGCCCGGCTGCTCCCGCTTCTGGGCGACGAGGCGATGGCAGTCGCCGATGAATGACTCGAGGATCTTCCGCGACTCGAGCATCTCGCGCTCAGACTGCTTCGGATCGAACATCGCCGATGCCGTCCTGGCAAAGGCTGCGTGCATCTCCTCTGGGGCGCCGACCAGGCACGCGATCGACCGCCCGGACACCGGTGCGGAAAAGGAATTGACGAGGTCAGCGGACGTCCCAGCCTCGCGAAGCAGAGCAATCTGATCGTTGACGATGCCAGTGAGGGCGACGCGATAGCGCTCGATGTTCCTTCTCGAAAAGTAAGGGTTCAGAACCGCCCGGATACTGGCATGTTCGGCGGCGCTGCTTCTGAAGAGGTCGAACTGGCTCATCTGCGGCACGCCAGGGAAGAGCTCGCTCTCCACCTTCCCGAGTAAGCCACGGACGAGTTCGAAACTGGCAACCGCGGTAACTGACCCGCCCCGAAGCGTCACTTCGTCATTCTCGACAGCGATGGGCCGCGCGCTCGTCGGGTGCACTTCGCGGTAGCTGTCGGCATGTGGGCAAAACGGGAAACCCGCCCCCGTACCGCGCTCCAAGAATGGGTATGCGGGTCCAGCTGTGCCATTGGTCGTATCGGGCATGGGTTCCTCTCGAGACTCACTGCCGGGCCGGGCCTCAGACGCGCGACATGCATCGAAGCTCGCTCATCAGGTCTTACATCCTCACTTGAGCAACAGTGACTATCAAACATAGTATGCCAATTTCAAAGAACGGCTTCGACTGGTCGTTTTGTTCCGAACGTTTCTCGGTATGGCTGAAGACCGCGCCGCCTCGCGGAAGGCGTGGGTCCGCAGCTCACCGGGGACGGAGGTGATGGTGTGGGCGTGGGTGGAAGCGCGCAGCGAGTCCTCATCCGTGAATCACCGAGTGGAGCAGCTGGTAGATCTCCTGCGAGCCGGAACCCGGGCTCCCACTCAAGGCCATTGAGGCGCCCCGGCTCGTTGGGATGCAACCAGTCCAAGGGGACCTTGACAGCGCTTTATTATCTAGCATAATATTCCACATATTCAGGGATCATGCAGGGTACTGACTTGCCGAATGTGGCAACGGGGGCTGTGCAACACAAGTGATCACCTGATGATCAGGTGGTGCGCCCTCACCCCGTGGTCGAATTTGCCAGGGCGCGACTGAGGGAAAGAGAAACCAATGAAGCAGAAGAGAGTTTTGGCCGCCGCGCTGACCAGCGGACTGATCGTGGGTGTGCTTGCCATCGCGGCTCCCGCCCAGGCAGACACGTCAGGGGGAACCCCCATCACGATCGCGGTGACTGGCGGCCCGTTGAACATCAGCGTTCCTGGGGGGCCAGTCTCGCTCGGGTCTGTCCAAGCCAGCGCGAGCGTGCAAACGGTCAGTGCCAGCCTTGGCGCGGTCACTGTCACGGATGTCCGAGGTGGCGTCGCCGGCTGGGTGGCAACGGCAAGCGCAACGGACTTCACCGGCCCGCAGAACATTTCGGTCTCGAGCCCGGGGGTTGCGACCTACACGGCAACACCGGCAGTGGTTGCCGGGACCGCAAACGTCACGGGCGGCAACTTGAACGCGCTGTACCCCAGCGGGGTCGTGCAAACGGCAACGGGAGTTTCAGGCGTGAACGCTGCCACGTGGAATCCCACCATCGCCGTGACAATTCCTGCCGACGCCCTCGCCGGCACCTACTCAACGACGTTGGTCCATTCAGTTTCCTAGAGCACGAGACGATCGTCACCTCAAGGAATATGTTCACGTATCGGTTACGTCTCATTCGGGGTGCGGTTGCTGTAGCCACGGTCGCAACAGTGATCGCGCCCCAATGGGGTGCACCGAACTCAGCCACGTCGATGACAGAGGAAGTAGCGGACCCGGGGAACGTGGGTGTGCGACTCGTTGACATTCCCGCGGACGCTGCGGATGACCCTCGGGCGCGCCAGTACATCGTCGACTCCCTGCTGCCCGGCACCACGATCACCCGACGGATCGAAATCTCCAACACAACGGCTGCCCCGATTCAGGTCACTGGGTATGCCGCGGCGGCGACCATCGAAAAGGGGGCTTTTGTCGGAGCTGACGAGCGAGAAGCGAACGAACTCTCGTCCTGGACGACGCTGAGTAAGCCCACGCTTGAGCTTGCTGCTCAGAGCGTCGGGGAAAACATCGTGACAATCGCCGTCCCTGCCGACGCGGCACCAGGAGAGACCTATGCCATCATCTGGGCAGAAGTTGGCATCGCTGAGGCCAGCGGCGTGAAGCTTGTCAACAGGGTCGGAATTCGAATCTACTTGGAAGTGCGTGGCGACAATCCGCGTGCGACCGCTTTTGTTGTCGATTCGATGACTGCCGCCCGAGATGCCGATGGTCGTCCCGTCGTATATGCCCAGGTCCACAACACCGGCGGGAGAGCCATCGACATTACTGGCACCCTGAACCTGGCATCCGTTTCGGGCTCACTCACCGCCGGACCCTACGACGCCGCGCTGGGCACGACCGTCGCGCCAGGGCAATCGGAACCAATCAAAATCTTGCCGGGGGATGACCTTGCGGCCGGCCCATGGAAAGCGGACCTGCAACTGCAGAGCGGCCTCGTGAAGGAGCGCAGTGAAGCCGAAATACGCTTCCCTGAGGCGGGCAGCAGCTCCCCGCCCGCTCCAGCTCGGCGGCCTGCCGACGCGGGACTCGGCGCAATTCTCGCTCTCGGCATAGGCCTCGTTGTCCTCGCCGGCGGCTACGCCGTCGTCATGTGGATCAGAAGACGCCGGAACTCGGTACCTTGACCCCGCACTTGCACACCATCTAAGCGCAGGAGCGGTGGCCCAGAAATGATCTGCGCCACCGCTTTCCTGCTGCCGGTTGAAGGCGACCCACGAGCCCGGTCGAAGACTGAAGCGGCCCGTCGACCAGGGCTCGGCGGCACAATGCAGCAGTACCGTGAGGCCGAGCATTGAAGACTACTGAGAGCTGTTGTCAGCTGTGGCGTCTCGCTTGGAGGTGAGGAACCAGGCACCGGCGCCTAAGAAGGGCGCAACGAGGATCGCGATGATCCAGAGCGCCTTCGTTTTTCCAGTGAGTTCGGCTCCCGACACCTCGATGAGAGCTGAGATGACGAGCGCGAGGCAGGCAATGGTGCCCACAGCGAGAAGAATGGCAAGCATGACGCTCCTACAAGTCGATTTCTAACATGTTATTTCACATTACAATGTCGTGTCTGAGTGCTGCGTGTACAACTGATTCGCCCGCAGGCATTCCGCGACTGCCCTCTCAGTGCAGAACAGCGACGCGGCCGAGTTCGCCTCGGCCGGGATGGTGAACGGCAGCGCTTTCGATGCCTGCGTCCGTGTGCCTGCTCGAGTCTCGGAACGCCGGGCTGAAGTACGGTTCGGGAGAACAACCCCACGATGCGCAGGGAGGCCCGCTTTGCCGACGCGGGCCATCTGGCTGACCCTCGTTGGCGCTCGTTTCGGCTGACCTCAAGACAGGAGGAAGCCGTTTCAATCGATGACGGCGATGACGATGGAGCCCATCGGAAACGAACTTCCGCGATCTAGCTTCCTACGCCACTGAATGGACAAAGGCGTACAGGCTGCTGCGGATGAATGCGGGGTCGTTGGTGGCCAGCGCAGATTTAAGTGTCGCGAGCGATGCCTCGTTCACCGCCTCGAACCGGCCGCTGGTGGTCGCGCACACAGCAAACCGGTAGGCCAACGCCTCGATATGGGCTGAGGTTGCGCAACTCAGGAACTGATTCGGCACCGAGTCGGCGAGGTGGGTAGCGAACTGCACGAAGGCTTGACGGAACCTTGCGGGCGACATGCCGGCGGCGGCGACGTCATCCAACGCCTCCATCAACCGGGACCGTTGAACGGTGTCGAGGTCGGGAATCGCCTCGGGAATGCCAGCGCACAGCAGGGAGAACAGTGCTGCCCCGAGCTCTGCCTGGGAATCCGGTTCGGGGGTAGCCACGCGGGTGAATCGCTGAGCGGACATCTCGATGAGTCCGACTCGAGCGAGGTCGTTGAGAGCCTCGCGTACTGGAGTTCTCGAGACACCAAGCCAGGACTGCAGTTGATGGTCGTGCAAGCGTTCACCTGGCTCCAGGGTGTTGTCAAAGATTGCCGCCCGAATCCGAATGAGCGCGGCCTCACGGAGCGACACCCGCTCAACCAAGGTGCCTTTGGGAATTGGCATGTCCGTTCTCCTTTGTCTAGCAGCAGCTCACCCCGAGGGGCGTGGTCAGCGAAAACCCAGCATGTTCTGCAAATATAATGTTAAATTTATCACGAGTAGATCGGTGTCAGGTATGAGTCAGCGTCGGCGGGTTGAGGGGGCCTTGGTCGTTGTGATTCTCCTCATCGGGACGGCTTCCGTCGACGCCCTCGTTGCGTGGGCGGTGGCGATGTCCTTCTTCGTCACCACCCACCCGCATGGCATCGGGAGCGCCACCTTGATCGGGGCAGCTTCCCTTTTTGTGGCACAGGTGACACTGGTCGCGGTCAACTGCCGGTGGCGCATCCTGAGGGGTGCGGCTGGAATGACTCCACTCCCTGCCCACCATTCGGAGTCCCCGGAGGAGAACCGAAGCTGACGCAGCGACGAGCCGTCCTGAGAGACGCTCCGACTGGCCCGCCCGTGAAGCTCATATGCGAAACCCATCGCAGCGAGGCAGTAAAGACGCCTGGGCCGTCCGTGTCCTGCAGTATGGAGGTCTCGCTCGTGTCCACAGCCACGCACCCAGCTCACAAACGTTCGGCCCTGTCGCGTCATACGAGCATGTCCGTGTTCTTGCCCCACGCCTTGAACTGGCCGAGCCGACGCCGGGCCACGAGCAGAACTTCTGTCGCAACGCGCACCTAGTGGCAACCGATGCATGGCTCATGATCTGGTCTAGCCGCGGAATGCGTGGATGAGAGTTGCGGTGCCTTCGATGATCGCTTCCGTGGATTGCGAGCTCACACGGACAGACAGCTCCTGATACGCCTGCATAAGGAGGGAACGCCGCTCGACGACTGGCCCGGCAGCAGGAGACTCCCACGCGATACATACTCGGTGAGCGAGAACGGGAACGTGGGGGGACAGCACCGAACTCAATACCGGGTTCGTGCCCGAGTGGCTGAGTCCGGCGAGAAGTTCCCGAAATGCACGATTGTGCCCGCGCACGTCCATGCTCCGCACGGCCTGGCCCGCAAGGCGGACTTGTTTGCTGAGCTCTGTCACCGTCGTTGATGGCCAGGGCGCCGGCGAAGAAGTCAAGAGAAGAACCATCACTCCCTCAAGCGCCTCCGCCAGTACGGTCTTGCGGCCGGGCTCGGCTTCCACCACGCGAGTGTGACGCTGCGGGCAGCGTTCAACCAATCCGACCTGTCCGAGATCATGGAGTGCCTCCCGCAGGGGGGTGCGGGAAACACCAAGCCAGTGGCTCAGCTCGCTATCCCGAAGTCGCTCGCCCGGTTCGAATGTCCCGTCAAAAATAGCCGCACGGAGCCGCTCTGCTGCCATCGTCCGGCTGGACGTGCGCATACAGGGTTCAACGACCTCTGGAACCGGCATGACTTCCCTTCCATCGCCGCTCGCCTCGTGACCACGCGAGTTCAAATCGGGCAGCGAACAAACACCCATCTGGACATATCTAACATATCCTGACACATGTTAGCTGGATTATTGGCATGCGAAAGAGCCGCGCCGTGCAGGAGGGGGCGCTGACGGTCTGAAATGGAGTTGGAGCGTGGACACGCGAAGGGCGCGCCTGTCAGCCGGGGCCGCCGGAGCCACCCAAAGCGGGTCAGGGCACGTGCCACGACCTGCTCGCGTTGCTTAAATCAACGGGGGAGCCTTGACGTGGGGTGACCCCAAACGGCCGCGCAGATCACGTTGCAACGATGTGTGACCTCTCCGCGGCGTCGCACCGTCCCGCATCGGGGAATGTGTCAGACCACAATCTCAAGGGTCCAGGCGCCTCAAACGGGCACGGCGTGCTGCGTGCTGAAGGCAATCTCTACGCGAAACGTCGCCCTCAACTGGAAGGGCTGAGATCCTGCGCGCATCGGTGTGAAACGAGCCTGTCCAGCGACGGAACGAAGGTGAATCCGGCCAAAACTCGCGCTGCACAGCGGGAGCACATGAGTGCAGCCCCAGGTGCGCCGCGCACAGGGCGCACCAAGCCTCCGGGGGAGCCACCGAGTAGACACTCCACGACGGGGCTCCAGGTCCCGCCTGGGAGCGGGGTTGAACCTTACGCGGCAGCGGCCCGCTGCTGCAGCATGTGTTCGTGCATCCGGGCCAGGTCGCGTCGGGCTTGCTCTCGGTCGAAGCGCTCCGGTCGTGCCAGCACCATGCGCTGCATCGACGGCAACAGCGATGAGACGGCGTGCGCAGCGACGGGGTTACCCGCCACGTCAGCCAATGCCACACAGTAGGTGCTTGCTGCTGTCGTGAACTCGTGAAGAGATGATGACGGATCCTGTGTTGCGGCAAACGCGGCGTTCAGCTCGGCCAGTGGAACGTCACGTCTTGCGCACTCGGATGAGAGCCGATTCACGAGCATGGTCAGGGCTTCCGAAGACTGCTCAAACCGTGCGGCGTCGAGAGGTGCGACTCGCGTGTACCGGTGGACTTCCTGTTCGATTAACCCCTTCGCGGCCAGCTGATTCAATGCCTCGCGAATTGGTGTACGAGACAGACCCAACCATGCACTCAGGTCGCTGTCGCGCAAGAGCTCGCCAGGCTCGAGACGGCCATCCAGAATGGCGTCGAGAATAGCTTCGTACGCCCGAGTGCGCATCAGGCGACGCTTCGGCTTCGCGGTTGTTTGGACCGAATCACGAAGGGGCATCAGCTCTCATCCTGTTCTGCGAGTTTGGTGTCGAGGCGATCGAGGAAGCCGCCGAACACGACGGTGAAGATCGACTCGATCTCCGCCGAAGCCAGCGCTGCATCCTTGGCCTCCAGTGCGGCGAGGAACGACTCCACGGCCGGCTGCATCGCCGACAGGGGAAGCAGCTCGGGGTGCAAGTTGAGAGCGCGTCCGATATGGGGGCTGTAGATGCCCTCAAAAGCGGCATAACTCGCGTTCCCCTTGCGGCGCACGAGGACGCCCAGTGACTCTCCGCGGGGGTCGGGCGATTCCAGCACCTCAGCCCACGATGATGCCTGAACTCCGGAGCTGAAGCCTGCCCGAATGTCGGCGAGATCTTCGTCGGTGAGTTCGTCGGATACCTTCGCAACAATGTCGGCGAACATCCAGCCCATCAACTGCACGCAACCTCGCAGCCAAGCAAGGTCCAACGGGGCGACCCGAGTCACGCTCTGCGGCGAGACCTCAACAAAGCCCACCTCGACGAGCTTCGCGATCGCTTCGCGGATCGGCGTCCGCGAAGCACCGGTGAGTGTCTCGATATCCGCGTCGACCAGCCGCTCCCCAGGTGCCACCTCGCCCATGTAAATCGCTTGTAGCAATTTGTCGTACACCTCATCGCGCATGGTGCGGCGGGGTCCGGTACGTGCAACGACTGAAGGAACAGGCATGCACCTAGTATACGGAATAAAATACACAACCTGTCAATAGTTTCGCTTTTACTCAGACGCTGTCACCCGCAGCGAATTAACATGTAGTGTTAAAGTAAATAATATCTTGCTGTTTCCCGATGACGGGTGTGAGGATCCTATGCCGACTAAACCACTACACATCGGCGGCGCGTATCGCCTCAGTTTCGAGTGGACGAATCAAGCCGCCTCGACCGGCGCGACTTCATTCCAATTGGCGTCCCCGGTACCGCAAACAGGACATGCCCGTCGGGGAGCGGACTGGCTCGTCTACGGCGCGCCGGCAACCCACATCATTCCCTCGATCAGTGAGCAGAATGCGGTGCGCGCACCCGCGTTTGGCCCTCAGCTCGGGCACGGCGAACTTCGCTGCGTCCGGCTCGCATGCAACAGCGCCAATTGGGTGCCCTGCTCGGGCGGAAGGTCCGCAAGGCCGCAACCCCACTCGCAGAAACCGCTCGCGCGGCGCGCCGATCATGCCCACTAGACCGCCAGCGGTCGTGGCACGAAGGAGAACGACATGAATCCCAGCCGCCAAACGGGGGCGACGTCAACCGCAGCGCTCACGCTGACGTTCGCAGGCCTCGCAGTGATGGGGCTCTCGGGGATCGCTGGTGAGGGCGGTATCAGAATCAGCGCATGGTTACTCGGTCTTGGGCTGTTGACAGCAGGACTCGCGCTTCACGCGCGTATCGCCGCGGACCGCCTCCACGATCGGCTGCTCCCCTGGATGGCATTCAGCCTCGCGGTCGGCGCGACGGTTCTCCTGATCAGTTTGGCGCTGCAGCATCGTGCGCTTCTCGAACAAGCTGACGACGCCGAACCCACACAGTTCGTCATCCTGCTCCTCACCGCATTCATCGGCGGGTCGGCGCTAGTGGTCGCGGTCACCCTCGGAGGCTTCATCGCATACAGGCTGCAACAGCAGTCCCAGTGAGCTGAGGGTAGCCGAACCCATCAGTCACTTGGGTGTCGTCGGGATCTCGAGAGGCCCCGTTGATATCGAGAGACACTCCAGATGTGCTCGCGGCGCCCTGACTGCCGAACGGATCACGCACGGCCACCCAGGCGGTGAGAGGGGCCTTCTCCTCGGGATGATCCGGCGAGGGCATGTGAGACAAGCGGATGTCATCGATCGAGATCAGTCTCGGCGTCGTCACGGCGGAGCGCCCGGTGCGGTGATGGGTTCCGGAGTCAGAAAAGCGTCGGGGCAGGGTCTGAAATACGCACAGCTTCGCCAGCGGCTGCCCAGGGGAAGACGGGAAGCCCCGGGGGCCAGCGCTCAGCGCAAGATTCCCGGGGCTTCCGTGTGTCGGAGTGGCTCGAGGTGAGCGACCCGCTACTGGGTCTTTCTGGCAGCGCGAGTGTGTGCCAACAGATACAGTGCGCCGAGCAGCACCAAGGCTGCAGCGACGCCCGTGCCGGCCGCGAGATCGATTCCTGTTGACGTCAACTGCCCGCCAGTCGAGTCTGCTGACGCGGTGCCCGGAGTCGGGGTGGGGGTGGGCGCGACAACCGTGAACGTCACGTCGGTCGCGCTCTCCGTCCCGCCTTGGGTGGTTTGGGTGATGGTGATGGTCTGAGAGCCGAGTGGCAACGCCGACGTCATCACCGACCAAGTACCGTCGGGTGCAACCGTCCCGCGACCGATCTCCGTGCCGTTGTCATCCGTCAAGACGACGGTCGCGAATGGCTGTCCTATGCCCGTGAGAGTTGGGGTCAGGGAGTCGACGGCCGCCCCGCCTGCAGGCCCGGTGACCACGACGTTCACCGGCACGATGTCGTTGATGGTGACGCTCGACGTCGTCTTAGTGCCTCCAGGCGTCACCTGTGTGGCCGTAATCGTGTGCTTCCCTGCTGCCAGAGCCGAAGTCGTGATGCTCCATTTCCCGCTAGCGTCGACGATTCCTGACCCAAGCACGTCGCCGTTGCCGTCCGTGAGGGTGACCGTGGCACCCACCTGCCCGGTTCCGGAAATCGTGGGCGTCGGCGTCTCCGCACTCGTGCCAGAAACTGGGCTCGTGATCGCGACAGCCACCGCAGCGTCTGCCGTGAAGGTCACGTCCGTCGTACTCTCAGTGCCCAGAACGGTTGTCTGCTTGGCTGTGATCGTGCGCACTCCAGGAGTCAACGCCGACGTCGTAGCCGACCAGGTGCCATCGGCGGCAACCGTGACCTCATTGACGACCGTGCCGTCGTCAGCGGTGAACGTGATGGTCGCGTTCGGCGCCCCGGTGCCGGTGAGCGTCGGAGTGAGGGTGTCAACGATCGCATTAGCTGCGGGTGTCGTGATCGCAACGCTCGCCGGCACGGCAGCAGTGACCTGCACCTTCGCGGGAGTTGTGGTCGTGCCCAGAGCGGTCTTCTGGGTCGCGACGATCGTGTTCGAGCCGGCAACCAATGGTGAGGTCACCGGGATGCTCCACGTGCCGTCGGTGCCCACTGTCGTTGAGGCGCCAAGAGTCGCGCCAGAGCCGTCTGTCAACGTGATGGTGGCGCCCGGCTGGCCGGTGCCGGTGACGGTCGGGGTGAGCGTTTCCACGGTCGATGCATTGGTAGGACTCGTGATGACAACCGCTGCCGGGAGCGCGACGGTGATACTCGTCGTACTCTTTGTCTGGTTGCCGCCGGTGGTCTCCTGAACGACAGTCAGCGTCTGAGGCCCAGTCACCAGAGTTGCCAGCGGCGTGGTCCAGGTGCCATCAGCGCCGACAGTGGCGGATCCCAGAACCGTACCGCTTGTGTCTTGCACTTGAATGGTCGCCCCGGCCTGTCCGCTGCCGGACGCCGTAGGAGTTTCCGTATCGATGGTGGAACCGACGGCCGGGCTGGTGATCTCAGCGATCGGCGGAACGGCGAAAACGGAGACCTCGTTGGAGTTGGCGTCCGCCACATAGAGCGTGGACCGCTCTTGCGAGAAGTCCATATCGTGCGGACCCACGGCCTGGAGCGGCACCCGGTTCGCGAGCGTGTGCGCGGCGACGTCGAACACCAAAATCTCGTTCGAGACGTACCCGCCGATGTACAGGTACTTGCTCTCCGCGACGATACTTACGGGGTCGGGGGTGAGGCCACCCGACGAGGGCGTCATTGGGATCGTATCGACAACCTTGTTGAAGGTGGGGCTGCTTGGATCGGAGTCAATGACGCCGATGGCCTTGTTCGTGCCGCGGTCCGTGTAGAAGACCTGCTTTCCGTCCGGCGTCGTATCGGTCTCGTATGGCACCGAGCCCGCCGGCAAAGAAGCAGCTCCCACCGGAACCACATTCACCGTCGGGTATGTAGAAGCAGTGGGGTTAGAAGCATCAATAGCCGTGATCTTGCTGCTCGTGCTCATGGCATACACCCAGCCACTCGGTGAGACAGTGACCCCGTACGCCTGGTCGGGAATTGAGATCGTCGTGGCGATGGTCTCGGTGGCGAGGTTGATGACGGCGACCCGTGAGCCGCCCGCAACAGTCGTCTGCTCTGAGACGTATGCGTAGTTTCCATCCGCCGACAGCACAACCCTGACCGGCAGATTCGTCCCAATCGTGCCGGCGCCGATGGTGTGCATGGTCGCGGGGTTGGTTGTGGTATTGATGACCGTGAGCGTCCCCGACACGGCGCTAGCGACGTAGACCTTCGAGCCGTCGGGGGAAATGGTCACGCCGTTCGGTGTCGCGCCGGCGGGGAGCTGCACCGTCTGGATGACGCTATTGTCGCTGAGGTCGATGAACTGCACTGTGCTGTCGATCCGGTTGGATACGTATGCTCGCGAGCTGTCTTCGCTCACCCAGATTCCATAATCGCCCGCCGATCCCGGAGGAGCGGGTGTCCCCGGAATGGTCGTCACGAGCTCAAGGTACGGTGAGTCCACTGCGTGCGCAGGTACCGCCCCGAGCACCGATCCGGCCATCGCGAGACTTGTCGCTGCCAAAACTGCTGTTAACCTGCGTTTCATGCCCACCTCAATTGATATATTGTTCTAAATGTCTCATGCAAACTATCACAGCTCGGCCCTGCGAGGTCAGATTCGTCCGGGATAGGAGGCGATGAACGCCAGGGCGAGGGTGAAGCAGCCTGAAATCGCGCTTCACAGAAGGAGCGCCTGCGCCGCGTACGGTCCCCGGAAGGCTCCTGCGCCGGCCCGGGGTCCCCTGAACTGAGGCGCACGGCACCTGCGGCGACAGGTCGTCCTTCGGACACGATCGGTTAGGGTGCCTCGCGAGCAGGCGACCGGGCTGGAACGCGAGCCGTCTGCTGGATCATGCCCAGCCTGGGCTCAGGATTAGGCAGCTGTGGAATTTTCCACGTCAACGAGGGCTCTGGCGCGCAAGCGATCGAACGCTCATGGCTGGTCCGGGTCAGGCCTGGTGGAAATGGTCGATGGCGCGGAGCCTCTCGAGCCTGTGGTCGCGGAGCTCTTCGGCGGCCTAGGCGGTGAGCACGCAGCAAGCTTGCGCGTCACGGCGTGCACGCCGCCTCTCCTAAGGACGAACCTCGACGCGCCCAGCAGCTTCACAGTAGATTGCGGTATCTTATATATATTGTTTAATTTCAATTTTGGAGCGGCGAATGAGTGATCGAGACGGTGCGAACGAGGCAACTCGGGCGCGAGCTGAATACGGCTGGCGAGGTGCAGCGGCCGTCGTGGCCGTGCTGTTTGCGCCGGCATTTGGTGTGATGGCGTTCGGCTGGGGCGTCGCCGAGGCAATGTAGGTCCAGGCGGCAGATCGCTGTGGAGGACTCAGGGCCTACGGAGCCGAGGTTGCGCCGTCAGAGGCCATGTCGGCCACGAACGCCAAGATTGTCAGGAGCTGGATCGCGGCCGCCGCCCCGGATATGAACGACCAGGTGTTGTGGGACGCCGACGCGGACATGCCGTACACGCTGCGCGAAGCGAACCTCTACGTGCCGCGGCGGTCTCCTCCGACGGGCGAACCCGAAATACGAGCTGACAATCCTCAATCTGGCCAAAGTGATGGCCTAGCGTGGGTAAGAAGCGCCCGAGTCATTGCTTGTGGCGTCACAGACGATTGAGGCTGAGATGGCGCGACCGAAGACGGTGGACTTGGAGCAAGCGTTTCTACAACGACAGAAACTACTGTCGGCGGAGCTAGAGATACCCCTTGAGTTCACTAATCACCCAACAACCATCGGCGACGCATCAGAGGCGAATTGGGGCCGAATGCTCAAATCGTTTCTTCCCGGCCGGTATGCGATTGGACCCGTTTTCGCCCTCGACGCCACCGGCGCGCAGAGCGAGCAAGTGGACCTCGCGATTTACGATCGGCAGTATTCGCCGCTGTGGTTCAAAGCAGGCACCAGCCTGATCGTTCCGGTGGAGAGTATTTACTGCGTCATTGAGGTGAAACAGGAACTCAATGCCACCACGATGGCGTACGCGGCAGCGAAAGTCGCCAGCGTGCGAGCTCTGAGGCGCACATCAGCGAAGATCGTCGACATCTACGGTACGCAGCCCGGCCCAACCCCGGACAAACGTCCAATTCTTGGCGGCATCGTCGGCCTCCGAACCGGATGGAGGGACGGCATCCGCTCAAGTGTGGGTACGTCGAACATCACCAAGCATGACGGGCAGTCCCACCTGGACTTGGGCATCGCGCTCACGGATGCCGCATTCGACCACACCTCAGACGCCGCCAACCTAGACATGCTGACACCCGGGTTAGTTGTTTCAAACGAGGGCACACAGCTGATCTTCTTCGTCATGCGCCTCTTCCGTAGGCTCCAAACCATCGGTTCCGCAATGGCAGTCGACCTTGATGTGTATGAACGAGCGCTGGATGGCATCGACACCTCCCAGTACTCCGACGCGGACCTCTGAATCCTCGGCGCCTAGCAGGGCGGTTCATGTTCAGTGTCCGGGCGCTCCACGACAAGTCGCTCACAAGTGCTGTGGCCAACGGACCATGCCGCCACATTCACACGAGCTCCGGTAACTCGAAGGAGTATTGCGAGAAAAGCGGAGAACTGCAGTTCTTCCTCGCGCAGATGCGTGCGGTAGCTGCGCAAGTCGGTAGGACTCGGCATCAGGGAATGCGTGGGGTGGGTATGCCAGTCGCCGATCCACTGGGCCCCATTTGCAGACCACGCAGCGCTTGCGAGGTCCCGCGCAACAGCAAGATCCCTGAGGAAGAAATGTGGTTCCCGAATGGCTTTGGGGCCCGGCCCACCAGCGCAGCTGACGACAAACACGTCGTCGACGAGATGCCCAAGCAGAATGCCACCAGTTTCAAAGCCGTCATCGGACCGCTGAGCCTCTTCCACCATGGACGCATACACGCCGTTGGCAAAACGCACCCTCGTCGGTCGGCCCGTTATGTGAGGGAGCATGTTGCGCACCCCTCTCGCGATGGCGGCACTTCCGACCACCGCACTTCGCCGGCGCGGGCGAAATCGAACGGAGCGGCGAGCTCACGACCTGCCTGCAGTCCGACCAGCGCCCACTCACCCGGCAACCGCTGGGACCGTTCACCATGCAACGATTCGAGCAACGTCGCCACGGTCACTTTCGCGGCAAGGTCAGCGACGAGCCGCAGGTCATTGGGAATAGCCGTCATCGGCTTGTGTGTATGGCCGGTCCCATAGGCGAGCTCCTGATCGGCTTCCGCATCGATCGCGCCCATCTCGCTCAAGGCGGCACGCTGGCAAAGCAGACAGCCGAACCGTCCGCCTGGGCGAAGCCGTAGGACCTCTCCGACGCTGCCGTCTCCGAGGACGCAGGCGAGAACGGCGGGTTTGCCAAGGATGCGTGAGAAGTGATTCACCACTCGTCGCGGAGCGATCCCATCCGCGCAGCAGACGACTATGTCGGCATCGCGGATGATCTCGTGCAACAGTTCGGCATGTTCAACGACATCGAAGTGATGCGCTTCAACCCGCGGGATGACATCCGTGCCGGCGTTCTTTTCAGTGATGTTGTCCCTCATCGCATCGACCTTGAACCGGCCGACGCTCTCCGAACCCAGGTGATGCCGAACAACGTTGTGCCACAGGAGCCGGTCAGGGTCGATGAGATGCATTTTTCCCACACCCAGTTGCGCGAGCGAGGCAGCCACATGACTGCCAATGCTTCCCACGCCGACGACGGCGACCGTGTTGCCTGCAAATCGATCGACGGGCCAGTGCGTGGCGAGTTGTCCAGCACCATACACATCTGGCTCGCTTTCGAAATCGACCGGATGCACACCGTCTCGGCTCACAGCCCAAGCGGAGAATTCCCTCGCCCCGAGCCGCGCGAGCCGTTCCGGAAGATTCGGGGTGTGGACAACCAGGAGGCCGAGAAGGGCGCCAGGATCGTCGACCCCGTGGACGAGTTCACGGAACGCCGTGAACGGGATCATGCCAGTCGGGCGGTGCCGCAAGGCGAGATGCTGAATGGCGACCTCGGGGCCGGCAGCCTTGAACCACTGGCCGGCGAACGCCTCCCCGTCCCACCGCAGTGCTTGGAATTGGGCGGGGATGTTCACTGCAATCATCACGTCGGCATGTGTGCCGACGCGGTCGATAACATAGCTGCCAACCGCAGCGGAAAAATGCATATGAAGCCTCCCGTGCGCGTCGGGTGACTCCCGAATCAATCGCTCACCGCCGCGAGTGAGTACCACAAATGGTGTCGTCATGATCCGCCACCCTTGCTACGAGCAGCACGGGCGAACATGGCGTCGAGCGAAGCGTCAGTGACGATGCCATTCACCGTCATCCTGGTAATGGCGCGCGCCTGCATCAGGGCGTACTCGAGATGCCAACCGCATGCTTTCAGCAGGAGGTCCACCACGCTCGCTTCAGGTATCCATCCGCCCTCCGATTGCAACAGGCACAGTGCGCCACCGGGTGCGACGTGCCATGCCGCATTGGACTCTTCCAGCAGTCCCGGCTCCGGATCAACCGCATAGACGTCCGGCGCGATGACCGGGTGCGCGGACGAATACACTACGACGACTTGGAGCGGGGCACCTATCACGTCCCGGACGGCCTCTGGTTCGGGCCGAGCGAACGGCCACAAGGGGAGCAGGCCACGCCAACCCCCGTTGCGCAAACCGTCCTCTGTTGGTGGCAGGTACTCCAGCTCGGGTGCGAACTCTCTAACCTCGGCCAGATCGCGCGCAAGCCGGCGAGGATCCCAGTCCGGCCAGCGTGAGACGGGGAATTCTGCGGGCGGCATGGTCATCCTTGCGGGGTGTCCTTCACCGGGCGAGGCCCGTCATCGCTCGCGCCGGTTCCAACCGCCGCAGCAACCAACGGAAACAGATCCCCAAACACGGCACCCCACCGACGGCTCGCGCGCGGGACGTCGTTGTTCGCCTGCGCTACCAGCGCCTGGGATGCCAGGTCGCTCGCAGTGTCAAGACGGTCCGCGAGGTCGTCGTAGTCGAGATCCAGCTGAATTGGGCCGCACAACCCCGCAGGATCTTCAACCACAATGCCGCTCCTGACCGCATACTCGGCACGGGTGAAGAACTCCCGTAACGCCGCCGGCCGACTCCGGTCCGTGGGCAGGTAGTCCAAAGCAAGGACCTCGACCACAAGAGACTTGATTTTGACCGGCTGCTCTGCCGCCCACCACTTCAGCATCCTCACCGTTCCCGCATAATGGCCCCACGCCGCATGGCGTGCACGCACTTCCGCAATCAGGTATTCGGGATCACAGACGATCCACTTCTCCGATATGGCCTCGGGGACAAGGAGCTGATCCCCGTGCCGCAATGCCGGCATGACGTCAACGGTGAACGCGTCTGGATCATCGGGATCATCCAGGAAGCATTTCACCGCATGATTACGCCATTTCGCGAGGCGCACCAGCCGGTCAGCTGTCCCATTCGTGGCACCGAGCAAGTCATTGACCCTACTGCGCACGTCGTCCAAAGCCAGGGCGGCGGATTCACCAGACGAACCCCAAGCAGGATGCTCTTCGGGGTCAAACACCACGACCAGATCTACATCATGAATCGGATCCTTATGCGTTCCCCGGGCAAGAGAACCAGAGGGGATGACCTCGGGCACATCCGGTTCGGCAAGAAATGCGGCTTCGAATGACTTCCGTCGAGATCGCGCTTCCTCGACCATTTTCGGACTCGCATTCACAACCTCCTGAAAAGAGTCGAATAGATCCAGCACTGACACGAGAGCTCCTTCGATTGACGTTCAGGTTCAGCGTACTGACCAACCACGACAGCAGGCCGAATTACCACGACCTCACCAACGCCCACCACGCGCTGGTGCAGCTGCCGCATACGCTGCACCGATCGTCTCCAGAGGCGCAATGAGCGCCCACGTCACGCCGCCGTCGACAGTGAACGAATACGCGCTCGACAATCCGCGCGGACGCATGACGAACAACGCACGGGACGACCTCCCATCCGGTCACCCACTGCGCAGGCATTGATGTGCAAGGTCAACGAGTGGCCTCTGCGCTGCGGTGGGTGATTGGGTTCCCGCGGACCTGTAAGGCCGGGGCGTATGGCGCCGATTCGGTCCGCGCTTGGTGGCATTCCTGACGCAGCGGGTCAGAGCTCTGAGTCATCGGCGCGGAACGCGTGAACGATGAACTCTCCGTCATCTCCGTGCCTGTCCCAGCTGGTATCAATCCTGTCTACGATAAATCCAGCTCGCTCGAGGGGCCAGAGGATCTCGCCCGGTCGACGGAAGCGGATGGCCGACTTCCTGTTGACGGGCACATGGTTTCCGAGCCGGAAATGATCGACATACTGCACCAACGGGCTGGCCACCCCTTGCACCTTTGACACACTGGTCCAGGTCGTGGCAACGAGTCCGTCGCTGAGGTCGACGTCGCGTTTGGTCAGAGGACGCGTCCACGATTCCCACACGCGGTGATCAGGATTGCGGGAGTCGAAGATGAGCCGTCCGCCCGGCCGGAGCGAACGGTGGATGTCGTGAAGCGCTCCAGCCCAGTCGGCTGAGGCGATGAGGAATTGCGAAAAGTACCGTGACATCACGACGGTGTCGAATTGGTACTTCGGAATGTCGGATGAGTGGCCAACTATCCACCTGATGCGGTCGGCTCCGGCTTTCGTCGTCGCGATAGCGAGCGTCGTCGGCGCGGGATCGAGACCGGTTACACGATGTCCCGCTTTACTCATGGCCAGTGCGAGCTGCCCGGTACGGCACCCGAAGTCGAGGACGCGTGAGCCAGGATGCAGATCCACGGCTTCGAGGAAGTACTCCTGCTGCGCATCCCACGGTGTGGCCAGGTCCTGGACCTGAACGAACCAAGGCGGGTCTGCGTGCGCGGGCGTCACGATGCGACCTGGCCCTGATCGGAGGCCCGGTGAGGCAGGGGCGTGGGCGCAGCGCAGCCACGTGATGCCCGACGCGGGGCCCAGGTGCAGCGGGTATTGGCTCGAACGCAGCATCCGAGTTTTTGAAGTCGTTGAGTATGCACGGTATCCGAGTTCTCGAAGGTCGCCCTCAGGGGCGGCGACGGCGGGTCAGGAGCACAGCGAGTCGAACGCTGAGTGCTATTGCAGCCAGGAGCACTGCTCCTGCGAATGCGGCGGTGAACATGGTCAGATGAGCCAATGACAGAATCGGCATACCGGCGTCCAATAGCCAGACGTGGAGGATGATTTTCACCCCGATCACAAGCCAAACCAACGCGCTCAACGCACATCCAGGGCACACGCGAGTCGTCAAGCCTGACTGTGGCGAGGCCGGCGGGCCGTCCGCGGCTGACAGGGAAGGCGACCATGCTTGCTGCGCTGAGCACCGTGCCTCTGCCACCGAATGCAGGCACGCCGAGCAGGCGTGTCCCGGCTACCGAGGTCGCGGCGGCCGCGCCGACTTGTCCGCGAACGGAGGTGTTGTCCATGAGGGGTGGTCTCCCAGATGTGGGTCAGCGACTCTGCAGTGCGGACTCGACGGCGGAGCGGAGGTCTTCCACGGCGTGCAATTGCACCTGCTCGCCATCGAGGAAGAAGGTAGGAGTGCCTTGAATTCCGAGGCTGCGACCCATGGCGATGTCGGTATCAATGCGTTCGCGGGTGCTCGGGTCGGTGAGGTCGGCATCGTACCGATTGAGGTCAAGCTGAAGCTTCTGCGCGAGTTCGCGGAAGTACCCGGCCTGGCTCTGCCGCCCGCGCTCACCCCAGACTGCTTGGGTCTTGAAGAGCTGCTCGATCATTTCATCACCCTTGGACTGGCCGCGGGCTGCCTCCACTGCCAGAGCCGCGTTCATCGAGTTGCCATGGCTCGGCTGCGGATAGTGACGGGTCTGAAACGTCACTTCATCGGGGAAGTCCTCGCGGATGGCTTGCACGTATGGGCTGAGCGCGCCGCACGCCTCGCATTCGAAGTCCACATACTCAACCAGCAGCACTTGGCCGTCGGCCAGCCCAGAGGGACCAAGAGCTCCAGGCGGAACGGGGGCCTTCTGCTGCCCGGCGATGACAAAAAGTGCGCCGACAAGTGCCAGCGCCAGGACGGCACCGGTCGTGACGAGCTGCCACTTGTAGCGAGACGCGATGGAGATCAGCCGACGGCGCAAAGAAGGAGACGAGTTCATATGTAGAACTATATTTCAATTTTGGTCACGTTGGGCATATGACGTGGACAGCTGTTCGGTTTTCTCCGAGAGGGCGGAGGGTTGTTGTCGTTTGCGGGCATGTGGTGGCGTGCCGCGAGCGAGGGAGCAGGCGCCACGTGTGAGGCGGCTCATCCCATGTATTTGATATTGGATGTCAGTATGAGATGCTTGTTGTGGAGGCTCCAGGGGACGGGAGCCGCCGCACCTCCCTCTGTGCGGAGGGGGAGCGGGGTGCCTAATCGGGTTAGGTGCCCCGCTCCTGCACGGTGCGTGTTCGGCGTACGGGCGGAGCGTCGCCCAACAAGGGGCCTGCTGGTGAACAGTGAGAAGCGACCGATGCCGGGTTAAGCCTCCACGTGTCTCCGGGTGCCGTGTATCTGCAGAGCCGGGTAGGAACCTGCCCAGAGCGCGCTAACGGTGATAGTGACGAGCAACGCCACCTGTGCAGATTCGAGCGCGGCCACATGGATGAGCGCCCCGGATCCTACTACGCATGCGGGCACAGTTAGTGCGATTCCCGCGGAGAGCACTCGAACGTCGCGTTGGCGGGCGAGGATCGCTGCGCTGAGGACCGCGAGGTAGGCCAGCAGCGCACCAGCACCGCCGAACAGGAGTATCGCCGCCGGGGCTGGATGCCCCGAGGTGGATGTCAGCGGCAGCATCGAACCGATCAGCAAGGCGACTGATGACATGAACAGGAGCCCGGCGGGAAGTACCAGCGGCGTCCTATCTAGTGGCGTCAATGTCAACACCGTGCGGAGGGGAGTTCCGAGCGCGGCTGCGAGCAGGGCTGCAGCCCCACAAAACCCGCCAAACGCCCCCCACGTCATAGTCATCAGGACAGCATCGAGACTCTCCGCGGGCGCTGCGGGATCTTGGCGTGGCCAGTTGAGCCACGCTTGCGCGATGGTCAACGCTGACACGACAGCGGCGGCAGCGCTAAAGAACAACGCCGCGCGCTGAATTCATCACAGTCGACGGCACGGGGCGGCGTCGTCGACGGTGCAGTGCGGTGACGCTCATTCCATCTGCTTGTCGGCGGTCAGAAACGCCACCGCGTCGTCAGCTGCCTCGCTCAACGGAAGGCCTGCGTGCTGGGCGTCGTTCAACGTGAACACATTCCCACCGACGGTGCGTTGCGCATGCTCTGTCCAGACTGCGGGGGTGACGGTCTCTTGAGCGTGGGCGACGAACTGCAACGTGCCCGGTCGAGCGGTTGCCGTGACCGGTGTTGAATCGAGCGGCCAGCCGCTGCACGCGGACACTCCTGGCAGTTCCGAGGCGACCGGGTGTGCGATACGTTCAGCGCCGACGGTCAAGTAGTGGCGTTGGCGCTGCAGGTACGCATCCCAGTTCTCGTCGTCGTCGGTGGCATTGATCGCAGTGTTGCAGGTGATCGTTGTTCGAGTCCCGTAGGCCAGCGGGGAGTACGTTTCAGCGCTGTTCCCGGCGGGTTCGGGGGTCACCGCCGGGAAGTGTTCGCGGGCGGCGGCAATATCGGCGAGAGAGTTGTTTGCGTCGCCGTGGAGGTCGGTCATGCTGTCAAGAAGTATGTTCTCCAAACGGTCGGGGAACATCGATCGGTACTGGGTCCCGAGCTCTGTGCCCCATGACTGACCGAAGTAGCTGATGCGCTCGAGCCCTAGAGCGGTTCGGACGAGATCAAGGTCCTCAGCGATTGAACGAGTGGTGAGGTTCCGCGCGAACACGTCCTCTGCCACGCAGTCGCGATTCGCCTCCGCGACTGCCCCCGCGAATGTCTTCGCCCGTTGCGCGTCCGAATCTTCGCCTGGTGGCACCTCGAGCATCTGCACGTTCGCGCACCGAGCAGAGCCTCCCGCACCGGTGCCGCGCACGTCGATACCGATCAGCGTGTGAGTGCGGAGGAGATCCGCAAAACCGGTCTGCGCAAGCAGCGCGGGAGTGGTTCGCCCCTCCAGACCCGGACCCGCGGGGTTGGTGAAAATGACTCCTTCGGAGTCCTGTTCCGGTGTCAGTCGACTGATTTGCACTGTCAAGGTCCCGAGGCTCGGATCGGTGTGATCACGAGGCACGGGGACTTCCGCGCATTCGAGACGGTCACCGAACTCGCCCAGCACATCGGGGGCTCCGACCATGTCGGCGAATTGAGCCACCGATTTGACGAGTTCATCGCAGGACTCCCACTCCAGCTCGATGTTCGGTGCAGCCGTCGGGGCTGCGCACCCCGCGAGCGACGGTGTGAGGGCGGCGATGGAGATGATGAAGGGGGCGGCAAATCGGGACGGTCTCATGGTGACTCCTGTGGGGGTTGAGGCCGCGTACTCACGCGACGGATGCGGAGAAAAAGGAGGTACCCGCTGAGCGCAATGGCAGCGCCAATGAGGGCAGCGGTGCCGATTCGGAACCAACCAGCGCCGCCATGCCCATCACTGGTCACGGGCGGCGGGGTTCCCATGGACCGATCCGCGAATGCGTCCGGGTCGACGGCGGAGCCAATGGAAAAGGGAACGACCCCGCTGATCGGGTGCCCGTCCGACGACACCACTCGCCACACGAGTCGATAGGTGCCCTGGGTCATGTCTGGCGCCAAGGCGCTTCTGAGGGTGTCGCCCTCGAGCGTGACGTCGGCACGATTCCACTGCTTTCCTGCCGGGTCCTCAACGATGATCGCCGCGCCCAAGGGGAGCAACTCCTCAGAGAAACGCAGCCGCACTTCCTCGGGGCCGGCGTCGAGCATGGCGCCAGCGGCAGGGCTGGAGGAGACGAGCTCGTCATGAGCGACCGCCGGAACCGATGACATGAGCACAAGGCACAGCGCGAGTAAGCCGCCGGCAGAGACGGCGTACACGCGCCGGGAGCGAATGGGGGAGGGGAGCATGGTGGTCCGTTCAGAAGAGCGTTTCGCCGACAAAGCCGCCCGGCAGGCATCCGGGCGGTATGACAAAGACGGCCGAGCCGATCGGCGTGGTCCATTCGTTGAGCAGGTCCAGCTGGGCAAGCCGGCGCTGAATTGGCACGAACTGCAGTTCGGGGCTGGACTGGAAGGAAACAAAAACCAGACCCGCGTCGGATCCGTCAGCCGTATCCTCGTAGTTGTAACCGCGGCGGAAGATACGTTCTGCGGGGTCAGCTGTACGAGCTCTCCTGATGTGAGCGAAATCGGCGATGCGCGGCCAGCCCAGGGCGTCCGTCGCAGCGAAGTCTGGTTCGTCGTGTTCTTGGACGCCGGTCAACGGGGCCCCGTTGGAGAGCGTCCGGCCGGTTGACTGTTCTCGCCCCGAGCGATCCAACCGGTCCCACTTGTCGAGGTCCATGCTGATGCGCCGAACGATCATGGTGGTCCCACCAGACAAGGGGCCTGAGTCGCACCAGACGAGACGGTCGAAGTCTGCAGTGCCAGGGGTTAGGTTCACGGTGCCGTCGACCTGCCCGAACAGGTTGCGCATCGTGGTGCCGTGCGCCTCGGTGCCGCGCGCACGGCGGAACCCACCCTGTTGCCACTTCACTTCAGCGAACACGCGCGCATCCTTGATGAACATGCGGCACGCGTGGGCGAGAGTGACCTGGTCGTCTGAGGCAACTTGAAGGAGGAGGTCTCCGCCATTCCACTCGGGTCGGAGGCGATCGACGGCGAACGGTGGCAGCGCATCGGCGGAGGCGACGTCGTTAGCGGCGCCGGCGAGAGCGAGCGCTCCTGGGCCGAGGCCGAACGTCACCGTCAGCCGTGCTGGTGCGTGGGCGAGTTCCGGTTCGGTGTCAGCGAGGGCCGGGTTTCCACTGTTGAGGCGGGCGGCGTCGTCCGTGAGCAGGCGCAGCAGTCGTTGCAGGCCGTCCTTACTGGTGTGTGGGAGGAGCGAGAGTGCCATGAATCGAGCGAATGCTTGAGGAGGGGTGACAATGCCGGCCTGATGGCGTCCGTGGAACGGGACGACCTCTGCTCCATGAAGAGGTGGCGCAGCAGCAAGGTTCTGTGCGAGAGCGTCTGCCCCGACGCTGACGGCAGCTCCGACGCTGACGGCAGCTCCGACGCCACCGACGGCGACCCCGCCGAGCAACAGACCTCGACGAGTGAAACGCGGATGCCGTTCAGTATCGATGTCCCGCATCACCCGTGCCCCGCGCTGCCATCGTTCGGTGCGTCCAAGGCGGGACTGTCGTCGTAGTTCTCGTTCGCTCCCGCGAAGGCTTTCGCCGGGGCCGTGAAATCGCGCTCTGACCCGTCGGAGAAGGACAGAGTGAACTGCAGCTGATCCCCGGGCATGATCGGCTGTGTGAGACCGATGAGCATCAGATGCGCGCCGCCCGGCTCCAACAGAAGCGTGTCGCCTGGTTTGATCGCGAATCCGCCCTTTTTCTGCCGCATCATCATCGCTCCAGCCGCGTCGGCGACGGTCTCATGCAGCTCTACCTTCTTGGACGACGCAGAGTGCGCCCCGGTGAGCGTGATGCTGTTGTCGCTGGTGTTGGCAAGTGTTGCGAAGCCGCCAGTCATGTCGGATTCGCTCGCTTTCACCCATGCGTCATCTATCGCTATGCCGTCGGCGGCACGGTCAGGGGCGCCCGGGGTGCACGCGGTGAGGGCGAGGGCGGCCACGGCGATCACCGCGGAAGCCGTGAATCGAACAATGTTCATGGATGGATCCTTTTCGTGCGAGCGGGGTTCTGTTCTGTTCACCCGCGAATTGCGAGTCAGCGGCGCCTTGGCGCTCCGTGGGATTCTTGGACCTCAAGAGGCTCACCATCGGTGAGGAACGAGGGGCTCGGCCGAACATCCCGTTCCCTCCCTCGCGTTGGCCCTGCCCGAAGCGAGCGCGGATGGGTTCGCCACAACCGCGTCGTGTTGCTTGATGATTAACCCCAAATCGATGGTGAGAGCTCGGAGGAAAGCCGACGGCAGATCCACGTTCACAACCAGACTCAAATTGATATTGCATGTCAATATTCTATGGTTCGGAAATGAGGGTTTGCTGAAGCCGATGCTTGGCTGAGGCTGGAGTGCCGGACGCGCGCTAGCCCAGGGGCGCGCCGCGGGCTGCCATAAAGCTCTCGGCGTCGACTCGGGCACCATCAACGCGAACTTCGAAGTGAACGTGGCACCCTGTGGATGCTCCGGTGGTCCCGACGAGGGCAATCGTCGTCCCTGCCGCGACCTCTTGGCCGTTTCCTACGAGGAGCTCGCTGTTGTGTGCATACCCTGTTTTCACCCCGTTGCCGTGATCGATGAGCACCCAGTTGCCGTACGAACCCAGCCAGCCGGCGTACTCGACCGTTCCAGCCGACGCGGCATGAACCGACCGGCCGCAACCGGCTGCGATATCTGTCCCGGAATGGAAGGGGTTCACCCCTGGTACGGGGAGGCCGGGGCGAGGGCCAAACGAGTCCGTGATCCACCCAGAAATGGGTCTCGTCCAGCCCGATCCGCTCGCCGGCTCGCTGGTTGTGCTCGGGTGAGCCGCCGCTGCCACCGCGGCAGCGGCGGCAGCGGTAGCGGCGACTCGGGCTGACTCTCCTTTGCGGTAATCGGCTTCAGTTGCTTCCCGGTTTTCCTGAAGAACGGCGAGTTGAGCATTTAGGGTCACTGCGTGCTCCTGTTGCTGCGCTAGGGAATTCTGCGCGGCGGCACGGGCTTCGATGGCTTCCTGTAGCGACTGTTCCGCGTCGGCCTGCAGCTCTGCAAGCGCCTGCTGAGCAACCCGAGCTTGCGTGGTGAGAGCGGCTGCGGCCGCGAGGTCCACCCGAGCCCGCTCGTATGTCCGATTCGTGCGCTCGGTGAGCTTGCTGATGGTTGCCAATTGCGAGAGAAGGTCGGAGGCGTCGCTGCCGAGCACCAAGGTGGTGCTGAGATCCACGCCACCGGATCGCAACCATGAACTCACCAGCTTCCCGGCGCGTTCTCGTGACTCCTCTGCCTCTCGTGTCGCTTGTTCCGCCTGAGCTGCTAGTACCGCGGCACGGAATGTTTTCTCGTCGTAGGCCAGCTGAGCCGCCTCGTACGCTGCGGCGCGGTCGTTCGCGAGCTGATCGGATGCGGCGACCTCGGCATCGAGGCCATTGATCAGCGCCGCGATCTCGGTGACGCGGTCTCGCTTGGCTACCTCATTGCCCCGAACCGCTTCAACGTCCGACCAGCTCGGGTACTCATCGGCCACTGCGTGATGGGGAGCGGCTATGGCCACCGCCAGCACGCTCGCCGCGAGGATGCCGCCGGTAAGTACTCGAGCGCGTCTCCTGCCCGAGCTGTGGTTCTCAAGCGTTCTGCGTGGCATCGTCACGACACCCACCAAGCATCTCGCGCGGTCGCGCGAATGGCGGGAGCGGTGCGCCGTCGGCCCAAGCAATCTCTGATGGCGTCGCTGATCACGCACACCGCAACCAGGGTCATCGGCACAAGTGAGAACCCGGAAGTCGCGGAACTGAGGGATACCGGAGCGAACACCCCTCCAATTCCGGAAAGCACCACCACTGCGATGCCCGCACGCACGGCGAGTCGATTCCTGAACTGCACGCGTGGGCGCTGCGCAACGCAGAGCAGCGCCGAACGCCCGAAAGCGAACCCCGACACGATACGCAGCCGTCCTGCAGGCGCATCGAACTCGACCCTCGAGGGCCACATGTCGCTGCGGCCGAGTACGCCGCTTCCGAAACGAAGTGAACTCACGGGGTCAAGCGACGCCGACGATTGTGAGACCGGCATATTGCGGTGTCCCTCCGGATATAGGCAGCCACCAAGCAGCCAAAACATTGACATGAAATGTCAATATGGTAAAGGTAGACTCTAACATCGATGTGTTTGTGGAGCGGTTGCCGGCGGCCCGGCGGCCGCGGGGCTGCCCGACCGGCGCACTGGACAGATCGATCGGCCGGACGCGAACTCGGAAGGGGCCAAGCCAGCTCATGCCATTGCCAACCGGGACCCTCCAACTGGGTCGGCACCCATCGCGAACGGCGAACGCGGCGCCTATTCCTGCGGCAAGCAACGACGGTTCGCTCGGCTCGGAATCGATGCAGGGCGACGCCGAACGGCAGACGAGAGCCAGAGCATCCCGAACGGCAGTTGGTGCAGCGTCACCCGAGCTCTTTCCATCCGAGCTGGTTGCGCTCGGTCCCCGGCGCCGAGTGCGTCTTGAAGAGCGGCCCGTGACGGCGTGCAACATGGCAATCCTGCACACCATAGGCGCTCTGGCCGGCGGCATCGTTCGTGTCACGGTGCCGAGCCTGAACCATGCTCAGCGCAGGAGCATCATTCGCGCCACCGACTCCGCCATTCAGGCGGTGCAACGCCGAGATGTCGCAGCCCATGGCGCGGCGCGCTGGGCTCTTGTAGAACAATTCGCCGCTTCGTGTCCGAACCCCGTCCTCATCTGCGCGACCCAGCAGGCCATCATCGCTCTCGCCCACCGGTTGACACGTGCTGAATTTCGCGATGCCATCGACGCGCCTGCCACCATCGGACACACGAGCCGGGAATACCGGACTCTTCGAGCGGCCGTCGATGTGGGCGACGCAGTCACCGCTGAACAAGCAATGCAACGCGCTTTTCGTCTTCCAGGGCGCACGCCATGACGATGCGCCACCACGGAACAACCGCCTCGAAGTCCACTGTGTGGTGCATGGCCGTCCGGACGCGGCACATCGTCGATCCCGAAGTGCGCAACATCACACCCGTGAATGCCGCCATACGTCGGGGCAATCGGACATGCACACGCTGCGGCCGGCTCGGCATCGTCGTGTTCCAATTGCTGCGAAACTCGCAGCCCACGACCGCGTGGCAGTACAGCGCGCACCGCCAAACAGCCACTTGACCTACTGACGACGTGCCCTCCCGGACACAGCGGCTACCCGGAACGAATCGACGTCAACAAGCTGGTGTCCCATCCGTGCCCAGGAGATGACCACAGGATCACGGCATGATCAAGTCATTCCCACCCGCCGCACAATCCCCACTCGAGACCAGCACCGGTCGCACGACCGGCCACCGAGAGGATGAGCGTGTGCCTGCTGTTCGACATTCAAGAAGTTCGCGGTCGCAGCGGTGCCGCCGAACCGGACCGTTCTGGCGCTCGAAACGACCGTCCGCAGGAGCGCGATCTTGGCCGGCTCCTGGCCCGGCTCGCGGCGTCGTCGCCGGACGCCAGGGCTGTCACTGGCCCTTGAGTGATCGAACTCCTGGAATATGTTCCAGCAGCCCCAATATGTCGGTTTCGGCGACATGTTCAGCCCGATTGAGTCGGTGCAGAGGCGCATGTGAGGCACCGTGGGCGTCATAGGAGCGTTGACGTTGAGCAACTTCATCCGCGCTAATCCTCGTGCCCCCATGACCTCGGCGAGTATCGCCCGTCGGGTGGCGGGGGAGGGGATCGCGCTGTGGTGTTGACGCCGCCCACCGCAGGTTCTCGCCAGCCTCGCTAATACGGTCTCCTGCCCGGCTCCCTCGTGCAACGATCACGGCTCGCACCAGCAGCTGATCGGCGACGTCTTCGACTCGACCCCACAATCCGCCGCCGCGTCCGTATGGAGTATCGCGAACGGCGTCCGCCTGCAGGTCTGAAACAGCCCGCGCTGCGGGGGTATCCACTCCGGCGAGCTTGTCCCGAATGCCCTCCCATTCCGCTGCCGGAAGGGCTACAGCGTCGTAGACAGCGAACAACGCGTCGATCCGATACTGTCGCCGCCATCTCTGATTGTCTCCGTCAAGTCCCGCCTCGATCTTCGCGGATGCGAGCCTGCGTGCGCTCTCCGGATGCAGCCTGCCTAACCGGCGGTTGAATTCAAGCTCTCGAAGCAGCCCGCAGCTCGCTGCGTGCAGCAGCAGCGTGCGCAGCTGCGATTCCGAGGCTGGCGCGACCTCGTCATCAGACGTCGCTCCGCCCACGGTGGGCAGCTGTCCGCCGAATCGGCCGTGAAGGGTGAGGAGCACCCGGTTATGAAGAGCCGCCGTGTCCTCACGCGAGGTGTATACACCGACACTGCTCGGTGTGGGAGTACGCGAGGCGTGGCCGAACGCGGCACGTTCGGCATACCAGCGTTCCCAGCCGAGCACGGGCGCTGGGGCACCAGCGATATCGAGACGGAAGTCGCATCGAAGACGGCTCCCATCTGTTTGAGGAAACGGGGCGCGGCTGCACGGCCCTGGGCCGACACATCGGCATCCGGCCGTGTCCCGCGTCGCTGCAGCCGTCTCGGCGAGGAGACCAGATTCAGCGCCCACGGGCTGTCCGATGCGTCACGATCAAGTCTCGATACCAGTGGGCACTGCGCTTCGTGGTGCGAGTGTCCGTGCGGTGGTCCACGTGCACGAGTCCGAACCGGGAGGATTCGCTTTCGTCGCAGTTCACGGTGTCGACGAATGAGCGCACGAAATAACCGCGAACGTCCACCCCGTCGTTGTATGCGTCGAGGACTGCGCCGGTGTACCCGTCGAGGTAGTTGATGCGTTCGCTGTCGTCGAGAGTGCTGTGCCCTGCTGGGGCGTCTTCGAAACTCGCCCCGCTGCCGGTGACATATACCGGGCCTGGAGTGTACTCAGTGCTCACACGGTTGAGGACCTCGCGAAGTGCCGCGGGAGTGTTTGACCAACCTGTCGCGGTCGTCGCCGGCTCGACCGCCCGCACACAGGCGCCAAGGGCAGTGGCATTGACGGCAGTGCTGGCATGGACGTTGATGAAGTGGTTGACGCCAGCGAAATCAGCAGGCGTGGAGATGAGATCAAGGTCACCGGGTCGAACGGGATTGATGTCTTCCTCGTCGCCGCCGACTGGACCGAGGACCTCATCGATTTCCTCATTCCGTCCGAGATACAGCGGGTCAAGAACGATACGGTTGAGCTGCAAATCGATGTAGGCCGCCGCTTCTTGATCATCTGTGGAGTCGGATGCGGCAGAGACGTTGCTGACTGTGTTCGCGATCCCTACCCTCGTCCTGGGAGCGATGTCGCGAATCTTGCGCAATGCCAATCCGTGTCCGAGGAGCAAGTGGTGAAGCGCGCGTCGTGCCTCGGTGTCAGCATCGGCCCCGCATGCCCCTCGCGCGTGCTCGGCGAACGCTACGCTCCACGGTTCGTAGATCGTGATCCATGTGCTGACCACATCGGAGAACTCGGATATCACCAATGCTGCGTACTGCGCGAACTGTTCGGCGGTACGGCGCTGATGCCAGCCACCAGCCGCTAGAAGCGGCCGCGGCAACCCCCAGTGGTAGAGGGCGACGAACGGGTCGAGTGAACGTTCGCGAGCACCTTCGAAGATGTCTCGATAGAACGCGACTGCGGCTCTGTTCAGAGGGCCTGCTCCACTTGGTTGCAATTGCTCCCAGGATAAGGAGAGGTGCAACGCAGGAATCTGCAATTCGGCCATCCCATCCAGGTCGGCTTCCCATTGCCGCGCGTGATGAGACACTTCTCGGATCATGTTCGTACCTCGAACCGCAAACGTGGGGGAGAGCGGGTCCCGGCGGGGCAGTGACGTCGACCGTGCTGCGGGTTCATCGAACTGAAACGCCGATGTCGTCACGCCCCACACGAAATCAGCGGGAAGGAGATGAGCTCGGGGCCTACTGAGTGGACACATGATTCACAACGTCCTTTGCTGGTAATTGAGATGCGGTGCGATGTTCGGCTGTCTCTCCTACGGAACGAAGCGCCGTCCCCGGGAAAGGAGCCCCCTCTCGACGGGCGGTCGTCGAGTCCGGGATGCGTCCGATGAGCGCTGGTGACAGCTCTAACCGCATCGCAAGCCCTTCCAGAACCGCGTGCCGGTATGGGTGTAGCCGACCGATTCATAGAACGCGCCAGAGGCGCCGGGACGCAGCGAGGGCGGCAGATTCACCGATGCGGCTTTGCGGCCGATCGCCCAGGTCTCTGCGGTGGCGATGAGATCGTGGGCTGTCCTGCCCGGGTGGTGCGCTGCACTCACCAGCAAGCTCGTCACTTCCACGTGAGGCCGCCCAGGACCGGATGGCTGGACCAGATGGGCCGTCACCATTCCTGTGGGGCACCCGTCCGGGTCGGTGGCAGCCCACAACCGGTTATCGTTGCGAAGCTGGATCCAGTCCAACCGCGACGCAATGGCGGCAGTGGACGTAGAGTGCCCCAGCGCTGCAAGAAATTTCACCAATGGAGGCACATCGGCGAGGCGAACGCTCGAGATCCTCTGGCGTCGTCTTCCCGGTTGGTAGGCGCCGCTGACGTACGCCTCCCCCACCGTGACGACTTCGGCAAGCTGTTTCATTTGGATCTCCTCTGACCAGCTGGGACGCAAGCGGTAAGCCTCGCAACGACAGTTCGCATGTGAAATTATATCTCAATTTCTAAATCTGAGAATGAAGTGTTTTGCGCTCGCCCAGCAGGCGTGCCGCTTGTGATTCGAATGCGCACCCCGTGCTTCCATCGCCGCACTCGCCGGTTCGCATTCGGCGTGTGTGGGGCGCCCCGCCACCCGATCAAGCGCGTCGTTCTTGTCGGAGCCCGGAGTGCGACCTGTGAGTCGGGATCGATCCCGTCGCAGGCCGCGTCGGCCCGTGACTCGAATCGTCACCGGAGTCGTTAATTGCACAATCCACCTGTCGCGCCTGCGATCGACGAGCGACCTCACGGCGGTCCGTCAACTGACCACCAATGGTGGGCGTTACGCAAGGCCCGTCAATGAAACAGAGGCCTACCGGCGCCAGCGCCACAGGGCAAGAAGGACTAGGTCACGGGGTGGCAAGCGGTCCGATGCCACCCACGGGGTCAGCGACGATTGTGTGGGTCCCGTCGCCATCCGCCGACCACATCCCGTTCGCACGTGTCTGTCTCAATCTCGCATCGGTCCGTGAGGCGACGCATTGCGGGTTCTGCGGCCTGCGTCATCACGTTTGCGATGCAAGCACATATTTTGGGCGGATCCGGCGGCGTCGCGTCGCGCTCGAAGCCCGCCGCCTCGTGGGCGTGAGGCCACAGTGCCGCGCGACGCGACTGACATTGACATTAACATGCCTGTCGAAAACACAAAAGTTTCACCCTCGAGTGGCGGTTGGGTAGTCGGTGACTACTTTCGAAGACGTGGAAGACGTGACGACGTTGTGGTCTCCCAATCTCGTTGCTCGATACAAACGCTCAGAACGAGTAGAGAAGAGATCCCATGCGTAACGTTCGAAAGCTGGCGGTTGGTGCTGCACTGACCCTCGCGCTCACTGCGGGAAGTGTCTTGCCCGCATCCGCTGCGCCCATAGCCCCGGTGGGTATGGAGCAGGAGTAGAAAGCGCCGATCGGAGGATCTGCGTCAGGGGCCATCGGGTTGGCAGTCTCTTACAACTGGCTGACGCTCAACACGGAGCACCGCGGCACGCACTACAAGCTCGAAGGTGAGGGATGGGGGCTCGGGCTAGCCTGTGGCGCCGGCATCTCGGGCAACATCTACACCTATGACATGGGCCGGCTACTTCGGGACACGGTCAACTACCAGATGAACAACGCTGGCGTCTACGCGAACGTGAACTTCTTCGACTCGAGTGGAAACAATCTCGGGTCCCTGCAATCCGGATCGCGGGGTATCGCAGCTGTCGTCTTCGAGGGCTGGGGAGGCTGGAAGAAGATCTAACCCCACGTGCTAGTTGTAGTTCCCAAGGACGTTGTGATCAGCGTGGCGTCAGCTGAAGAGACGAAGACCTCCGGTATCGAAGTGGGTAACCACACTCAAATCGATTCCAGGAGGTCTTCGTGACCCACGCTAATGCCCCGTTGACGCCGGTGGGGCGTCTTCGTCTGGCAAGTCTCATCATCGACGACGGATGGCCGGTCCGTCGTGCCGCTGAAAGGTTCCAGGTCTCGCCGGCAACCGCGTCGCGGTGGGCGTCGAGGCATCGTGCCGGACTCCCGATGACGGATCTGTCATCGTGTCCGCACCGGTCACCCAACCGCACCCCTCGGCGTCTGGAGCGGCGGATCGTGACGTTGCGGTTCACCGCCGGTGGGGTCCGCACCGGATCGGCTATCACTTGCAGGTTGCCCGCTCCACGGTCGAGCAGGTCCTAGCCCGCTACCGGTTGCCGCGTCTGGCCTACCTGGACCAAGCCACCGGGCTGCCGGCGAGACGCCCGAAGCCGGTCCGCTACGAGCACGAACACCCGGGCGATCTGGTTCATGTCGATATCAAGAAAGAGGGACGCATCCCCGATGGTGGAGGCCACCGCATGCTGGGTCGCATGATCGGCAATCGCAACAACAAGAAGCAGGGCCGCGGCTACTCATTCCTGCATCACGCGGTCGATGACAACTCCCGCCTGGCTTGCTCCGAGATCCTCGCGGACGAGAAACAAGAGACCGCAGCCGGTTTCTGGCTGCGCGCCAACTTGTTCTTCGAAAGCCACGGCATCACCGTCAAACGCGTCCTCACCGCCAACGGCTCCTGCTACCGCTCACGCGTGTTCAACGCAGCGTTGGGACCTGCGATCACACACAAGTTCACGCGCCCCTACCGCCCGCAAACCAACGGGAAAGTCGAGCGCTTCAACCGCACCCTCGCCCAAGAATGGGTCTACGCCCACACCTACGCCTCAGACGACGCACGAGCCGCCACCTACCAGCAGTGGGTTCACAACTACAATCACCACAGACCCCACACCGGCATCGGCGGCAAGTCACCTATTCAACGCGTCCACAACGTCCCCGGGAAGAACAGCTAGTCGGGCAGGCTCGCGAACGACGCTGGACGTGAGCCTGCCCAACCACTCAAGCTGCGGACTTCCTCACGGATTCGTAACCGAGTGCGGCCGGGACGGCTCGTCTCGAAGGCAGAGCAACCCGTGGCGGACTGCGCGCTGGGGCCCTGCTTTAGCGTGCGCGTCGCTCCTTTCTCGTTCTCGAGAGGGCGAGCAGCCCGCTGCCAAGCGTCACAAACAAAATGGCAAGGGCGCCGCCTCGTAGGTCGACGCCTGCAGCTGCGAGCGATGGAGTCTGGGTGGTGGGCCTGGCGGGGACAGCGATCGTGATGTTGATGCTGATTTGTGCGGAGCTCACCGTGCCGCCGGTCGTGGTCTGAATTGCGCTCAATGTGTGCGCGCCCGCGGCGAGCGTCGTGGTCACGACACTCCACGTCCCGTAAGCGTCAACAGTTGCTGAGCCAACCGTGGAACCTGCGTTGTTGGTCAGCACTACTGATGCGCCGGGTTGGCCGGTCCCCGACACTGTCGGTGTTGTGGTCTCCGCGGTTGATCCATCTGCCGGAGTGGTAATCGCTACCGTTGCGGGGATCTCGATCGTGATGCTGATCTGTGCGGAGCTCGCGGTGCCGCCGGTTGTGATTTGTGTCGCGCTCAACGTGTGTGCGCCCGCGGCGAGTGTCGTGGTCACGACACTCCACGTCCCGTCAGCACCCACGGTTGCTGAGCCGACGGTTAAGCCTGAGTCATCTGTCACGACCACTGACGCGCCTGGTTGGCCGGTCCCCGACACCGTCGGTGTCGTGGTCTCTTCGGTTGACCCATTTGTCGGCGACGTGGTCGCTACCGCAACTGGGACGGTAATCGTGTGTGAAGCGCCCACTGTCTCCCCACCAGGGCCGGTCGCTTTCACGGTGAACGTGAAGTCGCCTGCCGTGGTCGGTGTTCCAGCGAGCACCCCCGCCGAAGTGAGCGTCAGCCCGGGAGGCAATGCGCCAGAGGCCACTGCGAACGAGTCTGTGTTCAAAGCCTCGAACGTGTACGAGTACGCCGCCGATATCGCTCCCGTCGCCGGGGGAGCATCTGCCGTGAGTACCGGTGCCGGCAATTTCTTCAACGCCAAACTGAACATGCCGCCACCGGCGATCGCGGTCACGTCACTCATTGCATCCGCAGGAACGGTGCTCTGCCCTTCACTGTTGTCGCCCCAGGCGATCACGGACCCGTCAGCCTTTAACGCCAAACTGAACCTCTCTCCACCGGCGATCGCGGTCACGTCACTCATCGCAGCTGTGGGGATATTGCTCTGGCCGTCACCGTTGTCGCCCCAGGCGATCACGGACCCGTCAGCCTTCAACGCCAAACTGTGAATGTTGCCTGCCGCGATTGCAGTCACGTCGCTCATCGCGGCCGCAGGAACAGTGCTCTGTCCACTGAAGTTGTAGCCCCAGGCGATCACGGACCCGTCAGTCTTCAACGCCAAACTGAACAAGCCACCACCAGCGATCGCGGTCACGTCGCTCATCGCGGCCGCGGGAACAAGGCTCTGTTTGTAGGAATTGTCGCCCCAGGCGATCACGGACCCATCAGCTTTCAACGCCAAACTGTGAGCTCTGCCCGCAGCGATCGCGGTCACTCCACTCGTGGCAGCCTCAGGAACCGTGCTCTGCCCGTAGTAGTTCTCGCCCCAGGCGATCACGGACCCGTCGGCCTTCAGCGCCAAACTGAACAAGGCGCCGGCTGCGATTGCGGTCACGTCAGTCGTCGCCGCTGCAGGAACCGTGCTCTGTCTGAAGTAGTTGTCGCCCCAGGCGATCACGGACCCGTCGGCCTTCAAAGCCAAACTGTGAATACTACCGGCCGCGATCGCGACCACACTCCCCGCGGTGCCCGCGGGCATCGTGAGCTGTCCACTCCGGTCTGAACCCCACCCGACAACCCCTCCCGACGTGAGTACTGCGGCAGGGGCAGCCGGCGAACTCGCCGGGAGTGTAGCGAGCGCCGCACCACCCCCGAAGAATGTAAGCACAGAACCCACGACAACGGCGAAGCCAACCAGCCTCTTGCAGGCAAAGCGCGGTGTGTCAGCGGTCTCAAGCACAAAAAACTCCCATCATTGGGGTGACGTGCTGCTCTCGGGTTGAGAGAGGTAGATCCAGGGCGAGTTGCCGACGCCAATCCACGAAGCCCCATGGTACCGAGTCGTCGAATTGACGTCCGGATCCTCCCGGGTCGTCGTCTGGTTGGCGGAATCGCACGAGTGCTGAGTCGTGCTGTGGAAGCGGACATCCAGTATCCCCGCGCGCGGGAGTGTCGGAGCATCGTGCGACATATGCGACGATCGTCCACTTCGCCCCACTACCGCGTACTGGCATACACTTCGTTTTCGAATCCGAGCAGGAATAGGCCACCAAGCACGGGCCCAGCGATCCCGATCGCTGCACCGCGCACATGCCATTTGATGGGTTGATACTCGCTCGCCTCAAGGCCTGAGAAGGAGAGGCGCGCAGCCGCTTTTGCGCCAACGACGCCCTCTGACCAACACCCGATGAACGCGAGCAGCACAGCCAGAGTCACGGTCGACCCTCGCGACTGCCCGGAGAGTGCCGCCTTGTCCATGCATCACAACTCCTACATGATCCGTGTCGTAAAGATACGCGCACTAGCCAGAAATTAGTATTGACGGACAATATCACAGGTCCTCAGTCGTGCGTTGGCTGAAATGCCCTTTCCCAGCGAATCGTTGGTCGCCCCCGGCCAGTCAGGCAGGAGCTCGGCGCGAGCAATGGGTCGTAGAGCCAACGAACCCAGACCGTGATCACGGTTCTGCGTTCCGCCGGTCGGAAAGCGCGGCATCGGCAAACGCGGGTCTGTCGACGCGCGTGGCAGGGTCGGCGCAACATCTACTTCAACCGCCAAAAACTGGCATGGAGAGCCCCGAAGGCAAACGTTCCGGCATGCCGAACCGGCCTGTTGTTACTCAGAACCCAGCTCCATGCAATGTCCCTCGAAGGGATAACTCGTCGGAGTCCTCCATAAAGATACGGCGCATATCCATTAACGTACGGGTGGGCTTTTCGCCCGCCTGTACAGATCAGTGGCGTCGGTGAGTGGCCCAGCTTCGAAGCGCGAGCGGGCAACCAGACCATACAGATGGAGCGGCAGTACATTTGCCACGATCAGTTCTCGTTCGTCGAGGCCCCCTGGAACCTTGACGCCTGGATCAGCCGTGGCAGCCACCAGGGCAGCGTCGTCAACGGCTGCAACTACTCAATGAGAGTGAGCGCATCATGAGCCGGAAGACACGCGCCTGGATTGGCTTACTTGTGGCCGGTTTCGTTGGAGCAATCGACTCCGGATCGCGCTTGCTCGTCTCCGGATATCAAGCAGGCCTCAATCCCGGAGGAGGATCCTTCGCGGCACCCCGGATCTCCCTCTTCATCTTCATCGTTGTCCTGATCATCACGTTCATAGTGTTGCTCCGAGTCGCTTCCCGGAGCTCCCGCAAGGCACAGTGATTGCCCCTCCAATAGCGACGGCATGAAACGCCACTCAGAATACGGGGCCGACCGGCTGGAAGGACCCCTGCCTGTTCAGGAGTGGGCGATCTACCCGCCGAGAACAACCGGCGGTTGATCGGACAGAGAGGAGCAGGGGGGGGGTAAGCCAGAGCGATAGACCGGCAGGGCTCAGCTCATCGGGAGTGCCACTTCTGCTCAGGCCCCTCGCGTGAGCTCTGCGGTGACTTCGATTGTCGCGGTCGACCTTGCGTTCGTCGCCAGCGCGTTCCTCAACGAGCTCACCGGCAGGTGTCCCAGAACCATGGAACTGGGACGGCATTCAGCCGAAGATGCAGACGCCCACCATTCCGAGAAATCAGTCATCCCACATGTCATCCCACAACGTCGTCCCGCAATAATCGTACGGTTACGACAACCGGTACGGTGTCGGGATGGACATCGGCTATGCGCGCGTCTCGACCGCGAAACAAGACCTCGAACGACAAATCGACGCCCTCACCCAGGCCGGGATCGCACGCAAACAGATCTATATCGACAAGAAATCCGGCGCCACCACCAACAGGCCGGGCCTTTACGCCGCCCTCGAGTACGCGCGTGATGGCGACGTCATCGTCGTGTACACCCTCGACAGGCTCGGTCGCACTGTGCGCGACACCCTGAACCTCATCCACGATCTCCAAGAACGCGGCATTGGAGTCCGGAACCTCGCCGACCCCATCAAAATCGATTCAGCCAACCCTGACGACCCGATGGCCGGACTCGCGCTCGTACTCCTGGCCCTGTTCGGGCAGATGGAACGCACCTACACCCTCGAGCGCGCGGCCCACGCTCGAGCCGTCGCCACAGCAAACGGCCAACGAATCGGCCGCCCCACCGTCGTTGACCCCACCAAACTCGCCTACGCCCAGCACCTCCGCGACACCGGGCACACCATGGGCGAGATCGTCACCGAGACCGGCATCACCCGCACCAGCCTCTACCGACACCTTCCACCCCGGCCAGAACAACCACTCACCGCCGGCTGAGACCAGTTGACAATCCTGGTGCACCCGCCGTGTGAAGGCCTCACCCGCTATTCAGGAGATGCCGGACGAGGCCTGTGCTGGGACGGAGCGTTTCCGAACCGTGATCTTCCACCGGTATATGAAGTTATATGTTAGTTCTGCCGGGTTGGTATTGGTACCCCCGGATCGAAGGAGATCTCGGATGGAAATACGCGTGTCCGGCAAACCCCGAACTAGAGTCCGTCGCTGGACTTGGGCGACGAGCACTATCGACGCGGCGGCAACGTTCCCCGTCGTGACAAATTGCTGAGGCGATGATGGTTGATTCGAAACTGGAAGGGCCAGGACTGCATGCTTGGGGAGGTCCACGCACCCTCGCTGCTCTCGCAGTCATGCTGGTCGGGACCAACCTCGCTACCTGGTCACTGACGGCAGGCAGAGGTCACTCATCGTTGGAAGTTGTCGCGGCTGGTGTCGTCATCATGGCGCTGATTCTGACGCCGTGTCTGTTTCCGTCTGGCGAAGGCCGATGGCGTCGTCGGCTTCGGCGGCGGGCTGTGCTTTGGCCACTCGGGCTCAGCCTGCTTGTCTCCGCTACCGCTTTTGTTCTCGTAGCGTTCGACGTTGAACGGATGGCGGTGGTGCTTATCGCGACCGGGCAAGGGTCTTACGCCCTCGGCGTGATCATGCAGCAGCTCCTGAGCGACTGAGCCGAGCCCGGCAGCAGCGGCACAAGAGGCCCGGAATAGCGGGTTCGCGTCGCGTGCTTTCGTGCTTGCGTTGTCTCTTTGTGCGGATTTTCGAGCTCTACGGGCCGCGGAGCGGGGGGGGCAATTTAGTTCAGCGTCGCGCGGAGAGAAGAAGGCTGCCGGCACCGTGGCGGATGAACCCGAACCGCTCGTAGACGCGGGCGAGCTTGTCATCTCCAGCGACGACGACGACAATATCGCCGGCGGGAACAACGTTACGGACAACTTGCGCGGCGAACAGGAAACCGGAGGATGGTGATCGCGGGTCCTTGCCCAGACTCTGTACAGTCCAATACGGGCGCTTCGGTGGAGCAAACGCGAGCTCGAGGCTGGCGCCCAGCGCTTGCCCCGACGTCGCCGCTACAGCGATGCTCGCTCCCAACAGGTATACCCATGCCAGTGGCCCCAGCAGAACTGGCGCGGAAACAAGAATCAAGGTGAGCAACAGGTACCCAAGAATGAGTCGCCACGGCCTGATTCCTCGCTCTGAGCGGTGGAGAAACAACGCGACACCGCGATCATCGTTGAGGTAGGTGCCACCTGCGATCGCGTAAGGGATCCCGGAAAGAAGTGCATCGGTGAGAGCAGTGCCGCGACCAGGTAGATCCACCAATGAGGGCGGCTGCGTCGTGCTGGGATTTCCCAGCGCGTGGCAAACGCTACCGACACCAGCCACACCGCTTGCGGATACCGCCACCAAGATGCTCGCATTACGTTCTCCGTCACCATCGATGCGCCAAGTACGCCCGAACGCCCGACGCTAGTCCAGAGACGTGGGCTTGGTCGGCTCTGTGGTTAGGCACTAGATGAGGATTCGCTGCACTCGCCGCTCCGCGGCGTGGTGGTCGCTGTCAGACCTGATCACTTACCTCTCGTCTCTCGGAGGATTCCGAGTACCGTCAGTCCGATTGCCCAGAGTGCGACGCCCGCGGTCGCCGCCCATGCGTCGCTCACATTTGAGATAGAAGCGGATGCGAGCAGCCCCAAGGTCTTGTCCGAGATAGCGCCAGTCCAGGTCTGGCCAGCGAGCCCGGAAACAATCAGCGTGACGGGCAGGAGCAGATATAGCGCCAGGGCGACGAATGTCGTCGCAGCAGAGGATTGGCAGAACGCGCCGACGCCCGCCCCTGCGGAGGCGAGCAATGCTGTTGTCAGAAGCAGGCGGGCGAGTCCGCCTGCCAGGTTGCCTGTCGCGATTGCGCTCGGTTCCATTGTGAGGATCGCCACCGTGCTGATGATCGTCGTAACGAGGACGACCGCGACAGCGAGCGTTGCGTGGGCAGCAGCGAGGGCAAGGAGCTGTAGTCCCCGCGCCGGGACAAGTACCCGCACGAGTTCGATCGCGCCGGACGGATGATCGCGGGCGACTGCCAGAGCGGTGCTGAGCATTACGACGAACCCGACAACATCGGCACTCAAGACGATCATGTCGCTGGACAAGGGCTCCTCGGAGGCGCTGGATACAATCACACGCGCGGCGAAGATCGCCAAAGTAACGATGGAAGCAGCCGACAGGAATGCGATCACTGATCGCGTCTTGGTAGATGTCGTCGAGGGATCGCTCCCGTGTCGTCAACTCGTCGAGCGCGATCCCCTGGTGCGCCGCGACGTGAAACACATCTCGTACTGTGAGCCCTGAAATGGCAACACGGCCGTCTAGGCCCCCTGAGGACGTCGCCCCACGCGCGTGAACGGCTGCCGCGAGCTCGTTTGGCTGGTCCGTGCACGCGAATTACATGTGGTCTGCCCTGGGAGGCCAGTTCATCGAGCGTGCCGTTCAGCACGATCCGTCCTTTATTGATGAGCACGATGTTGTCTGCAATGAGAGTCAGCTCGCTCACGATGCGAGACGAGAGCAGGATGCCGACGCCTTCTTCGCGGAGCTGACGGAGCAGGTCGCGGCGCCAGGCGATGCCACTGGGGTCGAGTCCGTTCAATGGTTCATCCAGGATGAGGTGATGGGGCGAGCCGAGCAGTGCAACACCGATCCCCAGGCGCTGGCGCATGCCGAGCGATAGCTGCCCGACGCGACGTTCCCCCGCATCGGCAAGCCCCACGAGATCGAGTGGCGAAGTGCTTCGCGGCGTGACGCCTTGCGTGCGCGCACAGTAGTCCAGAAGGTCCCGAGCTCGGAGGTTTGGCATCAACCATCGTGCATCCAGCAGACTCCCGACCTCTCGGAGTGGCACACGCAGGTCACGGTAGTTGCGGCCATCGATGAGCGCATGCCCGCGTTGGGCTGACGTCAGTCCGAGCGCGACTCGCATCGAAGTGGATTTCCCCGCACCGTTTGGTCCAGCAAACCCGCTGACACGGCCGGTGGGCACGACGAAGGAGATGTCCTCGATGATCGGGCGGTTCCCAATCGCTCTTGAGACGGTTTCGAACGTGATCATGATCTCAACTTCTGTGGTGCGGATGGGGTGAACTCGCTCACGACGTCGCTCCCATCGTCTCGACCAGGGATGGCTGGTTGCGGGGGAGCGCAGCTCGCCCACCCATCTCTTTGCGCTACACGCACTCCGGTATGACGTTCGCGCCGGCAGACACCTCCAGAGCCTGCTCGATAGCTATCGCGTACTCTGCTTCTTTTCCACCGGCCAGGACGTCAAGAAGCTCCACCGAGCGCGCCGTCAACGTCACCCGTGTTGGCCTGACCGTAACCCTTGACAGCTCCTCAAGCAGATGGCGGCGCCGAGCACTGAGCCGCAAGATCGCACCTCGCAGGTACGGCCTCGATGCTGCCGCATCAACCACCCACGCCCCGTCGACCTTGGTCGCGGTCAGCGCGCCTCGCTCGATCGCCCGGTGCACCACCTCTTTGCGCACACGGAGAACCTTTGCCAACCGCGTCGCATACAACGGTGAAGGCAGATCGTCCACAAAATCCTGGATGAGAGCCTCACGCAGCCGCTGTCGCTCCATTGAGCCCGACCCTCCTGCTTCGAAACTCCCACGATCGTCTATCGAGGGGCTCATGCCGCAACCGATGACCAGGGTCGCTCGACGAGCGCCGCGCAGACTGCTGGGGAAGCCGCCGGAGAAGAGAAACCTTCGACGTTCACGCGTCCAGCCACAACATCCACCCGGTTCTCTATGATCTGCAGCTCCCGTGTCACGAACTCTCATCCCCCTCAACCGTTGCAACCGACATGCTCGGGTCCTGTCCGACTGCTGTTTACAGCATCAGTTCGCCCTGCGAAAGCCGTGCTCATAGGGTCAGCTCCGAACAATCCTTTTCAGCGCAATGTCGCCTCGAGGGTCACTGGTGTACCGGCCAAAGCGAGCGAAAGTGGGCAGTTGTCCCTTGCCTCACGAGCGATGCGCTGGAAACCGATCGGCGTGAGATCGGGCACGCTAGCGATAGTGCGCAGGTGGACGCGAGCGACCCCAATACCAGGCGTGAATGACACGGTCGCGGTCGTCGCAACCACTTCAACACAGAACCCTGCCTCCGCCAACATCTGAGAGATCACCATCGAAAAGCACGCTGCATGTGCGGCACCAAGGAAGTCTTCTGGCGTGGTCCCGTCGGGGAGAACCGCCTCCGGCAGCGCCCCATTAAACGCTTCGGGAGATCGAGCGGTCCAGCGCAACGGGAAAGGGCCCTCCCCGGAACTCTCCAAGCTCGTCGCCCCTGTCCCGTCCGACAGGGAACCCTGCCAAGTCGCAGTCGCAATACTCGTCAATGCCATGATCTTCAACTCCTCAATGAGTAGCACCCAGTGCACCAAATTGACATTTAGAATACCATGCTAGTGTCCCGGTGCGGGGGCTGAGTTACCCGATGCTCGCATGACGGCGACTCCCCAAGCGTGCAAATCCGTTCCTGGCGCCAAGGCGCATGCTTCGTCGGCCGGCCGCAATGGGCGCGTTCAATAGCGCTCATCACGCAGCGTCTCATCGGCTGCCGGCTGCAGTTCGCGTCGTTTAGGGGTCATTGGCCTCCCCTGCTGGTGCCGCACCCCACGTGCACGCGAAGCCGGGATTCTCTCGCGGGAATGCTCCGTCCAGCGCCCTGGTCGTCGGGCAACGCGACGCAGGCGCCCGACACTCAGCCGTCGCACAGATTAATACAGTATTATATATCAATCCCTTACCCCTAGAAATAGAAAGACATGACAAATGACTGACATGAACACCACTCCCACCACCAAGGCTCCCTCTTCCCGCAAGAAGGTAGCGATCCTGGCCGGCGCCCTGGCCCTCTTGGTCGTCGGCGGATCTGTCGGGGGAGCTCTCGTGACCCAGAACAGCACCCTGCACGACAACATTGCTCGCGTGAATCCCACGATGGCTGCTGACCGAGGCGACCTGAAGGTCACGGGCCAGTCGTTCGACGTGGCCTTCTCCGGAACGCCCGGCGAGACGGTGTCGAGCCTGCTGAAGGTGGAGAACACGTCCACGAAGAAAGCAACCTTCAACGTCTACGCGCTTCTGAGCGATGAGTCGCACCCAGGAGAATTCGAGCGCGTGTGGGACCTGCTGAGGGTCACGCTCCAGGACACGGCCACGTCCACGTTCTCTGTGGAGGCCCCGCTTTCCAACATGGATCGGAATGTGACCTACACGCTCGAGCCGGGCGCCGTCATGCAGATGAACGTCACGATCCGCCCGAACGACAGCGACCCCGCCTACCAGGAACTCGTCGAGCACGCGAAGGACACCAGCATCGCCGTCCAGGTGGCCTTCGACCTCGCGTTCGACAGCATCTACAGCTAAGAACTCCACCAATTGCCGGGCGCGGATGCACCGCATCCGCGCCCGGCCCCGAACTGAGTGAAACGAACCTATGAAAGCGTTTGTGATTCTGCTGCGCACCATCAGCATCGCCGCCTTGCTCTGCCTGGCTGCCCCCTTTGTCTGGGAGAAAGCCACCGGCGACTACTTCATGACAGTCACCGGCGTTTCCATGGAACCCACCTACCACGTTGGTGACGTTCTTCTGGTGAAGAAACCGTCCGGCGGGGAACTGCAGGACATGGGCCTCCCCGTCATCGTGACCTTCGGCGGGGACCCCTCAACCCAGTACGTCCACCGGGTGAAAGAAGTCACCCCAGAGGGGACGGTTCTGCAAGGCGATAACAACGAACTTCCCGACCCGGTCCTTGTCACCGAGGCCGAACTGCAAGGCACCCCTCGCCTTGCACTGCAAGGAGCCGCAGCCACCGTTTACGACCTCAGCCAGAACTGGCCAGTGCGTCTGAGCGTCGGCGTACTTCTTGCAGTGTCCCTGTTCCTTCCCCTACGCCCGAGAGCACCTCGCGCTCCTCGCGCCCGCACTCCACGACCCGCAAGCACCCCAACCGCCACATCCGCCGAGATCAGCGAGCTTCTCCAGGAAACCACCACCCCCTAAACCACACACACAAAGGAAACGTTCCATGCCGTCCCCGTCCCGCCTCAGCAGTCACCACTGCACCCACACGCCCAGGCCCACGAGCCGGCAGCGGTGGAAGCGCATCGGATGGGGCGCGCTCGCCTTCACACTCGCGTTCGTCATCTCCGCGGGCGTGACAACACCAAAAACGGTAGACGCCGCCATCACCCAGCAGTCCCAGATCCTCAACAACACCATCTCCATCGACCCCGCCAACCCCACGGTACCGATCGCCCCTGAAACTGCAGTTCCCTCAGGAAGCGTAATCGGGTGGGGCGACACTCACGATGGAAATTCTGATATCCCGGCAGACGCTCTGCGACAAGTGATCGCAATCTCAGCCGGGTCACTGAATCACAGTCTGGCGTTGAAGGCTGACGGGTCCGTAATCGCCTGGGGCAAAAACGAGTACGGTAAGACCATGGTTCCTGTGGCCGCAAAAAGCCGTGTGACCGCAATCTCAGCCGGATATGATCACAATTTGGCGCTCAAGGCTGACGGGTCTGTAATCGCTTGGGGACGCAACGACCAGGGGCAGAGCACTGTTCCTGCGTCCGCGATGAGTGGCGTGACCGCAATCTCAGCCGGCGCCTTTTTTAGCGCGGCGTTGAAGGCCGATGGTTCTGTAATCGTTTGGGGCGGCGTTTGGGGCGGGGGGCCCGGGGTTCCTCCCCCAACTGCGAAGAGCGGCGTGACCGCGATCGCGGCCGCAGATCAGACCGTCGCGGCACTGAAGAGTGACGGTTCCGTCATCGCCTGGGGTAGGAACACCGCCGGGCAGACCAATGTTCCTGCGGCCGCGAAAAGAGATGTGACCGCGATCGAAGCTGGCCGTGATCATATTTTGGCGCTCCAGGCTGATGGTTCTGTAATCGCTTGGGGCTCCAATTACCAGGGGCAGGCCAACGTTCCCGTGGCTGCTTACCGTGACGTGACCGCAATCTCGGGCAGCGGCTCTCACAGTTTGGCGCTGAAAGTAGACGGATCTGTGATTGCGTGGGGCAGTACAAGTATCCCGACTGGCCCGAACACGGCCACCCCTGTTTCTGCGGCAGGTGCTGTTCCTGCGGCGGCGATGAGCAGTGTGACAGCGATCGCAGCTGGCGGGTGGGGCTTCAGCCTGGCGTTGAGAAGCTTGCCGATGCCGGTACTCACGGCAGATGCTCCCCCGGCGACGGGAGCGATATCGGCGGCGTACTCGTACACGTTCGAGGCTTCGAACACAGACTCGTTCGCAGTGGCCTCGGGCGCATTGCCTCCCGGGCTGACGCTCACTTCGGCGGGGGTGCTCGCTGGAACACCGACCACGGCAGGCGACTTCACGTTCACCGTGAAAGCGACCGGCCCTGGTGGGGAGACAGTGGGCGCTTCACACACGATCACGGTCCCTGCTGCGGTAGCGATCACTACACCGACGGATAAGGCGAATGAGGAGACACCGACCCTGACTCCGACGGTGTCGGGGACCGGCCAACCAGGCGCGTCAGTGGTAGTGACAGATGACTCAGGCTCGACCGTCGGCTCAGCAACCGTGGGTGCTGACGGGACGTGGAGTGTCGTGACCACGACACTCGCCGCGGGCGCGCACACGTTGAGCGCGACACAAATCACAACCGGCGGCACGGTGAGCTCCGCACAGATCAGCGTCACGATCGAGATCCCCGCAGCAGTGACAGATCACAGCCCCGAGTGACCACCGGTCATTTAGGTGTGACGAGCGGCCTGTAGATCCCCCCATATCGATCGGGCGGAGCATCCCGGTGATCACGAACAACCGCGGTTCATGCTCTTAACGTTTGGGTGCCGAGGCGGTCCCTGACTCACCGCGCCAACCACAGGGCCAGAATGTCTCGAAGCTCAGCTTCGTCTGCGCCGCCGGCCTGCTGAACCGGGACTTCATGGCAGCCATGCCCGACCTGGTGTGGGTCACCGAATTCGCCTCAGTGCGCTCCTGGGCCGGTAATTGACTTGGCGTGGTTGCTGTGGTTATTGGCGTTCGACGCGTTGTGAGCATCAGACCCGGCATGCGCCGTGCAGAACGCGGCAACTAACAGCCCGACCATTCCGCCCCTGCCGCGGGTTCCTGCGACGAGTCCGAAGTGGTCATGCCCGGGATCTCGCGACAGTTGAAGTACTCCCGAGTAGGACGCCTTCCTGTCCCCACGGGGCTTAGCGGTAATCAGGTGCGCGTGCCCACGCTCTGGTAATTGGCGATCTGTGCGAAGGGGGATGCGAATCCTTGCGCTAGCGCTGGGTGGTGAGTGGTTGTGTGGGTTGTAGCGTTGCCGCGAGAAGGCCGGCGAGGAGGGCCGTTCTTGCCGGGATGGATTCAATGGTCACGTGTTCGTTGTCGGCGTGGGCGTCTCCGCCGACTGCGCCGATTCCGTCGAGAGTCGGGATGCCCATTCCGGCGGTGATGTTGCCGTCTGATGCTCCGCCGACTGATTCCTGTGTCACCTCTGGCAAACCTTCCTGCTGGGCGATGGTCTGGGCGAGCGAGAAGAGGGCGGCTGAGGTCGCCGGTTCCATCGGAGGTCTGCTGGGGCCGCCGGTCACGGTGATGGAACAGCCAGGCACGGTCGTTGTGAAGGCATGGATTGTGTCGTTGAGCTTTCGCTGCTCTTCTACCGTCCAAGCGCGAGCGTCGAGGCTGCAGGTCGCACGGTCGGGGACGGTATTTTGTGATGCGCCAGCTTGCACGAGGGTCGGGGTAACCGTGGTCCCCGTCTCGAGGCTCGTCAGGGCTACGGCTGCGAGGATCTGATGGGCTAGTTCCACGCTCGCGTTAGCACCCTTCTCGGGTTCAAGCCCCGCATGTGCAGCTTTCCCGTGGACTTCGAGCTTGTAGCGGGACGGTCCCTTACGGCCCGTTTTGAGCGCCCCATCTGTTCCTGCACTCTCCAGCACGAAGACCGCGTCACAGTTTCCAGCTTCGGTCCGGATCAATTCTCGGGAAGTGGCGGAGCCTGTCTCCTCGTCCCCGGTCACCAGCAGTGAGAGTCCCGAGAGAGCCACGCCAGAGTCTCTCAACATGGCAAGGGCATACAGCCCCTGGGCGAGGCCGGCCTTCATGTCCACACAACCAGGGCCCCGTAGCTGCCCACCGTTGGTGGACCAAGGGATCCGCTCAAGCGTTCCCACAGGCCACACGGTGTCATGGTGAGCAAGCACAAGCACCCGCACCGGTTCAGTACCAAACCGCCACCGAACATGCGCTACACCTTCCGCCTCGATCACTTCCCCCGCACTGCCAAGAATCTTTTCACCTAACCGGGCGACCAAAGTCGCGCTCCTCTTCACCGCTGCGAGATCTCGGCTGGGTGATTCGCAGCGCACCAGTTCGCCGGTAGTCGCAATCACTTCCTCGCAGCGGGCTTGAGCGGCCGCGAGAAGGGAAAACTCGCTCACTGGCCGACCTGTTGGAGAGCTCAAAGGAGTGGAGACGTCGGTCAACGGACATGCATCCGCCCGCGGGGCCGAGGGCTGCGTGGTCAACCCGATAGCCAAACCGGTTCCCAGCAATGCACGGCGTGTGATCTTCCTTCGACGTGACAATCCAGCCATGTGTTCACCCCTGCTCCTCAACGCTGTCGACCCATCGTTGGGAGACGCCTCACCGTACCGAGCAAGCGATACGCATTGCAAGTATTGACATGCAATATCACTTTGAGTCGGCGTGTCGCTCGTGCTGTTCAAGGAGTCCGTATGGAGTCGGTACCCGTTGGGACGTGCCCGGCGTTGATGCCGGACAACTCGATTGTCGTGCTCGGCCAGGGCATGGCTGGCGGCTAGTTTCCGGATTCTAATACGGAATGTGTGATCTGCCGGCGCCACGCGGTACTAGCAGTGTCGGGCCGTACGCCTACGGCGCGCATCTGGCCCGACCGCAGTTCGAGAGACTTGCAGCACTGGGCTTATTCGGCCAGGTGAGGCTCCTTCGTACCGCCGCAGATCTGCTCGAGCTCGAGCCTCTCGGGCCGCAGGTTGTCAACGTGTGCGCAGTTCTCAGGAACCTAAGGTGCAGCTCTGAGAGATGCTTCACAGACGCACATTGTTCACGGTTTCAGCTCGCGACGCCTCACTCCTCCGAAGGAGATTGAGCATCGCGTGGGTCGGGCATCATCGACAGCACAAAGAGGAGCCAAAGCAGCCCAAAGATGATTGATGCGGCAGCCAAATCGCTCCACCGTGCAGGCAGGACGTGCCCATCGACCGAGAGGACGAGTAATGTCTCGATCACAGCGAAAGCACCGAACAGGGCGGCGATCGTTATCCGGGTGCGAAGCACACTCCTGCCTCTGAGATGCATTCGAGTGCGACGCAGTTCGATCATGATCGCTAAGAGTAAAACGGGCAGGATCTGAGACAGCGCGCGAGCGGTCTGTGAGTCGATAAGCGATGCTTCCATGCTGAGAGGGTAACCGGCGCACGCGGCGAGCCGGGCCTTCATCATCGAACGACTTCTTCGACTCGAGGACAGTCGAGACATGCATTCCGCGTGGCTTCTGCGGAATTTCACGGCGAACTGCGAGGCGAACATCGCGACGAAAGAGCGCGACGCCGGTGGAGCGCACCACGAGCGCTCACTGGAGTCATTTCGTGGACTATCCCGCCTAGCTATCACCGCTCCGACGATGCCAAACGAGGCACGTGCCACCTCCGTCATCCGGTCAGCTGAGCGAGCGTGTGAGGCTCGTCCGCGTTGGACAACCAATCGGTGACGAGTGCTGACACATACGTTTCCCCGGCGAACTCGTGCCGAATCGTCCGCACTGGGCGGTGCAGCGTCGACGCGGACGCGGTTGCGATCGCGCACCACTCATCGACGTCGACCGTCAGTTCCGCTACGGCCTCCGTAGCGATACCGGAGCGGCGCAGCTGGTCGATGATTTCCGCACTGAGGTCGTTGTCTGGCCTGATGATGCTCGACGGTAGCCCCTTGCGCAACGACCCGCCAACGCTTGACAGGACCTGGGGTACGGACGCTACGGCCAGACGCGACAGTCATTCATCTGTCCTCGGATATGACGCGACAATGTGCTGCACGGAAGCCGCTCCGCTCTCTTTTCGTTTCGGAGAGGGCGAGCGGCCCGCCGCCAAGTGCCACAAACAAAATGGCAAAGGCGCCGCCTCGCAGGTCGACGCCTGCAGCTGCGAGCGATGGAGTCTCGGTAGTGGGCCTGGCGGGGACAGCGATCGTGATGTTGATGCTGATCTGTGCGGAGCTCGCGGTGCCGCCGGTTGTGATTTGTGTCGCGCTCAACGTGTGTGCGCCCGCGGCGAGTGTCGTGGTCACGACACTCCACGTCCCGTCAGCACCCACGGTTGCTGAGCCGACGGTCGAGCCTGAGTCATCTGTCACGACCACTGACGCGCCTGGTTGGCCGGTCCCCGACACCGTCGGTGTCGTGGTCTCTTCGGTTGACCCATTTGTCGGCGACGTGGTCGCTACCGCAACTGGGACGGTAATCGTGTGTGAAGCGCCCACTGTCTCCCCACCAGGGCCGGTCGCTTTCACGGTGAACGTGAAGTCGCCTGCCGTGGTCGGTGTTCCAGCGAGCACCCCCGCCGAAGTGAGCGTCAACCCGGGAGGCGCCAAGTACGGGCGAACTGAGCAGTTCGCCCTGGCGGAGCGGTACCTTCTTCACCCCGGCGTCGCTGAGTACACAGCTGCACTGCGGCTGGCAGAAACGATAACACCGACGGGACGCGAGTCGACGGTTGAGGAGCTCGCGAGGTTGAAGGCCCAACGTGATGCGTTGGTGCGCCAGTACGGGGCCGCCTTCGCGAAGGATTGGGGATGAGCCGCGATTCTCTTCGACAACCCGAAGGAGTGTCACATGGGTGGACTCGAGAAGCTCGCCAACGCCAGCAGCATGCGCGTTCAGTACGCTCAGACGAGCCAGCACGTGCACGGCGGGAGCGAGGCCGCTCAGGCCAACATCCCCGAGGCGGCGGGTGTCGCCTACAAAGTGACCGACGGCGTCATTGACGGTTTCATCTCCCCGCTCTGGTACGCCAGCGACCATCTTGTGAACTGTACGGTCGCCCTCGCCATCATTGGTCAGCCGAACCCGACCTCAACCCGTGACCTCATCTGCGTCCGCGTGCTCGGAACGACGCTGAAAGACTTCCAGGAACGGCTGAGGCCCGCGGTGAGGTCCTGATATGCACCCCGATTTGGTGGGAATTTCAGAGTTCGCGGGGTCAGAGTTAATGGCAGTCACGATCGTGCCGATGAGGATGGCGCCGCCGAGGAGTAAGAGAACGCTCAGGATGGTGGCGATGAACGGGAATCCCAGGATGGTGGCGACGATATGCCGGTTCGACGACACCGGTGAGCATTGTCAGATGGTCCACGAATCCGCCGCAGGCTCGTTCCTGGACAGATGATGTCGCGGTCTCCGTCAAGGGGAACAGCATGTCGAGTGACACTGAGTACGGCAGTCCAGGTCGACCGTCCGCGGGTATCGCTCGTTCGGTGACCCATTCAAAACTCTTCCACCAGGACGCTCCCTGTTCGACGTGCTTGTTGTGAACTAGTTGATGGCGAATCGCGGTGGTGCCGATCAGCGCCGCGTAAACCGCGGCAACACCGGCAGCGCCAGGGCTGGTGACAAACGTTGATACCCAATTCGCGATTTCGTCGAGCCGGGCGTCGATCGCGCAAAGCGCCAGGATGTACCCGCCCGCCCCGAAGGCCGCCAGCGCAAGCGGGATCTGAACCACACGCCAAAAGCGCGACCACCGAGATCGGAAGATAACGGAGAGGCGCTGCCCGAGATCGCTCATAGGATCAGCGTGACACACCCCCACCACGCCCTGCGCTCCACGCACCATCCGTCGGGATTGGGTAGCGGGTCTGCGCACCTGGTCATTGTCCTTGCCTTGCATGGCTCGTACCCTGAACGGAGGAAGATCTCCCCGTCAGGAGCCCGGATGTCCGATGCAGTCAACAGCCATAACGTGCGAGCGAGTCTGCAACGCCTCGTCGACGCAGCGCAGGCCAGCGGCCGAGGCGACGACGATGTGATTGTGCTGCTGGACGAACTGAGACAGCTCGTCGTGGACGGCGAACCCCGAGGAGGTGCCCTCTCAGACGTCCAGGTGGCGTTTCTGCTCGAGTCCGGTGCCTTCACCCCAGACGAGTTCGCAGCGGTCGAGGAAGGCGTTGCGGGAGGCGAGTTGGCAGGAGCCGTTCGAATGACACGGCTTCAAGTGATTGCCGATTCGCTCGGCACCAGCGACGTCGCGGGCCGTCTCGGCGTCGATATGGCCAAGGTGGACGAGCTTCACGTAGAAGGAGCTTTGAACGGTTTCCTCGTGGGGGATGAGCACCGTTACCCGCTCTGGCAATTCACCAACAATCCCGCCCGACCGGTCCTCCCACACCTTGCCGCACTCGTACGAGCGATCCCGGACGACGTGTACCCGGCAACAGTGCACGGATTCATGACCACACCGCAGCACACCCTCCTCGTCGACGGCGTCCGGATGACACCCGTCCAATGGTTACTTCGAGGAGAGGACCCGCAAGCCGTCACCAACCTTTTCGACAGCTTCATGCACTCATAACGGCCTCAACCATCGCCTGATGTTCCCCGGTACGGCAGGAAGCTATCACTTCGACCGGGTGACACGTTGGCGAAGGCGATCCAGCCACCCGTACCGAAGCGCGTACACCGGCGGACGCCGCTCAAGGTCCGTGGGATGTGCCCTGCGATGTGGGGGCCAAAGACGCTGCGAGTTGGCGGAAGTAGTTGTGTGCCGCCCAGGCATCATGGTCACCAATAACGTACAGTCGTCGCTTCGCACGACTGGCGGCGACGTTGACCAGATTCACGGAGGATGCCGCCCACACCTTCGCCCCAGGTGAGGCCGGGTCGCCGCCGAGGATGAGGAACACAACGGATGCTTCGCGTCCTTGAGCGGTGTGGATGGTGCCCGCCTGAAGCCCGTCATACGATTTCGCCAGCGTTTTCAACCTGTCGGCGACGGCCCTGAACGGGGATATCGCGATAACGTCGTCCATCGAGACGCCGCCCGCGCGAAGGTAGGCGAGCGCTCTCTCCAACCGCGCAATCTGGTTCTCCTGGAGGTGTGTACCCGGTGTCAGTGCGGGTTCATCGACCCAGTGACTCGCGGCAATCCGCGGGCCGGTGGGGCTGTCGAACAGGTCGGGGCGGGCGGGGTCGTCGTGGTTGCGGGTGACGCCGTTGACCATGATGTTGTTGTAGGCGATGGTGTTGCAGAGGGAGAACATCGGGTCATCGCAGCGGCGATGCACAGTCAATGGGGCACTGACCCACACGGGCTCGTCGCCGTGTTGCAGGGTCGTCCCGTGGGCGGTTACCCGGTCGGCGAGGGTTTGCACCGATGCACGTGGTGGTATCCATGTGTCGGATACCCCATAGGCGGTCGCAATGTCCCGCTGAGCTTTCTGCGGGATCGTCACGACGGGTTGCAGTTGGAGTGGGTCGCCGACGGCGACGACGCGTTTGGCTCTCCAGATGGCGCCGGCCGCGTATTGCGGGGATGCTTGACCGGCCTCGTCGATGAGGAGCCAGCCGATGCTGTCTCGTCCGATGTCGCCGAACATGCGCCCGAATGACGCGAATGTCGTGGACACCAGGGGCACCACGAGGAAGAACAGTTGCCATGCGGCGAGCTTCTTCGCAGGCTCCAACCCATGTGGGCCACTCCCGGCGACGACGTCGAGGGCGGCGCGGAGCCCGTGCGAGAGCTCCCCGGCCATGCAGGCGAGGAAGTCGCGGTGCAGGTGCAGGGCCGCGAGGAACAGGTTCGATCGGGCCTCATCGAGCTCAGCGTTCAGCCACGGCGTACGCAACTCGCGCTCATCACCGGTCCACGCCTCACCCGGGTACGCCGGCCCCAACGCGTCCTTATCGGCGATGGTCTGTCGGCGAAGACGCTCCAGGGTGCTGGTCGTGATCGCGAGCGCGTCCTCGGCGGCCGTCAGGGCGCGATGCGCTCCGGTGAGACGGTGCTCGAGGTCGAGCGCGGCCGCCTGCGCGCCGGCCCTGGCCCTGTCTGCCTCGTGCAGACGTTCATCGAACGGGTGCAGGGCAGTACGCCACGCCCGGACCGCCCGGCCGAGCGTGAACACGGTCTCGAGGATCCCCGGCCTGATGTCGATGTGCCACTGCCGGGCACGAGAAGCTTCCGCCCACGCCTGCTCGGTGCGCTCAGCGGTAGCACGACCCGACTGGAGATCCTCGGTTGCCTGCGCCACATGGGCTCGAGCTAGGCGGGCCGCTGCTCGTTGCTGCACCTCGTCCGCAACAGCCTGGGGGACTCGCTGATTACGCTCCTGCATGTCGCGGCGCTTCGCGATGAGCGCATCGACGGCGCGTTCAGCCTGAGCGAAGGCAACACGAGCGTCCGGCCACGGCGTGTGTGCGGCGGTGTCGTCTCGCCACTGGGCGAGGCAGGTCTGCATCCGTGGGACGCTTCCCGGTACCGGTTGATTCGTTTTCGGGTCTTTCTTGTCGAACCAGAATTCCGTATGGAAGGCGCTGCGGTTGCGTTTGTTGCCCAGGCGCGCGGCGACCAACCCCCACGCCCCGAGGGACCGCGCACCGTCCTGCGCACCCTCATCGTCCTCACCCTCGGAGGAGTCACCTCGGTCACTATCGAGGATCGCGGTCGCGATATCAGGGAAGTAGTCTGCGACGTCCCGCCAGCGCGCGTCAATCGCCTCCTGTCCGGGGATCTCCGTCGTCACGTTTTCAACGGCGACATTGTTCGCCGACGCGACCACCATCTCGAACCCGGTCAATTCGGGACGGAGCGCCCGCACCTTCCGCGGGTGCCCGTCTTTCGCCGTCCACCGGTGGGTGGTCGCGGTAAAGGCGTCCTCTGGTCGGGCAAGCGCTGCCAAGCGTCGGGCGCGTTCGACGACGTTGCCGGCCAGGATGTCGCGCAGCATCGTCGTCTTCCCCGTCCCCGGAGGCCCATTCACCCCCATCAAGCCGTTCGTCGACGCGAGATCGGTGAGGGCCTGGTTCACGGCGAACTGCTGCCTCAAGGAGAGCACGTGCGCCGGATCGGATAGCCAACGCCCCTTCGGTAGGCGACCTACCCCCACCATGTCCGTCACAGTTTCGTCCGCCACCATCACGTCCACCCGGTGCTGCTGCTCGAGTGCGCCGTCACCAGTCAGGTAGGCGGCGAGAGCTTCACCGCACCCTCTGGAGCTTGTGACATCTGCCCGGACGGCGGCGAGGTCATCGAGGAAGAAACTGTTGAGGAAGTCGGTGTCGCCGGCGTCCTCGCCCCGCTGAGCGGACACGGCAACGGACTGGATGACGATGCCGTCAGCCGCAAAACTGGGGGTTTCGGCGATGCCTGACGCATTCTGCGCGATACGCAGCACCGCCAGCAGAGATGGCGCATCCTGCACCGGGGGCAGGTCCTCGTCGCCTTCTTCACGTCGGGTGCCTTCATGCTTGTCGACGGCCTCGACGAATGCCGCTGCCGCTACGGGGAACCCGTCCGCCCACGTTGGGTCCTGCGCGCCACGGTCCGTGAGTTGTGCCACGGCCCACAGCGCTGACGACAGCACCCCGGAGTCGGCAATCAGCCTGCCCTGCCCATCGATAAGAATTCCCGCGCATGCGCTCCGCCCGGCAGGCCGCTCATCGTACGCGTCCCGGTCCACACCGAATGCCCTGTGCAAATGCGTGTACGTCGCCTCAAGGTCATATACGCCGAAAAACACCGTGTGCTGCCAGACCCGCCGTGTCTTCCCGATCGGTGCAGGCGGTCGCAGTGCCTCCCACGGCAGCGGATCAGCCGGCCCCCATTCGATGACCTGTCGGTGCGCGGGACGAGTTGCGCGCGGAGTCGGTTTGGGAACCTGCTGGGGGCTGAACAGCTCCAGCATCCACCAGTACCTCAGAACCCGCTGCTGAACATCAACCGACGAAGCGTGACTCATGCACCCCAGTCTGCCTCGACATTGCGGATGAGGCGCGAGGACAGGCCCGGACTTCACGCACATCGTGGAACACTGTTGGGCATGAAGACCACAATCTAGAAACATTGGATGGGAACACGATTAGCCATGACTGGCGGCGCAATTCTTCGCGGCATCGTCCTCGTGTAGGCGGGAACCGCTGTGGTCGTCTCAACGCAAGCCGAAAGCGGAGCGAATACCGCCGGAGCGACACGGGCCTTCATTCTCGCAGTCGTGCTGAGAGTTCTCGGCACCCTAGGGCTGACCGTGTCGATGCCCATCAAGCACCGCCATTGAGCGCCAGTCCGCGCGCGCCGATTCTTCAATGCGTGTCCCGGGCGGGGAAGCGGCCGCGACGACACGCTCAGCATCGCTGCGGTGGTAGACCGGGTGGCCACCGTTGAAGAACATCGAACGCAACCATCCAGAGGATCCCATCATTCACGGCACACCCCAGCTGGTCGGCAAGCGTCAACAGTGGCGCTACCCGCAGCGGGGCTCATGGTCCACAGTGGTCCTCGATCCACCGGGGGCCGCTGTCTCTCGCTCTGAGTGTTCCGAGCCTGAACGTCCCTCCTCGGCCGGGCTCCGGTCCATCACGGAAGCGGGGCTGAGGATTCACTGCTCGCCCGTATGGGGAAACAAGCTCACGGTCCTTGCGACGCCGAGGAAGTTGGGTCGTTGCTCAGTACCGAGCAGCAAAGCGATGGCTAAGAGCCGACCTCAAGGGAGCTCCACGGCATCCCGCCTGACCTAGTTCACGCAGAACACCACTCCGACACCTCTCGTATTAAATGTTAATACTTGTGCGAGTCATGCATTATTAGTAGCCTGAAGCGCAATCCCAAGAGGGCGGAAATCATGTGCAAAGGAGCATTGTGTCTCGTAGGAAGCAAATGGCTGGAGTCGGCGTAGCTGTGGCACTCACGGCCACGATCACCCTCGGTGGCGGGCTGCCCGCAACCGCCGATGCAGTCCACCCAGATGACTCGACGCCGGTCGCGGTCGAGCCTTCACCGGCCGAAATGCGCGTCGAAATCGCGACGGGAGAGAATCCAGCCTTCGATGCCGACGCCACGAGAGCTGTGCCTATCTTCGTCATCATCGGAGCAGTCATCTCCGGCGGCGGACTCGCGTACAACATGGGCGTCAACGCCGGGGAACGCGTGTACCACAACGGGATCCGGAACCCCGAGTACCAAGCCAACAAATGGGGCATACGAGCCATGGTGATCGCGGCCCTGGGTCCCGTTGCAGGGGGCCTCTTCATCAGCGGCTTCGAGAACAAGTTCTACTTTTTGGTCGGATAATGACTCGCGCTCAGCTCCAGTGGGGACTCGTGGCTTACTCCACGATCATCGCCCTCTACGCCGTGAGCCTACTTATCGAGCCAGGCGGGCCGATCGGGTACGCGATCGCACTCTTGGCCGCCATGATAGGAACGATCATCGCGGCGCTTCAGCCTGAATCGCGGCGCAAAACACCTAGAGCTGACGGCCTGCACTCCTCGTCCCAACCGCCGAGCGCAGATAAGAACGACCCCTCGTAATTGGACTAGCGGGGAGGGCTGTGCGTCGATGCGCTTTGCCCTCCTTGCTCCAGAGCCGTTTCACGAACGAGCCCTCATGCCTTCGCGCCGGGTGAGCTTGCCGCGTTACTTGCCGACGCGAGGCTCGATTAGCACCCCGCGGGAAAGACATATCAAAAATCTGGTGTTTAAGCCACTTGGGTAAGCAGGTATGAAATTCTATGCTTTACAGCAAGGTCGATGCACCATCGGGGTCGACCCTTCAGAGCAAGAAGGAGCAACGATGCCCATCAGTACTCAGAAACCGTCCTAATTCAGTCGCCGCCGAGGTGCCGCGGTCACTCTGAGTGTGCTGATCGTCTTCACCGGATCGACGAGTGCCCAAGCCCTAAAAACATCGGCGATCGGTGAACGGTCGTCTGCCGTTGACGCGCTTGAAGCAATGGGGCAGCTCGAGGACCAGCAAGGCCAAACGATCACATCATCTCTCGACCCGGAATACGGCCTTAGCGTCGACGGACCATCGGGGAGCAACGCCACCTTCACTCCGGTTACATCCGCCGTACCCACGAGCGAAGCAGGCGCGCGGCTATTGGAGTACTCGACCTCAGACGGCTGCCAGTACGCACTCACTGGTGCCGGTGCTTTCGCAAACGCTGGATACATCATCATCACCGGCGCCGAGGCGCCGAAAGATTTCTAGTTCGATGTGCAGGTGAACGGCGAAGATGCCACACTCGTGCCAACCGAGGATGGCGGGGTCGACGAGGTCAACAACGCCGGTGAGGTGGTGAACCATTTTGCCGCGCCGTGGGCAACTGACGCCAACGGGGCAGCCCTCGACACTAGCTAACGAGTGGAGGGGAGCATCCTCACTCAGACCGTGGATCACGCGGTTGCCAGCTACCCTGTGGTTGCCGACCCGCAGCTCATCTGCGATGCAATCGTTTGTACCATCCTCCTCAGCAAGGGTGAGACGCGAAATGCAGCGTCGAGCCTCAATGCCGCTTCGGCTGCGATTATCGCTGCGTGTGTGCGTGCGCGATTGGCGCCGGTATTTTCTTGGATTCGGCGAACCAAGCTAACAACCAAGGGAAGTGCGTCGGAGTGCGTAAGGCGCATCCGTCGCTGCTCACCTGGCCGGTCATCGACACGTGCCGCAGCTGAGCGGCACCCTACAAAGGAAGCGAGATGATCATGGCGGACATGCAAACGCAACCTGTGACCGCGTTCTTTCCGACCAGCTGGTTGGGGCTCCTAGTCGGTTGTGTGCTGATCGGCGGGGCGGCGATCGCCTCTAGTGTTCAGGTCACGGTTGAAGGGCTGTCCGGGGCGGTCGTTTTCATTGTGCTGCTCGCGGGCCTTGCCACATTGCCGCGGGGTCTTAAGCCGACGGGGGCGGGGTCGCGTGGGCCAGTCACGCAGCGGAGCTCAGGTCTGATCTACAGCATCGTGATTGTCGTCGGCGCGGCTGCCGCGACGGCAACCGGACTCACGCGAGACCCGGTGTGGGGCCACATCGTCGGGGGGACAATCCTTGCGGCAGCCTTCGTCATGAGTATTGGAGTGCGAGTCAACCGGACGGACCCTCGCTAGAGCGGATGGCGAGAAGGTTGGGGTCGCGAGCGGTGATGCCAGCTCAGCGGCCGACGGCGGCACCGGGGCCCAATGGTGCCGACGAATTGGAGGACGCGCCCTACCAAAACAAAGCCGCGCCCTCGGCCTGGTTACCGGCAAGACGCGCGCATGACCCAACAGGCGAGCCATAGTGCATACTCTGCGGCCTCTGTACGCTTCCGGTAAACCATTCAACGACGAAGGGAAAGGCACAGCGCACCGTCATCACGCTCGTCGACGACCTTGACGGAGCCACTCTCGACGCCGCCACGGGCGACACGATTCGGTTCGGCCTCGACGGGCGGAACTATGAAATCGACCTCAGCGACGACAACGCCGCCGTGCTGCGTGAGACGCTACGCCCGTATGTCGACGCCGGGAGGCGCAGCGTCACGCTCGATTCGCGTCGACGTCGCCAATTCACACGTTCGGTGAGATGATCCATTCATGAACTGGTACACGACCATCACGCACCCGGATGGGTACACCGGTCTTCCCTGGTTCGAGATTCAATAGGCCGTCCTCGGCATGGTCCAAGTGACCCAACAGCCTGGTAGTTGCGGGCTTTCACTCGCGAATCTATCGCACAGCCACGGAGTAGCCCAGAGGGGGCAACGCTCCACCCTCTTGTCTTCAGAGGCGTTTGTTCGAGTTAGTGGAAAGGGTCGAGACGGTCGCCTGGATGCGGATGGTGGTGAGAGCGTGCTGGCGAGAGGTCGGGTCGAGCTGTGAGGGGACGGTAGAAGGTCGCGGGAAGGTCCATCCGGACTGAGCGGCGGTGATAGTCGGCGACAGCGAGGATCGCAACTGGAACGTCTGTACTCGTGTACTGGGTCGCCTGGACGCCGTAGTCGGCGACGAGCGCGTCGTCGTCGCGGAATGAGACGGTGCGCTTCACTTCGATGGCGAAGCGGCAGCGGTGGAAGCGGATACGGATACCCACCCGGCCGCCTGCGTTCTCATCTTCGACCGTGGAGTCCAGGCCGTTTCCCATGAGGGCGTCGTTAATAGCGTCGGCGCGTACAGCCTCGTCCGGCCACGGTGCCTTGGAGGCGAACCACTTGGGTGAACGCTTCATGCTCTGCCCGCGGTCCAAGCTCCGGGAGGCGAAACGGACCAGACAGTGGACGAGGACGGTGAACTCCGTGGTGAACCATTCGATGCCGCCCTCGGCAAGGTGTCCGACTCAGCGAGCAGGCGCGTTACGAGATGCGCTTCGGTGTGGCTGAGCGGGATCCGCAGTGCCTCGAAATGGTCGAGAATCTCTTGGACCTCAGCCGGTACGAGTTCGCGAGCCGCCAGACTTGGTGAGCCGCCTGCGTCTTTTGGGGGTTCTGCCTCCAACTGATGGAAGAAGTCTTCGACGGTCGCGTGCAGGTGCAGATCTCGGTCTTCAGTCTGCAGACGACACTGGAGATGGACGATAACGTCCGCATTGCGCCCCGCGATGCTCTCCACAGTTGGGCGGACGAGCGCCCGAAGCCCGTGCTGGTCTCCGCTGTTGACGACAACGACGAGCGTTTTTTCCGCGGCCAGGGCCCAGCCGAGGCTGGAAATGGTGCGGGCGGGGGAATACCAATGGTCGCTGTCCGCCTCCCGGAGGTCAGATAGCAGGTCCATCCACGCGATCGTGGTCTGCGCGCGCCACCACATGCACGCCGGCATATCCGTCGAGGTAGGAATAAACGGCGTTGGAGATTCGCTCGTACTCCGTGACCGTCACGGTGTGACCCGCGGTCCGGTTGAGCAAGCCGCCGATGACCGCGTCGAATGCTATTGCGTCGGGTCGCGCCTCGTCACGGATAGCGACGGTGAAGTGCTCCCGCGCTGCGTCCAGGAGTGCGCGCACTTCCTCGGCGGTGTCGCTCTCTGCGCGGGGGCTTACCAACGCTGGGCCGTCGACCGCGCTCGCCTTGTGTCGGGTTGTCGTAGTTGCACATGACTTCGGTCTTCCGCGAGACTCGAAGCGTCATCTAATTCAAGGGGGAACCATGAGAACACCAGTTCGTTCGCGTCTGCGCCGGGCAGCTGCGACCGCCGTCATCGCGGGGGCGATCTTTGCCGGTGGAGTCGCAACGGCACCGGCTGCGAGCGCCGCGGGCGTCGAGTATGTCTCGGTGACCGGCAACACGCAGGTGGAGTGCGTAATCAAGCGCCTGGACAAGATCAACCAGCTGTACAAACTCGGCTACGACGTCAGTCCAGGGGGATGCGCCCAGCTGCTGAACAAATGGATCGTCAAGATCGCGTACTGGAAGAAGTAGCGCAGTTCACCGGTCGACGCCCGCCTCGGATCGGTCCGGTGCGGGCGTCGATCACTGTGCGGCCGTCGCCAGAGCGCAGGGTGTCTCTGTCTCGGGCCATCGAGGAGAAGATCGAGGAGAAGCGCTTGGAAATCAGCTGATGGTAGAACGCACACCATCCCGCGGAAACGCTTGGGCCCTCCTTGGGCTCGCGATCGTTGTGGAGATCATGGCCGTCCTCGCCCTCGCCATCTGGGGAGCCGAAATAACCCGCCGGGCATCCCTGTCTGGATCCTCGGAGTGCTGCTGATCCCATTTGGCGTGCGGCTCGGATATCGAGGGGTGAAGGGCCTCGGCAGCTAAGTACTCTGGGCCGACTGTCACGGACCCCCGACGCCCCATGCCGCACCTTAGCCACCAGGCTTACTCACGCCGTCAGGCTTGCCGGCGGTGCGGGGCTGTCTCTAGAGTGTCTGCACAGGTGGTGCGTCCTCAGCGCGTCCACGCACCCCTCAGGAGGCGGCACGCAAGAGGTGTGTGTCGCCTCCGCCACGCGTGGTGCGCGACTCAGTGACGTCTCAGCGGGTGTAGCGGGGTGGACCACAATGTGCCGTTGTGGTCCCACGCGGCTTGGCCCTGTTAGGCGATGCCGTGGCGTTCGAGTTGCCCGGCGATGGCGTCGAGGACGTCCGGGTCGAACTCCCCAGCGCACTTGAATTCGCAGGCTGTCATTGCCGCATCGGGCCAATGCAGGATCCGCAGCTCCAAGTGCTCACCACCGCGTCGCCGGATGCGGGCGTCATCGGCCAGTGTGGGGTCGAAGTTCCGTTCCTGACTCATGCGAGCAATCGTAGATGGGTGCCGTGGAGGCGGCGTCAGGCGGAGCGCCGCGACGTGTCCGATGTCACCGAGCGGTCGGGCGCGTCGGGGAAGCCTAAAGCGGCGAGTTGCGTGGACAGCGACGCGCGCTCGGCGCGGGTGGCCGGCCACCCCTCCACGAGCGCGGACACGTAGCCGTCGTGCCGAAACGTGAACACACTGCGGCCGATATCCGGCGCGGTCGCCACAGCGATCGCACCCCACTCGTCGAGCGGCACGGATAGATCCGCCACGAACTCAGTCGCAATGCCATACCGGCGCAACTCGTCGAGGATGCATGCACTGAGTACTACGGCTGGGGGACCGGACATCCTGGCACTGTAGCGACACCCGACACACAGACGATGGGGGTTGCGGATCGGCCGAGCACTTCCCGCCGTCGCACCTTGAGGTGCGACGGCGGTCCTGAGTGGAGGAGAAGCATCGTTGCGTCGCCCAGGGCCCGCACGTGGTGTCTGCCAACCGCCCGCAACTTCGGGTGAAGCGGACGGCCCCGGTATCAGGGTTCGAAGCGGCGGGAGTCTTGGATTGGATGCGGTCCGTGCCCCCATGTCGTTGCCGTGCACAGCGACTCAAGGGTTGAAGGGTCGTGTGGCAACCCAGACGAAGAATCCCACGAGGACGAGTTTCCCGGCGGCGGCGAAAAGCAGCGCCCACCCGAGGAGCGTCCCACGGCCGATGAACCCGATCCCGAAGACCCCGACCAGCCCCGCACACAGCAACAGGAACGCGGCGAGTAGAAGATTCGTGAACGGTTGCGCACGCAGGGCCAGATGCGTCTCAACGACCCATGCCCGGTTGCGGGCGCGCATCACGCAGAACACCACGCAAGCAACGAAAACCGCCGCCGAAACCCAGACGAGTACTGTCGTCGCTGTCCCCACACTCACCGCCTCAGACTAGGCGAGACCGCCCGGCCGTGCCGTCTCGCACGGATGCCCTGCAAGGTCATCCCGTGCAGGGCAACCCCTAATATGAGGCGAAACGAGAGGAGCACAGTCAGAAGAGTCCCCATTCGGGGGGGCATCGGGCATGTGCAAGATGCCGACGCCCGGAGGGGACACCTCATGGGCTCAATACAAAAATGAGCCGGTTGCACGTTGTGGCCGGGTAGTCTGGCGTCGGGCGAGCGCGCCCGGAGATGAGCGTGGAGATATGGGATCCTTGCGATACGGCCAAGACCGGTTCCAGATGGACGATCGAGCATTGGCGCACGTGCAGCTCGTGATCGTGTCCAAGCTACGCAAGGCCGAACCGTTCCTGTTGTCGTGGAACGTCGGCGTCGATCAGGGCTCCGGCCAAGTCGCGATGTGGATTGAGACCGGCATTCCGTTGGCATTCCACTACGACGGTTCACGGCAGATTACCCTCAACCGGGCTTGGTTAAATGCGATGATCGAGCGCTCTTATACGACTGCTGGACTGGAATTGATGCCAGAAAGTGATCACCCAGACACTCCGATCCGCAACGTCTGACTGGGGGGCACTCGAATCAGTGTGCGGTGAAGTGCAGTGAACCGGTGAGGTCGATCTCCTCGCTCATCCACCGCACCGTAGCGGAATCGAGCTGGGGTGGCTGCTCGCTGTCGAAGAAGAATAAGATCGGTGTCTTTTCGGTGATTGCGATCGTGGTGGGTGATTCCACGTGGCCGTGCTGCACATGCAGTGTGAACGGGTTATGGTTCAACAGATGACTGACCATCACCGTTTGCAGGTAGGCGAGGGATTCATCGCTGAAGGTATAGCGGACGGCTGGCCCGATTCGAAGCACACCCACCATCTCGTCCCCTTCTTCCTTGAATCAGCACAGTACGTCACCAGGACGCGCAGCAGGGGGGCATTGCCAAGCGGCACCGGGCAAGCTATAGCACGCGGGCTCGTGCGAACTTCCGGGCGCGACCAGGAGCTGCACGTGACGCGCGGTCTGCATGCGCGTAGCGAACTGCATCGATTGGCGAGAAGCCAGCGCAGGACAGGTCAGATCGAGGTGTCGGCCGACGCAGAGGGAAGGGCGACGCGGAGATCGCCGGTCTGGTTCGCGTGCTGCATCAGTTCCTCGAGCAGCCCGCGGTCCAGTTCCGTGCGCTCGGCGCTCTCAAACTCGAACTGCAACGAAATCGACGGGTGCACCCAGATCGATACCCGACCGGTGTGCGGCGGAGTGCGAGTCCAAGAGATCGTGAAGGATTCATTTCGCCGCAACTTCATCACCGCGACAGCCTTGATGTGCGCCAGCACATCATCATCAAGCGAAACAGTTTGGTTAGCGGAGCCATACGTGATCGTGCCCATGAACGGCCTCGTCTTTGTTTCGCCGACATGACGGCGGTCCTGCAACTGCGAAACCCACCCAAAGCGGCTACTCGCAGACTACGCGACCGCGCTGACAATGTCCGACCGATGTGGCCCCACATGTTGCCCTGGCTTCTAGAGTGGAGGTTGAGGGCGCTTCCACACGACAGGGAGCGCCCTCGACTCCACCGCATCCCCTGGGATCGGATCGCCGAGATCGGGATCACCGTGCGGCTCGGCGTCGCCGGTTCAACCCTCGACGTCACCTGGGTGGAGCGGTGGATCCGCGATCGCATCATCTCCCGCATCCCCGGAGGCCGCCATGATCCTGCGTGACCTGCTCCACGGGGAGGCGCTGGATGCTGGCGGTCGTGCCGTCGGCCTCGAGATCGATGCACGATTCGTTCTCGACGGGCGCCCTAGCGGACCACTCGCCGATGCCACGCTTGTCGGCCTCGTGGTGAGCCCGCACGCGGCGGCCCCTTTCCTCGGTGACGAACGGCACGACGATGAATGTCCCGCCCTCATCGCCCGGTCCTTGCGTTGGCGGCACCGAGGTAGCTTCCTTGTGCACTGGGAGGACATCGCGCGTATCGATGACAGACGCATCACTCCGCTCCCAGAGTACCAGCGTATTTCACCGACGCTGCTGGAACCGGAGCGCCGACAGCTGAGCTCACGAGCTGTTCGGCCCGATTCGTGGAACGCAGTATATCCATCAGCGGACAGGCATGCTCTGCCGTCGAACGCATCAACCCCTCGCATCTCGCGTGCTTCTCGGTTTACCTGGGTACCCCCATTGGCAAGGCCGTGGCGATCGCCTACGCAAGGGAGGGCGCCGACATCATCGTCAGCTATCTGAGCGAGGGCGAAGACGCCGCTGACACGGTCTCGGGGCGGACAGTCCGCACTCAGCGTCTCGGGCGATCTGACCGATCCAGATCACTGTCGCGACATCATCCGGCGGACTGTCGTCCGGCTCGGCCGCGTGGATGTCCTCGTCAGCAACGCCGCGTATCAGATGACGCGGAACAGCCTGGACGAGATCCCGGACAAGGAGTGGGACCACACGCTCGCGACCAACCTCAGCGCGTTCTTCCACCTGAGCAAAGCGGTCGTTCCGCACATTCCAGCTGGCGGTTCCATCATCACCACGAGCTCCGTTCAAGGCGATGCCCCGTCGCCTAACCTCATGCCCTATGCCATGACGAAAGCAGGGTTCGCAAGCATGACAGCATCACTCGCGCACGGTGACGCTGTCGCCGTCTGGCACGTCGGCGAGCTGGATACCCTGCCAGGCGGTTGGCAAGATGTCGCTGAGGAACAGGAACTGGTCGTGAGGACCGTCAGGTGGGACCACGATGCAATTCGCGTCAGCGCGTTGCACCCGCAGATACTCGGCTTGACCGCCGGGGATCTGCCCGTGCAGCTTCGTGAACCCGTACAGCGCGGCACCGCAGCCTGCGCCGTCCGAAACGCAAGAAAGGGCACGGTCGGGGAAGGCTGAAGAACATGGTTCCCATCATTGCCCGGCCAGCGGGTGTCGAAGCCAGACATGACCGGGCATTGGGAGGGTGACCTCGTGATGGGTAAACGGCCCTCTGCCGTAGCGACGCTCGTTGAACGGAGCACACGGTTCGTGAAAGACGTACCCCTCCCGACGGATACAAAGCCGACGCTGTGCGCATCGCGCTCACGACAGCATTCGCCGATGTGCCAACCGGCTCCTTCGCCAATACCTCATCAAGGGCTCAGACCTCCGCCGCTTCACCCCGGCGGACCTCGACACCTTCGCCGGACGTATCAACGAGCGCCCCCGCAAAGTCCTCAAATGGGCCACCTCGTACGCCAGCTACGAAGCCCACCGCACTACCACCGACCCAGCCGCGATACCCTCGGAAACAGACCCGGTGCAATGACCAGTTGAACTTGCCGTACGTTGCTGAGACAGGTGGGCCTCAGGTCGTAAATGATGGTTCTCGAGCCGCAGAGCGAGTGCTGGAGCGGGGCGGGCTAGTTCCCGCCCAGCTCCTCGATGAGGGCCTCGGTGACGTTTTTGTCGTTCTCACGAAACCTGTCGGAGCGTCCTGACCAGCGGCGGAGTCGCTGATCTGCCGAGACTATCGTTTGTGGCTACCAGGCTTCTGGCATTCAGTTTTTGGTGACTAGGGATTCGACGGCGGTGCGCACTGCTTTGCTGCGAGAATCCAGGTCGCCTCCTACCGCGTTGACAATTTCGCGGGGCTGCAGCGCCCACATTCGGGCGATGGTCTGCACGGTCAGGACCAGCTCAGGAGCTGCTAGGGGGCTCTCGATCGTGCCCTCGTCGAGCGCGGCAGCGACCGCTTGAATCTTCTTGCGCGTCGCCTCTTCGACGGCGAGGCGGGACGCGTTGTCGGGGCCACGCTGGAGTTCGTACCATCCCGCGAAGCGGTCGACGTCCGCGGAGTGGGCGCCGGCCTCGTAGAGCCGCGCGGCATACCCGGGAAGGTCTTCGGGTGTGATCGGCATGAATTCAACGGTGCGTGCGGTGATGTCGTCGAGGACGGCGTCAAAGAGCCCTTCTTTGCTGCCGAAGTAGGTGTAGACCAGTCCGGCGCTGCATCCCGCCCTGGAAGCAATGTCCTCAGTGCGGGTGCCAACGAGTCCCTTTGCGGCGAACTCGATTAGCGCGGCCTCGAGGAGGCTGCGCTTCTTATCCTCTGGGTTGCGGACGACCATACGCCCGATCTTATTTACTGATTGGTCAGTTGACAACCCGTTGAGTCGAGCATACCTTAAGCATCGCCTTGACTGACGACTCAATAACTACGAAGGAACTCTGACGTGGAATTGGACGGCGGCGAGGGGGTAGCAGGTCCGGAGGTTGCCCGCGTCGCCGTAGGCCTCCTCGAACCGGTTGCTGAGGTTCTTACCGAACGACGACACCATGGTCTTGGTGCTGAGGAAGAGCTCGGGGCCGCGATCGCATCGTGCGATCGCAACGTCGACTTGATTGTCGTAGGCGCGACCAAGGATCTTCGCGTCTGTCGGAGTGACGACGGGCATGGCCATGAGCTTTGCAGGCCTCTCGGAAACGAGTACGTGTCTGCCGACGCTGAAGGATTTCGTTCCGGTGGTGCGCGCTGTTGGCGAGGTTTCGCCGCCGAATCCCTCAAGACGCCCCTGTCGCGTCACGACGGATGACGTGTACTGTATGGCCTATGACCGAGGGGGTCGACCGGGCTGGTCTTCGCCGGGCGAGGCACGTAGGTGCGTTGGCCGGTGCGATGCTGCTCGCCCTGATCTTCACGGGTGGGGCGGCTGCCGTGGCGCAACCGGCAGGCCCCGTCCTGTTGGATGAGGACTTTCGTGGTGCTGCCGTGATCCCGTCGATCGACGGGTACGGGTCGGCGTGTCTGACCGGTGCTCCGGTCGGTCCCGAGCCGGCGGCCGGCGCACACGTCCTGTCCGGGTGCGCGGCGACCGCCACTGGGCCTGTACCGCCGCAGGGCGGCGCGCCGGACGGGTACTTGCGGTTGACGGACGCGTCGAACAATCAGGCGGGCGCTGTCCTGTCCGCGCAACCGATTCCCTCGACCAGCGGTGTGGAAATCTCGTTCGAGCAGTGGCAGTATGGCGGCACCCAAACGCCCGCTCCCGCGGACGGCATCTCCTTCTTCCTCGTCGACGGCGCCGCAACCCTCGATGACCCCGGAGCATTCGGTGGGAGCCTCGGATACGCGCAGAAACTCCCAGACGACAACCCAGCGAACACCCTCATACCCGGAGTGAATCACGGCTATCTCGGCATCGGGATGGATGTGCTTGGCAACTACTTCGGGGACTGGGAGCATCGCGGACAGAATTGCCCGACGCGTTCACCAGCAGGCACCGGGTTCCGAGCCCCTGCCCCAGGCACGAACATGGTCACCGTTCGCGGACCCGGTGACGGTGCGGACGGTTACTGCTTCCTCGCCGCGACCACATCGAACTCGTCGACAACCAGCCCGTGGCCGTCAATGTTGCCCGGACAACTGCACGGGCCGTTGACCAGCATTCCCGCGGGAACCACTGCAGCCGACGCGGCCGCGCTTCTCGAGCCGTCGAAACGGACCGTAACCATCGTGATCACTCCAGCGCCGGACCCTCAGGTCACGGTCTCAGTCGATTTCGGCGCAGGGCCACAGCAGGTGCTCGCCTTCGACGCACCACAACCAGTGCCAGCGACATACAAGTTCGGCTTCGCGGCCTCCACCGGCGGATTCACCGACGTGCACCTGATCCGCACGGTAAAAGTGCAAGCCCTCGAACCGCTGCCCGCGCTGGACCTGGTCAAACAAGTCACCGTCCACCCCGGGCCGCCCCCCGTGTACGGCATCGGCGACACCATCCCGTACGAGTTCGTCGCCACCAACAGCGGCGGCGGGCCCCTCACCGATCTGACGATCGCGGACCCACTCGTCGCTTCAATCAGCTGCCCGACCACGACTCTCGGTGTCGGCGAATCGGTCACCTGCACCGGCGAGTACCTGGTCACGACTGCGGACGTGGCACGCGGCTACGTCGTCAATACGGCGATCGCCACCGGCACGAGCCCGGGCGGAGCGGTCAATTCGCCTCCTTCGGAAGTCACCACGCCGCTCGGCAGTCCCGTATCGCTATCCCTGCAGAAGCACGTCGATGACAGCGCCCCCTACACGACGGGTGACACCGTCCTGTACGAATACATCGTCTCCAACGAATCGCCCACGACCGTCACAGACATCGCTGTCGTCGACAACAAACTCTCCGGAGTTGCCTGCGACAGCGACACCCTGCAGCCGGCAGACCAGCCTAGTTCGAGCACGGTCTGTCACGGCTCGTATATTGTGACCGCGGCGGACACGTCCGCGGGTTCAGTCACGAACATCGCGACCGCTTCCGGGAACGGTGGCACCGTGACCTCTCCGCCGGCGGACGCGACGATCATTCTCACCGCAACCACCCCAACGGAACCACCGTCCACGACCCCGACCAGCACCACGCCACCTGTCAGCGGCGCTTCGACGGCACCCGAACTTGCCAAAGGTGGATTCAACGTCGCGTTCCCATTCTTCGGGGGAATTGCCCTGATTCTCGCTGGCGCAGTGCACTGGCGGCGAACTCGGAAGGGTTCCCGCTGAACGATGCCGGTGCCTACCGCGCGCACGCTGGTGCTTGTCGGTAGGTCATCCACCCGCGCAGCACAGGCACGTCGCTTTTGGAGGTGGAACCGGTGGGTGTAAATAGATGACTCGCGCGCGAAACTCGCCTTCGAGGCGGAGCCGATCGACGTGCGTCGGGTGGAGCCCATCTGGGACCGCTGTTATGTGGTCGATCTCTTCTGTGACGCAAGACCGGCACCGATCGGCGCGCCCGCCAACAACAGCCGGCCACCTCCAGCAATCATGTCGAGCGTCGGGAGCTTCACCGTCACTGCCAGAACGCAGACGACAACAGCGAGAACGGCTACACAGGTTGCAAGTGCAGCCGAAGCCTTCGTCTTTACAACATCCAGCCGAGCGACCGAGTCAATCCGACCTCAACGTACATACCTTAAGTCAGTCGGCCACGGTTGCCAAGCGCTTCTCACGTTCGACCTAATCGAGAGAACGGAGCCGGGTGGACGAGTTATTGCTTGGCCATCGCCACTCGGAAGCGTTCTTCCGGCGAGATGAGGTGGTCGTGGTCCTCGGCGGCCGGGTCGATGTCCAGCTGCACCCAGCTGACGGTGCCCGTGAACTCATTGCCGGACGGCCCGTAGTCCTCGGTCACGGGTGCACCGGCGTCGCTCCCGACCTCGGTGGTCTCGTCCATCGAGAAGATGCCCCAGTGCGTCCGGTCGACGCGCCCCCGGCCGACCGCGGCTCCGTCCACGTACAGCGTCACATCGCCGCCTTTGCCGATGCCGCCGCCGTCGTAGACGAACTCCATGCGCACCTGGTGGGTCCCCGCCGGGAGGGGCGTGTCGCTGCCGATCGTATACATCCGCGCGCCGGTGAAGTTGTAGGCGTAGCGCAGCGCGCCGTTGAGGGTGAAGAGGGACCAGCCGCCTGTATGACCGCCCTGGGCGATGATCACCCCGACCGCACCCGCGTCCGGGACGATGATCTCGGCGGTGACCGAATGGGTCTTGTTCTTGAGGTTCATCACGACGTTCTCCTGCAGGCGGTGCATGCCGCCGTAGAGGATTTGCGAGTTCCCGATCACCGGGTTCGGCCGGCCGGCGAGCTCCGGGTTGAACCGTTCAGCGAAGCGCGGTTCGAGGGGCAGCACGTTGTACTTGACCGCTTCGATGTCGAACAGCCGCCGCAGCGCCGCGAGCCTCTCGGGTTGCTCAGCGGCGAGGTCCCGCGCTTGCGTCCAGTCGGTGTTCGTGTCGTAGAGCTCCCAGACGTCGGCTTCGAGATCTTCGCTCCGACCGGAGAACTGCCACGGGGTCGCGTGCTTCGTGACCGCCGTCCATCCCTTGTGGTAGATCCCGCGGTTGCACATCATCTCGAAGTACTGGGTCTCGTGACGTTCCGCCGCCTGCGCATCGTCGAAGCTGTAAGCCATGCTTACGCCGTGCAGCGGCTCCTGCTGGACGCCGTTCACAGAGGTGGGGAACGGGATGCCTGCCGCTTCGAGCACGGTGGGCGCCAGATCGATGACGTGGTGGAACTGGGTGCGGATCTCCCCTGCTGACTTGATCTTCGACGGCCAGTGGACGATCGTCCCGTTGCGGGTGCCGCCGAAGTGCGAGGCGATCTGCTTGGTCCACTGGTACGGCGTGTCCATCGCGTGCGCCCAGCCGACGGCGTAGTGGTTGTACGCCTTCGGGGTACCGAGCTCGTCGATGCGGTCGATGAGCCACTCCGGTGTAGAGAGATCCGGCGCCTCCGACACCATGATCTCGTTCGTCGTCCCGATGAGCGTGCCTTCGCCGGAGGCGCCATTGTCGCCAATGATGTAATAGACGAGCGTGTCCTCGAGGATTCCGAGGTCTTCGAGCGAGTCGATTACCCGGCCCACGTGGTGGTCCGCGTACTCGAGGAAGGCCGCGTAGACCTCCATCTCGCGAGCCAGCACAGGCTTGAGCGCTTCCGGCTGGTCCTCCCAGGCGGAAATCTCCGACGGCCTCGCCGTCAATTCGGCGTCTTGCGGGACGACGCCGAGCGACTTCTGCCTGGCGAACATCTCCTCGCGGAGGGCATCCCAACCGCCGTCGAACCGTCCCTTGTACTTCGCGATCCACTCCTGCGGGACGTGATGCGGGGCGTGCGTCGCGCCCGGCGCGAGGTAGGTAAAGAACGGCTTGTCGGGCGCCATTGACTTCTGCTGCTTGATCCAAAGGATCGTGTGATCGGCGAGGTCGCTCATCAGGTGGTAGCCCTCCTCCGGCGTCCCCCACGGTTCGACGGGCGTCGTTTGCTCGTACAGCGCTGGGTGCCACTGGTTGTTCTCGCCTCCGATGAAGCCATAGAAGTGCTCGAATCCGCCGCCAGGGTGCGGCCAATGGTCGAACGGCCCGATGGGGCTCGACTCGAAGACCGGCACCTCATGGCATTTGCCGAACTGAGCAGTCGAGTACCCATTCAGACGAAGGATCTCAGCGAGCGGCGCGCACGTGTTCGGGCGGAGCGAGTTGTAGCCCGGAGCAGATGTAGCCATCTCGGTAATCGCTCCCATGCCGACCGCGTGATGGTTGCGACCGGAGAGCAATGCCGCCCTGGTCGGCGAGCACAGTGCGGTGGTGTGGAAGCGGTTGTACTTCAAACCTGACGCCGCGAGGCGTTCGGCCGTCGGTGTCGCGCACGGTCCGCCGAACGCACTCGACGCCCCGAAGCCGACGTCATCGAGCAGGATGACGAGCACGTTGGGGGCGTCTTTCGGCGGGCGGAGCGGGACGATCGGCGGGAAGCTCGTGTCCGGGTCGGTCGTCGTGTAGGTCGTGAGTCCGATCTGCTTCGCATCTGCGATCGGTAGGACCTGACGCTGCACCTCAACCATGCGATACCCCTCTCCAACATCGTTCGCGCCAACCGCGAAGCCGTCCCCACCAGTCAAGGAAGGTAGCGGACTGCCGGGTAGACCCGATCCGGGTGAGATGCCCCTGGACCCGCAGCGGCACTCACGTCCGGGCGACCAACCTGTGCTTGGTCGGGACAGCCCACTTTGCCCACGGGCCCCCTTGGATGAGGTTCCCTCGGTACCCTCCGTTGTAATAAGCAGAGGGAACGCCGAGACGGGCATGAGTGCAACGATCAGCACAATCCCGATGTCCAAATTGTGCATGGTCCTCAGTAGGGATGACCAGACCGACGCAACATGAATTCGGCTAGAAATGAGGCGTCGATGAGCCCCATTCCGCGACCTGAATCTGGGGTCGAAGGCTTGGTTTGACGGTTCGGAGCAGGCGAGGCGGGTCGCTGGTTCAGAGGCCCCAGCCGCGACGGAGGTTGGTGAAGGTCGTCTGCAGTGCTGCACCCGGTGACGGTTCTCGTGCGGCGATGTCCGGGCTCTCCAGGATGAATCGGGCCAGTGCCCGGGCCTCCGACTGGTCGAGCCCGTCGTTCGCGGTGAGCTCTGTCGCCAGGATGTCTTCGCAATCGATCCAGTTCTGGCGGACGTGGGCGCGCAGCTGCGGGGTGGAGTAAATGAGGTCCAGGAGCTCGCTTCGTTCGCCGTGGTCGCCCGCGAATGGTAGACGGCTGGCCATGAACGCCTCCACTGCGCTCAACGGATCGGTGCCGGCGGGACGATGCTCGATGGCCTGGGTGAGTGCCGCTCCCCGGTCCTCCTCGCGGTCGAAGACGAGGGCGACCTTCCCGGCCGGGTAGTACGTGAAGAGCGTCGTCAGGGCGACGTTCGCCTTATCGGCGATCTCGGCGACCGTGACCTGATCGAAGCCGCGCTTGAGGAAGAGCGTGATCGCCGCCTGCTGCAAAGCGCGTCTCGTCTGTGCACGCTTGCGCTCCCGCAATCCACCCGTCTCCGCCATGGTGCCAGCCTACGGCATACGCGTATCAGTCTCGAAATTAAACTCACTCAAAATACGTAGTCACTACTTTTTTGTATAGACTGCCGAGCGAGACATTCCCGAGAGACAAGGAACCACTGTGCAGACCGCAATCATCAACGCCCGAGTGTTCGACGGCGAACGGATCCTCGACGCGACCACCGTCGTGATCGAGGATCGACGCATCGTCGACGTCGGCGATGCCGTGCCGAGCGACGCGCGGGTCGTCGACGCCGATGGGGGCACGCTGGTTCCCGGGCTCATTGACTCTCACGTCCACACGTCCGTCGAGGGGCTCGAACTCGCGCTGTCGTTCGGCGTGACCACCGAGTTGGAGATGCAGGGCATGTTCACCCGGGACAATCGAGCCCGCATCACGGACGACGACCGCCTCGCCGACGTCCGTTCCGCGGGATTCGGCATCACCCCTCCCGGCGGTCACCCGAGCGAACTGATGGGTAGCGACCACGGGGAAGAGGGTGACGACGCCCCCTGGGCGGACGCCGACGACGCTGACGGCGCGAATGCCTGGCAGGACATCGTGATGCCGTTCTCCACGACTCCGGAAGAAGCCGTCGCGTTCATCCCCCAGCTCGCTGCAACCGGGTCGGACTACATCAAGTTCATGATCGACGATGGAACGGTCGAGGGAGCGCCGGGGCTTCCGCTCCTTGGAGACGACGTCGTCATGGCGGGCGTCGCGGAGGCGCATCGCCTCCAGCTCCTCACCGTCGCACACACCCTGACCATTGATGCAACGATGACGGCGGTGAACGCTGGCATCGACGGATTGGTGCACCTGTTCATGGACGGGCCCCACTCCGAGGCGGTCATCGACCAGGTTGCAGCGTCCGGTGCTTTCATCGTTCCGTGCCTGGTGTTGAACGCCTCCATGATGGGCATCACGGCAACCGAGTTCGCCGCGGACCCCCGTGTGAACTCATCGCTCGACGAATCCTGGATCGCGACCTTGAACGGCAGCTACAACTGCTACCCCCAGGGCGATCTCGATGACGTGTTCGCGTCGATCAAGGCGCTACACGCGGCAGGTGTCGACATCCTCGTCGGCACAGACGTCTCCTTCCCGCTACCTGCGCTCGGCGGCATGGCTCATGGCGCGAGCGTCCATCACGAACTTCAGATGCTCGTCCAGGCCGGCCTCACGCCGGTGGAAGCGCTTCGCGCGGCCACCGCGACACCCGCTCGCCGCTTCGGGCTCACTGACCGCGGACGGATCCAGGAGGGATTGCGCGCCGACCTCCTCCTCGTCGACGGCGACCCCACCACGGACATCTCCGACACGCTCAACATCCGCCAGATCTGGCGCCGCGGCACAGCGCTCAAGCGAGTGTGAGCGCACCCGGAGATGTTGCGCGCCGCGTCCAGACGGGTGGGTAGCCAGCGCAGACGGGACATGACCCCCGCTTCTCAGCATGGCGGTCGTGATAGTTTGTGGACAGCAAATGATTGACGGTAGACCAACGATATGACATGGATGGCAAACGGCCGCACGCTTCCGCTCGTCAGCTATCTGGCGCGAGCCGGCTGGCGAGCTTTGGATGCGTCGGCGCAACCCGGCGACATCACCCACCGACAGCTCCTGGTGCTCACGCTCCTGCAGGAGCGCGGAGATTTGGCGCAACAGGACATCACGCGCGTGTTCGGACTGGATGCCAGCAACGTCGTGGGACTCCTCAACGAGCTGGAGGAGCGCGGCCTCGTGCTCCGACGCCGAGACCATGCAGACCGGCGGCGTCACATCGTCGCGCTCACACCCGAAGGCACTGTCGTGCTTGACACCACCTTCGAGCGGTTGGCCGGCATCGAGGACGAGCTGCTGCACGCTCTGTCCATGCCACAGCGGGAGACGCTCCACCGTCTCCTCCTGCGGATCGCGACCTCCGGATAGCAGACCGCCCCGCCCGGCACGTTCGTCCCCTCCGACCCCTGTGAAAGAAGCGCATCATGAACCGAGAGACCGATCCTTCGGTTGATCACGAGCCCTTTGGCCCGATTGGGCTCACCTATGACGACGTGATGCTCCTCCCGGGGCATACCGATGTGATTCCGAGTGAGGTCGATACCCGGTCCCGATTGACCAGGCGGGTCTCCCTTGGCGTCCCACTGCTCTCGGCGGCGATGGACACGGTCACGGAGGCCACGATGGCGATCGCGATGGCCAGGCTCGGCGGACTCGGAATTCTGCATCGAAATCTCTCGATCTCCGACCAGGCGTCGATGGTCGACCAGGTCAAGCAGGCGGAACCCTGTTCAGAGGGTGGCGCGGATACCCGAGCGACCACGGACGATGTCGGGCGTTTGCGCGTCGGCGCCGCCATCGGGTTCTTCGGCGATGGCTGGGCGCGGGCTGGTGCTCTTCTCGAAGCGGGTGTAGATGTCATCGTCGTCGACACCGCCAACGGACAGAGCCAGGGTGTGATCGACATGGTCCGAAAGATCAAGGAGGATCCCGCCTTCGACGGTGTCGACGTGATCGGGGGGCAGGCTGCGACCCGCGACGGTGCGAGAGCGCTCATCGAGGCGGGGGCCGATGCCGTCAAGGTCGGCGTCGGTCCCGGATCCATCTGCACAACGCGCATCGTCGCGGGTGTGGGCGTTCCGCAGATCACCGCCGTATACGAGGCTTTTCTGGCCACGCGGCAGGCGGGAGTGCCCATCATCGCTGATGGGGGCCTGCAGTACTCGGGTGACATCGCGAAAGCTCTCGTCGCGGGCGCCGATACCGTGATGCTCGGTTCGCTTCTGGCTGGCACGGAGGAGAGTCCGGGCGAGCGCCTAACGGTAGACGGCAGAATGTACAAGAGCTATCGCGGCATGGGGTCGCTCGGTGCGTTGCAGACCCGTGGTGCACGCACCTCGTACTCGAAAGACCGCTACTTCCAGGCCGATGTCGGATCGGACGACAAGCTCATCCCCGAGGGTATCGAGGGGCGGATACCGTATAGCGGAGCGCTTCGCGACGTCCTTCACCAGCTCGTCGGAGGACTTCGGCAGTCGATGTTCTATGTCGGCGCCCGCGACGTCAGCGACCTCAAATCTCGCGCGCGATTCATACGGATCACCGCTGCGGGACTCACAGAGTCCCATCCACATCATCTCGAAGCTGTGATTGAAGCCCCCAACTATCGTGCATAGCGCCGGCACCTTCGAAGCCGAACCGCCGCCTGGGAACAGTTAGACGCGGGCAATACTGGCCGTCGGCCGATTCGACGTCGATGCTCGACGTGGATCGCTCTAAAAACCGATCATTTTCGGGTGCCAAAGCGCCGGAAGGCCGAGCGTCCCGAAAGCTGCAGGACGGTCTCAATCGGTCAACGCCCCACCGACTCGAATCGCTCTATCTAGGGGCTTGGGTAGGCGCAGCGGCGCGTCGTTGGACTTCGCTTTGCCCAAAGGCAACGCCACAAACGATCGATTCTGAGCTGGTCGATCGCTCTACCAGGCGCTCCCACTGACACTTGCGCTCGACGACGGCTCAGAGCTCACCACCGAAACCGAATCTGTCTCAACCGGCGCAACGACGTTTGTGAGCTGCGCCTCGGCCAAGGCCGGAAGAACTCACGAGTCCCCGCCGATGGTCGGCGGTGTCGGATTCGTCAAGGACGGCAACGGTGAGCACGGCGAGGCGCTCGGCGAACTCACGTCATACATCGACGATCAGGCCGTCAACACCGCGCGCATCCGCACCCAGCTGGGCCGATTCGCCTTCGCCGGCGGTACGATCCACGAGGTCGTGTACGACGTCGCGAACGACCACTACATCGACGTGGAGAACGAATTCGCCGCGAGGTTGGCCAGCGACTGAGGAGAGAGGGAGGGAGCTGCTGATCGCAGCGGCATTTGGCCAAAGCGAGCGGTGTTTGGGAACTGATACCACAGGTCGAGCCCACCCAGCTGCTGGAACCACAGGGTTTAAGGGAGGCCCTTCGCGCTGCGCCCAGCCGCCTCCGACAACGGAGACAGGCCAGCGCTCTCCATGACGCCGGTCGAGTGAGGGTGCGCAGACACAACCTGCCAGATCAGTGCCTGGCCGAGCTGTCGCCCACGCGCGCTGTGGTCCACACACACGTGAGTCAGCTTGATCGTCGACCGAGTGATCCGGTACAGCGCGTACCCGACGAGTACGTCTGATGCGTGGGCGACAACCAGGTTGCCGCTTTCAGCTGCGGCAGAGAATGCCGCGTCGGGAAGGAAGCCAAGCGTCTGCCGGTGTTTCTTGGCCAATGTGATCACCGATGCGAGTTGGGCAAGCGACTCAGGACTCGTTGCGCTCCGATGGGCGACAGCGATGTCAGCAAGCGAAGTTGAGTCCATTTGAACGTCGTTGCGGATGGCGGCCATGGTCGCATGCAGACGCTCCGCCGACGGCGCGCAGAGAGACCGTCAAACGTTTCCACCAATGCCCTCTTTCAGCGCGACTAGCCCGCCCGCAGGCAACCAACCGAGCAAGCAAGCAAGGGTGCTGCCGCGTACATGCATTTGTATCGAGAGGAATTCTCGAACCTTAGCGGAGGATCCGCGGAAAACCGGCGGTCTGAGACCCGCGGAAAGTAGAACCCAGATGAGATTCGCAAAGTCCCCACCGGAGGGGAGTTTGCGAAACTGAGTGAATCAGTTCGCGAAACTCTCCGAAAACGAAAGGCCCCCGAGGAATCGGGGGCCTTTTGCGTTGCCAAGTGGTCTGGAGTCGTCTGGTGGCAGCGTTCTGGCGTGCAGAAGACCGCCGCGCCGTGGTTTCGGGCGCGACGGTCTGTTCGGTGGTGCGGTACCTCTTCTATAGGAGAGGTAGAAAGTACGAGTGGGCCAGGTCAGCGGGGTGGGCCGCTGGATCGTTCTGTTGTGCTCGGTGGGAGGCCGGAGTAGTCGGCGAGTGTGGTCTTGCGTCGTTTCGCTCGAGAAGGATCAAGACTTTTGCGCACTCTTCCGCGAGCACGCCATCGATGATGTTCGCCGAGCGATCTCGGCCTGCACCTCTCAACACCTGAGCGCTCGCCTGCAGCTCCGTGATGTGCTCGACCAACAGCCGCAGGCCGTCGGCGATCACCGGGAGCCGGTCCTCGGTGGGAATGGTCATCAGCCCAGTCAATGCGCGCGCTCGTACTTTCATTCGTGCAGCGTAGCCGGGGCATACTCCGGTCCTCGCCGACCTGAGCGTTTGACTCAACGCACTTCGATTGCGACGTTGATGTCGCTGGTGACGGCGAACACCCGGGGAGGCGATCGACCGTCCAACGGGTGCGGGAAGGAACTACCGCTGCTGTCAGTGCTCAACAGCCCGCCGAGCGCCCCGGCGTCTCAAGAAACGCGGTCGCTGAACATGCCCAACAGCATCACCACGACCACGGCCGTCAGCGTCACCGTGTACGACACGATCACGGCGGTCGTTCGATGAGCGAACATGCGCGCCTCATATCGAGCCTGTGCCAGCTCCGTGATGAGTAGGTCCTCCGGGCTGCCGCTGAGGATCGCGGACTCGAGCGCCGCCATTCCTTTGCGCCCAGGGAAGTCACCCAAGGTGAGCGCAATGAACCCGACGAGCAGCGCGAACCCGACCGCGAAAATCGCCCAATACCGCGCGCCAACACTCACCTCGTCGCGGGCAAGGAACCCGTTCGGGTCGATAACAGCCAACAGAGCAACACCGACGAACGCGAGCATCGCCGCCATCTTCACAGTCAGATGCGCATGCGCCTTCTGGACGCGTTCTCGTTGCGCTCTGACTGCATCGATCTGGGCGCGATGGATCTCGCCCTCTGACTGCGACGAGGAGGCTTTCGATCTCGAGAGAGCTGCCGGCCGTCGTCTAGTTCGTGAGGTTCGGCACATCAGTGGGCCGGCAGCGCGTGGGCTGTGACGTACGAGGCCAGTGCAGCCGAGAACGTTTCACCTTCCATGGGTGTTACCTCGGCCTGGCCCCACGCGCTTGCTGCCGTCACCTCTCCGAGTGTGGCAAATCCGGCAGTGTGTCGCACTGCGTGGAGGCGGCCGTCCGTTGTGACCATGATGACTTTTCGCAATGGCTCGGCGCCGGGCATCCATCGATAGACAACAGGGACGGCCCAACCGTGCTCGTCTTCCGCAGGGTGGGTGTGTCTGCCGGCAGGGTCAAGCCGACCGATTGGAAGCTTCGCGCTCTGCGCCAATGCCGCAAACGTTTTCGCTGCTCTGACCCACATCTCCCATGACGTTTCCAAACCGTGTCCTTTCCTGCCGTTGACGCTGACCTCTGGCCAGCGGTGAATTACGAGCTGCTCCTGGCCTGAGAGCGGGCAATCATTTGAAACGTAGAAAAATAATAAGACGTCCGACTAGGTTTTAGCAACGCTGGCTGCTAGTCCGATGGCAACCGCAGTGGCGTCCTGGAGCGAGAGCGGAGCCATCGAGTCGAACGATGGCGGGACGGGTGTTGTGGCGATCTGTGCGCGTCGGGCAGCGATTGAAGGATTTCGCTGCGGCGGTCCACATCTCCGATGCGGGTCACCGCCTGACTTGCACGGCGGCACACGAGTTCGACTCCCGCTCTGCATAGCCGCGAAACCAGCCATGGAGCCGTTGAGCATGCACTCCCTCCCTCGTACCATGGAAAAGAGTTCCGGTTCTCGACGCCGGTACTCGGGAGGCGGCATGTCCGACACAACGGCTCAACAGGAACTGCAGACGAGTGTCCAGGAATTTGTCGATGCCGCCTTGTCGCACGACAATGGCCATGATCTCGCTGTCGCCCTCCTTCGCGAGATGACTGGAATCATCGATCAGCGACAGCCCCTCGGCGGTACACTCTCCGTCGATCAGGCTGCGTACCTGATTGAGTCTGGCGCGTTCTCACCCGACGAGCTCGCTGAGACTGAGGCTTCCGTCCGGCGAGGTGAGCTTGCCGAAACGGTGCGAGCGACACGACTCGGGGCGATTGTCGACTCGCTGAGTGAGGCGGAGGTTGCGGTGGGGCTCGGCGTCGACGTCTCCAAGGTTGGCGAGCTCCAGTCAGACGGGGCCCTCTACAGCTTCATCGCTGGAAGGGAACGTCGCTATCCGCTCTGGCAGTTCACCGACGACCCGGCCCGGTTTCTTCTCCCGAATTTGGCAGCTCTAGTGAACGCGCTCCCAAGTGACATGCATCCTGCCAGCGTGCAGGGGTTTATGGCCACACCGCAACAGAGGTTGCGTCACGACGGCCGTTTGACTACGCCGGTCGATTGGCTCGCGCAAGGCGGCAATCCTGAAGCAGCAGTCAGCGCTCTCGACAGCTTTCTGCAGGCCTGAACGAGAAAACTCACCTGCTCGTCTACCGGACGCGGTATCCCCACGCTTCGCGGAGACGCCCTACCAGCGGGTCGCCTTGCTATGAATGAGTCGGGCAGTGTGAGGACTGCTGCTCCCTCCGATCGCGAATAGGCTCGCCACATGACGATCAGTTTGCGCGGAACGCTTGATCCGGCTCCTGACAAGCGACTGAAATCCACTCCGATGGTGGAGGTCTCGCTCTTCGATCGGGTCTTGGCAACCACTGTGGAAGGAGTGTTGATCGGGGTTTCGCTCGGGAGAATAGGAGAGGCCCTGGCCGGCGCGAGCGTCGGAGCGCCTGGTCTCATAACGGTCGAAGCCACCGTCGCTGACGCGAGCGAAATCGACCGGGCAGCCGAGGCGATGCTCGTGGCCGCGACCAGGCTCTCTGATGCTATTCGATCTGGCTATCCCGCTGCCGGCTTGGTCGGTCAGCGTCCCGCGTTTGTGTCGTTCGAGAAACGCATCAAGGACGGAGCCTGGGTCGGACTCAACCACTGGCCACCCGCGGAAGCAACGATCATCTACCAGCCGGTCACTTCCGCCGCCGCTCAGCTGGCGCTTGAGAACGGGATTGGATTGACGGAGCGCCTGCTCGGTCAAGCTAAGTTCTGGGCACAGCATGCAGAGTCCAACGACGCCGAGACCGCGGTGCTCCTTGCCGCAATAGCTGTTGAGTCTCACGCGAAAAGCGTGCTCACGAGCAGCCTCACCCAACGCGGTGATGCAAAGCTCGCCGCCGTCCTGTTCGGAAAACCCTCTCCATCGACGTCCTCTGCCGCGGATCTCTACGATAAAGTGGCCATGTCGATTCTCGATCGCAGCTATAAGCTTGACCACCTTGCGCACTACAGAAAGCTCGCGAAGCTGTTCGAGTCGAGGAACCAGGTGGCGCATACTGGGCGGCTCGCTGTCGAATCGTATGCCGAGGCTCGGCATCTTGCGCGAGTCCATGTGCACATCGCTGGGATGGCAACGCGGTGGCTCTCGGCTGTATCGAGCGAGTAGTCGACCTCAGCCGCTAGCGGCACCCTTGACCTCGACCGCAGAAGGACGGCAGTTCAAGCGTCTCCTTGATCTCAACTAGGGCGTGTCTGTTAATGCCGTCATCCACTGGACAGCAGCATTAACAGACACGCCCTAGTTGCTGTTGGCGTGATGAACGGAGAAGCAATGATCGGCTCTGCACCGTAGGCGCTGGGACAAGTGATGGGGTTGCTCGCAACTATGTCTCGTCGCGGAACTCGCAGTGTTGCCATGGTGGCCGTGACGCTCAGCGGGTGCAGCTCGTCGCTGAGCCCAGCCACGAGCCCAGCTAGTTCCAACGCCCCATCCGGTCGAGTCAGTGCGGCTCTACCACCGGACTCGTCTGCTAACGCGCGTGGATGCGCAGCAAACGATGTGGCCGTCTAGCGATCGGGCCCCAAAGAACGGAGTGTATCGGTCGTGCCGTTTGGAACTGCCCACTCCGGGATCCATCCGCAGCAGTTTCGCGGCGACGGCAGCCGCAATTATCGACACGGTTAGCGATCTTTGAAGTAGCGAAACAGGTGCTTCTCTGTTACGCATATGGCGGCCAGTATTGCGCCTATTAGAGCGCCACTGAAGCCGGCGAGTGCTATCCCGGCGGTAGTGAGAAAAATAGGGATGGCGTCGCCTCCAGAGAGGGCGAGTGTCATCGTCACAGCTGTGCCAGTGCCGATCACGGTTGATATGAGCGCCCATGAGCTCGTTTGGCAGAGTTGGAGGAGGATCAAGTCGCGGCGAGCGAGCCCCGAATGGAGTGCTGAGGCGAGTTGGAGGCGACGGGCGCGCACGGCGATGTATCCAATCAGGCCTGCGAGTAGGAATGCAACGGGTGTCGCGTTGCGGGTTACGCGGGAATCGTAGGCTGTGCTGCCAGCAAAAGCGGTGCCGAGGGAGGTGTTGAGCTGTGTAACGGTGGGCCGGTTCTCCGGATCGATAGACCCTGGCAGAAGCGTTGTGAAGAGGAGTGCTCGACCGTTGGTGATCGGCGGCCAGGAGGCCAACCAGCACTCGTCGAAGGTGAGCCGACTAGCTGTTGGTGAGAGCACCGCGTATCCAAATCCGGGCCTTCTCCCATCGGCCGGATAAGCGAATGTACCTGCTATCGGCAGGCTTCCGATGTCGGTTGCGATGGCTCCGCCTGCGCTGACCCCGAGCGCGTCAGCGACTTCATCGGACAGCACAACTCCGGCTTCCAGGGTAGTCGAATTCGTGAGCAGCTGAGGGAAGTCGAGAGTCACCTCGTACTCAGGAACCGGAGCATCGGGCAACGCACTTATGGTGACCTTGCGGGTTGATTCGCGCAACGCGCCGGCAGCGCTGACCCCCGAAGTGTGGTTGAGGTCCTCGCAAGCCTGTCCGTCTACTTGGCCAGGGGCGGAGAGGACCAGTGTTGCGCCGCCGGCGTTCCGGAAGGTATGCGCGGCTGTGACCTGCTGGAGGATGAGCGTCGAGTCTGCGAAAACCAGGCCGCAGATCAGCCCGCCGAGGAGAAGACCGAAAAGGGTGAACCGGGTTGTGCCGCTCGTGATGTCGCGGAGAGTTTCTCGGAGTAGAGACGAGAGCCTCATCGTCCGAACGCCTCTGAGAGATCGAGGTGAGCCGTGCACGCATCACGCGTGTGTGGGTCATGAGTCGCGACGACAACTATGGTGTTTGGATCCGACGTTGAGCCGATCACCTCGTCGACGACGGCCGCTGTGTGACGATCAAGCTGCGCGGTCGGCTCGTCGACGAGAAGGAGTCCTGGTTTGGCCGCGAGGCCACGCGCGAGCATGAGGCGTTGCGCTTCTCCGCCAGAGAGCGCTCTAAACGTTTGGTCGGCGACCGCGTCAAGTCGGAAACGCGACAGCAACTCTCTACCTTGTCGTTCTGCTTCGGGAACGGAGATGCCTGATGCCAACAGCGGAAGGGTTACATGATCAAGGGTTGTCCGTCGAGGGGAGCCGAATGGGTTTTGAAAGACCCAGCTAATTCTGCCGACTCCGTCAAAATGGATGATGCCCTCCTTCGGTTGCTCGAGTCGAGCGAGCAATGACAGGAGGGTGCTTTTTCCTGAGCCCGATGGTCCGATGAGCGCGTACACTTCACCGGGGTTGAATCTGAAGCTCAGGTTTCTGAAGAGCCAGGGACCGTGGTCGAAGCGGTGTCCCACGTTCTCGAGGTTTACCGGCATGAGTTCCTGCTGTTGGGGGCAAGGTCCACACGCTTCAATGAAGCTTCATCGCTGGGCAAGATGTACGTCTGGCCCAGCTGTGAGCCGACGATCACAACTTGCTGCGGCTTACCGGCGGAGGACACACAGCCGTGATCCTGCTCTATTGAGTAAACGGCTGTCGGCGGGACAACGCCTACGGAGATTGGCGTGGCAAGTGTGAAACGGCCAGTTATTGCTTGCTTGGCGAGGTCGTTGGTATCAGCGTCCGGTTCTGCAGGACCAGAGGACTTGGTGGTCTGGTGCTCGAGAGACGGTGAAGCAGCAATCTGAGCGAGCGCTGCAGGGTCTGCCACGACGCCCTCAGCGTTGACAGGCACTTCAAGCGACTCGATCCTCAGCACGCGATCGCCTGGCACGAGGTCAGCGGGCACTTGTTGAATCGAGACGCTCGTGAGGCCTCCGGAGAGCGTCGCCAGCGTATCGCCTGCCGAGATCAGGTTGCCCAGAGGCGCGGCGCAGGTGGCTACAACCGTGCTCGAGGCAGGGATCCACACGATCCGGTCGGCCGGGACGCTGTTTGAACTTGCGCTGGTATCGCCGGCAGTTTTGAATAAGTCTGCTACTGAGGACAGCGTCACAGGGCCGGCGGTACCATCGGCCGTCACGTGATATCCGAGCCGAACCAACTCGACTTGCAGAGCTCGAACGTCTTCCCCTTTGTCACCTGTCACGATGTCGCGCCACAGAGGAACTGTCGTTGACAGCGCGATCAGTGGGCGTTCATTGATCGCGGCTACGGATGTACCTGATGAGACAGTCGCTCCAGGAGTGCACGTGCTGGACGTCACTCTGCCTCCGAATCCGGCCTTGAGCGTTGTATTGGGACCGGGAGTGAACGTGAGAGGAACGGTTCGTGGATCACTGAAATCTTGAAACACGACCTCAGCGCTTCGCGCAGATGTTGCGGCCTCGAGGGATTCAGGTGAGACCGGGTTGAGCCAGAGCCACGCAGAGGCGACTCCAGCCGCAAACACCGCACACGCCAGGAGTGCAGCGACGCCGATTTTTGGGAGTGAGGCTTGCATCTACTGTGTCGGGTCCAGCATGCCGAGTGGGTCGGCTGTGCACGCCTCGAGTTCTTCCTGTCCGCGCTTTTCATCAGTGAACGGGAATGTCATCTCGGCTGCATCTTTGTTGTAGTCGCTCGCGCCGTAACCCTTGGGTACGACCTGCCTTTCAACGAGACACGCAGAAATAATCGATGGTTCGTCAAGATTCTGAGGGTTCCTCTGCATTGCAAAGTACAGCGAACCGAGAGTGTTCAAGCCTGAGTCCGCTGAGCATTCATCCGCGATCGTATTGGCCTTTTTCGAGTCCATTCCAGATGGATACTGGAACTTGTATCCACCGCCAGGCTTGAACCCGGAAAAAGGTATTCCTTTTGACTCTAGACATGTCTTGAAGCGGTTCTCCATTTCAGCGAATTCGGCATCGGATATGCTGCCGTCAGAGAGCGCCTTGCGCTCAAAGTCTGATCTCGAATCACGATATGCTGACGCGAAGTCCTCGGCCCAAGGACCATCGAAGTTCGGAACAACGATGTTCTCATTTGCTGTGTCGGTCGAGCCGGTAGGTGATGGCGGTGTGGCGGACGCGCATCCCACGAGCAGGATCGCAGCTGCTGCGATGAGAGCCGACGAACGCATGGTGGTTGTTCTTTGTTTCACGACTGTCTTCCGTTTGCCTTGGCCGCCCTGAAGAGCGGGCGCGTGGGCGGCACTTCAGTGCCCCCACACGCCCGCGTTGGCCTAGTAGTTGTAGTAGTAGGCTGCGTTGCCGTTGATGCTCGCAGCGACCGAGGAGTACGCGCGGACACCGCCGCGAGCGTCTGGCGACCTGTCGCAGAAGCTCGAGTTGCACGCGGTCGCGCGGTGCGTCTTGGACGGGTGCAGGTAGTTCGACCACGTCGTGCCAGGGTAGCCCGCGACGCCGTAGTCCCAGTTGCCCCCCTCCACGTTGACGTTGGTCGCGTTTGCGGGAGCCGCGACGGCTAGGGCGCCGACCGACAACACGCCCGCGAGTAGAACCCCAGCAAGTGCTTTGTTTTTGAACTTCATCATTCCCCTATATGTGTTCATAATGTGAAACGGCACACGAATGGCCCGACGCGTCACGCTCTGGCCGCGAGCGCGTGATGCAGGTGCGCCAAAGAACTACGCAAAAAGCATACGTTCCTCAGCGCGGCTAGGAGCCGATCGTGACCGCGATTTTGGATATCCCCCCAGAAGTCCCAATACTTCGCTTCAATGCTGCGACCAGCGAAACCACTGGATCAAGAGCGATGCACAACAGCATAGTAGGCGCGACCGCGATCTCGAAAGTCGGCCATTATGCGGACGTGGAAAATGACGTAGGACACCGGAGAATCCGGCGTTGTCGAGCTGGGAGCGCTTAAGTGAAGCGGAGACTGTATGCTTCCGTTCTCTCAGACAGCTAGGCTTTGAGTCGTCATTTGATCACCAACGACCCGCATGTGACGGCGTCAGCGTGTCGTTGATGCGACACGTGCTCTTGTTTGGGTGGCGCGGATGCGTCGGTAGAGGGTCGCGCGTGACATGCCGAGATCCCTCGCGACGTGCGCGGCTGGTTGGCCGGCGTCGATGAGTCTGATTGCGTTGCGGATTTGACCGTCGGTGAATGCTTGACGGCGGCTGCCGAGGTCCAGACCTTAGGCGCGGCGTTTGTTGACAGAGTCGGTGATGCGTTCGCGGCTGATGTCGAGTTCCATTTGTGCCAGCGCTGCCATGACGGTGAACACCATGGATCCCATCGGTGTGGTGGTGTCGACGTCCCCGCCGCCGACGTTCAGTACGCGCAGGCCGGCGCCGCAGGTGCGGAGGGTCTCGGCGAAGGCGAGCATGTTCTGCGTCGACCGGCCCAACCGATCCAGGGTCGCGATCACCAGGGTGTCGCCGTGCTCGAGGGCGCTGATGGGCCGGTCGAACTCGGGTCGGGAGGCGCAGACGCCGGAGGCCTCGCGGCCGACGTAGAGGTCGTCGCGGCGGACGCCGACGGCGAGCAGGTCGGCTTCTTGCCGGTCGGTGGTTTGCCGGGTGGCGGAGACGCGTGCGTACCCGATGAGCTTGGACATGCCTTCTACCAAATGTGTCTCGCAACTAACGGTGATGAGTCGACGGCGCACCACCAGTTGCGACACATGGTTGTGAGAATCGCGTGTCGGCGGAATCGTGCTAGTTGAGAGCCACGGGGGAATGGCCCGACGAGATGACTCGTATCCCTAGAGATACGAGAGGCATCCGTCGCCCACATCATGCATCTACGCGGGCCGGGTGTTGGCTGTTCCCGGCCAGCGCCAGCCGAACGTGTTGTGAGGATCTGGAACGGCGTAGTCGACGCGCATCTTCACGAATTCGCGCTCGAGGCCATCGCTCTCTGGAGCAACGCCTCCTGGCTGCGGCGGCTGCGTACATCGTCCTTCCGCAGGCTTCTGCCCTCATCTAGGACTGCCTGAAATTGCTCGGCTGCGAGTTCAACGGCCGTCACGATCGCTGACTCGATTTTGTCGGCGAAGACTTGGACAGAAACTTTATAGCTCAGCTTCTTGGGCATCTTCAATCGCCTACTCGCATCATCAAGGTCCGCACTTTCGAAGATCGGGACAATTTCCGAGTTGACCAGCGCAGAAACCATCATGGCGATATGGTATTTTGCAGCCTTTAGAGTGCTCGACTCGGGCGTTCGAGCGAAAAAGCGATCGACGCGGTAGAGGATCCAAGCCGCGTAATAGAATGCTTCGACGGGGTAATCGCCCCACACGAACGAGCCTTCGGCTTCGAGTTCCTTGGGTGAGCCGATGGCGCGCGATGAATCTCCGAACAAGACTGCGGCGACGGCGCGGTTGAGTTCTGGAGTGGTCACAACCCTGGTCCGGGGGAAGTCGAGAGCGGACCCCTGATTCTGCCGCAGGTACCGGAGGCCATCGATGCCCGACTGCCCAAAATACTCTTCGACATTCTTAGCCACTTGCGAACTTGCTTGGATATCGGCCGAGCCGATGGGTGTTTGCAAGTTGGTTGCGATGGCCACGCTGGTGCGCACTCCCGGGTCGCTCGAGCTAACGATCTTGACTGGAATCCAAAGCTCTTCCAGTAACTTCGGATCAGACTTCACCGCATCGCTCGCCGCCCAACGAACCAACTGATGACTTGTCTGACCTCCGTTGACGACCTGGTAGCCAGAAATGAAGAACCTGTCTCCAGAACCGCGCAGTGCGGTGGCGATGATGGTCAGGCCGTTGTTCAGGAAAGGGAAATGCTCTCGGTCGGCGCTTTGAAGTGTGCCGATGATTCGGGTGTTGACGGGGTTGTGGTTGCCGAGGTCAAGGCGAACGTTGTCATCGAAGATGCCGGGGCGCATGTTGCCGACGTCGTCTGCCAGTAACTTCATTGCCTCAGCACCAGAAATTAGACCAATGTACGCCTCGCTTACTCGGTCCGTGGCAGGTATGGTCTGCCGCTTCTCGAAGGTGAATCGAACATTCTGCGGCCCATGGCGCTCTTTGAGCTTGGCGGCCAGAGCATCGTGACCGTGCGTCCGAAGTTGCAGGTTCTCCGAGTAGATACCGAGGTCTTGAATGCGGGCGATCGCTTGTGAAACCTGCAGTTCCTTGCGCGCGCTCTCGCCGTCGTTCGAGCTGGTCGTCACGTAGTACAACTCGCATGGAATCCGCGTGTCCTGGAACTTGTCACCGCTCTCCGCGATTCGGTCGATGAGGTTGGCGAGGTCGACTAGCGGCGCCGGAAGATTGAGGCTTTTCGGCTTGATTGCGTACTTGGTTACAGTCTCGATACCGTGGAGGAACTTCGCGATCAGCTTAGAGTCGTAGGACTCGCTAGTCTTCGCTTGGATGAAGATCACCCGGGCGGAATTTGAAGCCTGATCGACTATTAGGTCATCAATCTCAGAGGGCTCGAAGACGATCTGCCCATTGACCACGACGACCGCGATATCGATGCCCTCGTCGCTGCCTCCTCCAAGAACGGATCGCTCGATCTGCTCGACATTGTCACGCACATACGGGAAGAGGTAGTTGGCAGCGACATAGCGCTCGAACTGCTCCGGCTCGCTGCCGTCGAATCCGAAGTCCCTCGCGAACTTGGCTACTCGTTTCCCCGTCAACGTGTGCATTCGTCATCCCCTTGAGCGTGGCGCCTCCGCTGGTCGACAGTACAGTGAGCACCCTATCGCTCTCTTTACGGTTGAGCGAACCGCACGCTGGACCTTGTGCACGCCACGACGGAGAAGGCAAGGAATGGTGGCCGGGCGCGCCACGAGGGTCTCGTAACCCAACCGTCTCATATGCGATTGGCTACGAGACGTGTATGTCGCCTGCCAGACGTTCTCCGTAGCCTGCGCCGTGCGCGACGGCTGGCGGCACCACAGTGTCGAGGGTCGCGAGAGCGTCCTTGAGCAATCGACGGCGCGACGGACTTCCTCATTTCGCTGAGATTCGAGGGACGTCCGAAAACCTCCTCCGTATCCCACTCTGCCGGTCTGGTAGGCAACTTTAGTGGCGCTACTCGCCCGACGGCAGTGCGGCCGCGCGACCCTTCGGCGACGAGCCACGTTACCCGAGACGAGGTGACTGGAGCACGCGTGGGCGCCTGCACGCTATCCACTCGATAGGCGCTGTGAGGAACCTAGTCGCGTACATGCATTTGTCTCGAGAGGAATTCTCGATCCTTAGCGGAGGATCTGCGGAAAACCGGCGGTCTGAGACCCGCGGAAAGTAGAGCCCAGATGAGTTTCGCGATCTCCCCACCGGATGTGAACAGAAGGCCCCCGAGGAATCGGGGGCCTTCTGCGTTGTAGGGGTGTGCTGCGTCGCCTGGCGCGTTCTCGACTCGGCGGCATCGAAGCCCGGACTACTCGAAGCTCGGGCTAGAGGTCGTGTTCCTGGGGCGGGAGCGCCGCGATGAGCGGGTGGTCGCGCTGGATGACACCCGTCCGCGCCGCGCCGCCGGGTGATCCGATCTCGTCGAAGAACTCCACGTTGGCCTTGTAGTAGTCGGCCCATTCCTCGGGGAGGTCATCCTCGTAGTAGATGGCTTCGACGGGGCAGACCGGCTCGCACGCACCGCAGTCGACGCATTCGTCGGGGTGGATGTAGAGCGAGCGTTCACCCTCGTAGATGCAGTCGACGGGACATTCGTCGATGCACGCGCGGTCCTTGAGATCGACGCACGGCAGGGCGATCACGTAGGTCATCGGCACTCTCTCGTTCGGGTCATGCCCTCCACGGTAAAACCTCACGTCGACTTGAGGTCAAATCGTGGCGTGCCCGCGCGAGAGAAGGGGAACCGCGCGACCGGAGGACGCGTTCGAGTGAACGGTCCTTCTGTCGTGCGGTTCCCCTCCCGAGGTGCTGTTCCTTACTTACTCCGCTTACTCCGCGCCTGAGGTGCGTCGACGCGCGACGAAGGCGACGCCCGCACCGAGGACGACCGCGAGGAGCCCGCCGATGAGCGCCGTGCCGACCCACGGCTCGACACCGGACGTCGCCAGACCGTTGGGCCCGGACCGGCCGGAGGTGCCCGACGCGCCTGCGGACGGATCCGACGGATCGATCGGGGCCACGGGCGCCGTCGTCGTGGGCGGGACCGTGGTCGGAGGCTCGGTCGTCGGGGGAGTGGTCGGCGGCACGGTGGGAGGCGTCGTCGTCGGCGGCACGTTCGGCTCGGCCTGGATGGTGATGAGCCGAACCGACGGCAGCTCTTCGCTGAAGATGGCCGGGGCACCGGCAGCGAATCGCACCGCGGTGCCGTTCGCATCGGTGGTGAGGTCTGCGAACGCGCGACCGAGGTGCTGATCCTCGGCCGTACCGGCGATCAGGTTCGCACCGACGACCGCCTGGCCGAGCAGGTCGGCAGCGTTGAGGACGCCGGATGCCGACGTCGGGAGCTTGCCGGCCACGAGGGCGCGGGAGTCGAGCGCGACGACATAGCCGGAGCCCGGGTTCTCGGGGTTCGGTGAGCCGTCCATCGCGCCGACGAGCGCCATCGACCAGCCGTTCATGCGCACTGCGCCGACCGCGTGGCCGAAGTGGTCGTCGGAGGCGACGCCGTTGATCCACCAGCCGCGCGGGACCACGGAACCGTCCGTGCCGACCGAGCTCACTGCGGGGACGTCGGTCGCGGCGGGGTCGGTCGTCACCGTCGTGCGCTGGTCGGAGCCGAGCACGATGACGGCGCTCCCGCTCTTCGGCGCATCCGAGTCGCCGCCCATCATGATGTCGTCGAAACCGTCACCATTGATGTCGCCGATGCCGACGGCGGAGCCGCCCAGCAGGTCGTAGCCGCGCTTCGGGCCCTCGATCCGGAAGCCGGGGACATCGACCGCACCCACTTCGACGTCGCCGGTCACATCGGTGAGCACCCAACCGGCACCGGTGGCGAAGCCCTTCGAACCGGGGACGGTCCACGATGCTGCGCCGACGTAGAGGTCGTCGCGTCCGTCGCCGTTCACGTCGCCCGCCGCGACCACGGAGACGAGGTCGATGCCCTTGCCTGTGATCCGCGGTCCCGGCGCCGTGGCGAGCTCGCCACGTTCCGGGAGGACGTCCGGACTGAGGATGGTCACGTCGCCGGACGTGTCGGTGACGCCGACCTCGTCGCGTCCGTCGCCGTCGACATCGCCGACCCCCATCGCCCGAGTGACGGAACCGGTGAGCGCGCGCCCTCGCGATCCGAGGTCGTCCAGCACGACCGTGCCGAAATCGGCCGATCCGAAGACGATGAACACGCCGGCGTTCTGCGAGACGATCACGAGGTCGTCGAATCCGTCCGCGTTGGTGTCGCCCGCGCATCGCACGTCGACGCCGCCCATGCGGGTGCCGGCCGTGTCGATGATGCGGACGGGATCGAGGGTCTCGATGTCGCCGGACGGGACGTCATCGCCCGCGTCGAGCAGGACGTAGCCTCCCGTGGCGCCTGGTGTGAAGTCGAACGTCGCGTAGGTGCCGATACCGAGGTCCGGAATGCCGTTGCCGTTCACATCGCATCGCATCTGGGAGATGGAGCTGCCGAACGCCGACGAGTCCGGGCCGGTCACAGTGGCGTCGTTCGAGACGGGAGCGGCCGAGGCTGCCGAGGCTGCGAGCGACGATCCGGCGAGGCCGGTGAAGCCGATCGCGACCGCGCTCAGGACGGCAGCGGTGAGTAAGGGGCGGGAGTACTTCGACACGGGTGGAGCTTCCAATCACTGCGGGGGACGCGCGTGGAGCCGAACCGGCGCCGAAGAGTAAGGGTAGCGTAACCTAACCAACACCTGTGAATCAGCTATGCGACCGCCTGCGCCGGAGGAGGGGAATGGCGTGAGGCAGGGATGATTCCGCGTGCATCGTCGTCTCCTGAGTCGATTTGCCTACTCCGGCGCGGTCCGAGTCTCAGCGGGCGCATCGATTCGGGTTGACGATACGTTGGCGTAGCGTTCCCTGATCTGGGGTTTTTCCGAAGAACACCTAGCGGGAAAGTTGGTTCGGCACAAGGCCTGGGCTAGCCGACAGGTGACCGATATCTTCGGGCGTGTTGTGTCCCATCACGCGGTGGGGCGCTCTCAGCCGCTCCCACTGCATCGACCTCCATCGGGGTCGATCGGGCTCGGGACCGCGGTTCCACGCACCACTATCCATGGGGGATTTTCCTTGTCACGACACCTGTCCTGGCGGAAGGCACTTGCCGTGCCCGCCGCTCTCGCCCTCGCTCTCGGGGGCGCCGTCCTCACCGCGGCACCCGCTTCGGCTGCGGAGGCCGGCCTCACGGTCACCGCTCCCGCCCAGAACTCCACCCTCGAGAGCCGCGACGTCACCGTCACCGGCTCCGTCTTCGGCGGCTCGACCGTCATCGTGTACGCGGCAGACGGCACCACACCGCTCGCCCGAACGAACGTCGGCGGCACCTTCGGGGAGCCGATCGACTACTCGGTGCAGCTGCCGGCCTACGCCGACGACGCGCCACGAGCCCAGTCGATCAAGGTCGGCGGCCTCTTCGGAGCGAGCGGAATCCCGCAGGTTCCGGTCGACTTCACGCTTCCCACCGTCGCGCCCGTCTTCTCCGTCACCAGCCCGACCGAAGGTGAAACCGTCGACTCCCGCACGGTCGTCTTCGTCGGAACGGGAACCGACGGATCCACGGTCAACGTGCTCGACGCCGCCGGCGACCGTGTTCCGGGGACCACCGCCGCGGTCGTCACGGACGGTGTGTGGACCACGACGGGAACCTACTCAGCGGATGCGCCCCTCGGTCAGACGGTCAACGTCAACCAGGTCACCGGTGGCGCGGGTCGCGGAGAGGCGACGGTCAACTTCCAGCTGCCCGCAGCTGTCCTCCTCGCGGCTCCCGTGATCACGAGCCCGACCGAAGGGCAGACCGTCCTCGGCGGTCAGGTGACCATCACCGGCACCGGCATCGCCGGCGACTATATCGGAGTGTTCGTCGTCCCGACCAGGCTCCTCCAGGAGTCGGACCCCAACCGGCGGGCAGCGGCAGCCGAAGCCGCCGCTCCGGCAGACCCCTCCGACGACATCCCGGTCGGCGCAGACGGCACGTGGAGCGTCACGGTCGCCCTCGCTCCCGATGCGTACACGGTCATCGCATTCCAGGCGGATGATCCGACCGGGGCCGGATCGGTGTCCGCTCCGTCCGCGCCAGTGAACTTCATCCTCGCAGCCGCACCCGCTGCAGTCGCTCCGGGAACGACGCCCACGGCATCCGGCACGACCCTCGCTGCGACAGGGGTCGACACGAATGCCTTCCTCGGCCTCGGTTCGCTCCTCGCTCTCGGTGGCGCTGCACTGCTGATTGTGCGCAAGCGTCGATTGAGCAGCAGCTTCTAGGAACGTCGCTCTTCCGCTGCTGTGCCGTCGTGCCCGTGACGCCTCGTCGTCACGGGCACGACCGCGTTCCTGCACCGTTCGCACCGCACTCGCCCCGAACCCGGGTTGCAGAATTCAGGAACATCCGCAGAATTCGGGACGACTCGAGACGGCGCGCCGATCGATCGTCCTGAATCGTGCAAACGGTCCTGAATTGTGGAGCCCGGGTGGCGTGGAGAGCGGAGAGCGGAGAGTGGGGTCAGGCGGCAGGCGCCGGCACGGACGGCGTCATGCCGTATGCGGCCGGTCGGTCCACACGACCGCGCACGAAGATGAGGGGCACGATCGCGAACAGCATCACCGCGTAGTTGGCCAGCCCGGCGATACCCGCGAGGGGACCCGGGTGGAGCGTGCCGCTCGTCGCATCGACCGCACCCGTCAGCAGGATGAGTCCGGGGTCCGTGGAGGCGTGAAGCAGGATCGGCCAGATGAGGTTCCCGGTCACACGCAGCGCGGTGTACATCAGGATGCCGAACGCGAAGGTGTACACGACCGTGATGATGACGACGAGCGGGTTCTGGCCGCCGAAGATGTTGCCCGCGTGCATCGCGGCGAAGATGAGCGAGGACAACAGCATCACCGATCGCTCGCCGTACCCGCCGCGGCGGAGCAGGTTCACGGCGAACCCGCGCGTCACGAGCTCTTCGACGAAGCCGATGCAGAGCCCCGCGAAGAGCACGGAGAAGATCGCGCCGACGTTCCAGCCGCCGTAGTCGACACTGGCGAACCGGAGGATGTTGAAGAACAGCACGATGCCGACGCCGATCCACATCCACCAGGCGCCGCGGATCGGCTGACGGGCGAAGAGCTCCTTGAGCCACCCGATGGAGCTCGCGAAGATCACCAGGACGATCCCGATGACGAGGATCGGCGCGGCCAACGCGATGAACACGCTCACCCCATCGGTGAAGGGATTGCCCGTGTTCACGAGGTGCCCGAAGAGCGTATTGATGATGAGGCCGAACAGCTGGTAGAGCCCGTAGTAGACGGCGGCGACGAGCAACGCCTTCCACCAGCCGCCCCGGTTCCAGAATCGGTGCCATGGCGAAATCTGTCCGAGCGCTGCGACCGGTTCCACCGGCGTCTCCTCCCCGCGACCCTCCCGAGCGGGGGCCTTTTGCCCCACAGTAGTGGGCTGGGAGTTGTCGGGGAAAGCCGTTGCGGCGACCCGGGCGGGCCGGGTTCCGAGCGCCTGAGCGGAGGAGAACCGCATGGGGTGAGGGCACATCCGTGGACGGGTCCTCACCCCGTGCGGTTCTCCTGCTGTGGTGCAGGTGTACAGGTGTGCAGGCGGTGCCGCGGCGCGGGGGAGCCGGCGGCACAGGCGTCAGCTGGTGGACTCCGCGAGCAGCAACGTCTCTGCGAGGCCGAGCCGTGCGAATCGCTCACCCATGAATCGGTGGGATTCCGCATCCGGGTGGAGTGCGTCGGGCAGCGGGTGCGTGCTGGCATCGCGCTCGCCGTACAGCTCGCGGCCGTCGAGGTAGTGCAGGTTCGTGTCTGCCGCCTGGCGCTCGCGGACGATGCGCGTCAGCTCGTCACGGATGACCGAGAGGGTGAGCTTGCCGGCGGCGCGTTCGGCGGGATCACCCGTCGCTCGGAATCGCAGCTGTCCGTGCCTCAACGCGTCGAGGTCGAAGGCGCCCGGGCCGGGGGTGTCCTCGTGGATGCCGCAGAAGACGGGCGAGATCACGAGGAGCGGCGTCGTCGGATGTCCGTCGCGGATCGTGTCGAGGAACCCGTGGACGGCCGGGCCGAACGCGCGCAATCGCATCAGATCGGTGTTCACGAGGTTGATGCCGAGCTTCACGCTGATGACGTCGGCCGGAGCATCGCGGATGGTCCGAGCGGTGAACGGGTCGAGGAGCGCACTGCCGCCGAAGCCGAGATTGACGAGCTCGACACCGGTCAGCTGCGACGCGACGACAGGCCAGATCCCGGTCGGGCGCACCGCGTTGGAGCCGTGGCTGATCGAGCTGCCGTGGTGCACCCACACCGGCCTCCGAGTGGACGGGCCGGCGTCCACCGCAGCGTTCGTGCGGAGCTCGACGACCTCGATCTGCTCGTTGTGCGGCAACCAGATCTCGACGTCCTTCTGCTCGGCTGGGAGATCGGCGAACCGCGCGGTGTGCACGGAACCGATGTCCGTGGTGCTGACCCCGGTCGCCATGTCGATCGTGACCGTCGTGCCGCCCGATGTGACCGAGTGCGCGGCGAGCCCACCGTCGATGACGAGTTCGATGATGCCGTCAGGACGCGCCGGAAGGCCGGCGTACGCGGTTCTCGACCGGTGGACGTCGAGTTCGATCACGGTCGCGGCTGTCCGGAACGCGAGCCGTACACCGGATGGCTGGGCCTCGACCATCGCCAGCTGCGGGTCCGCGCATTGCGCTCGCGCCCAGCCAGGGAGGCGGTGCGGGAGGACGCCGTTCGCGGTGTGCTCGAGTTCGGCGGCGCCGCGGATCAGGGTCGACGTGAGGGGGACGGTCTGGAGATCGTGGGAGGACATGGTGGAGGGTCGTTTCTCTGGTGGAGGGATGGGTGAAGCGTGTTGATCAGCGCGCAGGCCAGCTGCGGAGGAGCGCGTCGAGCGCATCGATGATCTCGGTCCAGCTCTCACCCGATGCAGGCGCGCTGTGATCGAAACCACCACTCATCTCGAGAGTGATGAAGCCGCGGACCGTGCTGCCGATGAGGCGGATGGCGTGGACCTGTGCCGCCGGTTCGAGGCCGTAGCCCCGGAGGACGGCTTCCATGAGGCGAGCGTGACGTGGGCCCGCGCTCCCCGCTGCGGTCGCGGCATCGACCGTCGCGAGGGTCGCGGCGAAGCGGCCCGGGTGCTCGCGGGCGTAGTCGCGGTAGGCGTTCGCCAGACCCGCGAGGGCGTCCTTCTGTGATCTGCCGGCCGTCGCATCGGCAACACGATCGGCCGACTCTTCGAGGGCGAGGAGCGTGATGCTCGTGTTCAGGTCCGCGGTTCCGGCGACGTGGGAGTACAGACTCGCGGTCTTGACGTCGAAGCGGCGTGCGACCTCGGCGACCGTGACCCGCTCGAAGCCGATCTCGTCCGCGAGCTCTGCGCCCGCTAGCGCGAGCCGCTCTCTGGTGATGCCGGCGCGGGCCATCGTTACTCCATTTCCTATAGCTATTAGGTTTCAGCCTAAAGGACATAGGTAGAGCGCGCAAGTGGTGCGTTGCATGAGAGGAGGAGAACCGCGCGAGAGGAGGACGGAACGACCTGAATCGTCCTTCCCTCTCGCGGTTCTCCTTCCCTCAGGCGGCGCGACTCCTCTCAGATGGTGCGACGCGCGGCTGCCGGGGTGAGCGGGTGCGACGCGGCCTCAGACTCAGGCGACGAGCGTCCCGCCGTCGACGACCGAGACGGTGCCGGTCACGTAGTCCTGATCCATGAGGGCGAGGAACGCCTTTGCGACGTCTTCGGGTTCGGCGACACGACCGACCGGCAGGCTCGCGCCCGTCGCCTGATACATGGCCTCGCGGTCGGCATCTCTCAGCTGTGACCAGAGCGGTGATCGCACGACGCCGGGTGCGACCGCATTGACCCGCAGTGGTGCGAGCTCCACCGCAAGTGACTTGGCGGCGGAGATCGTCGCGCCGGACGCGGCCGATCCGAGCACCCAGCCCGCGCCGCCCTTGAACGCGGCGGTCCCGCTCGTGAGGGTGATCGATCCGCCGGCGCGGAGGTGCGGGACGGCGAGGCGGACGGCGTCGAGCGCGTGCACGAGGCGCAGCCCGAGGAAGGAGAGTCCCTGCTCGACCGTGAAGTCCTGGATCGTCACGGAGCGCAGGTTGTCGGCGGCCGTGTACGCGAAGTGATCGAACTCGCCGATGCCGTCGAAGAAGCGGCCGACGTCCTCGCTCGACGACGCGTCGACGACGGCGCCGGTGACGGTCGGGGGGAGTTCGGCGAGGGCGCGCTCGACCGAGGACGCGTTGCGGGAGCCGATGAAGACGGTCGCGCCGGCGGCTGCGGCTGCGCGCGCGGTGGCGAGTCCGATGCCGGAGGTTCCGCCGAGGAGGACGATTCGTGTGTCTGTGGTGATGGTCATGACGCCAGTGTGCGCCGGGCGGTGCAGGGCCGTCCAAGACCTGTCGAGACGCCTGTGATGCCCTGGGGGTATCAGGGGGTCGTCGCCGGGGAGAACTGCTCCGTCGCGATCTCCACCAGCGCATCCAGGCTCGATGAGCGGCGAGTGGCCTCGATCGCGATCGCGACCGCGCCGCCCGGCAGATCGTCGATCGCGCGATACGCGACATCGGGCCGGGTGTAGAACCGCGCCGTCGACTCCGGCAGGATGACGAGCCCGGCGCCGCCCGCGACGTGTTCCAGCTTCTCCTCGACCGTGTGCAGGGCGGGCAGACCCGCGTGGTCGATGGCGAGAGCCGTCGGTTTGACGCGTGTGGCGGCATCGCGCCATTCGGGGACCGCATCGGGGTCCTGGAGGAGATCGAGTGTCGCGAGATCGGTCATCGTGACCGAGACGTGTTCGAGGAGCGGGTGCCCGACCGGCAGGACGGCGACCCGCGGCTCCGTGAAGAGCGGCGTGACCCGGAGGCCTCGCTGCGCGACGGGCAGACGCACGAAACTCGCATCGACCGTGCCGTCGTGGAGGAGCTCGACCTGCGTGTCCCAACCGGTGCGGATGACGTCGACGACGAGGCTTGGGAACCGCGATCGGAGTTCACGAACGACCGGGGTGACGATGATGCCGGGCATGAAGCCGATGGCGATGCGGTCGTCGGATCGTCCTGCCGCCCGCGCTCGTCGCTGCAGGGCACCGCCCGTGTTGAGGAGCGCTCTGGCGTCCTCGACGAGCAGCGTGCCGACATCGGTCAGGGTCGTCCCACGCTTGGAGCGGTCGAAGAGGGCAACGCCGAGCTCCCGTTCGAGTGCCGTGATCTGGCGGCTCAGGACGGGTTGCGCAATGTGGAGGCGTTCAGCCGCGCGACCGTAGTTGAGCTCCTCGGCGACCGCGAGGAAGTACCGCAGTTTGCGGAGGTCCAGATCGGGCATGCTCGGATCCTAACCCCGTCCCCTCTTCCTCTGTGACGGAATGTGACGAGATTCGGGCCGCGCGCAGGGTCGACGCGGAGGATGGAGCGCATGACCCGTCAGATCCGTTTCAACGCGTTCGACATGAACTGCGTCGCCCACCAGTCGTCCGGCATGTGGCGTCATCCCGAGGACCAGTCCTGGCGCTACAAGGAACTGTCCTACTGGACCGAACTGGCCAAGCTGCTGGAGCGCGGCCGGTTCGACGGCATCTTCATCGCGGACGTCCTCGGCACCTACGACGTGTACGGCGGATCCAACGAAGCGGCCATCCGGCATGGCGCCCAAGTGCCCGTGAACGACCCGATCCTGCTCGTCTCGGCGATGGCCGCCGCCACCGAGCACCTCGGGTTCGGCATCACTGCGGGCACCGCCTACGAGCACCCGTACCCGTTCGCGCGGCGCATGTCCACGCTCGACCACCTCACGCAAGGACGTGTCGGCTGGAACGTTGTCACGGGGTACCTGCCGAGCGCCGCCCGCAACATGGGGCACGACGACCAGCTCGAACACGACGACCGCTACGACCTCGCGGACGAGTACCTCGAGGTGCTCTACAAGCTGTGGGAGGGGTCATGGGAGGACGACGCCGTCATCCGCGATCGTGAGACGGGTGTCTTCACGGATCCCACGAAGGTGCACGAGATCGGCCACCGGGGCAAGCACTTTACGGTCCCCGGCATCCACCTGTCCGAGCCGTCGCTGCAGCGCACGCCCGTGATCTACCAGGCGGGAGCATCGCCTCGCGGCATCCGATTCGCCGCCGGGAACGCCGAAGCGATCTTCGTCGCATCGCCCACGAAAGCTCTCCTGACGTCAACGGTGAAGAACATCCGCGACGCGCTCGAGGCCGCCGGACGTGACCGTTACTCCGCGAAGATCTACACGCTCCTCACGATCATCACCGACGAGACGAGCGAGCTCGCGAAGGCCAAGCACGAGGACTACCTGCGGTACGCGAGCGAGGAGGGCGCGCTCGTCTTCATGTCGGGGTGGATGGGCATCGACCTGTCGCAGTACGACCTCGACGAACCCATCGGCAACGTCAAGAGCAACGCCATCCAGTCCGCGGTCGCGAACTTCCAGGGCGCGAACGAGGACGGCGGCGAGTGGAAGGTGCGCGACATCGCCAAACTCGGGGCGATCGGCGGTCTCGGGCCGTTCATCGTCGGGTCGCCCGCGGAGGTCGCCGATCATCTGCAGGAGTGGGTCGAGGAGACGGACGTCGATGGCTTCAATCTCGCGTACGCGATCACGCCCGGCACCTTCGAGGACGTCGTGGAGTTCATCATCCCGGAGCTGCAGGCTCGCGGCGCCTACCCGACGGAGTACGCCGACGGCACGCTGCGCAACAAGCTCCACGGACGCGGCGACCGCCTGCCCGCCGAGCACCTCGGGGCTCAGTACCGGGTCTGAAGTTCGGGGTCCGCGTTCGTTGAGCGGGAGCGGGGTCCGGGAGCGGGTTCGGGAGCGGGGTCCGGGTTCGGTGCGCGCTGCCTGAGAGGAGGAGAACCGCACGAGAGAAGGACGTGATCGGCGAATCGATCCTTCCCTCGAGCGGTTCTCCTTCTGCCGTGCGGCGGTGCGGACCTATCGGTTGGCCCGCGTACCGAGTTGGCCCGCGAGGGGGCGCATCTGGCTCGTGCGGACGGGCCCGAACGGGCCATGTGCGACCCCTCGCGAGTCAGTGCGGGTAGCGAAACCTTGCGATGCAGCATATGCTGCAATGCATGACAAGTGACGTTGGTGCGCAGCTCCGCAAGGGCGTGGTCGAGTACTGCGTCCTCGGACTGCTCCAGGAGTCGCCCGCCTACGGTTGGCACATCTCGCAGCAGCTCATCGCGAAGGGGCTTATCGGCAGTATCGGCACCCTCTACCCGCTCCTGTCGCGACTGCGCGAACAAGGGCTGATCGTCGCTCACGCCGACGCAGCCGACTCTGCGCGTCCCCGCAAGTACTACGCCATCACCTCCGACGGACGCGATCAGCTCCGCCAGTTCCGCGAGCAGTGGCAGCCGTTCGCCGCCGCCGTCCAGAGCATCACAGCCCCGAAGCCGCACCAGGAAGGAACACTTCGATGAGCAGCAACAACTCCCAGAGCAAGCTGGCAGAGGACTACCTGAACGAACTCCGCGCGGCGCTCGCCGGAGCGCCCGCGGCGCTGCAGGCGGAGATCCTCGCCGATGTCGCTGGCGGCTTCGACGGATTGACCGACGAAGAGACCCGCGCACGCATCGCCGAACTCGGCGACCCACACGTGATCGCCGCCGACGCGACGGTCGACGACTCGAACGTAGCCAGCCCTTCGACACCCGCGAAGCAACCGGTGACGAAGGGCTACGCGACCGCCACCGGCATCGTGCTCACCGCCGGCTGGTACCTCGTCCCCGTCCTCGGCTGGATCGCCGGCCTCGTGATGATCGGCATCGGCGACCACTGGACACCCCAGATCCGCCGGAGGTCGATCCTGATCTCGATCGGCGCGGCGCTCGTCTCGGTCGCCGGCATCATGATCTTCCGCGGAACCGATGTGTGGTTGATCGGCGTGATCATCTTCCTCGCCGTGCCGATCATCGTGAACGCGTTCGTCAGCGACCACCTGCGGCGCACCTGGCGGTAGTCGGGCTGGGCCAGGGGCTGGACTGCCCCCCGGATGTTCACAACTCAGGAGCGCCGCGGCGTGTTGAGGCCGGAACACCGCACGGGGAGGTCGACACGCCGAGCTTCTCCTGAGTTGTGAACAGAGGGCAAGGATGGGGCGAAGGCGCGCGTCCTACGACTCGTCCGAGGTGTCCTGCTCGTCCGTCGCGTCGTGCCGGTCGTCATCGTGCAGCCGGTGGTCCTGGCCGGCAATCTGCGGCGCAGCGTCCCGTGGTACGTCGCCTTGCGGCGCGCCGCTCCCCGCGGCGGTCCTTCGTGCTTCCGACATCGCTGCATCGAAGCCCTCATCGGGGTCGTGCATGAGTCGTTCGGTCGCGGCGGCGTGGATGCGCACGGCTGGGTCGGGGTCGGCCTTCGCCCGTTCGACGACGGAGGCGATGGCAGCAGCAGTAGCAGCGGTCGTAGCAGCAGTGGCGGCGGCGGCGCCATCGGCGGCGCCAGCGCCAGCACTGACCGGTCCTGAGGCCGTATCGGCTCCGAGCGCGACGAGCGCGCTGAACGCGCGACTCAGGCTCAGTTGCGTCTCCCGATCGCCGCGATTGAACTGCGTCACCAGGACCTCTGCCAAGTCCACCGCTTCGCCGGCAGGGACGAGACGGGCGGCGGCGCGCCAGGCGGTGCGGGCGACGGCGTCGTCCTCGTCACGCAGATGGTCGAGCGTGATGAGCGGCCAGGTGGTGGGCTCGCCGATCTTCGACAGGGTGTGGAGCGCTTGCGCACGCGCTTGTGCGATGTCGGAGGTGAGTTCGGGCCGGAGGCGCTCGGCGACGGCCGTCGTGTCGTTGCGGATGAGGGCCCAGGTGAGCATGTCGCGGACGTAGAAGTCCGGTTCGATCGCACATCGCTCGACGAGCACGTCGATGTAGGCGGGCGCCGGCGTGCTCCCCGCGGTGAGCGCAGCCTGCAACCGCGCCGACGATGCGGGTGCTTCCAGCGCGGCGCGCAGTCGACCTGCTGCTTCGTTCGTGTCCGTTTGGGTCATCGTGACCACCTCCACGTTCCATCCAAGCGCGTGTTTCGGCATTCCGGTCCTGTATGTCGCAGGTATTCGCCGTCCGGACCCTTCACGGACTCCTGACCTCTTGATACGTTTGGTATCAGAAGGGCGTGGACATGAGACCAGAGCCGAGGGACCCCCGTCGAGCGGGAGGCATGCCGCCCGACCGCGCCGCACAGGCCGCCGATCGTGCTGCGCAGGCCGCCGCGCGCGCCGCACACGCTGCGGAGGCCAAACGCATCCTGGAGGGATTGCGGGACGCTCAACGGACCAGGCGACGTGGTGATGTGACGCCAGCCGAGTACGAGGACGAGATCGCCAAGGCCGTCCGGTCCCGCGATCTCCGGCAACTCGCCGATCTGGACGTTCGCCGCAGCATCTTCGCGCTCGCTGACCGAGGCATGTCGCAGCGGGAGATCGCGAAGCTCGTCGAGCTGTCCCAGCCGGAGGTTCATCGTCGGCTCAAACGTCGCGAACTGACGGAGGCGGAGCCCTCGCCGCGCGAGATCATCCTGCGTCGCGCCACCGGCATCCTCTCGACCGAGGCGATGATGGAGGCGCTCACCCACATGGCGCTGACCTCGCAGCCGCCGAAGCCGGAAGCGCGATTCGACGGGTCCGCGACGAGTACCGGTACGGCGAAGGAGCTCGCGTCGTCGTTCCAGGAGGGGCTGCTCTCGAAGGACGAATACGAGGCGCTGCGGAAGTCGATCACGCCGACGCGGCCCGGTCGCGGGGAACGGCCGTCACGTCAACCCCGCCAGGCGCGACAGGAGAGGTCCGGTCGGGGTGGGCCCGGTCGCGGCGGCTTCGGTCGCGGCGGTGTCGACGGCGCCGACGGTCCGGGCGGGCCTGGGTCTGCCGATGGGTCTGCCGATGGTCCTGGCGGTCCTGATGGTCCTGGCGATCCTGCGCGCGGCGACGGCACGGCATGACGTCGGCGCGTGACCGGGTCGCGGAGGACCTCGCCGCGTTCCTGAGCCGGAACGGGCTCGACGATCCCTGGTCGGATGAGCCCGACGCGTCGACCCGCTGGCTCTACTCGGACGACGGTGAGCTGTACGACGCGGACCGCCTGGAGTTACACCTGGAGCTGATCGCGGACGAGCTGGCGAAGCAGCCTGCGGTGTCGCAGCAGAACAGCCTCGGCATCGTGGTCACGGCGGGGCCTCCCGGTGCGGGGAAGTCGACGGCGCTCTCCGCGGATCCCGCGTTGGCGACCTATCGGCACATCGATGCGGACGCGTTCAAGGACCCGTTGCTCATGGGGGAGCGGGACGTGTTGGCGGAGCTGCTCGAGTACACCCTGGCCGATGGGCGACCGGTGGCCCTGCGGGAGCTGGCGGGGTTTGTGCATGCGGAGTCGACGACGATCGCGAGCACGATGCGCGAACGGTGCCTGGCGAATGGCGAGAACATCATCATCCACGGCACGTTGTCGAGCACGGATCATACGACGGAGCTCCTATCGCAGTTGGACCAGCACCAGTATCGACGGCTCGTGATCTACGACGTGGAGACCACCGCGGAGCAGGCGATCGAGCAGGCGCTCGGCCGTTGGTGGGCGGACCGGGAGGCGGATCGCGATGGGATGGGCGGTCGGTTCGTCTCGCCGGACACGATCCGTAAGCAGTACGCGCCGGGCGCGCCTGTCTCGAACTGTGCCGCGAACGCCGACGCGTTGCGCGGGGTGGCCGAGGGGCTCGGGTGGACGGTGGAGCTGAATCGGTTGTAGGCGCTCCACCCGGTTGTCAGCTGGAGAAGTCCTGCCGGTGCGCGAGTGCGACGACGACGATCACGAGCACTCCGTCGTCGATGGTGGAGATGATGCGAGAGCTTCCGACCCGGACGCGGAGCCCCGGGCGCCCTTGCCGGGCTTTGGCGATCGTCCGCGCACCTCAGGCGAAGTGGTCCGCGAGAGCGCCTCCCGCCTGCAGGCGCAGCGCCAACCCACCGGCGCCCAGAAGAGCAGCGTCGCTGCCGTAGTCGGCTCGGCGCACCACGACGTCGGCGAACGGCGTACGCAGTGCAGCCGCCAGGCGCGCGCTGAGCGGGGACAGGAAGAGCTCGCCGATGTCGGCCACTCCGCCCCCGAGCACCACGACACCCGGGTCGAACACTGTGACCGCCGCGGCCAGGGAGTCACCGAGCTCCTCCGCGGCCATCCGGATCACTGCAGCGGAGACGATGTCACCGGCGCCCGCCAACCGGGCGACCTCGCGAAGGCTGCGAGGTTCGCCGGTGAACTCGAGATAGCTGCGTTCGATGCCCGGACCGCTCGCGAACGCCTCGATGTGGTCGACGCCTCCGCATGAGCACACGCGTCGCCGATCCGAAGGGATCCGGACGTGCCCGATCGATCCGCCCAAGCCGGACGCGCCGCGCAGCACTCTCCCTCCGGCGACGACGGCTCCCGCGATGCCGGTGCCCACAGCGACGAAGAGGAACCGATCGAGCTCCGCGGCACCATCCGACCACCGTTCTCCAAGCGCCGCAGCGTGAACGTCGTTCACGACGACGACCGGAGCACCGAGCCGCCTCTCGAACCCCCTCGACACGTCGGTTCCCGCCCAGTGTGCGAGATGGTCCGTCGCGTGCACGACGCGGCCGCGCTCGTCGAACGCGCCGGCGCTGCCCACTCCGTAGTGCTCGGGAGTGATGCCCGCAGACGATGCGACTCGCACGGCCAACTCCGACGCGCGATCAAGGATGGCCTCCGGGCCCTCGGAAGCCGGGGTGGGCACCTCCGCCCTCCCGGTGATCTTGCCGCCGCGGTCGACGACTGCTGCCGAGATCTTGGTGCCGCCGATGTCGATCCCGACGGTCGCATCCGAGCGCAGCGCCGCGCCATCCGGTCGCTCCACGCCATGCATCCGCGTCTCGCCGCTCATCGGTGTGGCGTCGCGGCCGCGAACCGACGGGTGATCGCCACCGGGTCGGTGATCGCCCCGCCCACCACGACGGCGAACGCTCCCGCGTCGAACGCGCGGGCAACGTCATCGGGTTTCGCGTAGCGCCCTTCCGCCAGGACGCGAACGCCGCGCGACGCCAACTCCGACACCAACCGCACGTCCGGCGCGAGACCCCCGCTGGAGTACGGGGTGTATCCGGAGAGGGTGGTGCCGACGAACGGCACGCCGGCCTCCCACGACTGCACGCCCTCGTCGAGCGTCGAGACGTCGGCCATCAGCGGGACGGGTGACACCCCCGCGGCTCGCGCGAGACGACCGGCGATGTCATCGAACACTTCGCGCGTCGCGTCGACCGCCACGATGTCCGCTCCGGCCACGGCGAGTCCCAGAACCTGTTCGTCGGTCACCGTGATCACGCTACGCCGTTCCCCTTGCTGTTTGTGGAGGCCGATGATGGGGACCGTGGTGACGGCCCTGACCGCTTCGACGTCCGCAGGTGAATTCACCCGCAGCGCGACGGCGCCGCCTTGCAGCGCGCTCACCGCGAGCCGCGCGATGGTCCGAGTGTCCCGCATCGGCGAGCCGGAAGACGCCTGGCACGAAACGATCAGGCCGCCCTCGAGCGTGTCGAGGAGTCGGGCCAGAGCATCCGTCCGTTCGTCGCTACTTGAGTGCCCCAGCACTGATACCTCCTACGAAATAACGCTGGAACACCACGAAGAGTGCGAGAGCGGGAATGGTGAAGAGAACGGACGCAGCCATCAACGGCCCCCACTCGACGTTGTGCTCGCCGAAGAAGGAGTACAGGCCGATCGACAGCGTGTACTTCGATGGGTCGTTGAGATAGATCAGTGGGTTCAGGAAGTCTGTCCACGCCCACACGAACTGGAAGATGGTCGCCGTGATGAGGGCGGGCCGCGCTTGCGGAAGCACGATCGACCAGTAGATGCGCAACTCGGACGCACTATCGATCCGTGCCGCTTGCAGCAGCTCGTCCGGCACCGACATCAGGAACTGCCGGATCATGAAGATGAGGAACGGCGTCCCGAAGAAGGCGGGCGCCACCAGCGGGATGATGCTGTTGGTCGCGCCGAGCCCGTTCCAGAGCAGGAACAGCGGGATCATCGTCACCTGCGGCGGCAGCATCATGGTCGCCATGACGATGATCAGGAGCGGACGTCTTCCCCGCCAACCGATCTTCGCCAGGGAGTAGGCCACGAGCGGAGAAGCGATGAGCATGCCGAGTACGGAGATCGCGGCGATGAGGATGGTGTTCCAGAGGTACTGCCAGAACGGGATCTGATCGAAGACCGCCGCGAAGTTCACGAGCGTCCATTCCTTCGGCCAGAGATTCGGCGGCACGCTGAAGATGTCGTCCGGCATCTTGAATGCTGTGCTCAGCATGGCGAGGAACGGGAAGACGAAGACGAGCGTCAGCACCCAGACGAGCACGTACCGACCGGTGGTGCGGCCGGGACGGCGTCGAACCGTCCGTTTCTCCCGCGGGCTCTCAGGGGATCCCGTCGTGAATCCGTCTCCGCTGCCGTTGCGTATCTCAGTTGCGTTCAGAACCATAGTGAACCCATTTCTTGGAGGACCAGAGCAACAGCAGCGTGATCACCAGGGTGATCAGGAACAGCACCCAGGCCATCGCGGACGCATAGCCCATCTTGAGGAAGACGAACGCGTTCTGGTACAGATACATCGCGTAGCTGATCATCGATTGGCCCGGCCCTCCGCTCGCCTCGTTGAGCCTGGTCTGGGTGAGCAGGTAGGGCTGCGTGAAGATCTGCAGGTAGGCGATCACCGTGACGATCACCTGGAACAGGGTCACCGGTGAGATCGTCGGCCAGGTGATGTACCGAAACCGTTTGAACCATCCGGCGCCGTCGAGCTCGGCGGCTTCGAAGAGTTCGGCCGGCACGTCCTTGATGGCGGCGAGATAGATGATCATCGTTCCGCCGATGGTCCACAGGCACATGAGCAGGATGGCCGGCTTGCCCCAGTCCGGTTGCTCCAGCCACTCTGGCTGCGGCAGGTGGAGCAGGCCGAGGAAGTAGTTGACGAAGCCGTACTGCGTGTTCAGCAGCCACCGCCAGAGGTAGCCGCCCACGACCACGGGGACGATCGTCGGCAGGTAGACCAGTGCGCGGTAGAGCGGCTGCCCGCGTACCGGCAGGTTGAGGAAGTGCGCTCCGGCGATCGAGATGAGGATGGTGAGCGGAACACCGAAGACGGTGAGGAACAACGTGTTCCACAGCGCTTTCCAGAACGTGGTGTCCTGCAGCATCTGCGCGTAGTTGTCGAGCCCCACCCACTCCGGCGCCTGGAACAGGTTGAAGTTCGTGAAGCTGTAGCCGGCGGAGGCGAGGACGGGCCAGATGATGAACACCGCCGCGCCCACGATGAACGGCGACGCGAACGCCAGACCCAGGCGGGTCTGGCGCCGCGTACTGCGGTTGACGGGTTTAGCCGACATCGTAGGACTTGGCCTTGTCCGCGACCGACGACATCGCATCCTTCGGGGTGGCCACTCCGCGGACGACGTCGTCGAAGGCGGTGCCCAGGTCGGTCGCGTACTGGGCGCTGTACGGGCGGCTCGCGAGCGACTGGGCATTCTTGCTCGTGAGTGCTGTGAGCCACGAGTCGAAGTTCGGGATCGCCTGGTAGGCCGGATCGGTGAGCAACGACGTCTTCGACGGCAAGTTTCCGAGCGCGAGGGTGAACGTGGTCATCGGTTTGTCGTCGACCATGTAGGCGAGGAACTTCGCGGCTTCCGCCTTGTGCTTCGAGTTGCTCGGGATGAACAGGGTGCTCGTGGACACCTGAGTGGTGGCCGCCAGTGCGTCGTTCACCGCGGGGATGTCGATCACGCCGCAGTTGAGGTTCGGGGCGACCTTCGGGATGTTCACCGCCTGCCATTCGCCGTCGATCACCATGGCTTCCTTGCCGGTGTAGAACGGATCCTGGGCGGACATGTACTGGCCGAGACCGCTCGTGAACGAGGCGATCTTGTCGGCGCCGTAGGTGTCCGTCAGCGTTGACGTGTACCAGTCGAGGGCCGCGATGTTCTTGGGGTCCGTCGGTGACGGCGTCTTACCGTCCTCGCCGTCCCAGGTGCCGCCGAACGCGTAGCCGAGCGTGGTCAACAGGGTGGAGGTCGACGGGTTGCCGAGTCCGATCTGGGTGATCGTTCCGGACGCGTCGGTGATGGTGAGTTTCTGGATGGCCGTGGCCAGCTCGTCCATCGTGGTCGGCGGTTCGACACCGGCCGCTGCGAACAGGTCCTTGTTGTACATGAGCTGCTGCGTGTGTACGGCGATCGGGAGTGCGTAGGTCTTGCCGTTGTAGCTCATCTGATTCATCGAGGCAGGCGCGAAGTCGCCGAGGTCGACCTTCTCGGTCTTCAGGTAGTCGTCGAGCGGCGCGAGGATGCCCTTCGACGCCCACGAGCCGACGGTATTGCCGAAGTTGTCGGAGATGTCGAAGCTGCCGTTGCTCGACGACATCGAGGTGAGCTGCTTCTGTGCGTCCGGGCTGGAGACGCCGACCACGGTGATCTCGTTCTGGCTCGCGTTGAAGTCGGCGATGACCTTCTCGAGCGTCTTCGCTTCTTCTCCGCCCCAGAGGTAGGAGAACGTGATCTTCGTCGGCCCGGCGTCGGCCGCGCCCGAACATCCGGTGAGGGCGATCGCGGCGGCCGCGACGCTCGTCAGAGCGATGACGCGCAGCGCGGGCCGTCGTGCAGTGCTGCTGGTTTTCATGGTGGTCCTTTGGGTGAGTGAAGGCTCGGGTGTGAAGGTGCTTGTAGATTGGTGTACTCCACTTGGCCTGATCATGTCAACAGATTTCGCGAAATGAGCGCAGTGCTTGCGAATACCTGACCCGATGTCCGTAAAATGGTTGTTACCAATTCAGTGAAAGGATGCGGTCGGCATGGCGGAACAGCACACCAAGTCGGAACGGCTCAGACAACACTTGGTCGACGTGATCGATCGTGGGCTCGAGCCGCACTCCAAACTTCCCGCCGAGCGGGAGCTCGCCACCGAGTTCGACGTGAGTCGACTCACCGTGCGGCGTGCCCTCGACCGGCTGGAGCACGACGGGCTGGTCTACCGGGTGCAGGGCGCCGGTACGTTCGTCGCCGCTCCGCGCATCACGAAGTCGGTCGAGCTCACCTCGTTCAGCGAGGACATGCGGGCCCGCGGGCTGGTGCCTGGGTCGTCCATCCTCGTGAGCGAGACGATGCAGGCCGGGGCGCGACTCGGCGCCAAACTGCAGGTCAGTCCCTCCGACGAGGTCTTCCACATCAGGCGGGCGCGCACGGCTGATGGAGAGCCGATGGCGCTCGAGGACTCGTATCTGAACCCCAAGCTCTTCCCCGGCCTGATCGACAACGTCGGCGAGGAATCCCTCTACCAGATCCTCGAAACCGAGTACGGCATGCGCATCGAGTGGGCCGAGCAGTCCATCCACGCGAGCGTGCTCGAACCCGAGGAGGCGACCATCCTGCGCGCGCCGGCGTTCTCGCCGGCGTTCTACGTGACCCGTACCAGCTTCGATGCGAAGGATCGCGCCGTGGAGTACGCGGAGTCGACGTACCGCGGCGACCGGTACCACTACGAGCTCCAGATCCACCGCTCGCGCTGAGCCCAGCCGATCGATTCCCTCCACCCGTTCCAGGAAAGTTCCATGCGAATCGCCCTAGTGCCCCTCGACGAACGCCCCGTCAACGTCGAACTCCCGCGGGAGGTCGCCGCGATCGCCGGCATCGAACTGTTGCTCCCGCCCGTGGAGGCCATGCCCAGGTTCCGAGAGCCGGCCGACATCGGTCTCCTGCACGAGTGGCTCCGTGAGATCGTCGCCGGTCCCGGGATCGATCACCTGGTGGTGTGCGTCGACACGCTCGTTCACGGCGGCATCATCCCGGCGCGGATCACCGATGACTCGACGGCATCGGTGCTGCGGCGCCTCGACATCCTGCGTGAGCTGACCGTCGCGTCCCCCGACCTCGTGGTGACCGCTGCCTCCTTGATCATGCGGGCGAGCGACTCGTACTCGAACGTGGAGGAGCCGGGCTACTGGTCGGCGCACGGGCGCGAACTCCACGCGCTGGGTGGCGACCTGCACCGGCTGGTCGAGGCGGATGCAGCAGGCCGGGCGCATGCCGAGTCCGCTCCGTCCGTGACCGTGCCGGATGCCGTTCGCAGCGACTTCGAGCTGCGTCGTCTGCGCAATCACACCATCAACCTCGCCGCACTCGCACTCCATGAGGAGGGCACGATCGAGACGCTGGCGCTCACCGCCGACGACACGGCGCCGCACTCGGCGGGCTCGGCCGAGCAGCTGTGGCTTCGGCACTGGGCGCGGGCGCTTCCGCGCGGGCGTGCCGTGATGATGTACCCAGGGGCGGACGAGGTGGGTGCGGTGCTCGTCGCGAGAGCGATCTCCGCCGGTTCGGAGGCGCCGAGGTGGAGCATCGTCTGTGCTGAGGCCGGAGGACTCGACCGCGTCCCGAACTTCGAGAACGCGCCCGTCCTCGACAGCGTGACCCGTCAGATCGTCGCTTCGGGCGGAGCGGTGTCGCGGGTCGACGGGGCGGCTGACCTGGTGATGGTCGTGCACGCGCCGGACCCTGCACGGGGTGACTTCTTCGGCGCCGCACCGTATTCCGACCCGGATGCGGTCGCAGGCACTGTTGCGGCGGTGCGCTCGGCGCTCGACTCCGGTGCCGGCGTCGCGCTCGCGGATGTGCGCTTCAGCAATGGCGGCGACCCCGATCTCGTCGACCGCTTGGCCGAGGAGGGGTTGCTGCTGCGACTCTGGTCATACGGTGGCTGGAACACGGCGGGGAACTCCATCGGCGGCGCCGTCGCGCAGGCGGCGGCACAGTGGCTCGGCAGGAGGGTCGGCCGCTTCGATGAGAACGAGGCCAGGAGGGCGCTGCTCGTGCGCGTGCTCGACGACCGTGCCTACCAGAGCGGGACCCGTCTCGCGATGAGTACCGACGAGTTCGGCGGCAGCATCGCTCCGGTCGCTCCGGATGCGCAGCAAGCGGCCATCACTCGGATCCGTCGAGAGCTCCAGGCGTATCTCGACTGGGTCACCCGCGACGCGGAACCGTGGCGGATCACCGAGGTGACGCTGCCCTGGGGTCGGAGTTTCGAGATCGGGCTGGACCTTGAACGCCCCTGATTGGTGCTGCATTGATCCGCGCAGTGGCATCGCAGGAGGAGAACCGCTTCGCAAAAGGACGCTCTGAGCTGAGCGTCCTCTTGTCGCGCGATTCGCCTTCAGCCCGCCCGCGTGAACCGTGCCCGGAGCGTCACGAGTTGCTCGTCGGCGAGGCCCAGGCCGTCGCGCGCGTAGTCCTCGATGGTGCCGTAGCAGGCACGCAGCTCGTCGAGCGCGGCATCCAAGTAGTTGTCGCGCACACCGAGGAGCGGGCGGATCAGCTCAGGATCCACGCCCTTGCTCGCGATGAACGCGAGGATCGGATCCGTCATCGGCGCGAGGTCCACGTTGGTCTGGAGATAGTCGGCGCGGATGTCGGCTTCGTCTGCTCCGAGGAGCAGGAGGAACGATGCGGCGGCCCAGCCGGTGCGGTCCTTGCCCGTGGTGCAGTGGAACAGGGCCGCGCCCGTGCGGTTCTCGTCGATGAGGTCCAGGTAGAAGGCACGGTAGGCGGCGAGGGCGGAGGGCAGGCTGATGAAGTTGCGGTTGGCCTCCTCCAACTGTGCGATGACCTGACCCTGGGTCACCGTCGCGGCGTACGCGGCGGGGTCCTTGAGCAACAGACCGGTCGCGGCCGCGTTGTCGGCGTTGTCCGCGAGGACGTCGAGCCAGAGCACGCGCGTCGCCTCCGGGACGTTGTCGAGGGCGCCTTCGCGTTCGGCCTCGGTGCGGAAGTCGTACACCGTCTCGACGTCGAGCTCCGCGAAGGTCGCGACGTCGTCTCCCGCGAGCTTGGCCAGCGTCGCCGACCGGTACAGCTCGCCGGGCCGGACGACCCCGCCCACGACGGGGATGCCACCGAGGTCGCGCAGATTCGGGGCGGTCTGCAGGAGGACACGGCGGTCGAACGGTTCGGTGGACATACTGACTCCTCTGGGCGGGGCTGATGCGGTTCGCGGGGCGGATGCGGGACCGGTCGCCGAGGTGTGTCCCCGCTGGTTCACCGGTCCGATTCCCATGTCAGCATCAGAGTAGCGGCGACGGATCACCCGTCGGCAGGTCTCGGACGCTCGAAGTCGCCGTGCTCCGCCCCCGGTCCCGCAGGTGTCGGCCGGTCCCGCCACACGGCACGCAGGACGCGGATCGCCTCGTCGAGGTCGACCGACTCGCGCTTGCCGGCCGCCGCGAGCTGCCGTGCGGCGGCGAGGACGTCGCGAGGGGTGGCCGACGCCGTCGTGCTGACGCGGGTGCCACTGCCGATCCGGGTGACCAGGAAGCCCTCGGCCTCGAGCGATCGGTACGCCTTCGCGACGGTTCCGGGCGCGATGCCGAGGTCGCTCGCGAGCTGGCGAACGGAGGGCAACCGCTGATTCGCGGCGAGGATGCCCGTCGTGATGAATCCGCGGATCTGATCCTGGATCTGGTCGACGAGTGCGGCGCCGTGCTCGGTGAGGCTGATGATCATGCGGGCACGGGTGCGGTGAGTCGCCGCGAGCGGACCAGCACGACGGACGCCAGTGTGAACCACCACATCGTGAACCCGGCGACGACAGCGATCGCCGCGGACCAGTACAGGGCCGGGCCGAGTGCAGCGAAGGAGGGGCTGATCTCGATCCAACCGATCGCCCCGCCCTCGAACCCGCCTCGGAGGGAGGCGGCGCTCGCGAGCGACTGCAGAACCGTGCCGATGTGGAGGAGCAACCCGCCGGTCGCCACTCGCAGGACGCTGCGGATTCGCGCGGACCGCTCCGCGGCATCGCCTTCCGCATCTGCCCCGGGCGCCGGCCGCGAGATCAGATGCAGTGCGAGCAGGGTGATCGCCAGGATCAGTGCGATCGCGAGCAGGCACGGGACCGAGAACCACCACCCGTAGATCGTCGAACCCGCGCTCGTCGAGGCCGAGAGCCGCACCTCGAAATTCACGTACCTGCCCGCGTCATCGGCGTGCGAGGCGAACCCTGCAAGGAGGGCGAGCACGACGGAGACCGCGACCGCGACGCCGACGGTCCAGAGCCATGGTCGCGAGGCGAAGGTCAGGATCGTGCGGGGCTCGAGCGCAGCAGCACCGGGCGGCCCAGGGGCGGGACGCGGCGCGATCAGGAACGCCAACGCGACGACGCACAGGACGAGCGGCGCGAGGTGCCGGGCGAGTTGCATGATGAGGAAGGCGTCCTCGCCGAGCGGCGCCACCCACGTCGGCCACACGCTCCACGCCGTGTAGCTGACCATGAGCGCGAGGGCGATCGCCATCCCGATTGCCGTCCAGAGGCGGACGGGCCGCGGGAGATCCACGTGCCCCCGTCTCCCGAGGAACAGCGCGACGAGTGCGACCAGCAGGCCGACGGTCGCCGGTCCGTACTGGATGAACTGTATGAGCAACACCGATCGTCCCCCGGAGTGTGTCAGTTGAGTGAGACACAGTGTGTCATAGCAATGGCACACTTTCCAAGGATTCGACGCAATGGGTCCCGTTCATGGGTCCCGTTCATCGGTCCCGCTCATCGGTCCCGCTCATCGGTCCGTTCATCCGGTCCCGACACGACTCGGGCGCGCGACCGCGGTGAAGCGGTCGCGCGCCCGAGCGGCCTGTTGCGCTTAGCTGATGTCGTCGCTCGCGACGGCGTCAGTGCGACGGCGACGGAACGCGAGGATGCTCACGACACCGAGGCCGAGGAGCGAAGCGAGCAGCGCTGCCAGGCCGAGAGGGCCGGCATCGAAACCGGTCGACGCGAGGCCGCCGGATGCGGCGGTGCCGGAACCGCTGCCCGTGCCGCCCGTGGGCGTCACCGTCGGCGTGACGGTCGGCTGGGGCGAGGGCTGTGGCGTCGACGATGCCGTGACGGTCACCCGGATGGCCGCCTTGCCCGAGACACCGTCGGTGTTCGTGACCTGGTAGGAGACATCGGCCACGGCGCCCGCGAAGCCTGCGGTCGGGGTGAACACGACGGTGCCGTTGGACAGCGTGAAGACGCCGCCGGTCACGGTCAGCTGCGTGGTCGGGTCGCCGTCCGCATCGAGGAGCGTGAGTGTCGTCGCATCGACGAGCGGTTCGCCTGGCAGACCGTCGTTCGCGAGGACGTCGATCGTGACCGGCTGCGTGTTCGGCGTGGTCGCGGTGTCATCGACGAGCGTCGTCGTCCGGAGAACGTCGATGTCCGAGGTGGAACGCTGCAGGAACGTTCCGGAGAAGTTCCACGCGGGCCAGATCGGGCCCGGGTACGCCATGTCCCACGAGACGGTGTTCGAGGCGGACGAACTGAAGCTCCACGAAGCGCCGTCGGCCGCGAGGACGAAGTTGCCGCTGTCGCCCCAGACGGCGGTCTGCGTCTCACCGTGGGGGAGTCGGAGCGGGTTCGCCGTGCTCTGGCCCACGGTCACGGCGGGCAGCGTCACCGTCTGGTCCTGCGCAAACACCTGTGCGAGGAGCGGGAGGCCGCCGAGCGGGCTGAGATCCGTGATGTGGTTCCCCTGAAGCCGGACATTGTCGAGCGCTGCGATCGTCGACAGGGGGGCGACATCACTGATGTCGTTGCCGTCCAGGAACAGCTGGAAGATCTTCGTGAGTCCCGAGAGTGGGGTGAGATCAACGATGTCGTTGTCGCTCGCGTAGAGAGCGGCCAGGTTGGTCAGCCCCGCGAGCGGAGCGAGGTCCGACACGGTATTGGCGTTCATCACGAGCCCGGAGAGCTGCGAGAGACCCGCCAGTGGGGTGAGATCGGTGACCTGGTTGCGCGAGACGTCGAGCGACTTCAACTGCGTGAGGCCACTGATCGGAGTGAGGTCCGAGTAGGAATTGCCCCCAGCGGAGAGGTAGACGAGGTTCGTGAGTGATGCCAGCGGGCCGAGGTCGGCGATCTGGTCGTTGGAGATGTTGATCTGGGTGAGCTTGGTCATTCCCGTGAGCGGGGCGAGCTCGGACAGGGGACCGCCTGTGATCGTCAGATCCCAGAGTGACGTCAACGCCTGAATGCCGTCGAGGCTCGCGATGCCGGAGCAGTACAGCTGGGTGATCCCCGCCGCCTGGGCAGTCGAGACGGAGGCGGTCGCCGGCTGTCCGAGCGACTGGTTCACGCACGCCCGCAGGCCGGGATCCGTGAAGACGACATCGGCCGCGTTCGCGGGTGATGCGACGAGGAGGGAAGCGGCGACCATGGTGGTCACGACGGCCAGTGAGCCGAACGCCCGCCTGAGGCGCGGAGGTCTGGGACTCTGCGGTGTGCTGGCCCGGGTTGGTGTGCGTGTCATTCGTGTTCCTTCGGGAGCGCCCACCCCTGCCTGCCGACGGTGTCGGGACAGCGGAATGAGCTGACGAAAGCCCCAGGACGATTCGGGAATCACTGGTGCTTGCCTGCCCAGACGCCCGCCCCCGCGGATCGTGACGCGAAATGCAGCCAATCGGCTGAATTCTTTTGCTCCGCGTCACGGAACCGCCTGCTCCGCGTCTGAGCGCGTGAGAGAAAGTTGAGGCGCACGAGCCATGAACCACACCGAACACGCCCCGGCAGAGCAGCACTACGAAGTGTTTCCATCAAAACGATCGGGGCGACTCATCCGCGTGAACTGCGAATGCGGCATCGGCCGGCACCACTCCTACGAGGAATGGATCGATGAAGGCTGTCCATCGGTCGACGGTTCGACGTCGGGCCGACCCGTCGTCGGGGTGGAGCGCCGCCGCCCGCTGGTGAGTGGGTGGCGTTGACCCGAATCATCGCCACCCACCATGCCGGCCGGCATCACGCGCCGAGCGAGCCTCGGCGCGCGGAGCGTCACGGTGTCACCCGAATGGACACCGTGACGTTCGCCAGCTCAGACGCGCTCGTGGGCGGATCGTGACGCGATCCGCCCGGTGATTCGTTCGGTGATTCGCGAGCCGTTCGTGGTCACAGGTCGTTTCCCTCCGCCGCCGGCAGGTCGAACCGCATCGAGACCGTCGGCCCCCATCGATCGCCGGAGCCGAAACGGGCGGAGATGACGTAGGCGCCGGCGAGCGGTCCCCAGGATGCTGTGCCGTCCCATCGGTACCACTCGCCGGCTTCACCGAGTTCGGCTTCGAACCAGTCGCCGTCGGCATCGATGCGGATCTGGACCGTGCCTGGCGTGGAACTGGTGATCGCATAGGAGACGAGTCGCCCCTCGACGATGGCTCCGATTTCGGGCTCGGCGGCGAGCGAGAACGACGAGCTGGCGACAGGCGATGCGGCGCCTGCGGCGGTCATCTGCTGCGCGGTGAGCTCGTGGGTTCCGCGGGTGTAGCCGGTGAGTTGACCCGTCGACCACGCGCCGTCCGGCCCGGCGATCACCTGGACCGGCGAGCCGCGGCCGTTGCTGACCGTGACGACGGCTCCGGGATCGGCGATGCCGAACGCGACGGGGTACCAGAGGCCAGCGCTCCCGGGACCGGTGTCGATGTGGGAGATCACGGGGGCATCCGTGGGCCGCGATGGAGGGGCGGGATGGTCGGTGGAGAGGGTCGTGTCGATCGCCGGTGGGGCGGCCCACACCGGGACGAGCGGGGAGCGCGGAGGAGGGGTGAGGAGCGGATCAGGTCGCATCTGCCCGGTCGGTTCCGCCGTGTACTCCGGCAGCGGCTCGGGGCGGTCCGGGCCCTGCGATGCGGACGCCTCAGGCAGTTCGCGGTAGGTTCCCGGGCCCGGCGAACCCTGCCCGGCGGTCAACAGGATCGCGATCACCGATCCGGTGACGACGACCGCGGCGGCCGCTGCAACCCCACGAGTGAGGGAACCGGAACCGTGGCCGCCTGCCGCGAGCGGGGCCGGGGCCGGGGTCGTGCTCGTGGATGCGGTCGGCTGCGACGGATGCGCGTCGACGGGGGCCTGCGATGCCTCAGGGCGGTTCGCATCGGCCGACCACAGTGCATACGTCGACGCCCCGACCGAACCGATGAGCGGCAGCAGCGCCCAAGGGAGCACGGCTTCGACCCGTCGTGCCTCCGCGGCGGCCCGCGAACACGAATCGCACTCGTCGAGGTGCGCTTCGACCTTCTCCCGCTCGCGTTTCGCGATCTTCTTCCGCATGTACTGGCCGAGACGTTCGATGGTCCAGCGGTGCTCGTGCTCTAAGGCTGTCGATGACAGGTGCGCTTGGATCCACGCCTGCCGCAACCCCTCTTTCGCGCGATATGCCAATGCGGAAACCGAATTCGCGGACATGCCGAGAATCGGTGCGATGTCGCGCGGATTCATCCCCTCGACTTCGGTGTACCAGAGCACTTGCCGCCATCGCTCCGGCAACAACTCGAATGCCCGCGCGACCAGCTGACGGTCGACTCCCGCTGACGCGGCCGTTTCGTCCGTGTTCGGATCGGCGAGCGATTCCGCGTGCTCGAGCGAGTCCGGTCGTTTTCTCCGGCTCCACGTCACCGCGACGTTCTGGATGGTGCGCACGAGATACGCGCGAAAGGCGGTCGTCGGACCGCCGCCCGCCCGGATCGACCGGAAGATGCGCGTGAACGCCTCCGAGACGAGGTCGTCCGGGTCGAACGTTCCGGTGAAGGAACGCGCGGCGGCTCTGCCTGAGGAGGCGTGTCGATGCCAGAGTTCTGCATAGGCCGAGACGTCGCCCCTGCGGGTGCGCTCGACGAGTTCTGCGTCGGTATTCGGGTACGGTGCTTCGTTCGGGTGTGTCATTGGGCTCCGGGATGCCGCGCGCGACCGGTTTTCGGGACAACAATGATCGCGCTGTACAGGTGTTGACAGCCCACAAGCTAGTACGTGACGCGAATGGGGGGAAGAATTCCATCGGGATTCACATATCGGTGCGGTGATATCTACTGAGCACGGGTGAAATGCGCCCCGATCGCGGGAGGATTGCCTCCCGATCAACGGCTGCCGGGGTCGTCGCGACACGCGACTAGCATCGACGTATGAATCGCACCGACCGGTTGTACGCACTGGTCGAAGAGCTCCGGGCGGCCGCGCCGCGACCCGTCAGTGCCAGACGTCTCGCGGGGCGGTTCGAGGTGAGCACCCGCACGATCGAACGTGATCTGTCGGCGCTCCAGCAGGCGGGCGTGCCCATCTGGGCGGAGCCCGGCAGGACCGGCGGCTACTCCATCGATGTCGCGCACACGCTCGCCCCGCTCGGCTTCACGGTCGACGAGGCGCTCGCCGTCACCATCGGCCTCGGCATGCTCTCCACCAGCCCGTTCCGCGCCGCCGCGACCACCGCGTTGCGCAAGGTCGTCGCTGTGATGGACCAGAGCACGCTCCACGAGACGGCGGAACTGGCATCGCGCATCCACCTCCTCGATGACAGCCCCGGGGGAGCGACGGGCTCGGCCGGGGCGGTCCCGGGGGCCGCGGATCCAGGTGCGACCGACGTGCTCGCTGGTGCGCTCGGCGCCGGGAAGGTGCTGCGGATCACCTACCGGGACCGGGACGGCGCCGACACGATCCGCGACGTCGAGCCGCTCGGCTACGTGGGCAAGGGGCGGGACTGGTACCTGATCGGCTGGTGTCGGCTCCGGGACCGCATCCGAGCGTTCCGGGGCGATCGCGTCCTGTCCGCGGAACCGACGGGGGAGCGGGCGCCTCGCCGACCACTCCGCGCCGCAGACCTGGACATCGCCTACGGCACGCTGCGCTCGGTCGGGGTCACGTCCGAGACGTTCTGAAACACCGACATGACGGTGTCGCGGATACGGCGCACCATGGAGGCATCGGGTCGGTCGATCCGTTCGGCGCGTCTCGCCTGATGGGCTCTGTCCCGCCCTGCGTTTCGCGCTGAGACTGGCCCTCCGCCCGCTCTCCGTCTGCTCGAAAGGACCCCCATGGACTTCGCATCGATCCGCATCATCACCGAGGACGTCGACCGCCTCGCCGCCTTCTACGAACTCGTGACCGGCGCGACCGCGGTCCGTCCCGCACCCGTGTTCGCCGAGTTCCGAACGGCCGCAGGCGCCCTCGCGATCGGCAGCACGGCGACCGTCGCCATGCTCGGCGACCGTGCCCCGCAGTCCGGCCGCAACGCCTCGGTGATCATCGAGTTCCTCGTCGCGGACGTCGACGCGGAGTTCGCCCGGCTTCGGGAGGCGCTGGACGACATCGTCCTCGAACCGACCACGATGCCGTGGGGCAACCGCTCGGCGATGTTCCGCGACCCCGACGGGAACCTCGTCAACCTGTTCACGCGGCCTCCTGCCGCCTAGCCCGCCCGCCCTCCTGCGCTCCTGCGCTGCGCTGCCGCACGAGAGAAGGAGAACCGCGCGAGAGGAGGACGATTCGCGCGAATCGGTCCTTCCCTCGTGCGGTTCTCCTCTCCTCAGGCGGTCACGAGCGCTCCGGCGCGTCGGCCACGACGACCTCGACACCGGCAGCGCGCAGCCGCTCCAGCTCGGCGGGATCGGCGGTGCTGTCCGTGATGAGCATCCGCACCTGTTCGATGCCGCACACCTGGGCGAGTGCCGCACGACCGACCTTGGAACCGTCCGCGACGACCACCGTCCGCTGCGCCTTCGTCACCATCGCGAGGTTCGTGCGGGCCTCGGTCTCGTCGTGGGTCGTCACGCCGGCAGAAGCGCTGATGCCGTCGGCGCCGAGGATCGCGGTCCCGACGTTGACGGCCGTGAACGTGTTCTCCGCGAGGGCACCCACCAACTCGAGCGACTGCGGCCGCAGGAAACCGCCCGTCATGACGACGCGAACGCCCGCGAACTCCGAGAGCAGCCCGGCGATCGTCAACGAGTTCGTGACGACCGTGATGTTGTGGTGGTGCGCGAGTTCGCGGGCGACGCTGGCTGTCGTGGTGCCGCCGCAGAGGGCGATGACGTATCGCTCGGACGGAAGCCGGCTGACGAGGGTCTTCGCGATGGCGCGCTTCGCCTCCTGGAACCGCGTGTTGCGGAGGGCCACCGGGATCTCCCGACCGCGGTCGACCGCCGCCGCGCCGCCGTGCGTGCGCAACAGCAGGTTCTGGTCGGCCAGGTCGGAGAGGTCGCGCCTGACCGTCGCCGCGGACACGGACAGGCCGTCGGAGAGCTCTGCGAGACCGACGGTCCCGCGCTCCGAGACGAGCTCCAGGATCTGCACCATCCGGCGCGCGCGACGACCAGAGGTGACGCGTTCGATCAGAGTCTCTGCGGTCGGTGCTGCCATCGGTGTCCCATCGTCGATTGCGCTCATTTGGCGCGAAGTGATCACTACTCTTGAGCACTTTGGGCCTGATTCGCTCATTTTCTTGCGTGGTACGGACACGCTATCGCATGATCGCTGCATGCCTCAGATTGTTTTCCTCGGAGCGGGGAGCGTCGTCTTCACCCGCCAACTGCTCGCCGACATCTTCCGATTCGACGACCTCCCGCCGCTGCGGATCGTGCTCCACGACATCGACGCGGAACGTCTCGAGGTGGCCCGCGGCACCGCAGAACAGGTCGCGGAGCGCTTCGGTCGCAGCGCCCGGATCGTCGCGACCCTCGACCGCCGTGAAGCGCTCACCGGCGCCGACTTCGTGATCAACATGATTCAGGTGGGCGGCATCGACGCGACTCGCATCGACCTCGAAGTGCCTGCCGCGGCCGGCCTGCTGCAGACCATCGGCGACACGACCGGTGTCGGCGGCGTCTTCCGGGCGCTGCGCACGTTCCCGGTCCTGTCCGGCATCGCCGCCGACATGCTCGAACTGTGCCCGGACGCCTGGTTCCTCAACTACACGAACCCGATGGCGATGAACGTGTGGTGGATGTCGGTCGTCGCGCCCGGCATCAAGACGGTCGGCCTGTGCCACAGCGTCTACTGGACGGTCCACGACCTCTGTGCGCTCATCGGCGTCCCGATGGAGGGCACGCACTACCGCGCCGCCGGCGTCAACCACCAGGCGTGGCTCGTCGAGTGGTCGCGCGACGGCGAGGACCTGTACCCGCGGCTGCGCGAGGCGATCGAACGCGATCCGGAACTGCGTCGCCGCGTGCGCGTTGAGATCTTCAGCCGCATCGGCTACTACCCGACGGAGACGAGCGAGCACTCGTCCGAGTACCTGTCGTGGTTCCTCCGCTCCCCGGAGCAAATCGAGCGATTCCGGCTGCAGCCGCTCGAGTACATCGGCATCTCCGAGGAGAACGTCGCCGAATTCGAGCACGCACGCGCCGCCCTCGCCAAGGGTGAAGCCCTCGAGCTGGAGGACGGCGCCGCCGAGTACGCGCCACAGGTCATCCACTCGATCCTCACCGGAACCGAGCGGATCATCCACGCGAACGTCGTCAACCAGGGGCTCATCTCGAACCTTCCGGAGGGGGCGGTCGTCGAGGTGCCGAGCCGGGTCGATGCGACGGGCGTGCACCCGCTGCCGTTCGGAGACATCCCCGTGCAGGGCGCTGCGCTCAACCGCACGTATCTGTCGGTCGCGCAGCTCGCGATCGAAGCCGCTCGGACGGGAGATCCGGAACTCGTCCGCCGTGCCGTCCTGACCGATCCCAATGCCAGCTCCTCGCTCACGCCCGAGCAGATCTGGGCGCTGTGCGACGAGCTCACCGCCCGTCACGCGGCGCTCCTGCCCGTCGCCCTCGGCGGCACTCTCGACGTGCCCGCGACCGTGCCGGCGTCGGCACTCGCACTCTGACCCTCGCCGCCACGAACGCGCACCAGAACTGAGCGATTGACGCAGTTCCGTCATCGATCGCTCAGTGAACCTGCACCTGTACCAGCCTCGCCCCGCCCTGACCCTGCCCGACCCGACCCCGGCCGATCGTCCTCAGCTGAGCGATCCGGCCCACCACCATCCACGAGAGGAACCAACGATGATGACTCCACGTAGCAAGCGCGTGCTCCGCATAACGGGCGCGCTGGTGGCAACCGCCGTCGCCGCCGCACTGTCCGGGTGCAGCGGATCGCAGGGCTCGACCACCCTCGACACGTCAGCCAACGTCAAGATCACGGTGTGGTCCGGGCAGACGGACGCCGCCGAGAAGAAGATCGAAGCCCTCGCCGACGAGTTCGAGCAGGCGAACCCCAACGTCACGATCGACATCTCGCCCGGCGCATCGTCGACCGACCAGCTCCTGCAGAAGCTCTCAGCAGGCTTCGCGGGCAACCAGTACCCGGACATGTCCTACTCCTTCGGATCGTGGGCCGGGCAGCTCGAGGCATCGGGTCGGACCCTCGACATCTCCGACGTGGTGAAGCAGCCGGACGTGAAGTGGGACGAGTTCACGGCGGCCGCCCGCGGCACCGCCCAGCCGACGGGGAAGAAGGTCATCGGTTTCCCCGCGGTCGTGGACAACATCGGTCTGCTCTACAACAAGACCCTCTTCGACAAGGCCGGCCTCGCCTACCCGACCGCCGACTGGACCTGGGACGACTTCCGATCCGCGGCCAAGACGCTCACCGACCCCGCCAACCACATCTATGGCTACGGTTACTCGGTGTCCGGCAGCGAGGAGACGACCTGGCAGTTCTGGCCCCACCTCTGGCAGAACGGCGGATCGATCCTCGACACGGCCGGGACCAAGGCCGAGTTCGCATCCGACGAAGGCGTCGACGCACTCACCTTCCTGCAGTCGATGGCGATCGATGACAAGAGCGTCTACCTCGACCAGACGGACACGAAGTTCGGGCAGCTGTTCGTGAGCGACCGCATCGGCATGATCACCTCCGGCCCCTGGCAGCTCTCGGACCTGAAGATCGGCGGCACCAGCTACGGCGTCTCACCGCTCCCCGGAACCGACGGAGACCACCAGACGGTCTCCGGCCCGGACATCTGGGCGCTGTTCGACCACAAGGACGCCAACCGGGCGCACTGGGCGACCGAGTTCGCGAAGTGGCTCACCTCGGCCGAACAGGACGAACGCTTCAACGTCGCGATCGGCAACCTGCCGTTGCGGTCCTCGGAGGCGTCGTCCGATGCGGTCGCCGCCGAAGCCGCCGAGTTCCCCGGCTACGAGGTGTTCGTCGCCAACTCCGAGAACGTGAAGCAGACCCGTCCGACGACGAAGGGCTACGCGGCCCTGTCCGTGGCGATCGGCAAGGCGATCTCGCAGGTGCTCCAGGGCAAGGGCGAACCCAAGGAAGCCCTCGAGCAGGCCGCGAAGACCGCCGACGCCGACCTGGGCGAGTAGGAGGCGGTCATGGCGAACACGACCGCTCCACCGATCACGCCGAGGTCGGCGCGGGGATCGACCCCTCCGTCGGACCAGGGACCCAACGGCCCCGGCTCCGGTTCAGGGCCCGATTCCGGTTCCGGCTCGACCCCCGGTCCCCGCCGCGCACGCACGCGCGGCGGGAACCGCAAGGGCGTCGTCTCGGCGCTCACCGGGTGGGGCTTCGTCGCCCCCGCGACCATCATCATCCTCGGCCTGTCGATCTTCCCGGCGCTGTGGGCGTTCGTCCTCTCCTTCCAGAACTGGGACGGGTTCAGTGAGGCGACGTGGGTCGGCGGGGACAACTACTCCAAGCTGCTGTCCGACGAGGACTTCGGCAACGCCGTGCTCAACACCGTCGGCTTCACGCTGCTGTTCGTACCGGCATCGGTCCTGCTCGGCCTCTTCCTCGCGGTTTCGCTCAATCGTCGAATCCGCTGGATGGGCTTCTACCGAACGGCGATCTTCGTCCCGTTCGTCGCCTCCGCGGCATCGACCGGCATCCTCTCCACCTACCTGTTCAGCCCGCAGTTCGGGCTCGTGAACAATGTGCTGCGGGTGCTCAACCTCCCGCAGCAGGGCTGGTTGGACGACCCTCGCCAGGCGATGCTCGTCATCGCGATCATGTCGTTGTGGGGATCGGCCGCCTTCACGACGGTCATCTATCTGGCGGCGCTGCAGGACGTCCCGGGCGACCTCATCGAAGCGGCACGCATCGACGGCGCGAACCGATGGCAGACCTTCTGGCGGATCGTCTGGCCGCAGCTCGCCCCCGTCACCGTCTTCGTCGCGATCTGGCAGACGATCCAGGCCATCCAACTGTTCGACCTCGTCTACACGACGACGCGCGGCGGCCCGCTCGACTCGACGAAGACGATCGTCTACTTCCTGTACGACAAGGCGTTCCACGCGCTGCAGTTCGGCTACGGCTCCGCCGCCGCCTACGTCCTGTTCGCGGCGACGCTCCTCATCACCATCGGTGTCGTCGTGTTCTCGCGGCGCAAGGGTTCGGAGGTCTTCTGATGACCAACACTGTTCTGTCCAGGGCGGTCACGTCGTCCGAACAGGTGGCGGACCGCATCACCGACGGCCGCATCCAACGCAGGCGGCGCATGAGCGGATGGCACTTCGTGCTGTTCCCCATCGCGATCCTCTTCCTCGTCCCGTTCCTGCAGATGGCGCTCGCGTCGTTCTCGCCGGCGAAGGAGCTCGTGGCGTTCCCACCGCCGTTCATCCCCTCGCACTTCACGATCGACGGCTACGTGAAACTGTTCGGGCAGACCGACATCCTGCTGTGGCTCGGCAACACCGTCATCGTCTCCGCGACCGCGGTCGTGTCGAACCTCGTCCTCTGCTCGCTCGCGGGCTACGGGTTCGCGCGGCTCAAGTTCGCCGGCCGCAGCTTCGGCTTCCTCATGATCCTCGCCACGATCATGATCCCGACGCAGCTCCTCATGATCCCGACGTACATCCTGTTCGCGACCCTCGGCCTCCTCAACGGCCTGGGCGCGGCGATCGTCCCGTGGCTCGCGACCGCGTTCGGGATCTTCCTGATGCGGCAGTTCTTCCTCTCCCTCCCCGCGGAACTGGAGGAGGCGGGGGCGATCGACGGCTGCAATCGCTGGCAGATCTTCTTCCGCATCGTGCTCCCGCTCGCGAAGCCGGCGCTGGCGACGCTCGCGATCTTCACGCTGCTCAGCGCCTGGAACGACCTCGTCTGGCCGCTCATCGCGATCAACGACCAGAGTGCGTTTACGCTGCAGTTGGGCATCGCGAACTTCCAGGGCGCACACCAGACCGATTGGAGCCTGATCATGGCCGGCAATGTCATCGCGACGCTCCCGCTCATCCTCTTCTTCCTGTTCGCGCAGCGGCAGTTCATCGCGACGATGACGTTCTCAGGACTCAAGGGATGAGCGGCGTCGACGTGCTCGTGGTGGGCGACGCGAACCCGGATCTGCTGTTGACGGGTGACACGGTGCCGCGCTTCGGCCAGGCGGAGCAGTTGCTCGACTCGGCGGATCTCGTGCTCGGCGGGAGCGCGGCGATCGTCGCGTGCGGTCTGGCGAGGCTGGGGGTGCGCACGGCGCTCGTGTCCGTGGTGGGCGACGACCAGTTCGGCGCGTTCGTGCGCGGGTGCCTGCAGGAGCGCGGTGTCGATGACTCCGCGGTGATGACGCACCCGACGGTGCCGACCGGGCTGTCCGTGGTCCTGTCGGAACCGCGCGACCGTGCCATCCTGACGCTGCCGGGGACGATCCCGCTGCTCGGGCTCGATGCGGTTCGGGACGCCGTCGAGCGCCTGGTGCCGCGGCACGTCCACATCGCGTCCTATTTCCTGCAGCCGACGCTCGCCGCCGGGTTGCCAGGCTTCCTCGAGTGGCTCGCGGATCGCGGCGTGACCGTGAGTCTCGACACCAATTGGGACCCCGCCGAGCACTGGGCGGGCCTCGAGGAGGTGCTGCCGCGCGTGGACGTGTTCCTGCCGAACCGAGAGGAGGCGCTCGCTGTCGCGACCGTGCTCGCGGGGCGGCCGATCACTGACCTCGACGAGGCGGCCGTGAGTCTCTCCGCGACGGGCTGCCGAGTCGTCGTGAAGTCCGGGGCCGATGGCGGAGTTGCGTACGACGGCGGCACGCACACCGCTTCCGGTGCGGGACTCGTGCTCGACGTGGTCGACACGACGGGCGCCGGCGACAGCTTCGACGCCGGCTACCTGGCATCGATCGTCCGTGGCATCGGTGCAGAGGAGGAGCGCCTGCGATGGGCTGCTGTGGCCGGATCGCTCTCGGTGCGCGGCTTCGGTGGGACGGCGGCGCAGGCGACCGTGGAGGAGCTCGTCGGCGCCCTCGTGTGAAGGGGGTCGGGGCACTTCGACAGGCTCAGCGACCGGACTCTGGCCCGGCGACCGGGGCGAGAGCCCAGGCGAAGTCGTTGCTAGGAAGCGTGCAGGTACATGACGAGTGCATCGCGCATGATTTCACTGGCGTTGCGGTGTTCTGCCGCGGCACGCGCATCGAGCAGCGCATTCAGGTCGGCGGGAAGACGGACCTGTCGTTTGGGCGACAATCCGGCGCCGTTGGTCCTGCTGAGGCTCGGGCGGCCCAGCACCTTCCGAACCTCCGCCGCATCGACCGTCTCCGATGACGCGGGCGGGGCCGGAGTCGGGGCGCTCTGATCGATGCGACGATCATCCAGCTGCGCCAGCAGCTCGTCAAACTCTGCGCCCGCCTCGACCTCGGTCGAGACGGGTGCCGTCGGGATCGGGCCGAAGCCCCCTGCTTCCATGCGGGCGGCCAGCTCGGCGTAGCGTGCCTGCTGGCTCGGCGAGATGTTCGTGCTCACGGGAGTGCCTCCTTCTTGCGAGTGCGTATGACGTCCTGCGCACGGTTCCACGACTTGGGGCGGAGATGCAGCACGTGAAACAGGGAGATGGTTCTCGGAGTGTGACGGTGCAGGAACACCTCCAACAGCTGGCCGTCGCGGGCCGGGCCGGTGACGAGATCCACGATTTCCCCATCGGGGGAGATATCGAATCGCTCGAGCAGCAGCACTCTGTTCGTGATCGCGTGTGTTCCATCCGCGATCGGATAGTGCTTCTCCGCACTGTCCGCCCAGTCGAATCCCGTGTCCGAGGGTACTCTGAAAGCGACGACTTCTGTAGTACAAATCACAGGGCGCGGGCTCGGGGCGCTTCGACAGGCTCAGCGACCGGAGTCTGGCCCGGCGACCGGAGTCTCGCTCGGCGACTGGATCTGGTCCCTGAGCCCATCGAAGGGTTCAGGCTTCGGCGAGGAGACGCAGGATGCGCGCGGTCTCGGCAGTGATCGCGTCGCGGCCGGCACGGACGTACTTCCGCGGGTCGACGAGGTCGGGCTGGTCCGACAGGACGTCGCGGACGGCAGCGGTGAAGAGTCCGTTCAGGTGCGTCGAGATGTTGATCTTCGTCATCCCGCTCCGAACGGCGGCCTGCAGCTCGTCATCGGGGAGCCCCGAGGAACCGTGGAGGACGAGGGGGACCGGAACGCTCGTACGCAGCGCCCGGACGAGGTCGTGGTCGACCGATGCCACCCGGCTCGTCATCGCGTGCGATGTGCCGACCGCGACCGCCAGAGCATCGACGCCCGTCGCCTCGACGAACGCCGCAGCCTCATGCGGATCGGTGCGGGCGCCGGGCGCGTGCACGCCGTCCTTGCCGCCGACCTCACCGAGCTCGGCCTCCACGGCGACACCGCGGTCGTGGCAGAGCGAGACGATGTCGCGGGTCGCGTTCACGTTATCGGCGTACGCGAGCTTGGACGCATCGAACATCACACTGTCCACACCGAGCTCGACGCCAGCGCGGATGAGCGCGGCGTCCTCGATGTGATCGAGGTGGACGAGCACGTCGACGCTCGCGCGATTCGCGAGCTCGAGGGAGGCGAGCGTGATGGGGGCGAGGCCTCCGTGATACGCGATGCAGTTCTCACTGATCTGCAGGATGACCGGCGTACCGGCCTCCTCGGCGCCTCGGACGATGGCTTCTGCGTGCTCGAGGAGCACCACGTTGAACGCGCCGACACCGGTGCCGGCGCTCGCGGCGCTGTCGAGGAGGGTGGCGAATGCGGTCGAGGTCATGAGAGTGCGTCTCCAGTGATCGCGTGGTGCTGAGTGGTTCGGGATGGGGTGGGTGACGAGTCCGGACGAGCGAGGAAGGCACGGTAGGCGTCCACGTCGACCTCACCTGCGACCGGGCGCAGCACGGCGGCGGCGCCGAGCGCGGCGGCACGGCGGAGGGCGACGGCGATTGCGTCGCCGTCGAGGAGGGCTGCCGCCAGGCCAGCCGTGGCAGCGTCGCCGGCACCCGTCGGATTGCCGGACACACCACGGACCGCAGGGATCTCGATGCGGTCGGTGTCGTCGAAGGCGACGATGCCGTCGGCGCCGCGCGAGACGACGACGAGACGGCCGGTGAGCTGGGGGAGCGAGACGAGAGCAGCATCCGCAGACGCATTCGACAACGGGCCGGCCCCGCCAGACCTCGCCATCGCCAGCAGTGCCGCCGCAGCCTCGGACGGCTCCGCGATCCCGACGGCCTCGGTGAGCTCGTGCTCATTGGGCTTCAGGATGTCCGCACCTGCACGGGCTGCGGCGAGGAGTGCCGGGCCGCTCGCATCCACGAGCACCGGCACACCGGCGTCGTGCGCCGCGGCGACGAACCGGCCGACCGTGTTCGCAGGGGCGTCGGGCGGGAGTGAACCGGAGACGATGAGCATCGATGCGTCGGTGAGCGTCTCGCGGAGCCGATCGATCACGGCGTCCCACTCGTCGGGAGTCAGCACCGGCCCGGCCTCGTTGAGGAGTGTGGGGTGGCGGTGGTCCTCGATGACGGCGACGGTCGTGCGCGTCTCGGCGGCGATGGGGACGGCGACGGCGTCGAGACCCGCCTCGGCGAGTGACGCGATCATCCAGTCGCCTGCTCCGCCGCCGAGGGGCAGGACCGAGCGGGTCGGCACGCCGATGGCCTGGAGCGCCAGCGCGACGTTCACGCCCTTGCCACCGGGTCGTTTCCGGACGCCGGCGACGCGGTTCGTCTCGCCGAGCGCGAGCGTTTCGACGAGGTAGCTCACGTCGATCGCAGGATTGGGGGTGATGACCACGACGGGTCGGATGCGCGAGTTCACGATCGTCGTCCGAGGAGGGCTCGTTCGGCGAGGAGGCCGGCGCCGATGACCCCGGCTTCATCTCCGTGGGCCGCCTGCACGATGGACGGCGAGCGGAGGATGCCGAGTCGCGCGTCGACCGCGGTTCGCAAGGGATCGAGGAGCAGCGGTCCCGCGAGGGCGAGCCCACCGCCGATCACCACGACGGACGGGGCGACGACGGCGGCGGTCCAGGCGATGGCGTCCGCCAGCACCTCGACGGCGTCCGTCCAAATCGCGACGACCTCGGCATCGCCCGCAGCGACGCGTTCGGCGGCCGTTCTCGCATCGGGCAGCCCGGATCGTCTGGCGACGGCGGATGCGGAGGCGATCTCCTCGACTCGCAGCCCGGCGAAGGGACCGCTCGGCAGGACGAACTGGCCGATCTCGCCGGCCCAGCCTCCGGCGGCGAGCGGGACGCCGTCGAGCACGAGAGCGCTCGCGAGTCCGGTGCCGACCGGGATGAACACGACGGAGCCGTCGGCGTCGCGGGCAGCGCCGGAGACCGCTTCGGCGAGGGCGCCCGCTCGGACGTCCTGCCCGAAGGCGAGCGGCACGTCGATCACGTCCGTGAACTGCGAGGTGACGTCCAGATCGATCCAGCCGAGATTGATCGCCTGGACGCAGACGCCGCGCTCCTCGTCGACGACGCCGGGGACGACGAGGCCGACGGCGTCGACCGGCGCGACCGTCCGTGCCTGCTCGACGAGACGCAGGACGGCGTCGCGCAGGGTGAGGCCGGTCGGGTCGCCCTGCGGTGTCGCCTCACGCCAGTGGCCGAGCCGATCGCCGCCACGGAACAGGCTCGCTTTGATGCTCGTGCCGCCGACGTCGATGCCGACGACGGTGCTCCCGCCGACGGTGGCGCCGGCAGCGTTTCGAGCAGTGGGGCCTCCGGTCACGGCGTGAGGATGACGGAGCGCGTGAGCGAGCGGGGGTGGTCGGGGTCGAGTCCGCGGCGCTCGGCGAGGGCGATGGCGAAGCGCTGGGCGACGATGAGGCCGGCGATGGGGTCGAGCTCGTGCCGGACGAACGTGGCGCCGGTCGCCTCGACCTCTTCGGCCAGACCGACGGGGGCTTCGCCGAAGACCCAGACCAGGCGTCCGGGCTGCGCGATGGCGATCGGTCCGTGACGGTAGTCCATGGCGGGGTAGGACTCAGCCCAGAACTGCGCGGCCTCACGCGTCTTGAGAGCGGCTTCCGCGGCGATGCCGACTGCGTCGCCGACACCGACGAAGCTCACCTGGTCCGCATCGAGGTACTCGTCGATGGGGATGGTGAGTGCGGTCTCCGCCTGACGGGCGAGCGCTTCGACGTCGTGGCCGAGCGTCGCACGGAGCAGCGCGAGGGTGCTCGTCGCGAATCGCGTCTGCACGACCGACTGCTCGTCGGCGAACGGCAGGGAGACCACGTGGTCGGCGGCGGCTGCGCCGGGGGAGTCGGGGACGCCTGTGATGAGGACGGTCGTGACGGAGTCGACGGCGTTCAGCAGCGCGATGATCTCGGTGGTGGTTCCGGAGCGGGAGATGGCGACGATGCGGTCGTAGTCGCGCACGCCGGGGAACTCTGATCCGGCGAAGGCGTCGGTGACGCCGAGTCCGGCCTGCTCGCGGAGGACGGCGTAGCTCATGGCGATGAACCAGCTCGTGCCGCAGCCGACGACGGCGACGCGTTCGCCCGGCTGGGGGAGGACATCGGCGACCTCCGGTGCGAGTGCGGCGGCGGTGCGCCAGGTTTCGGGCTGGGAGGCCAGCTCCGCGGCGACGAAGGTGGTGGTCATGAGGTGCCTTTCGGTGCGGCTGGCGTGAGATATGGCGTCGCGACGAGTGTACGGGACGTTTAATGCTCATTACTAGCCTAAAACGTCAATTTCAATCAAACGTGAGTGTTCAATGATCGCCATATGATGGTGAGAACGCCCACCGACCCGATTGCGCTGGACCCATGACGCAGCAACAGCGACTGAACGCCCTCCTCGAACTCGTGAGTGAACGGGGCAACGTCTCCATCGCCGAGATCGGCGCTGCGCTCGGCGTCTCGGACGCGACGGCGCGCCGCGATCTCACGGCGCTCGCCGAACAGCGGCTGGTCACGCGCACCCACGGCGGCGCCTCCGCGCTCGGCACCGGCTACGAGTTGCCGCTGCAGTACAAGATCGCGCGGCAGGCCGAGGCGAAGGTCGCCATCGCCACCGCTGCGGCGAAGCTCATCTCGGTCGGCGATTCCGTCGGGCTGAACGGCGGAACGACCACGAGCGAGGTGGCCAGGGTCCTCGGCCGCAGCGAGCACCTCGTGCGCCCCGACGGCGAGTTCGCGATCACGATCGTGACCAACGCGCTCAACATCGCGTACGAACTGTCGGTGCGGTCGCACGTGAAGATCGTCGTCACGGGCGGTGTCGCTCGCCGCCAGTCCTACGAGCTCGTCGGCTCCCTCGTATCGAACACGCTCTCCGAGCTCGCCCTCGACGTCGCGATCCTCGGCGTCGACGGCCTCAGTCCCCAGTTCGGCGCCACGACCCTCCACGAGGGCGAGGCGGAGGTCAGTCAGGAGTTCGCGAAGGTCGCGAAGCGCGTCATCGTCGTCGCCGACAGCACGAAGCTCATGAAGACCACGTTCGCGCGCATCTGCCCGCTGTCCGCACTCGACGTGCTCATCACCGATGCGCCGGTCGAGGGCGAGCTGGCCGATGCGCTCGCCGCAGCCGGTGTCGAGGTCATCGTCGCGTAGGCGCTGCACCGTCGTCGTTGCCGGATCAGGCCAGCGGGCCGAGGACGCGCACGGCCTCGGCGTGGATCGCCGGGGCGGAGGCGAGGAAGTCCGTGCTCCCCAGCGACCACGGTCCACCGTCCAGATCACTGATCACGCCGCCGGCCTCCGCGACGAGCAGTGCGCCGGAGACGAGACCGGAACGGACGGCGCTGTGCTGCCAGAACGCATCCATCCGTCCGGTCGCGACGTGGATCAACTGCAGGGTCGCCGGCACGGAGACGCGGAGTACGAGGGCGGCATCCAGCATCGCGGTGACGGAGCGGCCGATCCGCGCGAAGGTGTCGCTCGTCTCCAGGGGTGAGGCCTGCCCCGTGCCGACGAGCGCAGCGTTCAGGTGCTGCTTCATCGAGGCGTTGATGGCTGCGCCGTTCAGGAATGCGCCGCCGCCGAGGACCGCCGTGTAGGTCTCGTGCGCGAGGGGCAGGTGGACGACGGTGACGACGGGGACCTGGTCGCGGACGAGCGTTGCGGTGACGCCCCAGTCGGTCATGCCGTGGATGTGGTTGATGTTGCCTTCGACCGGGTCGGTGACCCACCATTCGCCCTCCGGAAGCGGGCCGCTCTCGAGTTCGTCCTCCGCCCAGCCGGCACCGGGTCGGAGGGCTTCAAGCCGCGGGCGGAATGCGGTCAGGGAAGCCTCGTCATTGGCATGGATGGCACGCACGACGTCCTCGCCAGTGGCGAGAGCAGGGACCTGCGGGAACCGATCCGTCAGGACCTCGCCCGCGGCGACGAGCGCGCTGGTGATGTCGGCGAGCAGAGCCGTGTCCTCGGCGAGCTGCGGGTTGACGGTGCTGGAGATGAGCGTGTTCGGCATGAGCCGTTCCTTTCGACTGGGCCGGACCGGGTGTCCGGTGAGACCAGTCAACGCCTCGCTGGATATAACATCAAATGCATGTTTTGCAGCTGTACTATTACCTCCGTGCACATCGATCTCAATCTGCTGACAGCGCTCGACGCCCTTCTCGAAGAAGGAAGCGTCGGCGGAGCCGCTGAACGGCTGCACCTCTCGCAGCCGGCGATGAGTCGGACACTCGCGCGGATCAGAGTGGAGACCGGCGACGGCATCCTCGTCCGCTCGGGTCGTTCCATGGTTCCCACGCCCTATGCGGTCGCCGTCCGGGACCGGGTCCATGCGCTCGTCGAACAGGCGCGGGCGGTGCTGTCGCCGGAACGCGAGTTACACCTCGACGAGCTCGACGCGACCTTCACCCTCCGCTGCCACGATGCGCTGACGAACGCGCTCGCGCCCCGCCTCATCGCGCGCGTGCAGCGAGAGGCGCCGAACGTCCGGCTCCGGTTCCTCGCGGAATCGGAGTCGGACGAGGACGGCCTGCGATCGGGGCGCACCGACGTCGAGATCGGCTCGGCGCCGGGTGCCACGGCGGACATCGCTTCGACCACGATCGGCAGCGGTGGCATGGTGGTCGTCATGCGGCCGGAGCATCCGCTGGCGGCAGAGTCGATGACCGTGCGCCGATTCGCTCGCGCGGACCACGTCATCGTCTCCCGGCGTGGCCGCCTCGACGACCCGATCGATGCGCTGCTCGCCGAGGCGGGGGAGTCCCGTCGTGTGGTGGCATCCGCGCCGACGAGCACGGCGGCCCTCCGCATCGCGAGTGGGACGGACGCCCTCGTGATCGTCCCGGAGTCGGTCTGCGCGGCGGACGTCGCTGCATACGGCCTCGTCGCGAAGCCGCTTCCGTTCGAGATGCCGGATGTGGCGGTCGTCATGAACTGGCACGTGCGCCACAACGATGACGCCGCGCACCGGTGGTTGCGGTCCCTCGTGGCTGCCGAGCTCGGCACCGCTTGAACGCTGCGGTCGGCGGCGAAGGCCGATAAGCGGTTGTCGGTCTTGGTGTAGCGCGTCCGGGAGCCCGGCCGCTGGGAGCCGAGAGCTGCGTCAGCCGGCCCGGAGGTAGGACGCGACCGCGTCGCGGACGAGCTGCGACACGGTTACACCTCGCGCCTTCGCCGCCTTCCGTGCTTCCTCATCGAGTACGGAGGTGGTGCGAACCTTCCAGGTGACAGCGGACGGGGCAGCGGCTTCGAGACGCGGTCGTCCGCGTGCAATCGTGACCGCGGCCTCCAAGGTGTCTGCTCCGGTGGCATCGATGAGGAGCCTCTGAGCCGATTCAGCGGCGTCAGTGCCCCGGAGTGCAGTGCCCTTCGGGAGCAGTCCACCCTGCTCGGCGCGCCGGGCGAGTTCGTCGTAGTCGGTCATGTCGTCTCTCCTTCGTGCTCCGTCGAGTTCATCGGATCCTTCTGCATGCGTCATCGCATATATGGCATCTTCGCGCGGAACGCCGTGTTTCTGTGAGCTGTCGCTCCATCGAATTGCCATCAAAAATGGTACCACAGAAATAGTACCACAAATGTCAATCATGCAAGACGCAATGACGCCCCGGGGGTCCATCATCGCCCCTGCGACGTTCCGAGAGGCGGGGTGGGGTGGGGACTCCGCCCCGGATGTTTCGGCGGTGTGAACTCTTCGCGGCGACGTTTGTGCTCATTCGATCAGCCACTATTGTCATTTCATGATCGTTTTGGCATCATATGAATCAACTTCACGCAAGGAAGCGGATGTGATCGAGTGAACCCCACCCCATCGAGCGACACGACGAAGGCCCTCCGGGTCGGCGTCATCGGCACCGGCCAGCGCGCCTACATCGCCCATCACATCGCGTTGAGCCCCACGGGCGCACGTCTCGTGGCGGCCGCGGACACCACCGAGGCCGGCCGGGGACGCGCACGCGCCGAGTTCGGGGACGACATCGCCGTCTACGACTCCCACACCTCGATGATCGAGGCCGGCGCAGTCGACGCGGCCATCGTCACGACCCCGGACTGGACCCACGTCGACCTCGCGATCGACCTGCTCAGGGCCGGCATCGCGGTGTACCTCGAGAAGCCCCTCGCGATCGATGTCGAAGGCGCCGACGCCGTCCTCCGCACCGCGTACGAGACGGGGACGCCGCTCTACATCGGCCACAACTTCCGTCACGCGGCGGTCGTCCGGCTGATGCACGGCATCATCGAGCGGGGAGAGATCGGCGAGGTCAAAGCCGTGTGGGTGCGCCACTTCGTCGGCAACGGCGGCGACTACTATTTCAAGGACTGGCACGCGGATCGCAGCCGGGTGAACTCGCTCCTCCTGCAGAAGGCCAGCCACGACCTCGACGTCATCCACATGCTCGCCGGGGCGTACACGCGTCGCGTCGTCGGGATGGGGTCGCTCGCCGTCTACGGCGACATCGAGGACCGCCGTGACCGCAGCGGCGAGATGATGAGCGACTGGTTCTCCTACGACAACTGGCCGCCGGCATCGCAGACCGGCCTGAACCCCGTGGTCGACGTCGAAGACGTGTCGATGGTGCTCATGACCCTCGAAGGCGGCATCTCCGCGAGCTACGAACAGTGCCACTTCACCCCGGACTACTGGCGCAACTACACCGTGATCGGCACGGAAGGACGCCTCGAGAACGTGGGCGACACGGCCGGCGGCGTGGTCAAGGTGTGGAACACGCGCCGGAACTGGTCCGTCGAAGGCGACGTGGAGTACCCCATCGAAGGCGTCGAGCTCGGCCATGAGGACGCCGACGTCGACACGATGCTCGAATTCCTCGCCTTCGTGGCCGATGGAAAACCCACCACGCTCTCGCCCGTCGCCGCCCGCGAAGCCGTCGCAGCCGGCGCGCTCGCCACCCGTTCGCTCCGCTCCGGCTCTGTGCCGATCGACATCCCGCCGCTCGAGCCGGACCTCGTCGCCTACTTCGCGGCGCGGACCGTCGCCGGAACGGCGTCCGCCACAACGGGGGCGACCGACCAGGCCGCGCCGGTCACCGACCCACCCACAGCTCTCCACCCCACAGCAGCACCCACCCCCACCACCGCACCCGACGCCACCCACCGGTAGCGTTCCGAAAGGATCCAGCATGCCCTTCACCCCCTCAGGTCGACGCGCACGTCGCGTGACCCTCAGCCTCGTCGGTTTCCTCGGCGCCGCCGTCCTCGTTGCCGGCTGCAGCAGCGGGGGCTCCGGCGGCGGCGCGCCGAGCGGCGACTACACCCCAGCCGACAAGGACCTCAAGGCCGAGATCACCTACGGCCTCTGGGACCAGGCGCAGGTCGCCGCGATCGACGCCAACATCAAGCAGTTCAACAAGGAGTACCCGAACATCACGGTCAACGTGAACGTGACCCCGTGGGCGTCCTACTGGTCGAAACTGCAGACCCAGGCCTCGAGCGACACCCTGCCGGACCTGTTCTGGCTGAACGGCCCCAACTTCCAGATCTACGCCTCCAACGGCAAGGTCGAACCCATCACCGGTGAGGTGAAGGCCGACGCGATCGACCCGAAGAACTACCCGAGCGCGCTCAACGACCTCTACTCGCTCGACGGCGTGCAGTACGGCGTGCCGAAGGACTTCGACACGATCGGCGTGTGGATCAACACCGCGCTCTTCGACCAGGCCGGCGTCGCGCTCCCCGCCGACGGCTGGACCTGGAAGGACTTCGAGACGGCCGCGCAGACCATCTCCACCAACCTCAAGGACCAGGGCATCTACGGCGCCGCGGGCGGCATGGACGGCCAGACGACCTACTACAACACGATCCTCCAGGCCGGTGGCGAGGTCATCAACGCCGACCAGACGAAGTCCGGCTACGACAGCCCCGAATCGCAGGACGGCCTGCAGTTCTGGACCGACCTCATCGCGAACGGCTCCTCACCCAGCATGCAGCAGCTGACCGACACCCCCGCCGACCAGTGGTTCACCTCCGGCAAGCTCGCGATGTACTGGGGCGGCAGCTGGGTCCGGCCGCTCGTCGGCGAGTCACCCGTCGCCGACACCACGAAGGCCGTGCCGCTGCCCATCGGCAAGGAGCAGGCGACCGTGATCCACGGCGTGTCCAACGTCGTCGCATCGGCGAGCAAGAACAAGCAGGCCGCGCAGGCGCTCCAGGTGTTCCTCGCCAGCAAGAAGGCCCAGCAGGAGCAGGGCGACCTCGGCGCCATCATCCCCGCGTACACGGGAACGCAGCAGTCGTTCGTCGACTCGTACCCCAACATGAATCTGCAGGTGTTCCTCGACGCGCTCGACTACGCCAAACCGCTCCCCGTGTCGAAGGACACCGCGGCATGGAACGCCCTCGAGACCGAGCTCCTGCCCGACGCGTTCTCCGGTGACAAGCCGGTGAAGGACGTCGCGAAGGATCTCGCAGATCAGATGAACGCGGTCCTGGCGAAGTAATGACCGCCGTCACCGCGTCACGCACCCCGTCGGACGAGCTCGCCCCCAAGCGCGTCCGACGGGGTGCCGCCTCCCGGAACGACGGAGCATGGCCGTGGCTCTTCGTCCTCCCGCTCCTCACCGGCGTCGGCCTCTTCTTCATCTGGCCGATCATCCAGACCGCCTACTTCTCCTTCACGAAGTGGGGCGTGTTCGGCGGATCGACCTTCATCGGCATCGAGAACTACGCCCGCCTGTTCACGGACCCGCGGCTGTACTCCTCGCTCGGCAACACCCTCATCTACACGGCCGTCGTGCTGCTCGGCATCCCCATCGCCGTGTACCTCGCCAGCCTCCTGAACCTGCCCGGCCTCCGGTTCGCGAGCTTCTACCGGGTCCTGTTCTTCCTGCCGTACGTGGCGATGCCGACGGCCGTCGCGATCGTCTGGCGCATCATCTTCAACGGCGACTTCGGCGTCCTCAACTACGCGCTCTCGCTCATCGGCATCGACGGACCGTACTGGATCAGCACGCCGGGCACGGCGATGTTCGCGGTCGCTCTCGTGGGCCTCTGGTCCTCCCTCGGCTTCTCGATGATCATCCTGGCCTCCGGCTTGAAGAACATCCCGCCGGAACTGTACGAAGCGGCCGAACTCGACGGCGCGACCCCGTGGCGGCAGTTCCGTTCCGTGACCGTGCCGCTCCTCACCCCGAGCATCTTCTTCGTCACGATCATCACGGTCATCTCCAGCTTCCAGCTCTTCGACCTGCTGTACGCGATCCTCGGGAGCACCAACCCGGTCCTGCCGAAGAGCATGTCGCTCGTCTACTTCTTCTACAACCAGGGCTTCGTCGCCAACGACAAGGGGTACGCGGCGGCCATCGCGATCGTCATCTTCGTGGTCATCGGGCTCGTGACGCTCGCGCAGTTCCGCCTCCAGAAACGATGGGTCAACAATGACTGAGCAACTGACGGCCCCCGCCCCGCTCACGACGCGGACGCTCACCGTGCCGCGTTCGCCGAGTCGATCCGCTGCCGCCGCGGCGAGACGCGACCGGGGGCGACCGGGTCGGCGTGGCGGCTCGCACGTCGTCGCGCACCTCGTGCTCGGCATCGGCGGGTTCATCATGGCATTCCCGTTCCTCTGGCAGATCATCATGTCGCTGTCGACGAACGCGGAGGTGCAGAGCGTCGTCCCGACCTTCTGGCCCGCCGTGCTGCAGTGGCAGAACTACGCCACGGTCTTCGAGCGGTTGCCGTTCCTCGACCAGTTGTGGACGTCGATCCTCATCACCGTGATCCGGACGATCGCGCAGATCATCCTGTGCACGATGGCGGGGTACGCGTTCGCGAGGATGCGGTTCCGCGGGCGGGCCGTGCTGCTCGCCATCACGCTCTCGATCCTCATGGTCCCGTCGCAGGCGTACCTGATCTCGCAGTATCAGATCGTGCAGGGATTCGGCTGGCTGAACACGATCCTCGGCATCGTCGCGCCGGGGCTGTTCAGCGCGTTCGGCACCTTCCTCATGCGGACGGCGTTCCTGAATTTGCCGAACGAGCTCGAGGAGGCCGCGCGCATCGATGGGGCCAGCCCGTTCCAGATCTTCTGGAAGATCATGCTGCCGCTCGCGAAACCGAGCATCAGCGTGCTCGCGATCACGACGGTGCTGTGGTCGTGGAACGAACTGCTGTGGCCGCTCGTCGTCTCGACGTACGCGAACTCGATGCCGCTCGCGGCCGGGCTCGCGACCCTGTCGAGCGACAAGACGACCGACTACCCGGTCATGATGGCGGCGTCGATCCTCGCGATGGCGCCCGTGCTCATCCTGTTCATCGTGCTGCAGCGGCGCGTCATCGACGGCCTCGCCTTCTCCGGCCTGAAGTAGCCCGCGAGGGGTCGCAAACTGCGGGTGTTGCCGCCACTCACCCGCAGTTTGCGACCCCTCGCGAGTTGGGGCTAGATGAGGCCGGCGGTGCGCCAGATGCGCGCGAAGACGTCGAGCTGGGCCGGGTTATAGAGGTCGAAGAGGGCCTCGACCAGGGCGTTCGTGGCGATGCGCCCGCCGACCGCCGCGTGCTCGAGCGTTCGCGACGGCGAGCCGTGCTTGTCGTTCAGCGCCTGCATCCGCGGGGCGAGCCGCTGCGCCAACGCCTCGCGCGTCGCCTCGTCGGCATCCGCGGGGAGTGCATCGAACGCGGCGTCCGCATCGTCGCGCTCGTACCCCTCGAGCATCCCCTGCCAGTGCTCGGAGGTGTCCGTCCCCAGCACCTGCGACAACACGGCGAACAGCGAACGGTCGGCACGCGACAGCTTCGCCTCGGTCGCCGCAGCGGACAGCCCGAGCGGCATGTCCGTCTGCACCGGCGCCAGCCGCAACTCGGCGAGCTCGCGCCTCGCCTCCTCCAGTCGAGCGATCGTCGACGCGAGTTCCGCATCGACCTCCTGCAGCGTCTCATCGAGGTGCGCGGGGTCGTCGTCCATCTCCGCGATCTGCCCGAGCGAGAATCCGAGACCGGTCAGGCGCCGGATCTCGATGAGCCGGATGAGATGTTCCGTGCGGTACATCTTGTAGCCGTTCGAGAGCCGCTCCGGCTCGTCGAGCAGACCGATCTCGTGATAGTGCCGCACAGTCCGCAAGCTCGTCCCGGCGAGTTGCGCGACCTCGCGGGTGCTCCATCCCATGTCGACTCCTCTCGCGATGTCGCGGCTGCGCGGACCGCCCGGAGCGGCGTCCGTCACGTCGCGGGCCGTCGCACTCGGGGTCCAGCGCAGCACCCGACTTGAGTATGCCGCAACGGCACGGTGTCTGATGGTCGGGCGATGGGGGATTCACCGCATCGCATCCACGACATCCGGCGCACACGCTGCCGAGGAAGCAGGAACGAACATGGACACCTCACCGAGACCCGGCCGCAGCCGGTTCCTGGCCGTCTGGCCGATACTGGCGGTCGCGGCGTGGTTGGCGAACGTGAGTTGGATCATCACGCAGATCCGCGTGGACGGGGTGGTCGCCGGCCTCCCGCTGTCGATCGTCGTCACTCTGCCGATGGTGGGAGTGTTCCTCTGGCTCGACCGGTGGGAGCGCGAGCAGCCGCGCCGGCTGCTGTCCGCGTTCGCGTGGGGCGCCTCGTTCGCGGCGCTGTGCTCGATCTGGTCGCAGGAGGGGTTGCAGGCGTTCTTCGACGCCACGGTCGGCACCGATGTGACCGCCTGGTTCCGTCCGCTCGTGATCACGCCCGTGACGGAGGAGGTCTTCAAGGGCCTGTTCCTGATCTGGCTGCTCGTCTACCGTCGCCGCCGGATCACCGGCCTGCTCGACGGCATCGTGTACGGCGGTCTCGTCGGCGCCGGGTTCGCGTTCACCGAGCAGATCCTCTATTTCGGCCGCATCGTCACGACCTTCGCCGCGAGCGACCCGTCCGACGGCGGTGCGCTCGTCACCCTGATCCTCAGCTTCGCGTTGCGGATGGTGATGGTCCCGTTCATGCACTCGTTCCTCGTCGCGATCTTCGGGCTGGGCATCGCCGCGGCCGCCGGGACTCGCTCTCGCGGCGCACGATTCGGACTCGCAGGAGCCGGCCTGCTCGTGGCGATCGTCCTCCACGGCGTGTGGGACTGGGCGGGACTCTCCGGCACCCGCGACCCGTTCCTGATCTACAAGATCTACGGCGCCGTGATGGTGCCGCTGTTCCTGGCGATGCTGATCCTCGCCCTCATTCTGCGGCGTCGCGAGGGGAAGGCGATCGCCGCCGCGCTCCCCTCGCTCGCTCGCGAAGGGCGCATCGGTGAGCACGAGGTCGGCGCGCTCGCGAACCTCGGCGAGCGTCGGCGGTGGCGTCGGGACGTCCGGCGGCGATCCGGGCGGGCCGCGGCGCGCGCGACCGGCCGGTACCAGGCGGAGGCGAGTGCGCTCGCGATCCGGACGACGCGATCACTGGCATCGGGAACGCGCGATGGGCTCGTCGAGCAGACGCGGGTGGTCGCCGACGCGCGGGCGGTGATGCTGGAGGCGGACGCGCGCGGTTAGGACACGCAGCACGGCAGAAGGAGAACCGCGCGAGGGAAGGACGTTTCGGCTGAAACGATCCTTCTGCGGCGCGGTTCTCCTCCTGTCAGGCGGGCGGTCAGGCGGACGCGGCGGGTGCCAGCCTTACTTCACCTTCTTGATCGTGTACGTGAAGACGTCCGATCGCATGACGTCGCCGGACACCTTCACCGCCGTGATCGTGTGGTCGCCGTTCTTCAGCCCCGAGACCTCGAAGACCTGCTGACCCGACCTCCTGGCATCGGTCCGCGTGTCGACCGTCTTCCGGAACTTCCCGTCCACGTAGACGTCGACCGCGCCCTGGTCCGGACCCGTCGCGGTGAGCCACGAGACGCCCGTGCCTGTGAACGCGAACGTCACGAAGTCGCCGTTCGTCGCCGTGGAGTGGATGTCGTTGTGCCAGTCGCCCGTGAAGACGACGTCGAGCGCGGTGTCGCCGATCGGCAGCGTCTGGAGGTACGCGGCGCTGACCGTGACCGTCGATCCGGTGAGCTCGTAGTCCGTGCCCTTCACGAGCGTGTCGGCGCCGTGACGGATGCCGGTCAGCTCGCTCGGATCGCGGAGCACGTCCACCGCGACATCGGCCGCCGCGGCCTTGTCGAACGTCGCCGTACTCGTGCTCAGCAGGCTCTCGATCGTGACGTCGAGCTTGTCGAGCAGCATGTACGAGCCCGATTTCTTGACGACCTTGAGGGTGTGCGAACCGTTCGCGAGACCGTTCGCGCTGTACACGACCTGCTGCACGCCGCGCCCGTCCGCCGGATCGCGGTGGGTGCTCACGGTCTGCACGAGCGCGCCGTCGAGGTACACGTCCACGTCGCCCTGGGACTCGTGGGTCTCGGTCACGTAGTCGATGCCGGTGCCCTGGAACGTGTACTGGAAGGAGGCGTCGTTCGCTTCCGTGAAATGCACGTCGTCGTTGTAGTCGCCGAAGCCCCGACCGGAGCTCTGGCCCCACGAACCGCTGTAGCTGATGGCCGGGTCGGTGTCGTTGACGGCGATCTTACGGCCGTCCGACGGAACCGCAGGCGTGCCCTCGCCCGTCGACGAATCGATGACGGAAACGGTGAGCGGCTGGGACGTCGAGGCGACCTCCTGGTTGCCGTTGCGCGTCCACGATCCGTCGTAGCTGACCTGGAGGGCGTCGTCGTTGATCGCGATCGTCGAGTTCTTCGCCGGCGTGACCGTGAGGAGTCTCGTTCCGTGGATCGGGACGTCCTTGCCCGTGAACGCCGTGTCGAACTTCCCGAGGTTCTTGCCGGCCCACAGGTCGCGGACGGATGCACCCCCGGTCAGACCGAGGTCGGACCAGTTGACGGACACGTCTGCGTCCGTGCGACCCAGGTTGAACAGCGCCACCGTGTAGGAGCCGTCGGCGTTCGGCGAGTACCAGACCTGCTGCTTCGTCGCCGTCGAGACGGGCTGCGCGGGAACGGCGGCCTGGTTCACGGCCACGACTTCCTTGTTCGTGAGGAGGTCGATGCCGTACTGGTCGAGTTTCGTCATGTCGTTGCCGGTGTACATCGGTGCGGCCGAGATCGCCCAGAGCGTCGTCGCCGTGCGGCGCTCGTCACGCGTGAGGCCGTCCATCTGGCCGTTGCCCACGTTGAGCGAGTCGAAGTCCTGGAAGCCTCCGGGACCGGCGTGCCTCCACCAGTCGGCAGCGCGCGGGAATAGGCGGGCGATGTTGTCCCACGTCGTGAGCGCATCGGATCCGCAGTAGCACTCGACGTCCCAGTCGACCCGCCAGCCGTCGGCCTGCTCCTTCCAGAGGTCCGCGTAGTTGATGTCGAGCGCCCAGGACAGCTCGAACCAGATCTTGTTGCGGTGCAGGGCGGAGGACCAGGCGGCGACGTCGTCGCGGGCATCGAGTGAGAGGTCGCTGATACCGGAACCGGGCGTGACGCTGTCGAACTTCACGAAGTTGACGCCCCACGAACCGAGCAGGTCGGCGATCGAGTCGATGTACTTCTGCGAGCACGGGTTCGAGAAGTCGATGCGGTAGCCGATGTTCCAGTAGTCGGCCTGCTGGATGGGCTGCTTCACGATGTCGTGGGTCGTGCAGCCGGGAGCGTTGTAGATCGGGAGGGCTGCGTTGTACACGTCGGGAGAGATGCCCGGGATCATGTAGACGCCGAACTTCTGGCCGTTGCCGTGCACATGGTCGATGACCGACTGGAACCCGCTCGGGTACAGCTCGGTGCTGGGTGTGGGGCGGCCGTACTTGTCGACGCCGCCGTTCCAGCTCGCGTCGACGTTGATGTGGTCGTAGCCCGCAGACTGCAGTTTCGCGTGCATCGCATCGGACTGGGCGATGATCTGGTCCTCGTTGATCCACTTCCCGTTGCCGGAGTAGACCTGCATGCTGTAGCTGCTCCAGCCCATGTACGGCTTGGTCGCGAGGTCGTCCGGGCCGATCTTCGGGGCCGGGGTCGGCGCCTGCTTCGGCGGGGTCCGCTTGTCCGCGGGCTTCGCGTTGGGCTGCTTCGCGGTGTCGGCCGGTTTCGTGTCGGTGGGCTGCTCGGTGTTGCTCGGCGTCGGCTCGGCGGTGGCGGTGGGTTCGGTGGTGGGCGTCGGCGTCGTCGCCGGGTCCGTGCTGTCGGCCGGGTCCGTCGTGCCGACGGGATCCGGCGCCGGTGTTGCGGTGGCGGTCGATGTCGGGTCGGGTGTGGGCGTCGCCGCTGCGGGCCCGGTCATCCCGAGCGCGAGTGCGGCCGCCGCGGTGAGTGCGGCGATGGTCAGGCCTCCGCGCCTGACGCTTCTGGCGGTGTTCATCCGTTCCTTCCAGCGGTCGCTGGCGCTCTGGGCGCATCGGGACCGCAGTGTCCGTCCGGCGTCGGCGACGGGTGTCGCAAGGAGCATCGATGTCTGTGGAGCATCATTGCTCTCGGCGCGTCAAATACTTGACGACGTTAATAAACCACAGGGTGTGGACAGACCACAAGGGGCGGGCGCAAAAAAGACCCCTCGGTCGGGGGTCAGGGCTGCGGATGTCACTGCGCGAGAGGAGGAGAACCGCGCGAGAGAAGGACGTTTCCGGCGCATCGGTCCTTCCCTCGCGCGGTTCTCCTTCTGCCGGGCGGTGAGGGGTGGCCGGCGCAGGTGGCCGGCGCGGGGTTACCGCGCCCGCGCCGAGAGGGGGGCGCCCACGGGACTGCCGGTCGAGCCGCGGACGATGAGCTCCGGACGCAGGAGCACGGAGTGGTCGGGATCGCGCTCCGGATCGGCCTCCCGGGCGACGATCTGCTCGATGGCGAGGTGCGCCATCCGCGAGATCGGCTGGCGGACCGTGGTGAGCGCCGGGTCGACGAGTTCGGCGAGGAGGACGTCGTCGAATCCGACGACGGACACGTCCACGCCGACGCGCAGGCCCAGATCGCGGAGTCCGCGACAGAAGCCGAGCGCGGTCATGTCGTTGATCGTCACGATGCCGGTGGGCGGGTCGTCCTGCGCGAACAGGTCGAGCGCCGCGCGACGACCGACCTCGGAGGCTTCGACGGCCGCGAAGCCCTCGGCGTCGGCGAGCGGCCAGACGGGCATGTCCGCGACCTCGAGCCCGGCCGCTTCGACCGCCGCGACGAACCCGTCGTAGCGGCCGGCGCGGTTCACGGAGAGGAGCGACCCGGACACGAAGCTCAGCCGCTTGTGCCCGAGGCCCGTCAGATGGGATGCGGCGAGGTTGCCGCCGATGAAGTTGTTGATGCCGACGCTCGCGACGACGGGCGGGTCGTCCGGCTGGATCGGTCGGTCGAACAGGACGATGCGGAGGCCCTGCTCCACGGCGCCGGCGAGGTGCTGGAGCGACGGCAGTGAGGTGCAGAGCACGATGTCGCGCACGCCGTTGTCCCACAGTTCCTCGACGTACCCGCGCTCGCGATCGGGGTCGCGTTCGCTGTTGCAGAGGAGGACGTTGTAGCCGGCGGCGAGGGCTGCGTGCTCGAGCTCGCGGGCGAAGGCGCCCCAGAACGGGTTGCTGACCGACGGCACGATGAGTCCGACGGTCTTCGTCTGTCCCGTGCGGAGCTGGCGGGCGGCGCGGTTGGGGCGGTAGTCGAGTCGTCGCATCGCTTCCGCCACGCGTTCCCGCGTCTCGGGCAGCATCCGGTTGGTGCGGCCGTTGAGCACGTTCGAGACGGTGCTCGTGGACACGCCGGCTGCGAGGGCGACCTGCTGGATGGTGGCTTTCTCGGACACCGGCGTCCTCCTGGCGTGTGCGGTCGATACGGGCACCCGAGGTGGGCGCCGAATGGTACGCGCTCAGTGTATCGATCTACCACGCTCGCGCCAAGAGCAGGAAATTCTTGAGATCGATTTCGCCCCGGAATCACGCGGTTCCTGCACGCATCCAGTGCCCGGCGGTACCGCGATGCGTTGACGCTGCCACACATGCCGGTTATGGTCGGTGCATCGTTACACCGGATGGAAGTGAACCGGTCGACGACGACAACGACGTCACCTGGAGGAACATTCGTATGACCACCTGGACCGACCGGAGAACCCATCTCCGTCGAGCCGCGGCTCTCGGCATCGCCGCCGCCCTGACACTCGCCCTCGGCGCCTGTGCGAGCGATGCCGGCGACGAGAACGCCGACCCGAACGCCATCAGCGGCGACCTCACGATGCTCACGCCGATCTTCGAGGGTTCGGCCGGGCAGAAGCTGCTGGAGGACGAGCTCCTCCCGCAGTTCACCGCGATGTACCCGGACGTGCACGTCTCCGTCGACTACACGAACTACGCCCGCCTCAACGAGAAGCTCACGACGGGCGTCGTGGCCGGGCTCGTGCCGGACGTGATGATGATGGGCGTCGGCTGGATCGAGGCGTTCGCCGACCGCGGCGTCCTCGCCAACCTCACCGACGGCGGCCTGACGCCCGAATCGCTCGAAGCGACCATGACGCCCCAGATCGTCGAAGCGGGCCTCTGGAAGGGTGACGTCTACGGCGTCCCGATCATGCTCGATGCGCGCTTCGGCGTCGCTCGCATGGACCTCCTCCGCGAAGCCGGCTACGACGCCCCGCCGAAGACGTGGGACGAACTCGTGGAGATGTCGAAGGCGCTCACGGAGCGCGACGCGAAGGGCAAGCTGACGCGCACCGGCTTCGACATGCTCACGATCGAACCACGGCAGATGTTCGAGACCACGATGTTCTCCAACGGCGCCGACCTCTTCACCGACGACAACTCCTCGCCCGCGTTCGACTCGAAGGAGGGCGTCGAAGCGCTCGCCCGCATCGTCGATCTCTTCCACACCGACAAGGTCGAGGACACGGGCTTCTCCGCTCCGAACGCGACCGTGAACCCGCTCATCAACGGTCGCGCGGCCATGGCGATCGCCCACAACAACGTGTGGACGCAGGCGCAGGCCGCGGATCCCGAGATCGTCCAGTACCTCGAGCCCTTCCTGATCCCCGGCGATGCTCCGAGCATGTTCGTCGGCGGAACGATGGCGGCCGTCTCCGCCACGAGCAAGCACGAGAAGGCCGCGCAGAAGCTCGTCGAGTTCCTCGCCAGCCCCGGCCCGGCCCTCGCCGCCAATCAGCAGCGCGGCAACGTCCCTGCGCTCACGGAACTGCTCGACAGCGACTACGTGAGCGACAACCGGCTCGTCCAGTTCGCGATGGAGAACCTCCCCGTCGCGAAACGCGAGGGCGGCCCGCCGAAGTGGTTGGGACTGCGCGGCGACGTCGCTCCGGCCATCGAGAACGCCATCCTCCGCAAGAAGACGCCGAAGGCGGCGCTCTCGGACCTCGCCGATACCTTCCAGAAGAAGTTGGACCGCTGATCATGACCGCACTGCGCACTCCTGACGCGCCCGTCACGCTCCTCCCCGGCCGGGTCCCACTGACCCCGGCTCCCCGTCGCAAGCAGCGTCGCTCCGGCCTCTTCGGCTGGTTGATGGTCGCCCCGGCCGTGTTCCACATCGGCCTGTGGACGGCGATCCCCGTGCTCGCGACCATCGCCCTGAGCTTCACCGACTACGACATCTTCGATGCCCCGGCCTGGATCGGTCTCGACAATTACGTCGAGATCTTCCAGGACCCCGTGTTCGGCCAGGCCACCTGGAACACGCTCGTCTACACGTTCTGGACGGTTCCGGCATCGATGGCGATCGCCATGGTCATCGCTGTCGCACTGAACCAGAACCTGCGGCTCCGCACCTGGTTCCGCACAGCGTTCTTCCTGCCGCAGGTCACGGCCACGGTCGCCATCGCCATGGTGTGGCTGTGGATCTTCAACCCGCAGCAGGGCCTCCTGAACGGAGTGCTCGCGGTCATCGGCATCCCGGGGCAGGCGTGGCTCGCCGATCCGGAGTGGGCGCTGCCGTCCGTCATCCTGGTGGGCGCGTGGCAGGGCATCGGCATCAAGATGCTCATCTACATCGCAGCCCTCCAGAACGTCGACCCGTCGCTCTACGAAGCGGCCGCGGTCGACGGCGCCGGACCGATCCGGAAGTTCTTCGCGATCACCGTGCCGATGCTGAAGCCCGCCACGTTCTTCGTCCTCATCATCTCGATCATCGGCGCGTTCCAGGTGTTCGACCAGATCTACGTGCTCACCGACGGTGGGCCCGCGAACTCGACGACGATGATGACCTACGAGGTCTACCGCTCGGCGTTCCAGAACTTCGAGATGGGCATGGCCTCGGCCCAGTCCGTCCTCCTGTTCCTGATGCTGCTCGTGATGACCATCGCCGGCCGCCGCGCAACGAAGGGCGACGACGAATGACCGCGCAGCAGAACCTGAGCACCCGGTCGCTCGTGACCGGGGCCCACGAGGACTTCCCGCCCACGCACGTCGGGCGGCAGCAGCGCAGTCCGCGCCGCTGGGTCGGGAGGCTCGTGCTCAACGTCGTGCTCACGATCGGTGCGCTCACGATGGTCATCCCGTTCGTATGGATGATCATGACCTCGCTCAAGTCGCCGGCGGAGCTCGCCGAGTTCCCGCCGTCGTTCCTGCCGAAGGTGTGGCAGTGGAGCAACTACGCCGAAGCGCTGCAGGCGGCGCCCTTCGCAACGTACTTCCGCAACAGCTTCGTCATCTCGGCCGCGCACACGATCATCACCCTCGTCTTCGCCTCGATGGCCGGCTACTCGCTCGCCCGGGTGCGCTTCCGGGGTCGGGAGCTCGTGTTCCTCGGCTTCGTGGCGATGCTCATGATCCCCACGTACACGAAGATCGTCCCGCAGTTCCTCCTCGTGAAGTTCATGCCGCTCTTCGGCGGCAACGACATCCTCGGGCAGGGCGGCTCCGGCTGGCTCAACACCTGGTGGGCGCTCATCATCCCCGGCGGGCTGAGTGCGACGGCGATCTTCCTCTTCCGCCAGTTCTACCTGTCGATGCCGACGGAGCTCGCGGAAGCCGCGCGCATCGACGGCCTGGGCGAGTTCCGCATCTATTCGCAGATCTACACGCCGCTCATCAAGCCGGCCGTCGCGACCGTCGCCCTCCTCACCTTCCAGGAGAGCTGGAACAACTTCCTCTGGCCGCTGCTCGTGACCACGCGGGACGATCTCCGGGTGATTCAAGTCGGGCTCGCCGTCTTCCAACAGCTCGACGGCACTCAGTGGCAGTACCTCATGGCGGGGACGACGATGGCGACGATCCCCATGGTCCTGCTCTTCGTCTTCTGCCAGAAGTACTTCATCCAGGGCTTCACGAACGCCGGGATCAAGTGACCCCATGACCCCGCCCCGGCCCGTGTGCCGCAGCCCCGATCCCAGCTGACCGACCGACCATCCACCGCACCACAGAAGCAAAGGACCACCACCATGCAGATCGACCTCACCGGACGCCGTGCCCTCGTCACCGGAGGCGGCAGCGGCATCGGCGCGGCCATCGCCCGCGAGCTGGGTGCTCGCGGCGCCGACGTCGCCGTCCACTACGCCTCGAGCGCTGAAGGGGCCGAGCAACTCGTCGGAGAGCTCACCGCGGCGGGCCGGGCCTCGGTCGCGCTGCAGGGCGACCTGACGGTCACGGCCGATGCCGATCGCGTCGTCGCGGGAGCCGTGGAGGCGCTCGGTGGACTCGACATCGTCGTGAACAACGCCGGCCACCTCGTCGGCCGGGCGACCGTCGCGGAGATGAGCGACGAGCACTGGCACCGGGTGATCGACGTCAACCTCACGAGCGCGTTCGCCGTCTCGCGGGCGGCCGCTCCGCACCTCGCCGCCTCCGAGCACGGCCGTGTCGTCGTGATGTCGTCGCTCGCCGCGGAGAACGGCGGCGGTCAGGGATCGGTCGCCTACGCAACGGCCAAGGCCGGGGCCGTGGGATTCACGCGAGCTCTGGCGAAGGAGTTCGCGCCGGACGGCGTGACCGTCAACGCGGTCGCGCCCGGCTTCATCGAGGACACCGCGTTCCACAACACCTTCACGCCGCCGGAGGCGCAGAAGAACATGATCGCCGGGATCCCGCTGCAGCGTGCTGGGACGGTTGAGGACGTCGCCAACGTGACCGCGTTCCTCGCCTCCGACCTCTCGTCGTTCGTCACCGGACAGGTCATCGACATCAACGGCGGGACGAACTTCCGATGATCGTCGCTGCGGCTGGTGCTCGTAGGGCCGGGGCTGGGATCGGGGCCGACGTCGGCGCTGGCGTCGGTACTCGTGGCGGGACCGGTGCTGATGCCGTCGCTCGCGTCGACGCGCTCGTGACCGCTCTGCGCGGCGGCTGGTGGCACGACTACGCCTGCCCGACGCACGGCACGGAACTCCTCGCCGCGCGGGGCGAGGTCTTCCCGTGCGAGTACGGCTGCGAGCTGCAGGGCGAGCCGTTCGCCTCGGCGTGGGTCGTGTACGAGCACCAGGCCGCAGCGCGTCGGGCACGGCTGCTCGCGCATCGATCCGTCGCCACCGGTTCTCCGGCGGATCGTGACGAGGCCGCCGCGATCGTCGCGGAGTTCGCGAGCGTGTACGCATCGCTCGTCGGTGACGGCTGGAACGCGGGCGCGGAAGCCTGGATGCTGCAGGGCAAGCTCTTCAAGCAGGCGCTCACGGAAGCGATCTGGGCGGTGCAGCTCGCCGACGCCGTGAGCGTCCTCGGCCGCTCCGGCGTCTCGTTCGGGGCACCCGTCGTCTCGATGCTCGGCTCCCTGCTCGACACGATCATCGCGGCCCGCCAGGTGCTCGTCGAGGACCGCGGCGACCCGACGAGCAACTACGTCGCCTGGCTCGATGCGGCGGGCAGCCTCCTCGTCCGTGCGCTCGACGACCTCGGCCGCACCTCCCTGATCCCGGCAGACGCCGAGCGGGGTGTGTGGCTCGACCGGGTCGGTGCGCACGCCGCCATCGCTGTGCGCGACGACGGCTGGGAGTGGGAGGGCTCCACCTATTACCACCTGTTCGTGCTGCGCGCGTATCTGCTCGCGCTCGCCGATGTCGACCCGGCCGCCGTGCCCACCGAGACCGTCACGCGACTCCGGTCGATGGTCGACGTGCTCGCCCGGTTCGCCGGCCCGGACGGCACGCTCCCGATGCTCCACGACGGACCATGCGACCGCGTCGGCGTGCACCTCGAAGTGCTCGAGATCTGTGTGCTCGCCGGACAGTTCTGGTCGGATCCTGCGCTCGACGGTGTGGAAGCGCGGGTGCGTGAGCTCCTCGGCGAGACCTTCGACGGCCTCGAAGACCTGTTGGGCGGATGGTTCGGCGGCGGAGCGGTCGATGCGCACACATCCTCTCCGCGCGCATCCGATGCTCGAGCATCCACGCTCTTCGCCGACGTCGGGTACGCCGTCCTGCGCGACGCCGACGACGCCCTCCAGGCCGTCCTCGACGCAGGACCGCACGGCGGGTCCCACGGCCATCTCGACACCCTGGCGCTCTACCTCACTGGCGACGGCGTCGCCTGGCAGCCGGCGCCCGGCGTCCCGCCCTACGGCAACGCGCTGCGCCACGGCCACTACCGGCGGACCCTCGCCCATCCCACCATCCGCGTCGACGAGCTCGACCAGCTGGAGAGCACGGGCGTCGTCGAGTCGTGGCGTGCTGACGGCATCACCACGCGCGTCGTCGCCTCGTCCGATGCCGCGATCCCGGGTGTCGAGCTGCGCCGCTTCGTCGAGATCCTCGACGGCGGAATCGTCGTCGACGTGTTCCGCGCGGTCGTCCTCGACGGGATCGAACGCCGCATCACCCTCGCGCTGCGTCCGGCCGTCCCGTTCGCGGTCACCGCGGTGGACGAAGGCTGGCGCACGCGGTGGAGCGGCGGCGGTGCGGCGGACCACGGTCCGACCCTGCACGGCGTGCACCGCACGAGCAGCCCGGCGACGCTGCTCGCCTCACCCGGCCGCGGCCCCTCCGACGACCCCGCCGCGCTGCAGCTCGTCGGCGACTGGACCGCCATCGCCTCGGACGTCACCTTCGTCTCTGTCTACGCGACTGCGGATGCCGACGCCTCGCCCATCGCCTCCGTCGAGGTGTGGGAGGACGCCGAGAACGCTGCCGGACTCGTGCGCGTCATCCTCACCGACGGCCGGATCCTCGAGGGCGGTTCACCCTCGTGACCCGCCCGCTCCTGTTGGAAGGCCGCGAGGACGCACTGCGCGCGGACCTCGGCGGGGTGCGTTCGCCGCAGCTCCGACGGCTGCTCGAGGAATGCGAACGGCTGAAGCATGTGCCGCTGCCGGTCGAGCATCCGTCCGCGTCGATCACGTACTTCGGACCTGCGTCCGCGAACCTCGCACTCGCGTTCCGGCTCACGCGCCAGCCGCAGTACCTCGCCGAGCTCCGCCGCTGGCTCACCCCACCGCTCGCGTTCCCGCACTGGGGCAAGGCGCACATGCCGGATCACGACCTCGATGCCGGTTGGCTGCTCCACGGGCTGTCCCTCGCGTTCGCGTGGGCGGGCGATGCGCTGCCGCCCGCGGAACGTGCGGCGCTCCGTGACCGACTGGTGCTCCAGGGCACGCGGATGCACGAGTTCGCCGTCGCGAGCGAAGGCGAGTGGTGGGCGTCGTCGTACTGGCAGAACCACAACTGGATCTGCTTCGCCGGCCTCGCAACGGCCGGGTACGTGCTCGGCGACGAGCATCGGGCGGCATCGGCCTGGACGGCCCTCGCGAAGGCCAACTTCGACACCGTGCTCGACCTCCTCCCGACCGACGGCTCCAACCACGAAGGGGTCGTGTACTGGCGCTACGGCGAACCGTGGCTCGTGACCTACCTCGACGTGTTGCGAGCGGCGGAGGGCGTCGACTGGTTCCCGCGAAGCGATCACCTGCGCGAGACGTTCTGGTTCCGGCTCCACCAGTCCGCGCCGGACCTCGAACGGATCGTCGACCACGGCGACTGCCACGATCGGCGCAGTGGGCACTCCGTCGCGCTGTATCGGAAACTCGCAGCCGAGTACCGGATCCCCGAGGCGCAGTGGTTCGCGGACCTCGTGAGCGCCGACTTCTTCTGGCGCGAGGCATCGGACAGCGGTGTGCGCCCCGGCGTGCGACCGGAGGCGTACCAGGAGCTGCTCTGGTACGACCCGACCGTCGAACCGCGAGGGCTCGACGAGGTGCCGACGAGCCGATACTTCCCCGACCTCGGCCTCGTCGCCGGGCGGACGTCGTGGGACCCTGATGCCGTCCTCGTGTCCTTCAAGGCTGCTCCCGGCGGCGGTCACCGCGCATGGGAGGCGTCGCATCGCCTCGACGCGGAGCGCGGCTGGACGACGCTCAACACGGGCCACTACCACCCGGACGCCGGATCGTTCGTCCTGATCGGCGCGGGGGAGTACCTCGCGATCGACGAGGGCTACTCCAATCACAAGCGGGTCGAGCACCACAACGGGATCCTCATCGACGGCGCGGGTTTCGGCCGTGAGGGCCACTACGACGTGTACGCGAGCCTCGACGTGGACCGCACGGCGCGGATGCTCCACGTGACGCTCGAGGACGGCTGGGTGCACGCGGTCAGCGAGATCGGGGCGATGTTCGATCCCGCACTCGGGATCGAGCGCGTGCGTCGGCACCTCGTCCGCGCGCCGGACGGGGTGCTCGTGATCGTCGACGAACTGCGAGCCGATGGTCCGCGCACGTGGACGTGGTTGCTGCAGACCGACAATCCGGCGGTGGCCGTGGAGGGGCGCCCCGGTGCGGAGCCCGGTGCGCAGGGCGTCGGCCTCACCCGCTCGGACTGGATCGCGCCCGCGGGAACCGCATCGCTCCGCGTCGCCGCCTTCGACGCGCAGGCGACGACGCACAGCGTGCATCCGACGATCGTGCAGGCGAACCCGACCTCGTCGACGCCGGGCCTCTCGATCGAGCACGTGCAGCACACGCTGCGGCGGACGACCGAGCCGAGGCGTGCCGCGCACTTCGTGACCGTGCTGGAGCCGCTCGGCTGGGGAGCGGACGATGCGTCGTCGGTCTCGGTCCGATTGGACGCGGCTCCTGGAGCCTCCGATCTCGACGGCGCGACGATCCGCATCGAACGGGACGCAGTGACCGAGGAGGTGCGGATCCGGTTCGACGGCGAGCGGCCGGACGTCGATGCCGCAGGGTCCGGTGGTTGGACGGTCGGCGCCGGGTTCGCGGGGCTGCGAGGATGAGCACCGTGACCAGGCAGCGCAGCGCCCCGTCCGGCGGCGGTCGCCGGGGTCCGGCGGACGGGCGTCCGAGTGGCGGACAGGCTGGTCGGCCGGGTGGCCGACCGGGCGGCTGGGAGAGTCGACTCCTCGCAGCGCTCGTCTACCCGACGAACCTCGCCGCTGCCGGCATCGCGGCCTTCCTGCTCTCGCTCCTCGTCGTCACGGCACTCCCCGCCGCCATCGCTGCGGCCCGCGCGCTGAACGCCTGGCAGGTCGACGGCGAGACGGCCGTGTTCACCCGCACCTTCCGTGAGTTCGCGAGGACGTGGAAGCGCTCGTGGCTCGGCGGGGTGCTCGCGGCGCTCGCCGGCGCGCTGCTCGTCGTGGACGCCGCCTTCCTCACCGATCAGCTCGCGCAGGGGTCCTCGATCGCGATCGTGCTGCTCGCCGCGACCGTGCCCGTCGCCATCGCCCTCGCGTTGCTGCTCCTCGCGATCCCGGTGGCTGCGTCGCGGCTGCCCGATGCGGGGCTGCGCGACTGGCTGGTCGGGGCCGGAGCGCTCGTCGCGTGGCGGCCGTTCCGATCGGTGTTCCTGCTCGCGATCGTGGTGGCGCTCGCGCTCACCTGCTACCTGTTGCCCGCGTTCGCGCCGTTCTTCGGGGCATCGCTCCCGGTGTACCTCGCGCTCGTCACTTGGCGACTGCCGGTGCCGCGCTCGCAGTGAGTCGGCCGACGAGTTCGGCGATCTGCTCCCGCGTGGCCGGGTTCTCGTCGAACGAGTTGCGGATCATGAGCCCTTCGATGAGCGCGTCGATGCCGCGCGCGGTCACGGCGTCGAAGTGGAGCTGGAGCGCCGCACGGCTCTCCGCCATCCAGCCGCGCACCACGGTTCGCACGGCCTCGTCGCAGCTCGCGAAGGAGTACAGCTCGAAGTTGAGGACCTGCGTGCCTGCATCCCCGAACGGTCCGCAGATGATGTCGGTGACCGCATCGCGCGCCTCGTCGGCGGTCGTCGCGGCGGACAGCTGCTCACGGAACGCGCGCGAGAAGCGCTCGGCGAGGAGGGTGAAGGCTTCGATGAGGAGCGGCTGCTTGCCCTCGAAGTAGTAGGTCATGGAGCCGAGCGGCACGTCGGCCCGCTCGGCGACGCGGCGCATCGTCGTTCCGGCCGTGCCGCGTTCCGCGACGACGTCGAGCGTCGCCTCGAGGATGACGTTGCGGCGATCGGGGTCCGGTGGGCGGGGTGTTCTCCTGCTCGCGCTCGGGGTGGTGCTGCGGGTCATGGGACTCCTCGTGTCGGCCGGTATGGCACATGTACGAACGTACACGTAGACTCGTCGAGTTGCATGTACAGACGTACATGTTCATCCTTCGAGAGTGAGAGCCCGCCCGTGAACCCAGCCGTCCGTCTTCGACGGTTCGCCCTCTACATCTGCTTCTTCGTCCCCGGCATCGCGATGGCGTCCTGGGTCACCAGGACGCCCGCGATCCGCGACCTCACCGACTCGTCGACCGCGCAGATGGGCCTCGTCCTGCTCGGTCTCTCGATCGGCTCGATGACCGGCGTCCTCTCGGCGACGCCGCTCCTCCGCCGCTTCAGCACGCGTCCCGTCATCGCGGTCGGCGCCTCGCTGGTCCTCGTGGGCACCGCGGTCGTCGCGCTCGGCGGGGCGATGGCGTCGGCACCGGTCGTCTTCGTCGGCCTCATCCTCTTCGGCCTCGGCATGGGTGCAGAGGAGATCGCCGTGAATGTCGAGGGCGCCGCCGTCGAGCGTCTCCTGGGCCGGCCCGTGCTGCCCGCGCTGCACGGCTGCTACAGCTTCGGAACGGTCATCGGCGCGCTCATCGGCATCGGATTCACCGCCATCGCCTTCCCCGTCGAGTGGCATCTCGCCATGATCGCCGTGATCGCGTTGCCCGCCGTCGTGTGGGCGATCCGTCACATCCCGTCCGGTGAGGGTCTGGCGTCGAACGACGAGGAGACCAACCAGGGAATCGCCGCCGCCTCGACCGCCTCGCTCCTGAAGGACCGACGCCTGCTCTTCATCGGCGTCATCGTGCTCGCGATGGCGTTCGCCGAGGGGTCCGCGAGTGACTGGCTGCCACTGCTCATGGTGGACGGTCACGGCTTCACGGCCACGTCCGGATCGCTCGTGTACGCGGCCTTCGCCGCATCGATGACGATCGGCCGCTTCTTCGGCGGCCCGATCATCGAGCGGTTCGGTCGGGTCTGGGTCCTGCGGGGCAGCGCCGTGCTCGGCGGTGCGGGTGTCGTGGTCGTGATCTTCGCCGACAACCCGATCTTCGCGGGGCTCGCCGTGGTGCTCTGGGGGCTCGGCGCGAGCCTCGGGTTCCCGGTCAGCCTGTCGGCCGCGGGCGACTCCGGCCCCGATTCAGCGCGTCGCGTCGGCATCGCTGCGACCGCCGGCTACTTCGCGTTCCTCGTCGGGCCGCCGCTCCTCGGCTTCCTCGGCGAGCACTTCGGGCTGCGTTCGGCGATGCTGGCCGTGCTGGCGCTCCTCGCCGTCGCTGTCTTCGTCGCGCCTGCCGCGCGGTCGCCTCGGCTCGTCCCCACCCCCTAACCACTTCTGCCGAGGGGTCGCAAATTGCGGGTGTGCGTGCGCGGCACCCGCAAGTTGCGACCCCTCGGCAGAAGAAGGGGGCGCGACCTCAGGGCAGGTAGCCTCGCGCCCCCGCCATCAGGCGCGCGATGAGGAGCGTCGGATCGACGATCTCGCCTGCACGGATGCGTTCGTCGAGGTCCGCGACCGGCATGCGGACCACCCGGACCTGCTCGGAGGGATCACTCAGGTCGGGCGATCCGGGCTCGGCGCCGAATCCGATGAACAGGTGCACCGGCCACGACGACCGTCCGGGGTTCGGGAAGAACGTGTGCAGGGGCTCGATGCGGATCGGCACGAGTCCCGTCTCCTCCTCGCACTCGCGAATCGCGGCATCGCGAGGGTCCTCTCCGGCATTGCCTCCGCCGGCTGGAAGATCGAGGATCCACTGGTCGATCGGGTAGCGGTACTGCCTGGTCAGGACGATCTCGTCACCGGGGAGGACGAGGAGGACGGCGACTGCGAAGGAGACGCTTGCGTCGACCTCGTACCTGGTGCGGGTTCCATCCGGCAACGCGACCTCATGATCGACGATCTTCACGCGCCCATCGTGGACGAGCGTCTCGTTGATCGTCGTCCAGTGGTCTTCGGGCAGGTCGGTGGCCGTCGTCGCGCGCATCCTCCATCGTCACACAGGCCAACGTGCGGCAGGCAAGCATCAGCACGAGGGAAGGAGAACCGCGCGAGAGAAGGACAAGATGGCGCGAAACGTCCTTCCCTCGCGCGGTTCTCCTTCTGCGAGGTGGACTCAAGCCGTGCGGCGGTCCGGGCTCAGGCGATACGCCCAGCTCCCACGGACCGGCCCGCGCGCAACGCCCACACGAGCAGCCACACCGCGACGATCGGCGCAGCGAGTGGCAGCAGCATCGCAGCCATCAGACCGAGCGTCCCCGCCGTCCCGACACCCACGCCGATCCCGAGCAGGACGCGGGGCAGCCCTCGGGGCGGCAGGGCGCGCGTCAGGACGACCGCGGTGACGAGGCCGATACCCACGGCCGCGCCGATGTTGAGCGGCCACTGCATCGAGTTCCCCGCCCCCACACCCTGCGCTGCGGCGACGAAGCCGAGCGCCAGGAGCCCCGAGCCGGCCGCGACCCACATCCATGCGCCGAACCGGTTCGCGACGATGATCCCGAGCGCGAGGACGAGCGGAACTGCCGCGACTGCTCCCGCCGACAAGCCCGCGTTCATCGCCTGCGTGCCGTCGAGCGAGACGCCCGGCCAGAACGTCCCGCTCAGTGCGAATGCCGCACACGCCAGCCCGGCGATGCCGCTCACGCCGGCGAAGGTCGCGACGAGTCGCCACTGTTCGCGTCGTAGGGGTTCGGGAACGGGCCGTCGTGAGAGGGGCGCCCGGGCCCCGTCCACGGTGTCGGACGATCGAGGCGCGCGACGCAACCGCTGCACGATGGTCAGGACCGCGATCGAGACGACGAGGGCGACGACCACCCCGGGAGCCGGCGTGATCACCGCGAATCCCGCCGGAACGACTGCGATCGCGCAGAGGATCGCGGCGCCCATCCAGGCGATCCACCTCCTCCGCGCGGGAACCAGGAGCGCTTCCATCACCGGGGTGGTCGCTGCCGTCGCGGCGGCCCATGACGCGAGTGCGAGCGGGAGGAATAGTCCGCCGAACGTCGATCGGGGGAGTCCCGCATCGGCTTCGTCGAATCCCGTCGACCACGATGCGACGGTCAGCGCTCCGAGCGTCCAGGCGATCGAGCCGACCACGCCGACCCACACGGCAGCACGGGTGGTGAGCGTGCCGATGTGCCGAAGGAGCGCCGCGACGGCGATGGAGAGCAGGGCCGGGGCGACCGCCACCGAGATGAGCGGGAGCACCCAGGTCCACGCCCAGGCACCGTCCGTGATGACGACGACCCAGATGACCGCGGCGACAGCCGAGAGCGCGAGCGCGACGGTCGACAGCCATGAGGCGAGGACGAGTGCCCTGCTCGGGCTCTCCTCGCGCGTCGCGTTCCGGTCGGTCTGCGGAGTCGTCGGTTCCATCCTCCATGGTCACACAGGCCGACGTGCGGCAGGCAAGCACCTGCACAAGAGAAGGAGAACCGCGCGAGAGGAGGACCGGATGGCGCGAAACGTCCTTCTCTCGTGCGGTTCTCCTGCTGCGGGGCGGGCGTCGTGGAGACCGGAACCACCGCGAAGCGCTCCGCGCATGTTGCGCGATGTGTCGACGGCGCTCGACGTGGACGCCACTCGGAGGTTCACTGGACGAAGCCCCTGCGCATCGACGCGTCGTCGCGAGGGGCGAACAGCACACCCAGCGCGAGCAGCACGAGGAACGCAAGCAGCACGAGGAGAGGACGGCACCAGTGTCACACGGTCACGACACCGATCACCGCCGCGGATTCACCACCCAGCAGGTGCACGCGGGAGCGGAGGCGGTCGACGGTCACCAGCCGCGCGCGCTCCCCATCTACCTGAGCGCTGGCTTCGTCTTCGACGACTTCGACCAGGCGAGCGATCGCTTCGGCGCCGACGACCCCGGCTACAGCTACACGCGCATGGGCAACCCGACGACCGATGCCGTCGAGCGTCGCCTCGCCGTCCTCGAAGGCGGTGTCGACGCCATCCTCCTCGGCACCGGCCAGGCCGCCGTGAGCGTCGCCCTCCTCGCCATCCTGCAGGCCGGCGACGACCTCCTCATCGCCCCGAGCATCTACGAGGGCTCGCGCGGCCTCTTCACCGACAACTTCTCCCGCCTCGGCATCACCACGCACGAGGTGTCCGACGCAGCCGATGCCGACGCCTGGGATCGTGCGATCCTCCCGAACACGCGGGCGATCTTCATCGAGTCGATCCCGAATCCCCGCAATGATCTCGTCGACATCCGTCTGGTCGCCGACGTCGCGCACCGACACGGCATCCCGCTCATCGTCGACAACACCTTCGCGACCCCGTACCTCCTGCGACCGCTCGAGCACGGTGCGGACATCGTCGTGCACTCGGCGAGCAAGTTCCTCTCCGGCCACGGAACGGTCCTCGGCGGTGTGGTGATCGACGGCGGCGCCTTCGACTGGAACACGGTGCCCGGCCGGTACGCGCACCTCACCGAACCGAACGCGGGTCTCGGCGATCGCAGCTACGTGGACCTCGCTGGGGCCGCCGCCTACGCGGCGTACGCACGTCGCGTCGTCACAGCCCGCTTCGGCCCGACGCCCTCCCCGTTCAACGCGTTCCTCCTGCAGCAGGGCATCGAGACCCTCTCGCTCCGCGTGGAACGGCAGAGCGCCAACGCACTCGCCATCGCCGCTTGGCTCGAAGCCCGTCCGGAAGTGACGAGCGTCGACTACTCCGGCCTGCCGTCGAACGCCTACCACGGGCTCGCGCAGACCTACCTGCCGCGCGGCCAGGGCTCGGTGTTCTCCTTCACCCTCCGCGGTGGACTCGATGCTGCGCGCACGTTCATCAACGCCGTCGACGTGTTCACGCGCATGACGAACCTCGGGGACGTGCGCTCGCTCATCCTGCACCCCGGTTCGACGACCCACATCCTCCGCACACCGGAACAGTTGGCCGCCGCTGGCATCACGGACGGCCTCATCCGTCTGTCGGTGGGGATCGAGGACATCGAGGATCTGCTCGCCGACCTCGACCAGGCGTTCCAGGCCGTCGCCGATGCCGCGCTCCCGCCAGCGGTTCGGGTGGAGGCGGTGGAAGCCGATGCCGCGCAGACCGACGTCGCGCACGCAGGCACCTCGGCGCCGGTCATCATCCCGCAGACCGCGGTCCCCGTATCCGCAGCGGTCCCCGCATCCGCGCCCCGCACCGAAGCATTCGCCCCCGCAGGAGGTCTCCGATGACGAAGCAGCAGCATTTCGGCTGGTTCCTGTCCCGCGGTTTCGGCCCGCACGGCTGGGGCCACCCGTACCTCGACTGGGATTACCGCTGGCAGGAGCCCGACCTCTACCAGCAGTCCGCGCGTGAACTCGAGCAGGCCGGCCTCGACCTCCTCATCATCGAGGACGCCCTCTCGCTCGGCAACGAGCAGACGCTCGACCTGCGTGTGCGTGGCGCGTACGGCGGTCCGAAGCACGATCCACTGAGCCTCACGCCGTTCATCTTCCAGGCGACGAACGAGCTGGGCGTCGTGCCGACCGTGAACCCGCTGCAGTTCCCGCCGTACCAGGCGGCCCGCCAGTTCGCATCGCTCCACCACTTGAGCAAGAACCGTCTGGGGCTGAACGTCGTGACCGATGTCGGCAGCAGTCGCCACTTCGGTGTCCCGGCGCTCCAGCACGACGGCGCGTACGACCGTGCGGAGGAGTGGCTCGGCGGCGTCCGTGACCTCTGGCACAGCTGGGGTCCTGGCGCGCTCATCGAGGACCGGCAGACCGGGATCTTCGCCGACGGCACGAAACTCGAACCGAACCACCATCGCGGCACCTACTACGACTTCGACGGCCCGCTCAGCGCACTGCCGTTCAGTGAGGGCGATCCGATCGTCGTCTCGCCGGGATCGTCGCCTCGCGGGCTCGCTTTCACCGGTCGGCACTCGGAGATCCAGCTCGCGCTCGCCCCGCTCGACGTCGCGAGCATCCGCGCCTACCGCGAACGCGTCCTCACGGCCGCAGCGGCGACCGGTCGCACCGCGCCGCCGCCGAAGATCCTCTTCGTGTTCAAGCCGATCATCGTGGGCAGCGCGGAGGAAGCGGACCGCCTCGTCGCCGCATCCGCCCACCCGACCGATGAGCAATTGCTGACCGTCGCGCTCGGCTGGTCGAGCGACCTCGAGACCGACCTCACCGGCATCGATCTGGACAGTCACGTGGACCCGGCGATCTTCGGCGACCACGTCTCCCGCGGGAGCATCAACGCGTTCCTCGCCGGGTCCGACTTCGCGACCTCGACGCTGCGCGAACTCCTGATCCCGAAGACGAAGCTCGGTCGCATCTCGAAGGGCGAGGGGCTCGTCGGCACGGCTGACGAGGTCGCCGACTTCATCGAGCTGTTGGGCGACGAGGCGGACAACGACGGGCTCATCTTCGCGGGCGACCTGCACCCGGTCACCGTGCACCGGACGCTCGACGAGCTCGTGCCGATCCTGCGTCGCCGCGGCATCCTGCGTCGCGAGTTCGGCGGCGGCGGTCTGCGGGGCAACCTCAGCGACTTCTAGGGGCAGCCGCGCGGCGCCGACTGCTGCTCGTGCTGCAGCCTCCTGCTAGGCCGATCCCGCCCCGCAGAAGGAAAACCGCGCGGGAGAAGGACGATTCCGCGCGAATCATCCTTCTGCCGGGCAGTTCTCCTGCGCTCGTGTGTGAAGCACCGGTCCCGGCGTCACATCTGGGTCATGTCCAGCACGAAGCGGTACGTCACGTCGTTGCGTGCCAATCGTTCGAACGCAGTGTTGACCTCCCTGGCCGGGAGGACTTCCACGTCGGCGCTGATGCGGTGCTCCTGGCAGAAATCGAGCATCGCCTGGGTGCCTGGAATCCCGCCGCTTCCGGCCGACGCGATGCTCTTCCTGCCGATGAGGAGCGCCATCGGATCGAACTCCATGGATCCGAGTGCTCCCAAGGAGCAGAGCGTTCCATCGAGGGCCAACGCGCGGAGATACGGGGTCAGATCGTGGGGTGCGGATGCGGTGTCAAGGATGAAATCGAACCGATTCGCTTGGCTCGCCATCGCCTCCTCGTCGCTGGAGAGGACGACGTCATCCGCGCCGAGTGCAAGCGCGCCCGCTGCTTTGCTCGCGGAGGTGGTGAAGAGCACGACGTGTGCTCCGAGAGCGTGTGCGAACTTGACGGCGAGGTGTCCGAGTCCGCCGAGTCCGACGACACCGACCGTCATCCCCGGGCCGACGCGCCAACGCGCGAGAGGTTCCCAGACGGTCACGCCGGCGCACATGAGTGGCGCGACGGCCGCCGGGTCGAGCCCTTCGGGCAGCCGATAGACGAATCGTTCCGCGCTGACGTACTCCTGGGAGTACGCGCCCTGCGTGGTGGAGCCGTCGTGGCGGTCCGTGCCCCCGTACGTGAGGGTGGGGAATTCGACACAGTAATTCTCCTGACCGGCCAGGCACATGACGCAGGCGCCGCATGAGTCGACGATGTTCCCGACCGCGACGCCGTCGCCCACCCGAAATCGGGTCACTGCCGGTCCTACGGCCGAGACGGTTCCGACGAACTCGTGGCCGGGCACGATCGGGTGGACTCCGCCGTCATGAACGGCGCCGACATCGGAGTAGCACACCCCGCAGTAGAGGACGGTGATCGCGACGTCGTCGTCGCGCAGCTCGCGCCGCTCGATCTCGCGAAGGATGAGCGGGCTGGTCCGCGTCTCGGCCGAATACCCGGGGGTGAGTCTCATGGTGCGCTCCTTCGTCGAAACAAACTAGTTAGTTTGTGATGTCCGATGAACGTACGCGACAACTCCGGTGTTGTCAAACCAACTAGTTTGTTACCTTTGAGGCATGGCTGAACGAGAAGACACTCGGACCCGGATCCTGACGGCGGCGTACGCGGAGTTCGCGCGCCATGGCTTCGCCGGCGCGCGAGTCGATCGGATCTCGGCGAATGCGCAAGCGAACAAGGCTCAGCTCTACGCGTTCTACGGAAGCAAGGACGGACTCTTCGAAGCTGTTCTTCAGGCATCGTTCGACGACATCATGAATGCCGTGCCCATCGATGCGACCGACCTGCCCGGATACGCGGTGCGCCTCTACGACGAGTACCTGGAGCATCCGGAACTCGTGCGGCTCTCAACGTGGGCGCGCCTCGAGCGGTCCTCGGTCGGGCATCTCGTGCTGGAGGCTGAACGGCTCGACGCGGGCAAGTTGGCTGCCATCGCCCAAGCTCAAGCCGTCGGCATCATCGACCCCGGACTCGACCCGTTCGAGGTGCTGACCACCGTGATCGCGATGTCGATGACCTGGTCCCCGGCGAGTGCGACGTACGCGGCCGACGCGAGCGAGGCCGAGGCGACCCATGAGCGACGACGGGCCGTTCTGCGAACGCTCGTCGGACGTGCGTTTGCGCCCGTCTCGGAGTGAGGGCGACCTCCTGACGGGAGGGTAACCGCGCGGGAAAAGGACGATTCTGCGGAATCCGTCCTTCTGTGGGGAGGTTCTCCTGGTCTCAGGCGCCCCCGAGCGGCAGTGCGCAGAGGCGGTCAGCGCGGGAGCGTGAGGATCTCGGCACCGGTCTCGGTGATCGCGATCGTGTGCTCGCTGTGCGCGGTGCGGCAGCCCGTGGCGCTGCGGAGCGTCCAGCCGTCGGCGTCCGTGACGAGCACGTCGGTGTCCGCCATGACCCACGGCTCCAGCGCGAGCAGGAGTCCGGGGCGCAGCTTGTAGCCGCGTCCGGGGCGTCCGTCGTTCGAGACGTGCGGATCCTGGTGCATGGTCGAGCCGATGCCGTGGCCGCCGAATTCGAGGTTGATCGGGTACCCGGCATCGCTGAGGACCGTGCCGATGGCGTGCGACAGGTCGCCGATGCGCGCTCCGGGACGAGCGGCGGCGATGCCGGCGGCCAGCGCGCGTTCGGTGGCATCGATCATCGCGAGGCTCTCCGCCGGTTGTGTGGGGCCGACGACGAAGCTGATGGCGGAGTCCGCCGCGACACCGTCCAGGAGGACGGCCAGGTCGAGGGTCAGGAGGTCGCCGTCGGCGAGGCGGTAGTCGTGCGGGAGCCCGTGGAGGACTGCATCGTTGACAGCCGTGCAGATGTAGTGGCCGAACGGGCCGCTCCCGAAGGACGGCGCGTAGTCGACGTAGCAGGACACGGCGCCTGCTTCGAGGATCATGGCCTTCGCCCACCGGTCGATGTCGAGGAGGTTGGTGCCGACGGTCGCGCGGCGCTTCAGCGTGTGCAGGATGGTGGCGACGAGTGCGCCGGTCTCCCGTGCTCTGGTCACTTCGGTGGGGGTGAGGATCTCGATCATGCGACGCCTTTCTCATGGACCAGATAACTATACCGGCCAAAGAATACCGGTACTAGAATCGGAGTCATGGTCAGACTGCCGCTCACCCCCACCGACGTCGAGCGCGGCCGGCGCCTCGGCGCCCTGCTGCGTGAGGCGCGAGGGGGCAGGTCGATGCTCGAGGTCGCGCTCGAAGCGCGCGTCTCGCCCGAGACCCTGCGGAAGATCGAGACGGGGCGCATCGCCACCCCCGCATTCCCCACGATCGCAGCGATCGCCGACGTCCTCGGGCTCTCGCTCGACGTCGTGTGGGCCGCGATGACGCACCCCGAACGCGGTGTGGAGCCGGGTGGGCTCGATGCCGATGCCGTGGGTGCCGCTCGTGGGGTGGGCGTGCGACTGGTCTCCTAGGCTGCGCACTCGTCATTCGCGGGCGACCGGCCCGGGGTGAGGAGGACTGCGCGAGGAGCGGATGGTCCGCGGGATCGCTTCCTGCTGTGGGGCTGCGCTCCTGCTGTCGTGCGCCTGCGCGTCTGTGCGCCTGCGCACCGCGGGAATTCTGCCTGGCTAGGAGCGGGGCCCGTCGAGGCCGGTTACCCCGAGGAGTTCGAGTGCGCGATCGGCGTGAGTGCGAGCGTCCGCGCGCGACGGCGCCGTGGTCAGGCCGAGGAGGCGCTTGCGGTGCGCCTCGCCGAGGAGGAGTCCGACGAGCGCTTCCGCGACGGCCCGATCGTCGGAGTCGGAGTCTGAGTATGAGGAGGGGCCGGAGGAGGAGTGGGTGCCGGAGTCGACGCCCGAGTCGAAACCCGCTCGCGCGTCCCGACCGCCGAGCCGCGCCGTGATGACGTCGATCCAGCCCTGGGGGCCGCCCGCGTAGAAGGCGGCCGCGAGCTCCGGGAACTGCGGCGACTCCGCGATCATGAGGCGGTGCAACCCCACGGCCTCGTCCGAGTGCAGGGTGTGGACGATGCGCGCGGCGAGTGCTTCGAGCGTCTCGTCGGGTGAGGCGGCCGCGAGCGTTTCGATGCGGAAACGTTCGATCGCGGCCGTGAACAGTTCCGCCTTGTCGCCGAACGATGTGTAGATCGTCCGTTTGGTGACGCGGGCGTCGGCTGCGATGTCGTCGATCGAGGTGCGTCCGAAGCCCGATGCGATGAAACGTGCGACAGCGGCGTCGAGGATCTGGCTGCGGCGTCCGTCGCGCTCGCTGTCCCGGGGCCGGCCTCGTCGACGAGCGTCGCTTGCGGGTTCGCTGCTCATGATCGCGCCTTCCGGGAGTCTGTGTGCAGGATCCATCCTATAATGAAACTCGTTCGTATCATTATTTCCACGGTGATCTCCGCGGGAACGAGTCGGTCGCTCCACGAGAGCGCGGCAAGGAGCAGAGCATGACCCCCAGAACCACCGCGCCACCCCGGCCTCGCAAGGCCACCGGAGCGCAGGCCGACCCGCAAGCCGGAGCGCACGCCGAGCACGCCCCCGGCACCTCCGCCGAGACGACCGACCCGGCACTCCTCCTCGACTTCTACCGCCGGATGGTCCTCATCCGCCGCTTCGAGGAGCGGGCCGCGCGCTCGTACACGCAGGCGCAGATCGGCGGCTACTGCCATCTCAATCTGGGGGAGGAGGCGACGGTCGTCGGCCTGATGTCGGCGCTCGAGACCACCGACTACCTCTTCACCAACTACCGCGAGCACGGCTACGCGCTCGGACGCGACATCGCTCCGGGCCGCATCATGGCGGAGCTCTACGGCCGGAGCGACGGCGTCTCGAAGGGCTGGGGCGGCTCGATGCACCTCTTCGACCTCGACGCGCGTCTGCTCGGCGGATACGGGATCGTCGGCGGGCAGATACCGCTCGCCACGGGCGCTGCCCTCGCCATCGACTATCGCGGCGGCACCGAGGCGGTCGTGTGCGTCATGGGCGACGGGACCACCAACATCGGCGCGTTCCACGAATCCCTGAACCTCGCCTCGATCTGGAAGCTGCCGGTCGTGTTCGTCGTCGTCAACAATGGGCTCGGGATGGGGACGACCGTGGAGAAGTCCTCGGGGGAGCCGGAGCTCTACAAGCGCGCCGCCTCGTATCGGATGGCGTCCGCGCGCGTCGACGGCAACGACCCGGTTGCGGTTCGCGAAGCGGCGCTCGCAGCCCTCGCGAGTGCCCGTGCCGGCAAGCCGTTCCTCCTCGAAGCGGTGAGCGAGCGCCTGCGCGGCCACTCCGTCGTCGACCCGGCGAAGTACCGCACGCGGGAGGACGCCGAAGCGCTGAAGACGGCCGACCCCATCGCCGCGTTCGCCGCCCGCCTGGGTGGAGCGGGTGTCCTGAGCGATGACGCGATCACCGAGATCGACGCCGATGCGATGCGCCGGGTGGCCGAGGCCGTCGCGTTCGCGGAGGCGAGTCCGCATCCGTCCGTCGACACCCTCTTCGACTACACCTACGCCACCCCCGTGCCCAACGACTCGCGGCGGCTCCCAGGAGAACCGCTCTTCGCGGCCGCACCCACCCGGATCGGAGCATCGGCATGACGATCATGACCTACCGCCAAGCCCTCCACGACACCCTCCGCGACGAGATGCGCCGCACCGAGGACGTCCTCCTGATCGGCGAGGAGATCGGGATCTTCGAGGGGTCGTACAAGATCACGGCCGGCCTGCTCGACGAGTTCGGGGAGAAGCGCGTCCGTGACACCCCGATCGCCGAGGAGGGCTTCACGGGTGCTGCGATCGGTGCCGCGATGCTCGGGCTCCGGCCGGTCGTCGAACTCATGACGATCAACTTCTCGCTCCTCGCCCTCGATCAGATCGTGAACCACGCGGCGAAGATCTACGGCATGTTCGGCGGTCAGGCGCGGGTCCCGCTCGTGATCCGCACGCCGGGCGGTGGAGGGCAGCAGCTCGGAGCGACGCACTCGCAGAACATCGAGTTGTACTACGCGTTCGTCCCCGGGATGAAGGTCGTCGCGCCGAGCAGCCCGGCCGATGCGAAAGCGCTCCTCCTCGCCGCGATCCGCGATGACGATCCCGTGCTGTTCCTCGAGAACCTCGCGCTGTACAACACGAAGGGCGAGGTGCCGGACGATGACACCCCGGCCGAGATCGGTCGAGCGGCCGTGACGCGGAAGGGTGCCGACATCACGGTCGTCGCCTACTCGCGGATGGCCGCTGTGGCGCTCGAGGTGGCGGAGGCCCTCGCTCGCACGGACGGCATCGACGTCGAGGTCGTCGACCTCAGGAGCATCCGCCCGCTCGATCGCGACACGATCGTCGCGTCCGTGCAGAAGACGCACTGCGCCGTCGTCCTCGAAGACGACTGGCTCACCTACGGGATCGGTGCGGAGATCGCCGCCACCATCTCCGACGGCGCGTTCGACTGGCTCGATGCGCCCGTGCGGCGGGTGGCGATGGCGGAGGTCCCGCTCCCGTACGCGAAACCGCTCGAAACGGCCGCGCTCCCGTCCGCCGAGGACGCTATCGCCGCCATCCGTCAGACCCTCGACGCCGTCGCGCGCCGCACCGGACAAGGACAGCCCGCATGATCGACATCCTGATGCCACGCCTCTCCGACACGATGGAGGAGGGCGCGATCGCCGTCTGGCACAAGCGGCCGGGCGATCGCGTGGACGTGGGCGACATCCTCGTCGAGATCGAGACCGACAAGGCGACGATGGAGTACGAGGCGTACGAGGCCGGTGTGCTCCGTGACATCGTCGTGGGGGAGGGGGAGCTCGCGGCGATCGGGACCCGCATCGCCGTGCTCGACGACGGGTCGTCGGCAGGGGCTGGGGACGGGCTCGGTGGCGGCGATGCGGTTGCGGCACCGGGGCCGGTCGACGCTGAGCCGGTCGCGGTGGATGCGGTCGTTGCGGGATCGGTCGTCGCGGAGTCAGGCGTCGCGGAGCCGATGGGGGAGCGTCCCGCAGCGGTCGACGGCGGCTCGTCCCGCACGGAACGGGTCTTCTCCTCGCCGCTCGCCCGCAAGGTCGCGCGGGAGCACGGCGTGGACCTCGACCGCGTGACCGGCACGGGACCCGGCGGGCGCATCGTGCGGGCCGACGTGCTCGACGCGATCCCCGATGCGAACTCGGACCCGACCCTGATCCACGATGCGCAGCCCGCGGCCGCGGCGTGCTCGAGACGGGCGGCCGAGTCGCCGGCATCGCCTCGACCAGCAGACGACCCGCGGGACTCCACGGCCGTCCCCTTCGATGCGAGTCGCCGCATCATCGCGAAACGACTCGCGGAGAGCACCAGGACGGCGCCGCACTTCTTCGTGACAGCGGTCGCCGATGTCGAGGAGCTCGTCGGTCTGCGGCAGCGGGTGAACGCGGATCGCGGAGCGGTCGGGGGCACCAGCGGCGGCACCAGCGGTGGCGGCGGTGGTGCAGGTGCCGGGGGCGGCGCCGGCGGTGCAGGTGCAGGCGACGGGGGTGCTGTCGGCGATCGCCCCAAGCTCAGCGTCAACGACCTCGTCGTCCGCGCAGTCGCGATCGCGCTGCGCAGCCATCCCGGTGTGAACGCGTCGTACTCGGAGGACGGCAGTGGCAGCACGCTCCTCCACGATCGGGTGAACGTGGGCGTCGCGATCGCTGCGGCATCCGGGCTCGTCGTCCCCGTCATCTGCGACGCCGATCAGAAGACGGTGTCCCACATCGGCTCGGAGACCAAACGGTTCGTCGCGGCGGCGGGCGACAGGAAGCTCACGGCGGCCGACCTCTCCGGCGGCACGTTCACGGTCAGTAACCTCGGGATGTTCGGCGTGGAGCAGTTCACGGCCGTCATCAATCCGCCGGAGGGCGCGATCCTCGCCGTGGGCGCGACCGTACAGGAACCGGCGGTCGTCGACGGCGCGATCGTGCCGCGGCATCGGATGCGGTTGACCCTGTCCGCGGACCACCGCATCATCGATGGGGCGCTCGCCGCACGATTCCTGCAGACGCTCACCGCCCTGCTCGAACGGCCGCTCGACATCCTCGCCTGAGCGAGCGATCCGACGGGTTTCGCCCTCGTGGTGGCTCCGGCCGTGCGCTGCGCAACGCACGACCGGAGCCTTCAGGACGGTCTCAGACGAGCCGCACGTGCTTCGCCATCCGCTCCGCCTGCGCGAATCCGGCACGAGCCGAGGGGATGCGGGTCGCCGGGTCCATCTGGTTGATCCCCATCGCGTCCCGGGACTCGTCGTCTGGCGTGAACACCTCGACGTGAGTGCCCTGCTCGCGCAACGCCGCGACCTGGCCGACGAGGTCGAATCCCCACTCCGACGGCCGCTGCAGGCCCTCGAACTGGCCCTCGGGGAGTGGTCCCGTCCGTCCTCCCAGCGGCGAGATCACCACGACGTTCGTGGCTCCCGCGGCGAGATCGGCGTTGTCTGGCGAGCGCACCCCGCCCGAGACGTAGTTCGTGCCGTTCGCCCGGAGCGTCGGGCCGGCGCCGGGCAGGGAGGTGCTCGCCACGACGGCGTCGACGAGGTCCACGCCCGAGTCGCGGTCGAGCAGGACCGCCTCGCCCGTATGCGCGTCGACCGCCACTGCGATCATCGGCCGCTCCGGCCACTCGGGATGCGGCAGCCGCGATGCGACGATCGCTCGCCGGTGTTCGGCCGCGGTTCCCGATGCGAACGCGGCATCGCTCTCCAGGCCGTACGCACCCATGGCGCGTTGGAGGTCGAGCGGTGAGGTCGCGGCGGCGGAGATCGCCCGCATCCGCTCGAACACCGCGGACATCTGCGAACCGGGTGCGGTCGAGGTCGACGGCGCCGAGGGCGCTCCCCGCCGGTGCTGCGGGCTGCTCGCGGCGGCCGGCGCTCCCGATCCGGCAGGCCGGCCCGTCCCGGCTCGCCCGACAGCGCCGTCCGCTTCACGGAGGATGGAGGCGTACAACTCGGCGGGCGTCTTTCCGCTGCGGACGAGCGCGGCGGCGGTGGCTCCGGCGGAGGTGCCGATCACCAGCTCGGCGAGCCGGGTCAGGTCGATCCCGCCGGCGGCGAGTCCTGCGATGACGCCGACGGCCCAGGCGTTTCCGGCGGCGCCGCCCCCGCCGATGACGAGCGTGACGGCGTGAGCGGTCTGTGGGCGGGAGGGAGGCTGCGCCGTATCGGGCGCGGCGGTCGATTCAGGAAGTTCAGACATGGTGGTCCCTTTCAGGGCATCCGTGATGCGGGTGCCAGAGGACCGATGTCGACGAAGCTAGCGGCTCCGACGTCCACGGGTGAGCACCCGACTGTGTACGTGAAGAATCGGACTCACCTCCTTGCATCGTGCGCTGCGTCAGCGCTCGTGAACGAACTCAGCTTGAACACTAGTCCGCGAAATGTCCCGCGGCAATGCTCCCGCCTTGTAGCGTGGGCGAACGCGCCTTCTCGACCGGAGGGGCCCGATCGATGGAGTCGACGTGAAACTCGAACGCCTGGCGACGCACCGGTTCGTTCAGGAGGGCAGCCCGCTCAGTTCCGTCGTCGTCGACGGGGTCGGCCTCGTCTGCCTCGTGCTGTCCACGGATGACTGGCGCTACCGACTCGTTGTGGTCTCCGACGTGGGGGATCCGCGGACGGTCGAGCTCGAAGACCTCTCGCCCCACGAGCACGGCAGTCGGCCGGCGCTCCTGTCCACCGCCGACGGCGGCATCGCGATCGTGGCCGATCGGGATCTGGTGCTGCACCATCCCGTGGTCGGCGGGTCGGCCAGGCGCATTCAGATCAAGAATCGCCGCCTGCTGCGAGACGTCGTTCCGGTCGATGCGCGGGTCATGTCCCTGTCGAGTGGGCTCAGCGACTCGTCGCGGTATCCGATCTCGTTCGAGCTCGGCCCCGTGCGTGCTGAACAGCCCCGCCACTGGGCGGTTCTCGAACTCGATGTGGCCAGAGGTCGCGCGGCCTGGACTAATTGGGCCGCGCTCGACCCGCAGCGTCTCGAGCACTACCGCTCGACGGATCCGCCGAAGGTCGAAGCGCTGGCCTGCCGTGGGGATCGGCTCCTCGTCTCGACCACGGGCGGGCGGACGACCTCCGTGAACAAGTGGGGGATGGACTCTTGGGCGTTGCTCGAACTGCAGCTGAACGGCCAGCTCGTGTCGATCCCCTGGGGCGGCGAGGCGACGCCCGACGATGAGAAGAAGCGCGGCGTGCACGTGTCGTTCACCTCGTCCGACGAGTTCGCCGTGCTCACCCCCCACTTCGCGAGCGGCGAGTGGAAGGGCAAGCAGCGCCTGCTCCGGTCGGACACCGGTGAGGTCGTCGAGGTGGGGCTGCCTTCCGGGACCGGCACGCACGCGCGGATCATCGAGCATGCCGACGGTGTGTTCTGGATCTGGAATGCGGACGCCGAGGACGGCGAACGGAGCTGGTCGATCACGCGGGCACGCGTCGGCGCTTCCGCCTCGCAGAGACCCTGAGGGCGGGTCGCGACGGCCGCTTCTCCGACACGTCGAGGACATTCCATGCGTACCGTCGGTAGCGGGAGCTCCCTGCCATCACCTGTTGCGGATCAGCCTCGCTTGCGGCGCGCGATCTCGTCGGCGAGGTACTGCACCTGCGCGGGGTCGGCGTCCCGGGCGAGGGCGACGTAGTGGTCCTGGACGGCCGGTCGGTAGCGCACGGGCAGCGTCTGCCCTGCGGAAAGTCGGACGAGCTCGGTGATCGTGAGGTTTTCGTCTGCGATGCCCCGGAACGAGATGCCGTCGGCGGTCTCCACGTCGAGCATCAGGACCACGCGTGGACTGCCGTCGCTGCTGACCTCACGCCAGTCGACGAGGACGCCGAGCGCGAGCACCCCGGCCCGCAGTTCGGCTGTGCGCCTCCGTGCGGCGCCGCTCAGGAGCGGGTTCGGGGCGATGCCGGGGAAAGCGGGCCCGACGCCGAGCGCTTCCCGACTCAGATCGGGCCTCAGCTGCTCCATCAGATCGGTGACGTCGAGCTTCTTCTTCGAACCGAACATCCGCGCCCTCTCTCAGACCGTGCCGGCCTCTCGGTCGGCGCTCCGCTTGCACCGCGATTGTATGTCACGGCCGTTCCCGTCGACCCCGTGATGAGGCCGATGCGACGTCTCACACGGGCAACGACGCGTGCGCGAGCCAGATGTCGGCGAGGGCCTCGTGGCCGGCGGGCGTCGGGTGGACGCCGTCGTCGGCGAGCGTCGCCGGCCCGACCGATGCCGCGAGCCGGGTCAATTCGACGTGCAACGGCACGAAGGCGGCGCTGAACTCGTCTGCGAGGCGCTTGACGACCTCGCGCTTGGGGTCGAGGTCCTCGAGCCACGTCTCCTGCTCAGGGCGGACCGGCAGGAGGAATGGTTCGACGAGGACGAAGTGCAGCGCGTGGGTGCCGGAACCCGCGGTCGATCCCGCGGTCGACTCCGAAACGGATGCCGCGACAGCCGCCGTCAGCAGGGCGCGGTACCGCTCTTCGAAGACGGCCGCATCGGTCGGGTCGTCGTTGTCGTAGCGGCGCCACATGTCGTTGACGCCGACGAGGATGCTGAGCACGTCCGGTGCGTGATCGAGGACGTCGGCGTCCCATCGCGCCTGCAGGTCGCTCGTGCGATTGCCGCTGACGCCGCTGTTCTCGATCGACCAGCCCTGGAGCTCCGGGCGGCGCGAGAGGACGCGGACGTAGCCGTCGCCCAATCCGTCCTCGCTCGTGCGGCGTTCCGCATCGGTCACGCTGTCGCCGGTGAAGTGTGCGATCCGAGTCACGTGCTGCTGTCCCTTCCGGGCGCGCCCGCCCCTCGGCAACGAGGGTTCGAGGCGTTCACCCGAATTACTTGATGTCGTGCAAGAACATTACTTGACATAGTGAATAAAGCATGAATACGCTGTGCTGGCAAGAGCAGGGCCGGAGCCACAACACCCCCGTCAGCGGATTCCGGCGTCAACGAAGACGACGGACAAGGTACATCAATGGCGATCATCCCCAATCAAACCCGAGCGGTCGTGACGGCGCGCGCACCACGCCGGAAACGGATCAGCGGGACCATCAACGCGCACTCCCCGGCGCACCGCGGCGACGCGAAACTCGCCTGGGTCCTCATCGGCCCGGCACTCCTCGGCTTCATCGTGTTCGCCGCCTACCCCACCATCCGCGGCGTCTACCTCAGCTTCACCGACTTCAAGGTCCTCACACCCCCGACCTGGATCGGCCTCGACAACTTCGTCAAGCTCTTCCAGGACGACGTGTTCTGGAGCGCATTCGGCGTCACCGTCTACTTCGTGGTGCTGTCCGTCACCCTCGGCCTCGCGCTCTCCATCATCACCGCGGTCGTCCTCCACAGGCTCACCGCCTCCACGGTCGCCCGCGGCCTCATCATCCTGCCGTTCCTCATCTCCGGCGTCGTCGCCGCGACCGTCTGGTCCTGGATGCTCGACGCGCAGCTCGGCATCGTGAACATCGCCCTCGAGAAACTCGGCGGCCACAGCATCATGTTCCTGACCTCCCAACAGTGGGCGATCCCCGCGATCGCGCTCATCAGCGTCTGGAAGTCCTTCGGGTACACGGCGATCATCATCTTCGCCGGCCTCCAGACGATCCCGCCGACCATCTACGAAGCCGGCCGCATCGACGGCGCCAACGAGTTCCAGATGTTCCGCCGCCTCACCCTCCCGCTCCTCCGACCGATCCTCGCGCTCGTCGTCGTCCTGAACGTCATCGGCGCGTTCCAGGTCTTCGACATCGTCCAGGTCGCGACGAAGGGCGGCCCCGCCAATGCGTCGAACGTGCTGCAGATGTACATCTACAGCAAGGCCTTCGGGCAGTTCGACTTCGGCTACGCATCGACGATGTCCCTGGCGCTCTTCGCCATCCTCATCGTCATCACCTTCCTGCAGATGAGACTCATGCGGGCGAGCGAATCGGACACGAACTGATGGGAACCGCAACGATGACACCGCCGACGATCGCCGCGCCGGAACAGCCCGGGAAGCCGGTCCTCGTCCGGAAGCCCCGCCACCCCGGCAACCGCTTCAGCATCGGCCGCCTCGTCTCCTGGATCTACATCGGCGTCGTGCTCCTCTTCACGATCTTCCCCTTCTACTGGATCCTCCGGACCGCGTTCTCCAACAACTACGCGCTCTCCACCGACCCGGCGTCGCTCCTCCCCGTCGGCTTCACCCTCGGCGCGTTCAAGCGCGTCCTCGGCCTCGCGACCGTCGACGAGGCGATCGCGGAGGGCGGCTCCGGCGCATCGCTCCAGCTCGGCCACTTCCTCATGAACTCGGTCATCTACGCGAGCGTGCAGACGTTCCTCGTGGTCCTGTTCTCGGCGCTCGCCGCCTATGCGTTCTCCCGCCTGCAGTGGAAGGGGCGCGAGTTCATGTTCAGCCTCTTCCTCACGGCGCTCATGGTGCCGGGGATCCTGACGCTCCTGCCCAACTTCGTCCTCGTGAAGGACCTCGGGCTCCTCAACTCCTTCGCCGGCATGATCCTCCCGACCGCCCTGTTCTCCGCCTTCAACATCTTCTTCCTGCGGCAGTTCATGATCGGGCTCAGCACGGAGACGGAGGAGGCGGCGCTCCTCGACGGCGCCGGCCGGATGCGGGTCTTCTTCCAGATCACGCTCCCCATGAGCACAGGGCCGATCATCACCCTCTCGATCCTCGGGTTCATCGCCACCTGGAACGACTACTTCTGGCCGCTGCTCGTGACGAACGACGACTCGGTTCAGCCGTTGACCCTCGCGCTCGCCGTGTTCAAGCAGTCCTCGCCGCAGTCCGTGCCCGACTGGGCCGGCCTCATGGCCGCGACCCTCGTCGCCGCCGCCCCGATGCTCGTGCTGTTCATGGTGTTCGGCAAACGCATCGTCAACTCCATCGGCTTCACCGGCATCAAGTGATCGTGCGGGCCGAGACGGCCACGCTGCACCGCCCCTGACCAGCACCACCCTTCCGCTTCACCCCACAGCACCACACCCGTGATCGGCGATCCCGGAACCGTCCCGCGCAGCGTCGCTCGGCCCCGGATCGCCGCCTCCTGAGAGAGAAGAGAGAGCAATGAGAATCAAGACGATCATCGCGGCGGCAGCCGTGGCGACGATGGCCCTCGGCGTGAGCGCCTGTTCCACGTCCGGCGGCGACTCCGCCTCCGGCGCGTCCACCGTCAACTGGTGGACGTGGGACGAGAAGCAGGCCGCGTCCTACAAGAAGTGCCTCCCTGGCTTCGAGAAGGAGAACCCGGACGTCACGGTGAAGATCTCCCAGTACGCCGTCGGCGACTACTTCACGAAGCTCACGGCCGGCTTCGTCTCCGGCTCCGCGCCCGACGCGTTCCAGAACTCGGTGCCGCTCCTCGGCGCCTATGCCGCGCAGGGGCAGATCATGCCGCTCGACGACCTCATCAAGAAGCACGACTTCGACCTCGGGAAGTTCGACGTCGGCGTCGACTCCTGGAAGTTCACCGACGGCAAGCAGTACGGCCTCCCGCTCGACTGGGCCTCCGCAGCGTTCTACTTCAACCAGGACCTCGTCGCGAAGGCGGGCCTCACGGACGACGCGATCAAGACGATGACGTGGAACCCGGATGACGGCGGCACCTTCGACAAGATCGTCGCCCACCTCACGATCGACCAGAACGGCGTCCGCGGCGACGAGGCCGGCTTCGACAAGACCAAGGTCGCCACCTACGGCGTCGGCAGCCTCGCATCGAGCGACTTCAACGGCCAGACGTCGTGGAACTCCTTCGCCTCGACGACCGGCTGGCGCCTCGGCGACAAGGACACGTGGCCCACCCGCCTCGAGTTCGATGACCCGCGCTTCGAGAAGACCGCCAACTACGTGCAGTCCCTCTCCGATCGCGGCTTCGCGCCTGCCTTCGGCGCGTTCACCGTCTCCTCGAGCGAACAGATCGGCTCCGGCAAGGTCGCCATGGTCCAGGACGGCTCGTGGGTCGCGACGTCCTTCGCGAAGCTGCCCGGCGTGAAGGTCGGCATCGCCCCCACCGTCGAAGGCCCCAAGGGCCGCGCGGTCATCAGCAACTCGAACGCCAACAACATCTTCTCCGGCACGAAGAACGTGGAGGGCACCTGGAAGTGGGTCTCCTACATGGGCTCCGAGGCGTGCCAGTCCGTCGCGGGCGTGGACGGCAACTTCCTCCCCTCCATCGGCGCATCGATGAAGGTCGCCGAGGACGCACAGGCCAAGGACGGCGTCGACTTCTCCGTGTTCACCAACGCGCTCGAGAACAAGGACCTCTACCCGGCCCCGCCGACCGTCAACGGTCAGGAGCTCGTCGACACGCTGAAGCCCATGATCGAGTCGTTCTTCGCGGGAACCGCCGGCGACGAGATCTTCGCCGAGATGTCGAAGAAGTCGGAGACGGTTCTCTCCGAGAAGTAGGATCGGTGCGTCGGGGAGGGCGATATCGCGTCTCCCCGGCGCTCCACTCGAGTGGATCACCACTCGCGGACGAGGGCGTGGAGGAGACAGGGTGACCGTGGACACGACGCAGACGGCGGACGAGACGCACGTGCAGACGCAGGACGCGCAGAGGGCGCAGGCCGCGCACGATGCACTCGCGCTGTTGCGGTCGGCCACCCCGGCGGCGATCGACGTGCTGACCTGCATCCTCACGCGGGGGCGCATCGCCCGCATCGAGATCGCCAAGCTCACCGGCCTCTCGCAAGCGGCCGTCACGAAGTCGGTCTCGCCCCTCATCGCCGCAGGGCTCGTGAGCGAGGAGAGCGATCTGCCGCGCTCCGGCATCCCGGGACGTCCCGTGAACCCGTTGCGGGTCAACTCGGACGCGCTCGTCGTCCTCGGCATCAAGGTCAACGCGAACGACATCATCGGCGTCGCCACCGGGCTCTCGGCCGACGTCCGCACCACGACCCACCAGACCATCCCCGACACGCGGTTCGACACGATCGTCGAGGGCATCGTGTCGGTCGCGGACCGGTTGCGCGACGAGCTGGGCCAGGACGTGGAACGGCTCGCGGGCATCGGCGTGACCGTCTCCGGCGACGTCGACAGCTCCACGGGGTTCGTCCGTGAATCCGCGCTGCTCGGCTGGAACGGGCTCGCGCTCGGCGAAGTCCTGCAGGCACGCCTCGGGACCACGGTCGTCGTCGAGAACGACGTGCGCGCCCTCACGATCGCCGAGCACTGGTTCGGGGTGGGCGTGGGCACGGAGTCGTTCGCGATCGTCACGATCGGCGCCGGGATCGGCAGCGGGCTGCACGTCAACGGCGAGGTCGTCGAGGGCGCGTACGGGGTCGCGGGGGAGATCGGGCACCTGCCGCTCACCTCGCGGGACCACGTGTGCTCGTGCGGGCGACGCGGGTGCGTCGAAGCGGTCGCCTCCTCCGGGGCGATCGCCGCCGCGGTGTCCCGTGGGCACGGCGGCCGCGAACTGAGCTTCGCCGAGGCGATCGACCTCGCGCACACGGGCGATGCCGTCGCGCGCGCGGCGTTCGACGAGGCTGGGACCGTCATCGGCACCGCCATCGCCACCATGGTCAACCTCACCGGCCCGGAACTCGTCCTGATCTCGGGCGAGGCCGTGTCCGACTACGACCTCTACGACGAGCGGATCCGCGCCGCGTTCGCCGAGCACGCGTTCGGCGCAGCCGCATCGTGCCGCATCGTCACCCGCCCGCACACCTTCGACGACTGGGCGCGGGGCGCGGCGGCGACCGTGATCCGGGCGCTCGTCACCAAGCGGCAGACCGCGTAGGCGCGGGCTCCTCCGGCTCTGCACCCGCCTGAGCGCAGGAGAACCGCCCGAGGTGAGGACTGATCCGGCGATCCGTCCTGCTCCCGGGCGGTTCTCCTCCTGCGGTGCTGGCGAGACGCTCCGCACTCAGCGCTTGCGCGTGACCCGCCGCTCGTCCCACACGGGCTCGTCCGACGCGTAGACCTCGCCGTCCGAGCCGAACACGAGGAACCGGTCGAAGCCGCGCGCGAACCAGCGATCGTGCGTGACCGCCATCACGGTCCCCTCGAAGCGGGCCAAGCCGTCCTCGAGCGCTTCCGCGGAGACGAGGTCGAGGTTGTCGGTCGGCTCGTCGAGGAGGAGCAGCGTCGCCCCCGACAGCTCCAACAGCAGGATCTGCAAGCGCGCCTGCTGCCCGCCCGACAGCGTCTCGAAGACCTGCTCCGCCGATGACGCGAGGCCGTACCGGTCGAGCGCGCGGCTCGCCGCCTCCCGCGCCATGCCGGACCGGTGGTCGTCGCCCCGGTGCAGGATGTCGAGGAGGGTCCGGCCGAGCAGTTCCGGGTGCTCGTGCGCCTGAGCGAACCACCCGGGCTGCACGCGGGCGCCGAGCTTGGCGACTCCGTTGTGCTCCACGGGGACGAGGATCTGATCGGCCGATGCGAGATGGCCAGCAGACGGGTCCGGGTCCGTCCCGCCGCCGGCGAGCAGCCGCAGGAAGTGCGACTTCCCCGAACCATTCGACCCGAGCACGCCGATGCGCTCGCCGAACCAGATCTCCGCATCGAACGGTTTCATGAGGCCCGTGAGCTCCAAGCCCGTGCACACGACGGCGCGACGGCCCGTGCGCGAACCGGTGAGCCGCATCGTGACCTCCTGCTCCTTCGGTCGTTCCTGCGGAGGGCCGACCTCCTCGAACTTCGCGAGGCGCGTCTGCGCGGCCCGGTAGCGCGACGCCATCGAGTCGTTGAACTTCGACTGCTCCTTGAGGCGCAGCACGAGCGCGCGCAGCTTGACCCGCTCCTCGTCCCAGCGGCGGCGGAGCTCGTCGAGGCGGTCCATGCGGTCGTTCCTGGCCTCGTGATACGTCGCGAAGCCGCCGCCGTGCGTCCACGAGGTACTGCCGGCGGCGCCGACCTCGAGCGTGATGAGCCGTTTCGCGGCCTCCGCGAGCAGCTCACGGTCGTGCGAGATGAGGAGGACCGTCTTCTGGCTCTCGCGGAGGGTCGATTCGAGCCATCGCTTCGTCGGGACGTCGAGGTAGTTGTCGGGTTCGTCGAGGAGGAGGACCTGCTCCGGGCCGCGGAAGAGCGCTTCGAGGACGAGCCGCTTCTGCTCGCCGCCGGAGAGGGTGCTCACCGTCCGCCACTGCGCTCGGTCGTACGAGGTGCCGATCGCCGCCTCGCAACAGTTGTCCCACAGGACTTCCTGGTCGTACCCGCCGGCGTCGGCGTAGTCGGCGAGGGCCGTCGCGTACGCCATCTGCGTCGCCTCGACGTCGTTCTCCATGAGTGCCAGCTCCGCCGCATCGACCGCCAGTGCAGCGTGCTTCACACGGAGCGGACTGACGGAGACGAGGAGGTCGCGGACGGTCGAGTCGTCGCGCACATGGCCGACGAACTGGTCCATGACCGCGAGGCCGCCGTCGATCGCGATGACTCCGGAATCCGGCTTGATCTCGCCGCGCAGGAGTCGCATGAGAGTGGTCTTGCCGGCGCCGTTCGCGCCGATGAGGGCCGCCGTGACACCCTCGCCCACCCGGAACGAGACCTCGTCGAGGAGCACCCGCCCGTCGTTGAGGGTGTAGGTGACGTCGCTCACGTCGATGTAGCCCATTGCTGATCCTTGCCGTCGAGGGCAGTCGTCGAAGGCTGCCGCCCACCGCATGGCGAGCCGACCAGCTTACACAGAACGTACGCGTGCGCGAGGCGGCAGGTGTCTCCCGCGTCCGCGCCGCCGCCGCCCGAGAAGCGGAGAACCGCGCGAGAGAAGGACGATTCGTGGTGAAACGTCCTCCTCTCGCGCGGTTCTCCTGCTGTCGTGCGGTGCGGACACGCGACCCCGGCGCGCGTGCCGGCCCGGCGCGCCTAGTTGACGTCGGTGGGGTGCGGGCCCACGCGGCCGTCGTTGTCGAGTGCGTCGATCGCGGCGATGTCATCGGCGGTCAGGCGCACGTCGACCGATGCGAGGTTCTCGCGGATCCGGGCGGGCGTGACCGACTTCGGGATGACGATGCGGCCGTGGTCGAGGTGCCAGCGCAGGATGACCTGCGCTGGGGTGGCGCCGACACGATTCGCGATGCCCGTGATCGTCGCATCGTGGAGCAGGCCGCCCTGCGCGAGCGGGCTCCACGCCTCGGTGAGGACGCCGTGTTCAGCGCCGAACGCCTGGACGGCTCGCTGCTGCAGGTTCGGGTGCGCCTCCACCTGGTTGACGGCGGGGACGGTGCCACCGAGATCGAGGATCCGCTGCAGGTGCTCGGGCTCGAAGTTCGAGACGCCGATGGCGCGGACCCGGCCGTCGGCGTACAGGCGCTCGAATGCTCGCCAGGTGTCGAGGTACAGGTCCTTCGCGGGGGCCGGCCAGTGGATCAGGTACAGGTCGATCGTGTCGAGGCCGAGCTTCTCCGCGCTCTCGTCGAACGCGCGGAGCGTGCTGTCGTAGCCCTGCGCATCGTTCCACAGCTTCGTCGTCACGAACAGCTCGTCGCGGGCGATCCCGGACTCGGCGATGGCGCGGCCCGTGCCCCGCTCGTTGCCGTAGATCGCGGCCGTGTCGATGCTGCGGTAGCCGGCGTCGAGGGCCGATGCGACGGCCGCCGTGGTCTCGTCGTCCGGGACCTGGAACACGCCGAAACCGAGCTGGGGGATCGTGACGCCGTTGTTGAGGGTCAGGGTAGGGACGTCGGGGGTGCTGGTGGTGGTGGGAGAGTTCGGGGTGGCGGGGGGGGGGGGGGTGGCGGGGGTGGCTGGGGTGTTCGGGGTGCTGGGGGTGTTCGGGGTGTTCATCGGTGCTCCTTGGTGCGATTGGTTCTGGTGCGGTGGATGTTCATAACTCCTTCGATTCGCGGTCCGAATCCGTCCGATCCCCGGAATTCCGGGGGCACCTGTAGTCGGCATGCGCGAATCGAAGGAGTTACGAGAGTGGGGCTGAGGCTGAAGCGGTGTCTGAGGCGGTGTCGGGCTGCGCAGACGCGACAGAGGCGACAGGGGTGACGGACACGACAGGGGTGTCGGAGGCGACGGGGCGACGCTTCGCGGTCGTCGCGGCGATCACCATGACGATGACGGCGAGGACGGTGATCGCTGCACCGACCCAGATCGGCGAGGTGTAGCCGAGGCCGACCGTGATCGTGACACCGCCGAGCCAGGCGCCGAGCGCGTTGCCGAGGTTGAACGCGCCGATGTTGGCGCCGGAAGCGAGCGTCGGAGCGGACGACGCGTACCGCATCACCCGCATCTGGATGCCGGGGACCGCGCCGAATCCGAAGCCGCCCATCAGGAACAGCGATGCGAGGGTCACGATCGGGAACTGTGCGGTGAGCGCGAATCCGACGAGGACGACCGTGAGGCCGACGAGGAGGATGAGGAGCGTGCGATCGAGGTTCCGGTCCGCCGCCTTCCCGCCGAGGATGTTGCCGACGAACAGGCCGGCGCCGAACAGGACCAGGAGCCACGGGATCGATGCCGCCGCGAAGCCGCTGACCTCCGTGAGCGTGTAGGCGATGTAGGTGAACGCGCCGAACATGCCGCCGAAGCCGAGGATCGTGACGAGGATCGAGAGCCACACCTGCGCCGAGCGGAACGCGCCCAGTTCGCTGCGGAGCGATCCGGCGGCCGATGCGCCGTGAGCGGGCTTCGGGACGAGCGCAGCGATGCCGATGAAGGCGATCACGCCGATGACGGTGATGGCCCAGAAGGTCGCGCGCCAGCCGAACTGCTGACCGACGAGGGTGCCGAAGGGGACGCCGAGGACGTTGGCGGCGGTGAGGCCGGTGAACATGATGGCGATGGCGCCCGCGCGTTTGTTCTCGGCGACCATGTCGGCTGCGAGGACCGAGCCGATGCCGAAGAACGCGCCGTGGCAGAGGGCCGCGATGATGCGTCCGAGCATCATGACCTCGTACGTCGGCGCGAGGGCGGAGACGAGGTTGCCGGCGATGAAGAGGACCATGAGGGCGAGCAGGACGGGCTTCCGCGGGAGGCGCGTGACGGCGGCGGTGAGCGCGAGGGCGCCCACGACGACGCTGAGTGCGTAGCCGGAGATGAACCAGCCTGCAGCGGCCTCGGTCACGCCGAAGTCCGCCGCGACCTCGGGCAGGAGGCCCATGATCACGAACTCGGTGAGGCCGATGCCGAACCCGCCGATGGCGAGTGCGATGAGACCGATGGGCATTGCTGAACTCCTGTTGGATCGATGGATCTGGTGGATGGGGTGTGGACGTTTGGGACCGCGAGCGTGTGGTGCCGCTGCGGTGGGATCCGGGCGATCCGGGATCTGCGCGATGGCTGTGAGCGGCGAGCTCCTGCGGCATCGTGCGGGCTCCATCGCCGGGAATCTGGTGCTTTCAGGGAAGTACGCGTACGCTGTTAGTTGCAGACGCGCGATATATATAGTTGCACACGCTAGGTAAACGCGCAAGCAACTACTTTGTGCACGGTGCGCGACGCGTTCGCGAAGTGAGCGCAGCCGCGCTGAACGAGGAGGAACCATGGGCATCGCAGACGACGCCGTCGAGATCCGAGCGCAGGGTTGGCGGACGCTCGCCGCCCTCTACGGAGCGATCGAAACCGATCTGGAACGCGCGCTGCAGGCGGAAGCGCAGCTGTCCGTCATCGAATACACCGTTCTCGACGCGCTCAACCGGCAGGACGGATGGCACATGCGGATGCAGCAGCTCGCGCGCGCGGCGGCTCTGTCGAGCAGTGCGACGACGCGCTTGGTCAACCGGCTGGAGGACCGCGCGCTGCTGACGCGCATCCTGTGCGCCGACGACCGCCGCGGCATCTACACGGAGCTCACCGCCGCCGGACACGCGTTGCTCGAAGCGGCGCGGCCGGTCCATGATCGTGCGCTCGCCGCATCGCTCGAGTCGGCTGAGGCGCTCCCGGAGCTCGCGCCGCTCGTCGAGGCCCTGCACCGGCTGGAGCCCGTCGCCGCCCCTGCGTGAGCGGCCGGCCCGGCCCGCCCCGGCCCGCCCCGCCCGCCCTGTCCTCTGTGCTCCGTGCTTCGTCCCGTCGAGTGTGTTCACAACTCAGGAGCGTCCCGGCGTGTCGGACGCGAAACGCCGTCCGGTGGCCGCGACGCGCCGCAAGGCTCCTGAGTTGTGAACAGTCACGCTGATGGAGCAGGCGGCGACGGTCGCGGGTTGATGCGATCGCCGAGGCTCGTCAGATCGGCACCCTCCGGGATCTCGAACGCCTCCAGATCCGGACTCGCGATGATCGCATCGACAAGCGCACGCGAACCGCCGACGACCGTCGAATCCAGGTCGATCTCGCTTGCGACGATCCAGGCGTGGTCCTCCGGCCAGATGATGTTCGGTGTCCGTGGAAAGACCGTGTCCTTCGTCCATGGCGCATCCATGATCCAGGTGTGCGGAATGAAGGTCCGGATGCCGCTCGCGTAGATTCCATAGCTCCGCCAGGGAAGTTCGAACCTGCCGGCACCCTCCGCATGCACATCGATTTCGTTGTACCCATCCCAGACCGCGACGACGCCGACATCAGGGGTCGCCGTGTGTGCCGACAGGATTCGGGCGAGCGTTGCGAGCGTCCCGATGCCGAGATCACCCTCGTGCGGTTCGTCATAGCGCCAGCCGTCGGCGTCGATCACCGGCCCGGTCCAGAGCGTCTCACCGAACTCGCCGAGCCGTTGGAACCGTCGTTCCACGAGTTGCCGGAATTGGGCGAGCGGATGCATCGTGCGCCCGAAGGCTTCGGCGAGGACCGTCCACGTGGTGGATTCGCTGTCCAGCTCGATGGGCTCAAGTTCCGGCACGTCCCGCCAACTCCCGTCGCCCACCGGTCGGTCGCGATCCAGCGGGTGGAAGATGCGCGCGTACGCCTCGAAACCGTGCGGTACGAATTGGTGCATGTTGGCGAATGGCGTCTGCAGCCGGTCACGAATCCACTCGCCGCGCGCCGCCTCGGCCCCCACCCAGTCCATGCCTCACGGTATACCCCGACGGGTTGGGGAGTCCGCCGGCTCCCTGTGCCCCGTCGCCGGGTGTGTTCACAACTCAGGAGCGTCCTGGCGTGTCGGGGCTGCCGGGCGGCGTGTCGCGGCCGACACGCCGCACCGCTCCTGAGTTGTGAACCGTCACGTGCCGCATCGCTCGACTTTGTATTGATACATTGCTACAGTCGGCAGACAAAGTTCAGCACGAACGATGTGAGGGCGAGGTCAACGGATGCGCGAATCGGTCAATTCCTTTTTCGAGCACGGACTCGTCTGGGCGGGCCTCGGGGCGCTGCTCGTCGTCTGTCTGGTGACGGGGGTCCTGCTGTCGACACAGCGTTACCGGGATCGCATCACCTACGCGTTCATGATGCGGGTGGGGCTGCAGGTCGGCAACGATGCGACGTTCGCAGCGGTACAGCGCCGCGCATTCGCGACTGCGGTCGCCGGCATCGTCGGCTCCACTGTCGCCATTCTCATCTCGGCCATCGTTCTGTTCGCCAATCCGCAGACGAACGCGACGAACTTTCTCTGGATCGTCGTGGTGCCGCTCGCATTGAGTCTGACGGTGGTCGGGCAGATGTCGGTCGCTCTGCGTGAAACCCTGTTCCGCCAGCGCGCAGACTCCCCGCGCGTCGCCCGCCCCCGCGCGACTGGCCTCGACGACTACATCTCGGGCTGGCGACGGCTCATCGCGCCTGTTCTCCTGGCGGCGGCCTTCCTCGTGAACGCGGTGGCTGTGATCCTCGCCTGGAACGGTGTGATCGATGCGCTCGCGTACGTCACGAGTGCCGCTCTCCCTCTCCTCGTCGTGGGAGTCGTCGTGTTCGCGGCCGGAATCATCGCGGACCGCCTCGTCCTCAGGACACCGCAACCGGCGACCGATCCCGCCGAACTCGCGTGGAGCGACGCGTTCATCGGCGACACGCTCCGGAACGTTCGTCTCGCCGTGGGCGTCGTGATGTGGATCGCGGTTGCGTGCGGCGGCGTCGGAATCCTTGCCGGGATCGATGCGATCGACGGCACCACCTGGAGCACCGGCGTCGGATTGCAGCTCCTGACCTGGGGATACATCGCCGTGATGCTCGTCTTCAGCACCAGAGGTTCTCAGCAGTACTACCTGCGCCGGTTGTGGCCCCAGGTCCTGGAAGCATCCCCTCGGACAGAGCCCGTGGCACAGGCATGATGCTGCTGGTCGATGCGCGCTCCGCCGTTCCGCCGTTCGAGCAGGTGCGGCTGCAGCTCATCGAGCTGATCCGAGCGGGAGAGCTGCGGCCCGACGATCGGCTGCCCACGGTCCGCAAACTCGCAAGCGACCTCGGGGTGGCCCCCAACACGGTCGCCCGCACGTACAAGGAACTCGAACGCGACGGCATCGTCCAGACGCGCGGCCGACACGGGACTTTCGTATCGGGCGACCCCGACCCCGTACAGAGCCAAGCGGCCCAGGCTGCCGCCGTGTTCCTCGAGCGGATGCGCAGCCTCGGTATCTCAGCCGACGGGGCCATCGCGCTCCTCCGCCATCTCGACGTCGACGGGTCCACGGAGGCGGAGCCCCGCACTCCCTGACCGGTGCTCTGCGACCGGACTGAGGTGCCTGCCAGGTCGTCTCCGGTGCACGAGCCCGTCGAGTGTGTTCACAACTCAGGAGCGTCCCGGCGTGTCGGACGCGACACGCCGTCCGGCGGCCGCGACGCGCCGCGAGGCTCCTGAGTTGTGAACAGTCACGCTGATGGAGCAGTCGCAGGAACAGGGTGCCGGGAGGAGGCGTGAGTGACAGGATCGGGGTGGAGGTCGATGCGGACACGCCAGCCGGCACATCGCATCGCCGCCGATCAGACGAAAGGACCACACGATGCGATACACGTTGTTCCTCAACTACGGCGAACCCGGGGAGGGCCAGATCTCCGATGAGGACATGGCCGCCGCGCAGACCGCCTTCGCGGAGTACACGGCCGCGCTCGACGGCGCCGGAGTATTGCGATCCGCCGACGTCCTCCAATCGACGACCGCGACGACGACCGTGACAAGCCGCGACGGAGTCCTCGACCGACGCGACGGTCCCGCCATCGACACTCCCGAACCCGTCTCCGGCGTGTTCATCATCGACGTCCCCGATGCCGATGCTGCAGCCAGCTGGGCGGGGAGAGCGCCGTCCGTCTCATGGGGCACGGTCGAAGTCCGGCCGAGCGCTCTGGTCTGGGATCGCGAGCACGGCTGGCACCAGTCCTGACTCGCGGGCACGCAGCCCGCAGCTCGCCACTCACAGCGCACCGCAGGGAGGCTGCGCGCCTACCCTGACCACCCCCGCACCCCGCCCGTACTGTTCACAACTCAGGAGCGGTGCGGCGTGTCGGAGGCGACACGCCGCGGTTCGGGAGCGACCCGCCGAGGTGCTCCTGAGTTGTGAACCACCACGGGCAGCAGTTGCGCGGCGGAGAGGCGCAACGAAGGGGCGGAGGTCAGGGGCGAGGCGCGCGGTTGCCGAGGAAGAGGTCCGTGGGATCCGCGGCTGCCGTGATGGCGGCGAGCCGCTCCAGTGCATCGGCGGGATACGCCCGCGCGAGCGTGTCTCCCGGCATGAGGAACGTCGCGAACGCGCGGTCGTTCGCGTGCGTGCTGATCGGTGAGACGTCGATCGATCCCGCCTCCTCACCGCCCTCCCACAGCGCGTAGACGAGGAAGTCCTCGTCCACACTGCCCGCGACGCCGCCAGACCAGTCGCCCGTCTGCAGCGCGCCGCCGAGCACCCGCAGCTGTGCAAACGTGGCGCCCGTGCCGTCGGCGGGTTCGACGAGCGCGATCATCCCGTCGATGAGCGCCTCGCTCGCTTCTGGAGCGAAACCGGCCCATCCCCGGCTCGCGGCCGGCTCGACCGGCTCGGCCGACACCGCCGCCAACGCGCCGATCGTGAACGGCGCGAGCGTGTTCATCATCGGCTCGCCGAGCGCCAGGAACGGGGCGAGGAGCGATGCGCCCTCCTCCGCGGATCCGACGAAGACGGCGTCCACGTACGTGACGACGAGTCCGCGCAACGGCGGCGGCACCTGTTCGATGTCGGGCATCCGCAGCACACCGGAGGCGAGGGAGAGGTCCGGCCCTGAGTCCCGTGCGACCTCGGCAGTTGTGGTGAGCAACCGCTTCGCGAGCGAACCGTCGAAGAGGAGCTTGCCGCCGTACAGCTCAGGGGCGTCGTAGAGCTCGAGTTCGAGGGAGAGGACCACGCCGACGTCGCCCGTGCCGCCGCGGAGGGCCCACAGCAGCTCGGAATCGCTGTCTGCGTCGACGTGGCGGACCGCGCCGCTCGCGTCGACGAGTTCCACCGCGCGGATGGAGTGCGCCGCGATGCCGTGCCGGCGAGTGAACCACGAGTGGCCGCCGCCGAGGATGTAGCCGGCGACGCTCACGTTCGCGTTGCTGCCGGCCATCGCGATGAGGCCCGTGCCGTCCAGATGCGGCACGACCTCGCCCCACTTGACGCCAGCGCCGACGCGGAGGATCTTGGCTTCGGCGTCGACCGATACTTCCCTGAACGCCGTCAGCCGGACGAGGATCGCGCCCTCGATCGCGCTGCTCGCTCCGTGTCCGGACGCCTGAACGGTTACCTGGAGGCCGGTGTGCGAAGCGAAGGCGACGATCTCCTGCACGTCCGCGACCGAACGCGGGACGGCGACGGCGGCTGGCCGCTGATCGATGGCGAGGTTCCAGGCGACGCGGGCCGCATCCCAGCCGGAGTCGGTGGGGAGGGTGATGACGCCCGGCAGCGCTGCCGAGAGTTCTGTGAGGTCTGGGGTCGGGACGGACGAGGTGGAGCTCATGGTCGCGGTCCTTCCGGGATCGAGGCGGGCTGGGGTGGGTGGGACGGGGTGGGTGAAGCGGGTGTTGCGGGGCCCTTCGACGGGCTCAGGGACCGGAGCCGCGCGCTCAGCGCACGACCGCGAACGGACCGGACAGCTTGGCCCACTGCAGCAGCATGATGGTCTTGGCGTCGATGATGTCGACACCGATGCGACGGATCGCGTCGTCGATGTCGAGTTCAAGGAGGTCGATCTCCTCGCCTTCGTCGGCGAGTCCACCGCCCTCGCCCGCGCGGTCCGACGGGTCGTACTCGGCCGCGTAGAAGTGGAGTCGTTCGGTGACCGACCCGGGACTCATGTAGACGTCGAAGACGTGCTCGAGCGCATCGATCCGGTACCCGGTCTCCTCGTAGGCCTCCCTGGCGACGGCCGTCTCGGGGTCGTCGTCGTCCAGGAGCCCCGCGGCGGTCTCGATGAGGTCCCCCGTGGGGTGCCCGTTGACGTAGGCCGGGTAGCGGAACTGCTTCGTGAGGAGGACCGTGCGCGACGGGCGGTTGTAGAGCAGGACGGTCGCGCCGTTGCCTCGGTCGTACGTCTCCCGTTGCTGCGTGGTCCAGGTGCCGTCGCGGTTCTGGACGTCGAGTGTGGTGCGCCGGAGGACGTGCCAGGGGGAGGCGATGACCTCGACGTCGCGCACCTGCACCCGCGGATTGCCGGTGAGGTCGAGGCCCGTCCGGTGGAGCCCGGTGCGCCCTCGGGTGTCCGGCACGTCGACTCCCGGGCGGCCGGCGGGACGGGTGTGCGAGTCGGTCGTCATGGCCCGAGTGTACGAGCACCCGCTGACAGCCGGCCAGCGGGATTTCCCCACGATCCAGTGCGCAGTTTCTGCCAGTGGGAGGGCCCAGCACCCACACCAAGTGCGCATCGAAACGCGCACAACGACCCGGGCAAACGCAGATGAACCGGGCACGAGCCCGGAATCAGTTTTCGTTGTTGGCACCCGATTCCGTCTTTAAGCTAGCCGTACTGCAAGCCCGACTGTTCGAACATCGCCGTTTCCCGGGCTTCATGAAAGGTAGTCAGATGGCGCGCCCGCGCATTCTCCTCGATCTCACGCCCGAACTCGGGGACGAACTGTTCGATGTCGAACGGTACGAACGATTGTCCGAACTCGGTTCCGTGGATCGCCCGTCGATCCGCCTGCACCCGGAGGATCGCCTCGAGTACGACATCGTGGTCACCGGGTGGGGTTCGGCGCCGTTCCAGGTCGCGCGGCACGACGACGATCGGCTCCGCCTCGTCGCCCACAGCGCCGGCACGATCCGCAAGATCGTCCCCAAGCAGCTCCTCACGGAGGGCGTGCGGGTCACCCAGGCTGCGTCCGGGATGGCAGTGTCCGTCGCGGAACTGGCCCTCTACTTCACCCAATCGCTCATGCGGAACCTCAACGACGTCGACCGACGGATGCAGCGCAAGGACTGGAACGGCGCGCTGTCCTACGGGCTCGGCCGGACCATCGCGGGCACCCGCATCGGCGTCATCGGCGCGAGCCGGGTGGGCCGCGCGTACATCGAGTACCTGACGGCGATGGGCGGTGACGTCGTCGTCTCGGACCCGTACCTGTCGCGCCGCGACGCCGACGAGATGGGCGTGCAGCTCGCGTCCCTCGACGAACTCCTCACGACCTGCTCCGTCGTCGCGCTGCACGCCCCCGTGACCGATGAGACGCGCGGGATGCTGCACGCGGACCGCCTCGCGCTCATCCCGGACGGCGGCATCTTCGTCAACACCGCTCGGTCCGCCATCGTGGACATGCCCGCGCTCGTCGCAGAGCTGCGGACCGGCCGGTTGAGCGCCGCACTCGACGTGTTCGATGTGGAACCGCTGCCCGTCGACGACCCGCTGTGGTCGATGCCGAACGTGATCCTGACGCCGCACATCGGAGCGGTGACGACGCACTCCCGGCAGATGCAGGGCGATGTGGTCGTCGATGAGATCGACCGATTCGTGCACCACGCGGACCTCGTGTTCGAGGTGCGGCCGGAGACGTACGACCGGTTGGCGTGAGCACTTCGACAGGCTCAGTGACCGCACTTCGACAAGCTCAGTGACCGGGGGGTGGGCTCAGTGACCGGTGTGTGGGCTGGGTGAGCGCACTTCGACGGGCTCAGTGACCGCACTTCGACAGGCTCAGTGACCGGGGTGTGCAGCCTCAGTGACCGGGGTGTGGGCTCGGCGCCCGAAGGCGGCTCACTGAGCGGACGGGGACGAGCTCAGCTGACGGGGGCGCGCCGCCGCCAGGAGCCGCCCGCGGCGTGCGCGGTCGCGGCCGGCACGATGCCCGATCCGACGAGCAGCAGCGCAAGCGACAGCCACACGAGCACGAACCAAACGATGAGGACGACGAGCGCCGCGATGTAGCGGGGCACATTCACGAGCAGTTCCCGCATCGCGAGGCGCAGCAGGACCGGCCACCGTTCGTCGCGGACGCGCGCCACCGTCACGAGGAGCGCCAGGTAGTAGGCCGATGCGGCGAGTCCGAGCCCCAGCAGCAGCCCGAACGCGACCGCTCCCACGAATCCTTCCGTCGCGCGCCAGAACAGCAGTGAGACGACGTACCCGACGATGATGATCGGGAACAGGATCCCCACGCCCCAGGAGCCTCGCCAGGCCGTGGCGAACTCCCGCGCGAACCCGCGCATCGTCGTCTTCTCGCCCGCCCGGGAGGCCGCCCACTGGCGTTGGAGGGCGATCGCCGCAGGAGCCGCCGTGACGACGGGGATCGAGAACACGACGAACAGCAGTTGCAGGATCAGTGCGTTCCCGATCGTGTCCAACCCGCGGATGATCTTCATCGTTCAGCCTCCTGCGCGTGCGCGTGCGTCCGTTTCGACAGCGTACGGGCAGCGCAGGACTCCGGGCGTCGAAACGAATCGAACCGGGCGCGAAGCGGACACTCCACGGGGCGCACCGATCATTGCTCCCCGTTCAGACCGCTGCAAACAATGGGATAAGCGCTTTCCCGCAGGGTCCGGGCGCCGCCCACGCTTCGGCTCGGGCGTCTGACAAGGAGGTCACACAGCATGAAGAAGAAACACGCAATCGGAGCGGTCGGACTGGCTGCCGTCGTCGCGTTGACGGGGTGCTCGGCAGGCGGCGGCGGAGGCGACACCGCGGGCAGCGGTGGGGACAGCGGCACGATCCGCGTCCTCGTCGCCAACTTCCCCGCCAACAACGTGGGCCAAGGGGTGTTCGACCAGATCGTGGCCGAGTTCCACAAGAAGTTCCCCAAGGTGAAGGTCGAATCGGACTTCGTCCCCTACGACAGCCTCAACCAGAAGATCTCCACGTCGCTCGCCTCCGGGCAGAGCTACGACGTGATCAGCGCGGGTGTCGGCTGGGTGCAGCCCCTCGCGGACATCGGCGCCCTCCAGAGCCTCACCAAGCTCGGCATCACGGAGGACGACCTGAAGGATTCGGTGTACCCGAGCTTCGTCGACCCGATGCTCTTCGACAAGGAGGTCTACGCCGTTCCCGTCGTCGCGAACCCGCGTCTCGTCGCCTACAGCAAGAGCGCGTTCGAAGCGGCCGGCCTCGACCCGACCAAGCCGCCGCAGTCCCTCGACGAGCTCCGCGAGGACGCGAAGAAGCTCACGATCCGCGATGCCGCCGGCAACATCACGCAGACCGGTTTCGACTTCTGGGCGCCGCCGAGCAACTATCGGCAGCAGTTCGTCGCGTTCATGGGTGCGAAGGGCGCCAACGAGTTCACGAAGGGCGAGCCGACGTTCGCGGGCGCGGCAGGCGTCGACGCGTTGACGCTCATCCACGACATGATCTCCGAGGACAAATCGTCCACCTACGGCTACCAGAACTCGGCCAAGACCTCTCTCGTCACCACGGGTGAAGCAGCGATGGGCTTCACCGGACCGTACGTCGACTGCTCGGACGCCGGCATCGGCGCCAAGTGCGACGACCTCGTCTACTTCAACCTGAAGGACAAGGAGGAGGTCCAGTACGTCGGCGGCCGCGTCGTCGGCGTCGGTGAGGGATCGAAGAACACCGATGCCGCGCTCGGCATGGTGAAGGCCTTCCAGAACGATGCGATCCAGGAAGCGATCTCCAAGATCGACGTCGGCGTGCCCGTCAACAAGAACGCCGGCAAGAGCGAGTTCGTGGAGTCGAACCCGGCGGCGAAGTTCGCCTGGGAGAACCTCGACAAGGGCGTCTTCGAGTACGGCGGCGCTTCGTTCCTCGACTTCCGGGCCAAGTTCGGTCCGGCGCTCGACCAGGTGATCCTCGGCCAGACGACGGCCAAGGAGACGCTCGACAACCTCAAGGCCGTGGCGGCCGGCTGATCCTCCGGTGCGGCGGCTCGGCACGACTCGGGCCGCCGCACCGCTCGCCCCACTCGCGGAGCTGGCGACAGCCGCCTCCGCACCGCACGTCCCCGGGACACTCGAAGGAGAGACAACTCGTGACCACGATCAGCGAACCGCGAACGCGGACGGTGCCGCAGCGCCCGCGCGCCAGAGCCTCGGGGGTCGAGCGCGCGAAAGCCCGTGCCGGCTGGATCCTCCTCGCCCCGGCCCTCCTGCACTCCGTCATCTTCATGGCCGTGCCCACGATCATCGTGGTGCTCCTCGGCTTCACCGATGCGAGGATCGCGGGCCAGGGCGACTTCATCGGCTTCGAGAACTACGTGAAGCTCTTCCAGGACGCCTCGTTCAAACAGGCGTTCCTCAACACGCTCCTCTACACGATCGTCGTCGTGCCGATCGGGATGGGAGTGGCCCTCCTCATCGCCGTCGGTCTGAATCAGCAGATCAAGGCGCGCGGCGTCTTCCGCACCCTCTTCTACATCCCCGTCGTGACGTCTGCCGTCGCCGTGTCCGCCGTGTGGTTGTGGATCTACAACCCGTCGAGCGGTCTCGCCAACGAGGTCCTCGCGTTCTTCGGCATCGCCCGCTCCGGCTGGCTGACCGACCCGAACGTCGCCCTCCCCGCGCTCATGCTCATCGGCGTGTGGCAGGGCCTCGGCTCGAAGATGATCATCTACCTGGCAGCCCTGCAGGGCGTCTCGCAGGAACTCGTGGAGGCCGCCCGCCTCGACGGCGCCAACCGCTGGCAGCTGTTCTGGAACGTCACCTGGCCCGCGCTCCGCCCCGTGCAGTTCTTCGTCCTCGTGACGTCGATCGCCGGCTCGTTCCAGGTCTTCGACCTCGTCTACGTGATGACGCAGGGCGGGCCCGCGAACGCGACCAACGTGCTCACCTTCGACATCTTCACGAACGCCTTCGCGCGCCTCCACATCGGGTACGCGTCCGCGGAGACCGTGATCATGTTCATCTTCGTGGGCGTCATGATCTACCTCGGCCGCTTGACCCAGCGCGAACGGAAGGAACTCTGATGTCGACGCTCACCGCCCCCGATCCGCAGACCACGCGGTCCATCACCGTTCCGGAGGGCAAGCGGGGGACCGGCGGCGACCGGCCTCGCAAGAAGCTCGGTCCGGCGCTCGTCGTCCTCTACGCGGTCCTCATCGTGGGCGGTCTGCTCATGGTCGTGCCGTTTATCTGGATGGTGCTCACCTCGCTCAAGACGCTCGACGAGGTCAACTCGTTCTCGTGGCTGCCGAAGTCGATCCACTGGCAGAACTATGTGGAGGCGTTCGACGCGGCACCGTTCCTCATCTACTTCCGGAACAGCTTCATCGTGGTCATCGGGCAGACGATCCCGTTGCTGCTCATCGCCACGGCCGCCGGATACGCGCTCGCCCAGCTGCCCGTGAAGGGGAAGGGCACGATCCTCTCTTACTTCATCCTGCTGCTCGGCGTCCCGTTCCAGGTCATCATCGTGCCGCTGTTCATCGTGGTGCGGAGCATCCCGCTGGCCGGAGGGAACGACCTGCTGGGGCAGGGCGGAACGGGCTGGATCAACACATGGGCTGCGCTCATCGTGCCGTTCATCTCGGCACCGCTGTACGTGTTCCTCGCCAGGCAGTTCTTCGTCTCGCTGCCCGCCGACCTGGCTGATGCCGCCCGCATGGACGGCCTCTCGGAGGTGGGCATCTTCTTCCGGATCATGGCGCCGCTCGCGAAGCCAGCGTTCGTCACGATCGCGCTGTTCAACGTCGAATCGGCGTGGAACGGGTTCATCTGGCCGCTCGTCGCGACGAGCTCCGAAGACCTCAGGCCGCTGCAGTTCGGGTTGGCGACGTTCGCGCAATCGAGTTCCGGGCAACCGCAGTGGCCGTTCCTCATGGCCATCTCGACGCTTGCCGTGCTGCCGATGATCGCCCTGTTCGTCTTCGGGCAGCGGTACTTCATCGCGGGCCTCGCGAGCACGGGGATCAAGGGATGACCGCGCGATACGGGTTCTCGACGCTCGGCGAACCGGGGATCGGCGTCCCGCGGATCGTGGAGCTCGCGCGGGCGAACGATGCGCTCGGGGTCGAACTCCGGGTGGCGGCCGGCGAGGTCCTCGACCCCGGCACGACGTCGTCGGCGGGCGCTGCCGTGGGGGCGGCGCTCGCCGAGGGCGGAGTCGTGGTGCTCGGGCTGTCGTCCTACGTCGGGCTGTGCGCTGCGGGGGATGCGGCGAGGCGCAGATCAGAGCACGCCGATGCCGATGATTCCGTTCTCGCCGATCTCGCTGCGCACATCCGTCTGGCCGCGGCCGTCGGCGCAGGCGGCGTCCGCGTGTTCATGAAGGACCCCGAGGCGGTCGGCGGTCCCCGAGCGTCGGCCCCGGGCGCTCCGGATTCGTCTCCTCCCTCCGCCGGCGAGCTGCGCGGCATCGCCCGGCTCGGCGCCATCGCCCCGCTCTGCGCCGAAACGGGGGTGCGGGTGCTCATCGAAACGCACGACTCCCACTCGACGGCGGCGAGCGTCGCCCGGTTCCTCCGCCTGTCCGGCATCCAGCCCGGCGGCCACGTCGCAGTGATCTGGGATACCGCGCACAGCTGGACCCACGGCGAGACCCCTGCCGAGAGCCTCGAGCTGCTCATGCCCTGGCTCAGCCACCTGCAGATCAAGGACGTGCGATCCGTCGCCGATCCCGTCCCGTCGGAACCGGGTGCGGGGAGCTATCCCGTCGCCGAGCTCGCGGAGGCGCTCGCCGACCAGGACTGGAACGGCTGGGCGGTCCTCGAATGGGAGCGCGCCTGGCACCCCGACCTCACCCCGCTCGACACCGCCCTCGGCGCCACCCGCGCCTGGGCCGCCGACCTCTTCGACCAAGGAGCATCCTCGTGACCGACCTCGCCACCGAAACAGCATCCGCCCCCGACTCGGTCGCCGCTCAGCAGTCGCCCGCTGCGCAGCACTCGCCCGTCCACGGCCCGATCGACCGCTTCGCCGCCGCCTTCACGCGCGTCGAGGTCCCAGCCGAGGACCGGGCGCTCAGCCCGTACACCGGACTCACGCGCGCCCACTGGGTCGCGGCGGCCGACGACCTCCTCCTGTCCGCCGCCCGCTACGCCTCCCCGGGCGGCGCCCGCATCGACCTCCCGGGCAAGCCCTCCCAGCAGGGCGTCCGGACCGACGGCATCGAGGGCTTCGCGCGCACCTTCCTCCTGGCCGCGTTCCTTCACGTCGGCAACCGCGGCGTCGATCCGCACGGGCACCTCGACCGCTACGTGCGAGGCGTCGTCGCCGGCACGAAGCACGTGGGCGTCGACGACGCCGACTCGTGGCCGATCATCGACCACATCGGCCGCGACGGCCAGCCGCACGTGGAGGCGGCGTCGATCGCCCTCAGCCTGCACCTGACGCGGGAAGCATCGTGGGATACCCTCACGGCGGACGAGCAGGACCGCGTCGTCGCCTGGCTGCGCAACGCCATCGACAAGGAACCGTCCTCCAACAACTGGTACCTCTTCCCGCTCACGATCGCGAGCTTCCTCGAAGGCGTCGGACGGGCCGATGAGCAGACCGCGTACGTGATCGCCCGTGGGCTCGCCCTCATCGAGGAGTGGTACCGCGGCGATGGCTGGTACAGCGACGGCGACGGCGAGGCGTTCGACCACTACATCGGCTGGGCGCTGCACCTGTACCCGCTGCTCCACGCGCGGCTCCGGGGTGACGAGGCGCTCGCCGCGAAGCTCACGCCGCGGCTCGAACTGTTCCTGGAGACCTTCGCCCGCACCTTCGACCGCAATGGCGCGCCCCTCTACGTGGGTCGGTCGATGACCTATCGGATGGCGACGCTCGCCTCCGTCGCGATGGGCGAGGTCACCGGAGCGACGCCGCTCACGCACGGTCAGTCGCGCCGCATCCTCTCCGCCGATCTCCGCTACTTCTTCGAACGCGATGCGACGACCGACGGCATCCTCTCCCTCGGCTGGCACGGCGAACACGAACCCACCGTGCAGCGCTACTCGGGACCCGGGTCGCCGTACTGGACGTCGAAGGGCTTCGCGGCCCTCCTGCTGCCGGACGACCACCCGGTCTGGACGGCTGTCGAGGAACCGCTCGAAGCCGATGCGGCCGACTACGTGCGGGCCGTCGACGCGTCGGCGATGATCATCCAGTCGACCGCGGCGGACGGCATCGTGCGCGTCCACAACCACGGCAGTGATCACATCAAGCCACACCAGCCGGACTCCGGAGCCGCCGATCCGCTGTACGGCCGGTTCGCCTACTCGACCCGGACCGGCCCGACCGCGTCCCACAACGTGACCGACAACGACGTGCAGGTCAACGTGCGCGGGGTGTGGAGCGTGCGCCGCCGGATCCATCACATCGCATCGGGTGAGGGCTGGATGGCGTCCTGGCATGCTCCGCGGTTCACGGTCTTCGGGCCGTTCGACGCGAGTCCCGATGCCGTGGGCGGGCCGATCCTGCCCTCCGCGCGCATCGAGACGGTCGTCGCCGTGCGCGGTGCGGTCGAGGTTCGCATCCATCGCTTGCGGGGGATCCCGCCGCAGTCGCGGGTGCGGCTCGCGGGGTGGGCCGTGGCGGCTGAGCGGCCCGAGGGGTTGGTTGCGTCGGTCGACGTGGCCGGTGGTGCTGGTGGTGTCTCCGCCTCCGTGGAGCTCGCCGGGGGAGCGGGTGCTGGGGGTGCCCTTCGACAGGCTCAGGGACCGGGTCCCGGTCTCGATTCCGGTCTCGACGCGGTCGGGGAGACGCTGCGATCCGACGTCGTCGGCGTCCACGGGTGGAGCGGTTCTTCCACAGCTGCCGCGCAGTACGGGACGGCGTTCGGTCGGTGGGCCGTCGTTCCTGAGCTGACCGCGGCATCGGCCGACGGTGCGCTCCCGACGACGCTGCTCGTCGCGCTCGCCCGACTCACCGGTGATGCGTCAGCGCCATCGCTCGCGGACAGCGCCTCGGTCTCGGTCACGGGCTCCGTCATCTCGATCGTCTGGCTCGACGGCGCGGCGGCGACCACGATCGACCTCGACGCGCTGCCCTGGCCGACCCGCCTCTGACGCGCGCCGGCCTCTGGACCCCGGTCCCCGATCCCGGTCGAAGGGCATTGATGAGCATAACTCCTTCGATCCGGGCCATCGCGGATCGTAGAACCGCGGAATTCCGGGCTTCTGGAGGTTTGCAGTGGCCGAATTGAAGGAGTTGTGCTTGACGCCGGGCGGTGCCTCGGCCTGTCGAAGGGGTTGACCGGCTGCCCTTCGACAGGCCCAGGGGCCGTCCGGGCGGGGAGCGGGATCGATCAGCTCATTGCTCGGTCTACCGAGGGCCTCCGGTCTGAGTGACGTCCCGCTCTCCCCGTCGTGTCGCATCGACATCGAGCACAACTCCTTCAATTCGGACGCCCGTGGGTCTGTGATCCGCGGAATTCCGGGGATCTGTCCGTCGACTGAACGCGGATTGAAGGAGTTGTGACGGGCGGAGAGCGAAAACTCGGGGGCGGGCAGGGCGGAGGCGGGCCAGGCGGGGCAGGACCCGGCACCTCAGACGCGGAGCACTCGCGGGCCCAGCTGCGAGAACTGCTGGGCGCGATGCGCGGGCAGCTGCTCGCCGGTGATGAGCGCTTCGAAGTCGGCGACGCCCGCGAACCGGACGAAGCTCGACACCCCGAACTTCGTGTGCGCGCCGACGAAGATCCGTCGGTTCGATGCCGCGATCGCCGCGCTCTTGACAGCCGCGACGCTCGGGTCGGGGGTCGTGAGTCCGCGCGAAGCCGAGATGCCGTTCGCGCCGAGGAACGCGATGTCGATCATCAACCGGCTGAGCAGTGAATCGTGTCCGTGCTCGACGGTCCCGAAGGTCGTCCCGCGGACCCGTCCGCCGATGAGGAGCACTTCCAGTTCCGGTCTCGTCGCGATCTCCATGGCGGCGGGCAGCGACCCCGTCACGATCGTCAGCGGCCGATCTGACGGCAGGCCGCGTGCGACGAGCAGCGGGAGGAACCCTTCGTCGATGTAGATCGTCTGGGCGCTCCCGATCTGCGAGATCGCGGCGGCCGCGATCCGGTTCTTCTCCTCGGGATTGGAGGATTCGCGCAGGTCGAAGCGGGTCTCGAAGCGGCCGCTCTCCACGGGGAACGCTGCGCCGTAGCTGCGGCGGACGAGACCGGCGCGCTCCATCGCGCGAAGGTCGCGCCGGAGGGTCTCCTGCGTGACGCCGAGGCGTGCCGCAGCCGGCCCGACATCGAGCCGTCCGTCTCGTCTGACGAGCGCGAGGAGTTCGGCCTGGCGGTGCTGTGCGGCGGCCGATCGCGCTTCGCTGCGGTCTTCGTCGTCGGTCGTCATGGTGCCTCCAGGGTACCGGTGGTGGTCGGGTCGGGGGTCGGGTGGGACGTGCCGCTGAAATCGATGCCATGGATGGCTGGGCGGGGGAGCGCGTGAGTGGTCGCGTGGTCGGGCGGGCGGTCAGGACCCCTCCGTGATCGACGGCCCCGGAGGGCCCGGGCACTGGGGCGGCGCGGTGATCGCGCGGTAGCCTGATGCGCATGCCGACCCGCAGCCCCAAGCGCACCACGATCGCCGACGTCGCCGCTCGCGCGGGCGTCTCGAAGATGGCGGTGTCGTTCGCGCTCAACGGCCAGCCGGGGGTGTCCGAGCAGACCAGGCAACGGGTCATCGAAGCGGCCGACTCGCTCGGCTGGCGCCCCAATTCCGCCGCGCGTTCCCTCTCGGTCGACCGCGCTGGGGCGGTGGGCCTCGTCCTGGCCCGCTCGGCCGATTCGCTCGAGACGGAGACCTTCTATCTGCGGCTGCTCGCCGGCATCGAGAGCGAACTGTCCGCCACGTCGACGGCGCTGTCGCTGCAGATCGCACAGGATCCCGAGCGTGAGGCGCAGATCTACCGGGCGCTCGCCGCGGAACGCCGCGTCGACGCCGTCCTGCTCACCGACGTGCTCATCGGCGATCCGCGCATCCCGCTCCTGCACGAGCTGGGCTTGCCCGCCGTGGTGCTCGGCGATGAGCCGTGCGGCTTCCCGACCCTCGGGAGCGACGACGCCGGCGCCAACGAACTCGTCCTCGACCATCTGCAGGGCCTCGGCCACACGAGGGTCGCCCGCGTCACGGAATCCGCCGGCCGTGAGTACACGCAACGCCGGAACCGGTCCTTCCTCGACGGCCTCGAGCGACGCGGGATGACGGGCGAGGTCCGGGAGGGGTTGGCGACGGCGGCGCTCGGCGAGACCGCGACGGCCGCGTTCCTCGCATCGCCGGATCGGCCCACGGCCATCGTGTACGACAGTGATCTCCTGGCGGTCGCGGGACTGGAGGTGCTGCGCAGCGCGGATGTGAGCGTTCCCGATGCGATGTCGGTGGTCGCGTGGGACGGCTCGATCCTGAGTCAGATCGTGCGTCCGCGGCTCACGAGTGTGAAGCGGGACGTCATGGCGCTCGGGCGTGAGGCGGGCCGCCAGTTGTTGCTCGCCGCCGCGACAGGATACGTCGGCGACACGCGGGGAACGGGCGCGGGCGGTTCGGGCGGCTTCGTTGCCGATGGTCACGACTTCTCCCAACCTCGTCTGGCGATCGCGGACAGCACCGCAGTCGCCTACAGCACCGCAGTCGCCCCTCCAACTGCCCCCTGATCACTTTACCGGTATAGTTTCCGGAACGGGAGGGCGAGCTGCACGGACGCATCTCGACTCCCCGATCCGCATCCGCGTCGTCGAAAGGTCACCGATGATCACCCGTACCGCCCTCGTCACCGGCTGGACCCTGCGCCTCGCCGACGGAGCCGATGCCACGAACGTGCCCACGCACGTCGTGGAGGCGCTGCCGATCCCCGCGACGGTCCCCGGGACGGTGCACACCGACCTCCTCGCAGCGGGCCTCATCCCCGATCCGTACCTCGAACTCAACGAACTGACGCTCGACTGGATCGGCCGCACCGACTGGGTGTACGAGCTCAGCCTCGATCATGATGTCGTCGACGGCGAACGGGTCGTCCTCGCGTTCGACGGGCTCGACACGATCGCCACCGTCACGGTGAACGGCACGGTCGTCGCCCGTACCGAGAACATGCACCGCCGCTACGAGGTGCCGATCGCCGCGGAGCTCGTCGACGGTGCCAACGCGATCGCGGTGCGCTTCGACTCCGCCTGGGTGTTCGCGGAAGCCGAGCGGGAGCGCATCGGCGAACTCCCGAACGCGTACCCGGCGCCCTTCAACTACATCCGCAAGGCCGCGAGCAACTTCGGCTGGGACTGGGGCCCGATGCTCGTCACCGCCGGGATCTGGCGGACCGTGCAGCTCGTTCGTTCCACCGCGCCGCGCATCGCACGCGTCAGCCCGACGGTCACGGTCGAGGGCCCGCGAGGTCTCGCCTCGTTCGCGGTCGAACTCGATGCGCCAGCCGAATCCACGATCCGCGTGAGTGCGGCTGTCGGCGGGGTGACGGCGATCGCGGAGGTCGCACCCGGGGAGACGTCCGCGCGCCTCGAGGTCGTCGTCCCGGAGCCCGAGCTCTGGTGGCCGCACGGCCTGGGCGCGCAGCGGCTCTACGACGCCGTCGTCGAACTCCGAGAGGACGCGTCGGTCGAGGAAGCGCTCGTCGCCGCGGCCGCGTTCGACTCCTGGACGGGCCGTATCGGCTTCCGCTCCCTGCGCCTCGACACGGCCCCCGACGCCGACGGCACGCCCTTCGTCTTCGTCATCAACGGTGCGACCGTGCCGATCCGCGGCGCCAACTGGATCCCGGACGACTGCTTCCTCCCGCGCGTGACGGAGGAGCGGGTGCGGGAGCGCATCACCCAGGCCGTGGACGCCAACACGAACCTTCTGCGGGTCTGGGGCGGCGGCGTGTTCGAGAGCGAGGAGTTCTACCGCGTCTGCGACGAGCTCGGTGTGCTCGTCTGGCAGGACTTCCTCTTCGCGTGCGCCGCGTACCCGGAGGACGAGCGACTGGCGCGGGAGATCGAGGCGGAGGCGCGCGACAACGTCGAACGCCTGATGCCGCACCCCAGCCTCGTCCTGTGGAACGGCAACAACGAGAACATCTGGGGCTGGTTCGACTGGCACTGGCAGGAGGCCGTCGGGGACCGCACGTGGGGTCTCGGCTACTACCTGGAGCTGTTGCCGGCGGTCGTCGAGGCCGTCGATCCGTCGCGCCCGTACTGGGCGGGTTCCCCGTACTCGGGCACGATGGACGTGCATCCGAACGATGACGCGCACGCGCTCAAGCACGTGTGGGACGTCTGGAACCAGGTCGACTACACGGTCTACCGCGAGTACCGGCCGCGCTTCGTGTCGGAGTTCGGCTGGCAGGCGCCGCCGACGTGGTCGACGATCCAGCGTTCCGTCCGTGACGAACCGCTCACTCCGACATCGGCCGGGATGCTCCACCACCAGAAGGCCGACGGTGGCAACGGCAAGCTCGAACGCGGCCTCGAACCGCACTTCGAGCTGCCGGAGGCGATGGAGGACTGGCACTTCGCGATGCAGCTCAACCAGGCGCGCGCGATCACCCTCGGCATCGAGTACTACCGTTCGCTCCGGCCGCTGAACTTCGGGACGATCGTGTGGCAGTTGAACGACTGCTGGCCGGTCACGTCCTGGGCGGCGGTCGACGGCTACGGGCGGAAGAAGCCGCTCTGGTACGCGCTGCGTTCGGCGCAGTCGACGCGTCTGCTCACGATCCAGCCCACTGTCGACGGTGGACTCGCGCTCATCGGTGTGAACGACGGCGGTGAGCAGTGGCGGGAGTTCGTGACCGTCCGCCGCCTCCGCTTCGACGGCACGGTCCTTGCGACGTTCGACACCCGCATCGTGACGGATCGCTTCGGGTCGGCGCAGGTCGTGCTGCCGGCGGAGATCGCCGGTTCGGGTTCCGGTTCGGGTTCGGCCTCGTCCGAGCTGATCGTCGCCGAGACGGGGACGGGCGTGCGGACGTTCTGGTTCTTCGCCGAGGACCGCGACCTCGCCTACCCGGCTCCGTCGTTCACCGCATCGGTCTCACGTGACGCTGCGGGCGACGTGCTGCTCACGGTCACGGCGGCGACGCTGCTTCGCGACCTGTGCGTCTTCCCGGACCGTTTGGCCCCCGAGGCGGAGGTCGACGACGCCATCGTCACCCTGCTGCCCGGCGAGACGCGTACCTTCACGGTTCGTGGCGTGCCCGCGGGTCGTGAGGGCGAGCTGACGTCATCGCCCGTCCTCCGTACAGCGAACGAGCTCGTGGTCCGGTAGCGCGAGTCGACTCAGTGCGCAGTTGTGGTGGGTGCGCGATGCGAACACCCACCACAACTGCGCACGGGATCGTAGCGGGCTATCTTGGATGGTTCACGATCGATGCGCGCGGCCTCCCCGCAGGCGCGGGAGGGGGATTGCGATGAGCGGCGCAGAAGTCGGGACATCCGTTGAGCATGCCAACCCTTGGTTCTCGGTGACGCGACGCGAGGTCGCCGGACAACCTTGGTTCCGGGTGGTGCGGCCGGACAGCGCGATGATGATCGCCACCGACGACATCGGTCGCATCCTGGTCGTCAGGGGGGTCCGCGATACGACTGGGCCGGACGCGTGCATTGAGTTTCCGTGCGGGAGCGTCGATGAGGGCGAGGACCCGGCCGCCGCAGCCGTGCGGGAGACTGCAGAGGAGGCCGGTGTCCTCGTCACGGATCCACGTCGCATCGGCGGCTTCGTCGAGTCGCCCGGGATCAGCGCGGCCGTCTGCCACGTGTTCACCGGCCGGATCGGCGACTCCGTCCCGCAACGCCTGGAGCCGGGCGAGGCATGGACCGCGCGACTGCTCGACGCGGACGGACTCCAGGCAGCGGTGGGCCGTGGCACCATCCGCGATGCGGGGACGCTCGCCGCCCTGTCGCTGTTTGAGGCGTGCCGTCGCCAGGTCGAGTAGCGGGAGTCGGTTCAGTGCGCAGTTGTCGTGGGTGCGCGATGCGAACACCCACCACAACTGCGCACTTAATCTGGGCCGGAAGGCTCAGCGGTCGAAGATCTGCGCGGGCGACGTGATGCACCTGCCCGTGCGCGGGTTGAAGCGCGCCTTCGCCACGTGGTCCACCTGCCCGCTCACCTCATCGAGGTCATAGACGTCCTGCGATTCGCAGGCCATCCGGGCGATCCCCGTCATGACGGCCGGGGCGAGCATCACGCTGACCGTTCCGACGACCACGGCGGCCGCGATCCCGTACGCGGTGAACGCCTCGCGCACGCGGGATCTCCGCAACTCGTCCATGTCATGCCTCCCGGGTGGCTCCATCCTAAGAGGGGCGGGTCTGACCCGACTGCCGGGTCTGCGCGGGAGGAGGAGAACCGCGCGAGAAAAGGTCGAATTCGGCCCTGGCGTCCTTCTCTCGCGCGGTTCTCCTTCTGCCGGGCGGGCGAGACAGCGTCCCGCGCTACAAGGCGTCGAAGACGCGCTCCGCCTCTGCGCCGAGCGCCTCGCGGAACGCCACGATCGCAGGCCGGGTCACACCCGACTGCCGCGCAGACGTGAAGATCGTGCGATGCGGCGCGTCCGGCAGGTCGAGCAGGCGTGAGCTGGTCTCGCGGCCGGCCCACAGCAGGTCGGGGATGAGCGCGACGGCGTTCCCGGACTCGATGAGACGGATCTGCGCCTGCAGGTCGGCCGTCTGGTAGCGGACGTCCGGCTCGAAGCCAGCACGACGGCACAGCTGCTCCGCGAAGTGGCGGGACGCGGCGCCCTGCGGCTCCATCACCCACGGGAGGTCGTGGGCATCCTCGATGCGCTGCACGGCGTGGATCTGCGTCGCCACGGGCGGCACGGCGAGGCGGATCGCATCGGTCGTGAGCTCCTGCCGGTCGAGGCCGGGGTGGCGGGGGGCCGCGTGGGCGGGGTACTGCTCGGCGACGACGACGTCGAAGTCGCGCGCCCACGTCTCGGACAGGGCGGTCTCCGGCTCGTGCTGCACCATCTCGACCCGCACCTCCGGATGCTCGCGCCGCATCGTGCTGAGGGCGCCGGGCATGAGGGCGAGGGCGGCGGACTGGAAGACGGCGACGCGGATGGTGCCGGAGACGGTCGTGAGGGACGCGCCGAGGTCCGCTTCGGCGCGCTCCAGGATGTCGAGGAGAGCGTCCGTGTGGCCGACGAGGATCTCCGCCTGCGGGGTCAGCTGGACCCGCCGTCCGACCTTCCGGAGGAGCTCGACCCCGGTCTCCTGTTCGAGCAGCGACAGCTGTTGGGAGACCGATGACGGACTGAAGTTGAGCGCCTCGGCGACCTCCGCGAGGGTGCCTCGGATGCGCAACTCTCGGAGGAGTCGGAGTCGTCGGATGTCGAGCATCGGACACCACCTCGAATCATCGGTTCTGCTTACGAATATCCATCGAAATCCGTCACTGTACCTTATCCGACAGTCACCCCATACTGATCGAATCCCCCTTCTTTTCAGCGTGACCGCTCCACCGACAGCGAGGCCTCCCATGACCGACACCACTGCCCTCCCAGACGCCCAGGGAACGGATGCCCTTCGACAGGCTCAGGGACCGGACGGCCAGGGACCGGAGGCGTCCGCAGGTCTCAGCACCGACGAGCGCGACGCGCTCGCCACGGAAGCCATCACGCTCGTCCGCCGCTGGCTGAAGGCTGCGTCGACGATCCCCGCCGACTCCTCCGCCCAGCAGCTCGCCGGCGTCCTGAAGGACCCGACCGGTCTCGAGTTCACGGTCGGCTTCGTCGACGGCGTCGTGCGCCCGGAAGACCTCTCGGTCGCCGCGCGCAACCTGCAGACGATCGCGCCGAAGGTCCCCGCGTTCCTCCCCTGGTACATGAAGGCGGCCGTCCGATGCGGCGGTGCGTTCGCGCCACTGCTGCCCGGCATCGTCATTCCCATCTCCCGCAAGGTGCTCCGCAACATGGTCGGCCACCTCGTCGTCGACGCGACCGACAAGAAGCTCGGCCCCGCGATCGGCAAGATCAAGACGCCGGGCACTCGCCTCAACGTCAACCTCCTCGGCGAGGCCGTCCTCGGCACGAAGGAAGCCGCCCGCCGTCTCGACGGAACGCACAAGCTCCTCGCGCGGGACGACGTCGACTACGTCTCGATCAAGGTCTCCTCGACCGTCAGCCCGCACTCCGTCTGGGCCTTCGACGAAGCCGTCGACCACGTCGTCACGAGCCTCACGCCCCTCTTCGAACGCGCTGTGAAGGCCAGCCCCGCCAAGTTCATCAACCTGGACATGGAGGAGTACAAGGACCTCGACCTCACGATCGCCGTCTTCACGAAGCTCCTCGACCTGCCGAAGTTCAAGCACCTCGAAGCCGGCATCGTCCTCCAGGCGTACCTGCCGGACGCCCTGTCAGCGATGATCCGCCTCCAGGAATGGGCCGCGGGTCGCCGCGCCGCCGGTGGCGCCGGCGTCAAGGTCCGCATCGTGAAGGGCGCGAACCTGCCTATGGAGCAGGTCGAGTCCTCCCTGCACGACTGGCCGCTCGCCACCTGGTCCACCAAGCAGGAGTCCGACACCAACTACAAGCGCGTCGTCGAGTACGCCCTCCACCCCGACCGCATCGACAACGTCCGCATCGGCGTCGCCGGTCACAACCTGTTCGACATCGCATTCGCCTGGCTGCTCGCGAAGCAGCGCGGCGTGGAGCGCGGCATCGAATTCGAGATGCTCCTCGGCATGGCGCAGGGTCAGGCCGAAGCGGTGAAGCGAGATGTCGGCGAACTGCTCCTCTACACGCCCGTCGTGCACCCGCAGGAATTCGACGTCGCGATCGCGTACCTCATCCGCCGTCTGGAGGAGGGCGCGAGCCAGGACAACTTCATGTCCGCCGTCTTCGAACTGAGCGAGAACGAGACGCTCTTCGCCCGCGAGCAGCACCGCTTCCTCGCCTCGCTCGACGAGCTCGACGCGACGATCCCCGCGCCGAACCGTCAGCAGGACCGGACGCGCGCCGTCGAAGCCTCGCCCGTCGACCGCTTCGAGAACACGCCGGACACCGACCCGTCGCTGCCCGCCAACCGCGTGTGGGGTCGTGAGATCCTCGAACGCGTCGCCGACTCGACCCTCGGGCTCGACACCATCGCCGCTTCCACACTCGCCACGGTGGAGGCGCTCGACGCCGTCATCGACGGTGCGACCGCGGCCGGCGCGGCCTGGGGCGCCCTCACGGGGGCCGAGCGCGCCGTCATCCTGCACCGCGCGGGCGACGTCCTCGAAGCGAACCGCGCCCGCCTCATGGAGGTCATGGCCTCCGAGACCGGCAAGACCCTCGACCAGTCCGACCCCGAGGTGTCCGAAGCGATCGACTTCGCCCACTTCTACGCCGAGCGAGGCCGCGACCTCGACACCGTCGACGGAGCCGTCTTCGCCCCCGCGAAGCTGACCGTCGTCACGCCGCCGTGGAACTTCCCCGTCGCCATCCCCGCCGGGTCGACCCTCGCGGCGCTCGCCGCCGGGTCGCCCGTCATCATCAAGCCGGCCCCGCAGGCCATCCGCAGCGGCGCCGTCATGGTCGAAGCGCTGTGGGAGGCCGGCGTCCCCCGCGACGTCCTCCGCCTCGTGCAGGTCGACGAAGGCGACCTCGGCCGCCACCTCATCTCGCACCCCTCCGTCGAACGCGTGATCCTCACGGGCGGATACGAGACGGCAGAACTGTTCCGCTCCTTCCGTCCCGAGCTGCCGCTGCTCGCCGAGACGAGCGGCAAGAACGCGATCATCGTGACCCCGAGCGCGGACCTCGACCTCGCCGTCAAGGACGTCGTCAACTCCGCCTTCGGCCACGCCGGCCAGAAGTGCTCCGCGGCATCGCTCGTGATCCTCGTCGGATCCGTCGCCACCTCGCGTCGCTTCCGCAACCAGCTCGTCGACGCCGTCGCATCGCTCAAGGTCGGCTACCCCGTCGACCCGACCACGCAGATGGGCCCCGTCATCGAACCCGCCGCCGGCAAGCTCCTCAGCGGGCTCACGACCCTCGGCGCCGGTGAGTCGTGGCTCATCACGCCCAAGCAGCTCGACGAGAGCGGCCGACTGTGGAGCCCGGGCGTGCGCACCGGGGTCGCGCGCGGATCCGAGTACCACCTGACCGAGTACTTCGGCCCGATCCTCGGCATCATGACCGCCGCGACCCTCGAGGAGGCGATCGCGATCCAGAACGAGATCGACTACGGCCTCACCTCCGGTCTGCACTCGCTCAACGCCGACGAACTCGGTGTGTGGCTGGACGGCGTCCAGGCCGGCAACCTCTACGTCAACCGCGGGATCACGGGTGCGATCGTGCAGCGCCAGCCGTTCGGCGGATGGAAGAAGTCGGCCGTCGGCGCCGGAACCAAGGCCGGAGGACCGAACTACCTGATCGGTCTCGGCTCGTGGACGAGCGCCGAGAGCACCGCGCTCGACACCGCCGGCCGTGCAGCCGAACGACGTGGCGTGCCGTCGACCATCGCTGCCCTGCTCCGCGCGGCCGATGCCGTCCTGACCGCCGACGACTTCGCATCGGTCCGCCGCGCCATCGCGAGCGACAGCGCCGCCTGGGCCGACGAGTTCGGCACGGCGAAGGACGTCTCGCAGCTCTCCGCGGAGCGCAACGTGTTCCGCTACGTGCCGCGCACCGTCCACGTGCGCTTGTCCGATGGTGCTCCGCTCGCGCACCTCGTCCGCGTGATGGGTGCGGCTGCGGCCGCCGGCGGAACCGTGCACGTGTCCTCGTCGGTCGCCCTCCCCGCCCCGCTCGCTTCGGCGATCGGCGGCATCGCGGCATCGGTCACGGTCGAGAGCGACGACCGCTGGCTCGTCACCGCCGCCTCGCTGCGTGGTGTGCAGTCCGGCTCGCGCATCCGCCTCATCGGCGGGTCGACCGAGGGCATCGCGCACGCGACCGAAGGCAGCCCCGACGTCGCCGTGTACGCGAACCCGGTGACGGAGGCCGGCCGCATCGAACTGCTGCCGTTCCTGCAGGAGCAGGCCGTGTCGATCACCGCGCACCGCTTCGGCACGCCGAACCACCTGTCGGACGCGCTCATCTGACGCTCTGACGCCCTGACGTGTGTCGGCCGCTGCGTGCCGTGCTGTTCACAACTCAGGAGCGCCCCGGCGTGTCGACCCCGACACGCCGGGGCGCTCTCGCGACACGCCGGACCCGTCCTGAGTTGTGAACAGTGTGGCCGATGTCGGCACGCGGGCGAGAGAGGTCGCCGGGTACCGTGGAGGGATGTCGAACACCCCCGCCGCGCCGAGCACAGCCGTTCCCGCCGAGCCGAACGCGATCGCTGGGCCGATCTCAGCCGATGACGCCGCCATCGCCGAATCAGGCACCGATGGCGGCGTTCCCGCGCGGGCGGGGGAACGCCAGCCGCGATCGGGGTGCGGCGCCGCGATCGTGCAGGACGGGCGCATCCTCCTGATCCAGCGACTGCGGGAGCCGGAAGCGGGCGCCTGGGGGCTGCCTGGCGGCAAGGTCGACTGGATGGAGACCGTCGAGCACGCCATCCGCCGTGAAGTGCAGGAGGAGCTCGGGATCGACCTCGGCCCGACCACCCTGCTCTGCGTCGTCGACCACTTCGAGCGGGCGCTCGAGCAGCACTGGATCTCGCCCGTGCACCTCGCCACCGAGTTCACGGGCGCGCCGATGCTGCGCGAGCCGGAGAAGCACGCCGCGTTCGGCTGGTACCCGCTCGATGCCCTCCCGGCCGTACTCACGGCATCGACCCGGGCCGCCCTCCTCGCGCTCTCGACGCGCGTCTGATCCCGCGCGTCTGATCCCGCCCGCCCGGCCGAAACCTCCGTTTTCGTGCAATCCGCACGTTTTCGAGGGCACTTCCTGCACGAAAACGGAGGTCTCGGGTGGGGAGGGGTGCTCGGTAGACTCGTCGCGTGACGAACGGCGAGACCACCGGACCGACTGATCCGACGGCCCAGCCGTCACCCCGAACCGCAGCGGCAGCCGGCGCACCGGGCGGGGCGCGCCCATCGCCGTCGCGACGACCGGCACCGCCCAAACGCTCACGATGGTGGACGGTCACCGGGATCACCGCACTCGTCCTCGGCGGGCTGCTCGCACCGATCGCGGTCGTCGCCGTGTGGGCCGACACGATGATCGAGGACACGGATGCGTTCGTCTCCACTTTCGCTCCCCTCGCGGACGACCGGGCTGTCCAGGACCTCGTGACGGATCAGGTCGTCGATCTCGTCGAACAGCAGGTGAACCTCGACGGCATCACGGGCAGCGTCAGCGACGTCGCCGCGTCGCTCGGCCTCCCGGCCGGCGCCGCCGACGTGCTCAAGCTGCTCGGCGGGTCGGCGGCCGACGGGCTCGGCGAGCTCCTGCACCGCAACGTCGCCGAGTTCGTCGCATCGCAGCCGTTCCGGACGGTGTGGACGGAGTCGCTCCGCGCGACGCACCGCGAGATCGTGACGGGCGCGGCGGGCCGTGACGGCGCGGCCGCATCGGTCGGGACGGACGGCGAGCTCGGCATCGAGTTGCAGCCGGTCGTCGCGGGTGTCCGCAGCTGGCTCGTCGATGCCGGCTTCGCGTTCGCGCGCCTCATCCCGGACACCGATCACGTCATCGTGCTCGTCTCCGCGGAGGACGCGGCGCCGGCACTCGCGGTGGTCCACGCGATCGACGTCGGCGCGGCCTGGACGCCGTGGCTCGCGGCCGCACTCCTCCTCGGCGGAGTGCTGCTGCTGTGGCGCGGGCACCGGAACCTGCCGTGGGCGCTTGCGGTGGGCGGGGTCGCCGTCGCCGTGGGATCCGTCGTGGTCGTCGGAGCGTTGTACCTCGGGCGGACGATGCTGCTCGGCGATGTCGGATCGTCGACGACGGCGGACGGTGTCGCGGCGATCGTCGATCAAGCGATGCAGGAACCGCTCGTCGGGTTGTGGACGGCCGCCGGGATCAGCGCGATCGTCGCGGTCGGCGGGTTCGTCGCGTCGCGGTTCACGGTCGCGCGGCGCTGAGGGAGGGCCGGTCGAGGGTCGTTGGCCCTTCGACAGGCTCAGGGACCGGGGCCCTTCGACAGGCTCAGGGACCAGGGCCCTTCGACAGGCTCAGGGATCGGGGGCGCTCAGCCGAGCAGGAGCGAGGAGAGCGCGTCCGTCGAGTGGACGACCGCGAGGGCGCCCTCGGCCTCGGCCGGGGACCCGTAGCCCCACTCGACGAGGATCGTGGGGATGCCGTGCTCAGCGGCACCGAGGACGTCGTGGTGACGGTCGCCGACGAGGACGGGCCGGCTGAGGTCGACGCCCTGCTCGGTGAGGCGGCGGACGGCCTCTGCCACGACATCGGCTTTCCGGCTGCGCGTCTCGTCCTCGGAAGCGCCGCAGATGACGGTGAAGTACTGCGACAGCCCGAAGTGGTCGAGGATGACGTTCGCCTGCGACTCCGGCTTGGACGTGGCGAGGGCGAGCGGGATGCCCGCCTCCGCAATGCGGCTGAGTACACCCGCGACTCCGGGGAACACGGCGGTCCCGGCCTCTGCCCCTTCCGTGGCGACCTGGCTGCGGTACTCGGCGAGGGCGACGAGCGACTGCTCGGGGTTCATGCCGGCGAAGTCGCGGAACGACTCGAGGATGGGCGGACCCACCCACTTGAGGAGGTCTGCGTCGGAGGGGACGATCGCACCGACGTTGGCGAGGGTCGTCTTCATCCGGGAGATGATCCCGGGAGCCGAGTCGACGATGGTGCCGTCGAGGTCGAAGAGGATGCAGGACCAGGTGCGGTCGGGGGCGCCGGAGGGATCAGTCACACGTTCCATCCTAAGCGGCGTGCGGGATGTGGCCGTGCTGGGAGATGATCGCAGCCCAGCTGTGGATTTGCCGAATCACCCCTGCACGCGGGTGAACTGCCATTGTGGAGGGAAAGTGCCGGATTTCCGGGCTTCTTGACCCGTGCAACCCAGCCGATATACTGCTGAACGTTGCTTTGCCCGACACCTGTTGGGGGGACACCGCAGGAACCGTCCGACGCGCCGCCCGAAATCGGCGCACTCTTCGGAAGACCTGTACTCGGCGCGCCGCCCGAAAGTGGCATGCCAACGGACACCCGACACGTCCGGACCACCGTGAAACACCCGCACCCTGAACACCCGCACCGCCCGATCACCCGATCACCCGAATCTCCGACGCGCCATCCCGACGCGCCTGGTCGCTCTGCACCCGCTACCCGAGCGGGACGGCGAAGCGCCGCGCAGCCGTACTGACGTGCGCCCGGACCGTACGAGAGCACCCTCATGATGCGCCGCCGTTCCCGCTTGCTCGCACTCCTGATGTCCGTCGTGGTCGCGACGGGTGTGATGACCCTGACCGCGCCCGCCGCGTTCGCGGAGGGGGCGAGCTCGGTGAGCCTCGTCAAGGAGGCGTCGACGCCGAACGTGGTTCCCGGCGAGACGTTCAGCTACGACCTCACGGTCGGCTGCACGGCGATCGATGTCGGCACGGGCTGCACGAACGCGGTGCTCGTCGACCCGATCCCCGAGGGGTTCGACGTCGTGCAGGTCGACGTCGGTGACGGTCTCCAGGCGGCGGCGCCGAAGATCGACGGCAACACCGTCACGGTGACCTTTACCGAACCGCTCACCCTCCCGGCCGGTGCGGTCGGCCTCAAGCCGTCCTCGACGGGCGTCGTGACGGTGACCGTCCGCGTCCGCGACGACTTCCCCTTCGCCCGCAGCGGCATCCCGATCGTGAACACGGCGACGCTCACCGCCAGCAACGGTCTCGCACCGGCCGTCGATGACGCGACCGTGACCCCGACGGTCACACGCACCCTGCACGCCGACGCACAGAAGTCCTTCGACCCGACGGGCGGCGCGGTCAGCCCCGGCACGGCGGTCACCGCGACGCTCTCCGGCGCGAACACGTCCAACGCGGGCGTCGACAGCCTCGTCCTGACCGACCCGATCGACCCGGCCGCAGCGCCCAACCCGTTCCAGCACCTCGGCGTCACCGGCCTCGGCTCCGTCACGTTCCCCGACGGCGCCGATCTCGTTCAGGTGGACGTGTGGGACGGCTTCGAATGGGTCTCCGGGACGCCCGCCGGCCTCGCGGAACTGCCGTCGACCGTCGATCCCGCATCGATCTCCGGCCTCCGATTCACCTTCACGAACAGCACCGGCGCGCAGCTCCCGCAGGGCGCGACCGCGACGATCCCCGTCTCCCTCACCCAGCGGGAGACGGTCTCGGCCATCACCGGCCCGACGACGATCGTCAACGAGCTCACGGCGACCGTGACCAACGGCGCGGACTCCGCATCGGACGCGGACCCGGCGAACTACGTCATCACCCCGACCGTCGTCGGCGTCGGCACGTCGAAGTCGTTCGACCCGAAGGGCATCGTCGCCGGCGATTCGAGCACGGTCACGACCTCGGTCACGAACGACAGCGACAACGCGGTCGCGAGCCTCACCCTCACCGAGCCCGCCGTCGCCGATGTGGCAGACCCGCTCGACTCCGGCATCCCCGTCGGAATCGACTTCGACGCGTTCACGAACGTCATGTGGCCGAACGGCGCCACCGCCGCCAGCGTCACGTGGACCTACCGCGACGGCACGACCGAGACGGTCGCCGCCGGTTCCACCGACACCCTGCCTGCCCCCGACGCTGCCCGCGAGGTCGCCCGGTTCTCAGCGACCTTCACCGGTGCGATCGAGTCGGGCGCCGAAGCGCGCATCCCGTTCACGGTCGTGTCCCGGCCGAACGTCACCCCCACGCCGCTCGTGTGGGACAACACGATCGAGGGCCGCGCGGTCGCGACCGACGGCACGATCGGCACGTCGACCTCGAAGGACACGCTCACCGTCTACGACGAGCACCTCGCCGTGAAACTCGACAAGAAGATCAGCCCGTCGGCGATCCTCTCGATCCCCGGCCAGCCCGTCACCGTGCAGCTCCCCGCGCAGCTGCTCCCGTTCCCGGACCCGGCCGTCAACGCCCCCGGATCCACGACGGATGCTCGCCAGATCGTCGTCCAGGACCCGCAGACGCTGCCCGTCGTGCCGGGCCCGGACACGTGGTGGAACTCGTTCAACGCGACGAGCATCACGCAGACGGCGATCCCCGCAGGCTCGACGCTCACCGTCCAGTACTGGAACGGCACGACCTTCATCGACCTCCCGGGCGCCGTCGGCATCGCCGGTTCCAAGGTGTTCTCGATGAACATCCCCGCAGGGCTCCGCGATCAGATCCAGGGCCTCAAGTTCACCTTCGATTCCTCGATCGGCTTCGCGCCGGGCACGAAGGTGCAGCCGAACTTCGGTGCAGCGCTCCGTCCCGGCCACCGCGATGACGGCAGCGCCATCGGCGGCCCGAAGGGCGACCCGGCCAACCTCATCGAGAACTGCGCCTCCGCGGGTGCATCTGCTCCGAACATCGATCCGGCCTCCGCTGTGACCGCGGCGCCGTGTCCCACGATCGAGCTCGTCCCGACCCTCCCCGGCACGGGCGACCTCATCGACAAGACCTGGCTCGAGAGCGGCGAAGCGACCGGCAAGACGGTCATCGCCCGCTCCGGCGACGTGCTCCCCGCCCGCATCACCTGGTCGACAGGCGGCTACGGCAACCTCGACACGGTCGTCGTCTCCGACACGGCCGATGTGACGAAGCCCGTCGCCGAGACCGTCTTCAACGCCTTCGACCTGACCGGGATCCACGCGATCTCCCAGGCGGACGATCCGTGGCTGAAGTACGACCAGATCCTCCGCGTCGAGCTGTACAACGGCACCGACTGGGTGACCGCGACGAACGACCCGTGCCCCGGGGCGTGCGACGGCACGTTCCCCGGTCTGAAGCTGACCGGCGCCGAGCAGACCTCCACCACGGGCGTCCGTCTCGTTTACGCCGAGAGCCCCACGCGCGCCGCGACGATCGGCGACGACCCGACGGCACCGCAGGTCGGCAGCGGCGTGAGCCGTTCGATCGGCAACGACCGCAGCATCGTCCTCGACTTCGCGGTCCGCGACCTCGTCCGCGTCCCGGTCACGAACCCGGACCCCGCCACGGGCTCGCGCATGTACAACGCCGACCGTCCTGGCGACGTCGTCAACACGGCGCGCGCGACCGGCTTCGACGCCGCCGGCGCCCAGGTCGTGACCGATGAAGCCGCGGACACCGCTGCGATCATCGACGTCCCGCTCAACGTGCAGGTCACGAAGGAGTGGTCGGGCGGCCCGCTCGGCATCCCGCCGCTCGGCACCGACGCCGCGTACTTCCCGTCCGGTCGCGTGTCGATCACCGGGACCAACGTCACCGCCGCACGAGTCGACGGCCTCACGGTCTCCGACCCCGCACCGGACTCGACGACGAAGCCGTTCGACGTCTTCAACGTCAAGAGGATCGTGTCCATCACGGTTCCCGCAGGCGCCACCGGCACGAGCGTCACGCTCACGAAGGCGGATGGGACGACGGAGACGATCACACGTGAGCAGGCCCTCGGCCTCGCCGAGTCCGCGCTCACCGAGGTCGTCGGCATCACGGTTGCGCACACCGGCCGCATCGAGTCGAACGCGACGACGACCGTGACCTTCGACACCCGCCTCCGTGCGACCGTCCGAGGTACCGACGAACGCGTCTCCGCGGCATCGTTCCCGACCGTCCCGAACGACGCCCGTGCGCTCGTCACCGACCTCGGCGGCAACGCCGACGACAACCCGATCGCGACGAAGGACGCCTCGATCACCCTCGCGGAAGCGAACATCAGCGTCGTCGCGGGCAAGTCGTTCAACGTCGCTTCGCAGCAGGAGCCGAACCGCGCACCCGTCGCGATGACCCTCAGCGGTCGTCCCGGGGGCAGCGTCCGCACGACCACGATGGTGCTGACCGATGACGCCGGCACGTTCTGGAACGCGTTCGATGTCGTGGGACTCGCCGGTCAGCTGACGCTCACGGCGCCCATCAACCGCGTTCAGGCGGACGTGTGCGTCGACCGCGACTTCACCGACGTCACGCTCGGCTGTGAAGCATCGGGCGGGCACTGGGTCCTCGGCTCGCCGCTCACCGCCTCGCAGTTCAACAGCAAGCCGCTCCCCGACGGCGTGAACGCAGCCGACGTCGAAGGCGTCCGCTTCACCTTCACCCGTGCGGACGGCGCGTTCTGGGAGAACCCGGCCAACCCGCTCCAGCAGGTGCCGCTCTCCGTGCAGCGCCGTACCGAGCTCCGTTCGGGAGGCGAAGTCCCCTCGACGCTCGCCGGCAACCAGCCCGCACCGGGCGAGACCGTGGCGGGAACCTTCACGAACACGGTCGTGGCCGATGTCACGGGCGCGCTGAACGGGGGAGAGGGCACGCCGCCGCTCACCGCGACGAACAGCAAGACCGCGCAGATCCAGTACGTGCACTCGCTCAACTCGGTCGTCGTCCAGAAGACGCCGACCGGCGTGCAGCCTCCAGGACGCGTGTTCACCTACGGGCTGACGATCACGAACAACGGCAACACGCCGATCATCAACCCCGTCGTCACCGACCGTCTGCCGCGCGACGCCGGCGGACCGCAGCTCATCTTCGATCCCGCTGCCGACCCCGCATCGTCGCCGTTCTCCTACGCGGTGACGGGCGCGCCGCCGCTGCAGCCGAACGGCACGCAGCTTCCGACCTCGGTCGCCGATGTGACGGCCACGGTCAATTCCGCGGCCGACGGCATCCGCTTCTCCTTCCCCACGGGCAGCGTCCTCGAGGTGGGACAGAGCTACAAGATCTCCGTGCAGCTCATGTTCCGCCCCGGCCTCACCGCCAACACGCGGGTGACGAACTCGATGGGCGTCGTCGCGGACCGTGAGTGGGACGCGTGCTCCGGCACCCTCGACCCGGCAACGGGCGAGTGCGTCACGAGCACCACGGTGACCGTGCAGCTCGCCGGCGCCATCCGCGGCATCAAGTCGGTCAAGGCCGTCGACGACGAACTCGGCATCAACTTCGTCGGTGGACAGAAGCTCTGCGTCCCCGACGACGCCGGCTTCTTCACCGGTGGTTGCGTGCCCATCACGAAACCCGGCGGGCTCGAAGTGTGGCGCAACACCTTCACGAACACCGGCACGCTGCCGATGAACCGCTTCGTCGCCATCGACAAGCTGCCCGCGCTCGGCGACACCGGTGCGAGCACCCCGCTCCCGCGCGGCTCGCAGTTCACGCCGACGTTCGAGGGCACCGTCGCGCTTGCAGGCGCCCCGGCCGGCTCCGTGCTGACGACGTACTACACGACCGCCGCGGCACCCTGCACGGCCGACCTCAACACGACGGGATCCGGCTGCGCCGCAGGGTCGTGGGCGATCTGGGATCCTGCCGCAGGCATCGATCCGGCCACGGTCAAGGGCCTCAAGTTCGTCGTGGACTTCGCGACGCCCATCCAGCCCGCCGGCGTGGTCAAGATCGACCTGACCACGAAGACGCCCGCGTACTCGCCGACGGCCGGAACCAACACGGTGGCGTGGAACACGATCGCCGTCGCCGGACGCACCGTCAACGGCACCACGCTCGGCACGACGCCGACGACCGAGGGCAACAAGGTGGGCGTCTCGCTCGCCACGGGACCCCTGCAGGCCGTCAAGGAACTGACCGGTGCCGGAGCGGATCGCTACGCGCCGGCCAGCTACACGGGTCACGTGACCTGCGTCTCGGCGGGCGAGGACATCCCGCCGGTCCCGATCACGCTCCTCGGTGACGGAACGCCGACGACGGTCCCGAACCTCCCGTGGGGCGCCGAGTGCACGATCTCCGAAGACGACAACGGACAGACGTCGGAGACGGCGAACACCGTCACGATCGTCTCCGAGGAGCAGACCGTTCCCGTCGTCATCCTGACGAACGTGTACTCGCTCGCCGGCCTCGAGCTGACGAAGCGCGTCGTGTCCGGCGCGGTGGACGCTTCCGGAACGCCCGTCTCCTACGGTCCCTTCGATGTGGCCGTCAGCTGCACGTTCCTCGGCAAGGACGTCTACGCAGACGGGTTCTCCGCTGAGGACCCGATGGCCCTCACCCTCGCCGACGGTGAGAGCGTCACGCTGACCGGTCTGCCGGCACGTGCCGCCTGCACGATCACCGAGACCGACGCGAAGGGCGCCGTGTCGACGAGCATCACGACGACCGGCACGGACACGGGCGGCGAGCCGGAACTCGACAAGCTCGCGGCTCCGGCTCCGGCTCCGGCTCCGGCCGCGGTCGTCGACGGCACCGTCGCATCGATCCAGCTGGCCGCCGACGACGAGGACGGGGACGCGACCAACGGCGCCGTCATCGAGAACCGTTTCGCCGACGGCTCGGTCGAGATCGCGAAGACCCTCACAGGTGACGGGGCGGAGGCGTGGGGCACAGGGCCGTTCACGGTCCACGCGACCTGCACGCTCACCGACCCGAGCGGCACGCGCATCGTCTGGGACGGCGATGTCGTCCTGGGCGGCGAAGCCTCGCTCACCGCGACCATCGAGCACATCGCGGCCGATGCCACGTGCGAGGTGACCGAGACGAAGACCGGTGGCGCGGACGGTTCGACCGTGACGCCGGGAACGGTGACGGTCGGCGACGGCACGACCGCGGAGGTCTCCGTGGTCAACGAGTTCCTCCTCGGCGCACTGCACGTGCAGAAGACGATCGACGGTGAGGGTGCGGAGCTGTACGGCGCCGGCCCCTTCCAGGTCGCCCTCAGCTGTGTGCGTGACATCGATGGCGAATCGGTCGCGTTCGACGTGCCGGGCGGCGCCACACGCGCCCTCACCGCCGAGAACGGCTACGCCGCCGACTACGAGGGCCTCCCGGCCCGCGCCGAGTGCCGCATCCTCGAGTCGGAGACCGGTGGAGCGACGACCTCCGTCATCTCCTCCGGCGACGGCGAGAACGCGGTGACCGGCATCGGCACCGACGGCATCGACCTCGCGGTCGCGGCCGGCGACACCGTCACGGTCTCGCTCACGAACACCTTCGCGGTCGGTTCGATCACGGTCACGAAGCAGATCATCGGCCTCGGCGCCGGCGACAACGCCGACAAGACGTTCACCGTCCTGCTGACGTGTGCTGCGGACATCGACGGCGAGCGGGTCTCGGTCGTCGTCCCCGGCGGCGGCGAGCGGAAGCTGTCGAAGGCCGATGGGCTGACGGCGACGTTCGAGCAGCTGCCGGTCGGCGCCGAGTGCGAGCTCGTGGAGACGGCGAAGGGCGGTGCCGCGCGGACGACGATCACGCCGAACGCGGGCGACGCCCAGGTCGGTTCCGTGACGGTCGCGTCCGGTGAGGCCGTGGCGATCACGGTCGTGAACGACTTCGATCCCACGCCGATCCCGCCGAAGTCCGGTGGCCTGACGAGCACGGGTGTCGACGCGATGCTGCCGTGGACGCTCGGTGGCGGGCTCGCCGCGCTGGGTGCGCTGCTGCTGGGCGTTGCCCTGTGGCTGCGTCGTCGGTCGGCTTCCGCGTAGGGCTGTGGGGGAGGCCGGTCGCTGACCGGCCAGGCTGACGCGGAGAGGCCCGGCACTCATTCGAGTGCCGGGCCTCTCGCGCTCCTGCTCCACCGCCCCTGGGTGGTGCACAATTCCGGAACTCTTCCACCGGAAAGCGCTTGGTCGCGCCGGTAAGCGCTTCCTTCGTCACTCCTGTCACACCTTCTCCGGAATTGTGAACAGGCAGGTGGAGGAGGGAGGGGCGGAGAGGACTAGTCGACGATGGCGATCGCGTCGATCTCGACGAGCATCTCCTCACGCGGCAGGCCCGTGAAGACCGTGGTACGCGAAGGCAGCACGCCGGAGGTGACGCGCGCGGAGACGAACTCGCCGTACGCGTCGTTCATGATCGGGAAGTCCTCGCGCTTCGTGAGGTACACGCGCAGCATCATGACGTCGTCGAACGTCGCGCCGCCGGCCTTCAGGATCGCCTCGACGTTCTGCAGCGTGCGCGTGGTCTGCGCCGCGACGTCACCGGGGAAGAGGTACTCGTTGGTCGCCGGGTCGACCGGGCCCTGACCGGAGACCTGCACGAACGAACCCTTGCGCACGCCCTGCGAGAAGGTGTGGGCGGGGGCCGGGGCGTCGGTCGTCGAGATGGCGATACGTTCTGACATGGGGGTCCTTTCGGGACGTTGGGTTGCGATGGATCTGGGTCGTGATGCAGGTGCGGGCCGGACCCTGGGTGAGTCGAAGGGCACTTCGACAGGCTCAGTGTCCGGGTGATGAAGCTCTGGGAGCCGGTTCCTGAGCTTGTCGAAGGGCGACAGGCTCAGTGACCGGGTACGGGCTCAGTGGGCGGAAGTCGGCGATGCGGCACGGGTGGGCGACGCCAGCGGGTTGGGCGACGCGAGCGGGGTGGGCGACGCGACGGGCGCAGGCGAGTACCCGAGGTCGGCGGAGATCGCCGCGGTCGCCTCCAACAGTTGCGGCAGGAGCGCACGTACGCCGCTGTGGGGGAGGACAGCGGTCGGCACGGAGATCGACACGGCTGCAGCGATGCGCCCGTCCGGCCCGAACACGGGAGCGGCGATGCAGTTCATGAAGCTCTCGTGCTCCTCGTGGTCCTCCGCCCATCCGCGTGCTGCGGAGCGATCGATCTCGGCGAGGAGGTCCTCGGCGGTCACGATCGTCTTCTCCGTGTACGCCTCGAAGGTGATGCCGTCGACGATGCGCCGACGCTCGACCGGATCGAGCCCGCCGAGCAGGACCTTGGCCACACCCGTCGCGTAGAGCGATGCGGGGAGCCCGACGCGCGAGTACATGCGCAACGGCTGACGGGACTCGACCTTGTCGATGTAGAAGACGGACCCGCCGTCGTAGGCGGCGAGGTGCACGGTCTGGCCGGTCGTCCCGCCGAGCGCACGGAGGTGTGGTGAGGCGACCCGGCGGACGTCCTGGTCCTCGAGCGCCGTCTGCGTCAGGTCGAACATCGCGCGCCCGAGGTGGTAGCGGAACGAGCCGTCGCGCGTCACGAAGCCGTGCTCCTCGAGCGTGTTGAGCAGACGCAGGACCGTGGTCTTGTGCACGCCGGCGACCGTCGACATGCCGTCGAGCGAGTTGTTGCCCGAGACGATCTCGCCGAGGAGGTCGAGGGCGCGAGAGAGGGACTGGCTCATGCGCCCATTGTCCTCTGCTCCACCGCGATTGTCCCGCGTCCGGCGGCGCCGTCGTTGGATCCCCGGACGCTGCCGTCGGCCTCGCCTGCCCCGCCCGCGGCCCACGGGAACGGTCGGTCCGCGGACACGCGCCATCCCGCCCACTCGTCGTCGGAGGCGGCGATGACGGTCCGCAGCTCGTGGGGGGCCGGGACGTGGTCCGGACGGTCGCCGTGGCAGATGAGGGTGCTGGCGGCGGTCGCATGGCCGATACGAGTTGCCGCCACGTCGTCGAGCCCCGCCGCCACCCCGTAGAGGTAGCCGGCCGCGAACGCATCGCCCGCTCCGACCGTCTCGACGACGTCGACCGTGAGGCACGGCACCTCGTGGGTCGGGCCGTCCCGGTGGACGGTGATCGCGCTCGTCGCATCGTTCTTGAAGACGATGCGGGTGAGTCGCGGGTAGTCGGCGAACAGGCGTGCGGCGTCGGCGTGTCCGAAGAACGCCTCGGATTCGTCGACGCCGAGGAAGAGGAGGTCGGCCTGTCCGATGAGACGGAGGAGGGGATCCGTGGACTGGTCCGTCCAGAGTCGCGGGCGGTAGTTGAGGTCGACGCTCAGGGAACTCTGCGGGGCGAGGTGCGCGCGGAGGTCCCGGACGGCTTCGGCGGTGTCGTCGGAGAGCGCAGGGGTGATGCCGGAGGTGTGGACGATCGCCGAGGCGGCGAAGACGGCGCGTGACTCCGCCCGATCGAAGTACCCGCTGGTGATGACCGACGCCGCGGAGCCGGTCCGGTAGTAGTGCATGCGCGGGCTGCGGGAGCCGTCCGCGTCGGTGACGGTCTCCTTCACGTAGATCCCGGTGGAGCGGGCCGCATCGATCTCGACGGCGTCGACGGCGACTCCGGCCTCTCTGGCGACTTCGAGGATGTACTCGCCGAAGCCGTCATCGCCGAGTCTCGACAACCAGTGTGCGGGGGCGCCGAGGCGTGCCAGGCTGGAGGCGACGTTGAATTCGGCGCCGCCGATGGCCGTGTCGAAGCGGCGCGTCTCGACGAGGGGCCGTTGGCCTTCGGGGAGGAGCACGACCATGGCTTCCCCGATGGTGCTCACGGTGGCGACGTGTGTCGGCTGAGCGGGGGTGGACGGCACTGTACTCACCTGTCGTTCTGCGGCGCGAGTCCGTCGCGCTCCGGTCGCCGGCAGGTTGACGGCTTCCGCCCACGATGCTAGAACATACGTAGCATCAAGCGCAACATGCGTTGCGAATAGCGCAACATGCGTGAATCGGTCCCCGAACCCACGGAGGGGTCCCGTTCACCGAGGGCGACCCGGCCCGAGGACCAGCTCGAGGAGATCATGACCGAAGCATTCGATGCAGCAGCCCTCGGCGTCACCGGCGGATCCCTCAAAGGCTTCCCTCCGGTCGCCTTCGCGCGCGACGCGGCCGAGTTCCTCGCCGAGCAGCCGGCGCTCGCGACCTTCACGACGCCGCTCGTGACCGTCGACCGCGCCGCCGTGACGGACAACGTGGAGACGATGCGGGCCTGGTGCGCGCAGGCGGGCGTCGGCATCGCGCCCCACGGCAAGACGACGATGAACCGCGCGCTCTGGCAGCGGCAGCTCGATGCGGGCGCGTGGGGGATCACGGTCGCGACGCCGTGGCAGCTGAGCATCGCGCTCGACTGGGGCATCCCGCGCATCATGCTCGCGAATGCGCTCGTCCAGCCCGAGTACCTGCGGCTCGTCGGCGCAGCGCTCGACGCAGGTGACGCCGAGATCGTCGTGTGGGCGGACTCCCTCCGTGCGGTCGAGATCACGGCGTCCGTGCTGGAGGCCGGCGCACACCGCCGCCCGCTCCACGTGCTCGTCGAGCTCGGCGCGACCGGCGGACGGACCGGCGCCCGCACCCAGGAAGCGGCTCTCGAGATCGCTCGGGCCGTCGCTGCCCGGCCGTCGCTCGCGCTGGCCGGCGTCAGCGGCTACGAGGGAGCCCTCGCGCACCACGGCGACGACGCATCCCTCCAGATCGTCCGCGAGTACCTCATCGCACTCGGCGACTTCGACGACACCCTCCGTGCCGAGGGACTCTACGACCAGCGCGTCGGAACCGTCATCGTCACAGCCGGCGGCAGCGCGTACTTCGACGTCGTCGCGGAGGTCCTCGCACCCCGCCGCGACCTGGCCGGCGCACGTGGCATCGCAACCGACGTCATCCTCCGCTCCGGCGCGTACATCACCCACGACGACGGCTTCTACCGCGGGATCACGCCGCTCGGCCGCGACGGCAGAGGCGAATTCCGGTCCGCGATCCACGGCTGGGCGACCGTCGTCTCGCGTCCAGAACCGGGGCTCGCCCTCGTCGACGGAGGCAAGCGCGACTTCCCGTTCGACGAAGGACTGCCGGAGGTGCAGGGCTTCCGCCGCTTCGGCAGCGCTGACCTCGAACCCCTCGACGGCGCGACCATCACGGCGATGAACGACCAGCACAGCTTCGTCGCCCTCCCCGCCGACAGCGAGCTCCAGGTGGGCGATGTCGTCCGCCTCGGCCTCTCGCACCCCTGCACGACGTTCGACAAGTGGCGTGCGCTCATCGTGATCGACGACGTCCGCCTGCCGTCGCCGAGCGCGGTCGACGCGCTCACGACCACCTTCGGCTAGCGGGGTCGTGCCCGACCGCCCGCTCCATCCCGGCAACCCGCTCCGTCGACCCGACCCGCTCCATCCCGCCTCGCCCGCTCCACCCCGACCGCCCCGCCAACCGTCCGCCCCATCGCATCGGGCTGGAAACCAGGAGAACACCGTGACCCTCAGCGAACTGTACGAAGACCGCGCGATCGCCGTCGTGCGCGTCCCGCAGATCCCCAGCCCGGTGGAGCTCTGCCGGGCGCTCGCCGAGGGCGGCATCCGCAGCGTCGAGTTCACCTTCACGACGCCCGGCGTCGAAGCGCTCATCCGGGAAGCGGCCGATGCTGCGTCCGAGCACGGCGCGATCATCGGAGCGGGGACCGTGACCGATGCGGACACCGCCCGCCGCGCCATCGACGCAGGCGCCCAGTTCATCGTGACGCCTGGCCTGAGCGCCGCGGTCGCTGATGTCGCTACGGCCGCCGGGATCCCGTTCCTCCTCGGTGCGATGACGCCGAGTGAACTCATGCAGGCACTCGACCTCGGTTCTGAGGCCGTCAAGATCTTCCCCGCCGGCACGATGGGATCCGGGTTCCTGAAGGACCTGCGCGGGCCGTTCCCGAACGTCACACTCGTCCCGTCGGGAGGCCTGCACGCCGGCAACGCCCGTGAGTACATCGATGCCGGCGCCTCCGCCGTGACGGCCGGGTCCAGTGTCGTCGGGGCCGCAGCGGTCGCCGCCGCGGACTGGGACGGCATCCGCGCCGCCGCCGCCGAGTTCACCGCTGCGGCGCTGGGGTCAGAACAGGCCGTCGGGACGGGGCGGTCCGTCGGGACCGGTTCGACAGCACGATGACCACGCACACGGTGCTCATCCGCGACGCCAGCATCATCGACGGCACGGGCGCGCCGAGCACCGTGGGCGACGTGCTCGTGGAGGACGGGCGCATCACCGCGATCGGAGGCCGGATCGACGTGCCGGTGGAGCGTGCCGACGCGCGTGCCGCCGGTGCCGACATCCTCGTGCTCGACGCGGCCGGTCTCGCGATCGCGCCCGGGTTCATCGACATGCACGCCCACTCGGACCTCGCCGTTCTGCGTGATCCCGCCCACATCGCCAAGGTCTCACAGGGGATCACGACCGAGGTCCTCGGGCAGGACGGGCTGTCCTACGCGCCGACGACGGACGAGACGATGGCGGTCCTCCGCCGCCAGATCACCGGATGGAACGGCGCTCCGGACGATGTCGACTTCGCGTGGCGGAGCGTCGGCGAGTACCTCGACCGCATCGACCGCGGGGCCGCGCTCAACGTCGCGTACCTCGTGCCGCAGGGCAGTGTGCGGATGGCGGTCGTCGGCAACGAGGATCGGGCCGCGACGCCGGACGAGATCGAACGGATGCGCGGCCTCGTCGCCGATGGGATGCGAGAGGGCGCGTTCGGCATGTCGTCCGGGCTCACCTACGTGCCCGGGATGTTCGCCGACACGGCCGAGCTCGTCGCGCTGTGCGAGACGGTCGCCGAGTTCGACGGCTTCTACGCGCCGCATCAGCGCTCGTACGGTCGCGGCGCGCTCGAGGCGTACGCGGAGATGGTGGAGGTCAGTCGCCGTTCGGGCGCGGCCCTCCACCTCACGCACGCGACCATGAACTTCGGGGTCAATGCCGGCCGCGCGGCGGAACTCGTGCGGTTGATCGATGACGCGGCCGCCGACGGCATCGACATCACCTTCGACACCTACCCCTACCTCCCCGGCTCCACGACGCTCTCCGCGCTGCTGCCCAGCTGGGCTGCCGCCGACGGGCCCGACGCGACCCTCGAACGCCTCCGCGACCCCGCGATCCAGGCGCTCGTCCGGCACGAACTCGAGGTCACCGGCACCGACGGCTGCCACGGCGTCGTGACCGACTGGGCGACGATCGAGATCTCCGGCGTGCAGACTCCTGCGCTCGCCGGCATCGTGGGTCGGACCATCGCGGACCTCGCCGCTTCCGTGCCTGCTGGCGTCTCTGCATCGGTCGCGTCGTCGTGGCCCATCGACGATCCGACCGGTGTCTTCTTCGCGATCCTCCAGCAGGACCGCCTGGCGACGGGCATCCTGCAGCACGTGGGCGACGAGGCGAACGTGCGGACGATGATGGACCACCCTCGGCACACGGGCGGCAGTGACGGCATCCTCGTCGGCGCGAAGCCGCATCCGCGTTCGTGGGGCACGTTCCCGCGGTTCCTCGGGCACTACGTCCGCGAGGAGGGGGTGCTCGGGCTGGAGGACGCCGTGGCGCACTTCACGTCGCGTCCGGCCGCGCGTCTCGGCCTGGCCGATCGTGGGGTCCTGCGCGTCGGTGCAGTCGCGGACCTCGTGCTGTTCGACCCGTCAACCGTTGCCGATCGTGCGACGTTCGCCGAACCTCGCCAACAGGCGGCCGGTATTCCGTGGGTGTTCGTCGGTGGCGTGCCCGTCATCGCGAACGGCGTCCGTACCGCGGCGACGCCCGGACGCGCCCTCCGGCATCGCCCGGTCGCCTCTTGACCCGTCTGACCCGTCTGACCCGTCTGTCCCGTCTGACCCGTCTGTCCCGTCTGCCCCGTCTGTCCTGTCCTGCCCCGTCTGCCCCGTCTGCCCCGTCTGCCCCGTCTGTCCTGTCCTGCCCGGGCCTGCTCCGCCGGCCAGTACCCGCACTGCGCACCCGCCCCGCTTGCTTTCACAATTCAGGAACTTCTGCACAATTCAGGATGATCTCGGGCGGCGCGCCGTCCATCGATCCTGAATTCTGCAAATCCTCCTGAATTCTGCACGCCCCGTTGTTCGGAATTCCGGAGAAGGTGGGGCTGATGTGACGAAAACGGCCGAAAACCGCCGAAATCGTCACTCCTGTCACACGTTTTCCGGAATTGTGCACACCGGGGCCGGGCGTGCAGCAGCCCGACGGCGACGGGGCTCGATCGCCCCGCGGCGCTAGAAGAGTCGGGACTCGCTGTCGTCGAGGCCGCGCATCGCGTCGTAGTCGAGCGTGACGCATCGGATGCCGCGATCCTTCGCGAGCGTGCGCGCCTGCGGCTTGATCTCCTGCGCTGCGAAGACGCCCTGGACGGGCGCGAGCAGCGGATCGCGGTTCATGAGCTCGAGGTACCGCGTCAGCTGTTCGACGCCGTCGATGTCGCCTCGGCGCTTCAGCTCGACGGCGACCGATGCGCCGTTCTCGTCGGTCGCGAGGATGTCGACGGGCCCGATCGCCGTCATGTACTCACGGCGGATCAGCCGGTAGCCGTCGCCGAGGAGTTCGATCTGCTCGGCGAGGAGCTTCTGCAGGTGCGCTTCGACGCCGTCCTTCTGGAGACCGGGGTCGACGCCGAGTTCGTGCGCGCTGTCGTGGTGCACTTCGTGGATGGAGACGACGAGCGCATCGCCGGTCTTCTTGTGCGTGACCTTCCACAGCTGCGTGATGCCCGCGGCGGCCTGGTCATCGTCCGGCTCGAGCTCGGTGAGGGTGCAGGGCGGGCTCATCCAGTTGAGTGGCTTGTAGGAGCCGCCGTCGGAGTGGACGAGCAGGCTGCCGTCGTTCTTCACCATCAGGAGTCGACGCGCCAGCGGGAGGTGGGCGCTGAGCCGTCCCGCGTAATCGACCGAGCACTCTGCAATCACCAAACGCACGCGTCGAGCCTACCGTCCCGTGCTCGCCGCGCGTTCCGTCCACTGCCGCAGCGCGATCCGTCATCCGTCGTCTTGCGTTCGATGCTTGCGATCCGTCATCCGTTGTTCGGTGCTCGACGCCCGTCGTCCCATCGGTCGATCGTGTCTGCCTTCGCGCACCCCGACCGCCCCCGGACCGACCCGCCCCTCGGCGGTTGCACAATTCAGGAGGAATTGCAGGATTCAGGACGATCGATCGGCGTGTCGGGCTGGATCATCCTGAATTGTGCAGAAGTTCCTGAATTGTGCAATCACCGAGAGCCCGGTCCGGGAAGCAGGCTAGGAGGTGGGGGCGGCGGAACGCCGACGGGACGCCTCACGCGCGGCGGGGGACGCGAGCCCGGCGAGCACGATGAGTCCGAGCACGACGAACAGCGCGTTGAGGATGCCGATGTGGTCGCCGAGCATGCCGATGAGCGGCGGGCCGACGAGGAACGCGCAGTAGCCGATCATCGCGACGGCGCTGACCCGAGCGGCAGCGTTGCGCGAGTCGTCGGCCGCGGCCGACATGCCCACCGGGAACCCGAGCGAGCAGCCGACGCCCCAGAGGACGGCGCCGACGATCATGAGCCAGGTCGGTTCGGCGAGGATGAACATGAGGAGGCCGACGATCGCCGTTCCCGCCGACACCTGCAGCACGATGACGCGCCCGAACCGGTCGATGAGCGGTCCGCCGAGCACGCGACCAGCGGTCATCGCACTCACGAATGCTCCGAACACGAGGGCGCCGACGGCATCGGCCTGGTCGTGACCGTCGACGACGGCGAGCGTCATCCAGTCGTTCGCGCTGCCTTCGGCAAACGCCATCCCGAGCATGATCACGCCGATGAAGATGAGGCGGACGTCCGCCCACACGGCGAGGTTCGCCTTCAGCCGCTGCTTCCAGTCGCTGCGGTGCGAGTGCTCGCGGTCCTCGTCGCCGAGGCCTTCGCGGATCGGGACGAACCGCACGGTGACGATGACCGTTCCGGCGATGAGCGCGGCCATCACGACCGTGTGCCAGAAGACGGGCAGGGCGATCGCCGCGGCGAACGCGCCGATGCCGGCGCCGATGACCGTGCCGAGGCTGAAGCACGCGTGCATGAGCGGCATGACGGTCTTGCCGAGTTCCTTCTCGGCGGCGGCGCCTTCGACGTTCATCATGACGTCGACGCTGCCGTTGCCGAAGCCGAAGAGGATCAGGCCGATGAGGACGACACCTGCGGCGGGGATCACGGAGGACCCGAAGCCGATGAAGAGGAGCCCGACCGCGACGATGCAGAGTGCCGTCGCCATGCCGCGGCGCGGGCCGAGGCGCGCGAGGAGCGGCGGGGATGCGATGAGACCGAGGATGGAACCGATCGACATCCCGAGGATGAGGAGGCCGATCTCGCCGGTGCTGAATCCGAGGCTGTCGCGGATGGCGGGGAGCCGGGACACCCAGGTCGCGATGCTCAGCCCGCTGAGCGTGAACACCACGAAGACGGCGTTGCGCCACGCGATGAGTTCGCGGCGTGGTCGCACGGTGGTCGGGCTGGTGGGAGTCGGCTCTGACACGTGGATCCTGGCGCTCGGGTTCGGGAGGGTGGAGGCGGAATCGAATCGATTCGATTCCGTCGACTAAGCTAGCAGATCGTGGACCCGGAAACACGTGCAGGACGCCCGACGCTGGCCGATGTCGCCGAACGCGCAGGCGTCTCGCCATCGACGGCGTCGCTCGCCTTCAGCGGCTCCGGTCCCGTGTCCGATGCGACGCGCGAGCGGGTGCTCGCCGCCGCCGCCGAGCTGGACTACGCGGGCCCCGATCCCCGGGCGGCCTCGCTGAGGCGCGGGCGCAGCGGCATCGTCGGCGCCGTCGTCGGTGGCCGCATCCGCGACTCGTTCCGTGATCCCGTGATGGTCCAACTGCTCGACGGCCTGGCCGAAGAGCTCGGTGAGGCCGGCGCAGGACTCCTCCTCCTGAACGATGCCGAGGACGGCGTCGCGAAGCTGTCCAACGCACCCATGGACGGCGTCGTCCTCATCGGGTGCAGTCCGGTCCTCGACACGACCGTCCACATCCTCACCCGCCGCGGCATGCCCGTCGTCTCGATCGAGGGGCACGAGGGGCTCGGGGTGCCGGACGTCGGCGTCGACAACCGGGGCGGATCACGCGAGATCGCGCAGCATCTGGCCGACCTCGGCCATCGTGACGTCGCGGTCGTCGCGCTGCACCTGGACGAGTCGCGCATCCGCGGGCCGATCACGGCGGAGGGTGAGGCCACCGCCACGACCGTCCCCACGATCGACCGCCTGGCCGGTGCGCGCGACGTCTACCCGGACGTCCCCGTTTTCGTGACCGCCGGGAGCTCCCTCGAGGAGGGGCGGACGGCCGCCCACGAACTGCTCGACGTCGCCCCGGATCTGCGACCCACGGCGATCATCGCGCAGAGCGACCTGCTCGCCGCTGGCGTGATCCGCGCTGCCGGGGAGCTCGGCATCGCGATCCCGGAGGAGTTGAGCGTCGTCGGGTTCGACGGGATCCGCGTCGACGGCTTGGACGACGACCTCACGACCGTCTGGCAGCCGTCCCGCGAGAAGGGCGCTGCGGCGGGCCGTGCGGTCATCGCGATGCTCGACGGCCGCGATCCCGCTCCAGAGTCCTTCGGCGTGCGATTCCACCGTGGCGCGACGACGGCTCCGCCCGCCCGCTGATCCTGCCCCGGTCTACCTCCCTCGATTGAGCACAATTCCGGAATTCGTGTGACACGAGTGACGAAATCGGCCGAATTCGGCCTCAATCGTCACTCCTGTCACACCTTCTCCGGAATTGTGCACCCAGGGAGGGCGGGGACGACGGACCACGCCCACCCGAGACTTCCGCGGACGCCCGGCCTAAGCTGGTCGAACCGTCGCAAGGAGGATCAATGCCGTCCCAGTCCGTCTCAGCCGCCGCATCCGCGATCGCTACCGATGTCGAAGCGCTGTACCGAGATCTGCACGCCAATCCGGAGTTGTCGTTCGAGGAGCATCGGACCGCCGGCATCGTCGCGGACCGCATCGGCGCCCTCGGCTACACGGTCACCACCGGGATCGGTCGCACGGGTGTCGTCGGCGTCCTCGAGAACGGTGAGGGGCCGACGGTCCTGCTGCGCGCCGACATGGACGGCCTGCCCGTCGTCGAGGACACGGGGCTCGACTACGCGAGTGTCGTTCGCGGCATCGATCCGGACGGCAACGACGTCGGGGTGATGCACGCGTGCGGACACGACGTCCACGTGACCTGTCTGATCGGCGCGGCTCGACTGCTCGTGGAGCGCGCCGACACCTGGTCCGGAACCCTCGTCGTGCTCTTCCAGCCGGCCGAGGAGCACGGCGGCGGGGCGCAGGAGATGGTCGATGACGGTCTCTACGGCCGTATCCCGAAGCCGGACATCGTGCTCGGCCAGCATGTCGGGCCGCTCCCGGCCGGTGTCATCGGGACCCACTCGGGTCCGTCGTTCGCGGCGGCAGACGCCCTTGAGATCACCCTGCACGGCAAGGGCGGGCACGGTTCGCGTCCGCAGTCGACGATCGATCCGATCGTGATGGCGGCCGCGACCGTCATGCGCTTGCAGACGATCGTGTCGCGAGAGGTCGCCGGGACGGACACCGCCGTCGTGAGCGTCGGCACGCTGCACGCGGGCACGAAGAGCAACATCATCGCGGACACCGCCGTCCTCGGTCTCAGCATCCGCAGCTACGAGACGCATGTGCGTGATCGCGTCATGGGGTCGGTCGAGCGGATCGTGCGTGCTGAGGCTGAGGCGTCGGGGGCGGAGCGGGAACCGGAGATCGTGTCGGTCGAGTCGTATCCCGTGCTCGTGAACGATCCGGAGGCGACCGCGAGTGTGACCGCGGCGTTCGTCACCGAGTTCGGTACGCAGCGCATCGTCGATCCCGGTCTCGTGACGGGCAGTGAGGACGTCGGGAACCTGTCGACCGCGGCCGGCGCGCCGCTCGTCTACTGGATCCTCGGTGGCGCCGATCCCGTCGTCTTCGAGCGTGCGTTCGCGTCCGGTCGGATGGAGCAGGACATCCCGGGCAACCACTCCTCGAAGTTCGCGCCGCTCATCCGCCCGACGCTCGACACGGGCATCGCCGCGCTCGCCGTCGCCGCCCTGGAGCACCTCACCCCAGCCGCCCTCGCAGCTTCCTGACTCCACCACTCTTCTGCCGAGGGGGCGCAACGTGTGGGTCAGCGCCGACAGCACCCGCACGTTGCGACACCTCGGCAGAAGAGCAGGACTACAGGATGCCTCGCTCGAGCGCGAGGGTGACGGCGCGGGTGCGATCGTTGACGCCCAGCTTCTCGAAGACGTGCAGCAGATGCGTCTTCACGGTCGCCTCCGAGATGAACAGCGCCCGGGCGATCTTCGGGTTGCTCGTCCCCGCGGCGACGAGCCGGAGGACTTCCAGCTCCCGCGCGCTCAGCAGCGGTCGCTCGGGCGTCGCAGAGGCCGCGCTTCCGGCTCCGGAGCGCATTCGGTCGACGAGCTTCGCCGCGATCTCCGGCGCCAGGACGGTCCGACCGCCGACGACGGACCGGATGCCCGCGAGGATCTCCTCCTGCGGCGCCGCCTTTAACAGATAGCCGCTCGCACCCGCTTCGATCGCGCCGAGGATGTCATCGTCCGTCTCGTACGTCGTGAGGATCAGGACGCGAACGTCGGGCAGCGATGCGATGATGCGCGCGGTCGCCTCGGCGCCCGACAGCAGCGGCATCCGCAGATCCATGAGGACGAGGTCGGGTCGGAGCTCGGTCGCGAGCCGGACCGCTTCTGCGCCGTCCGATGCCTCGGCGATCACGTCGATGTCGTCCGCCCGGCCCAGAAGGCCGACGATCCCGCCCCGCACGATGGGGTGGTCGTCCGCCACGAGGACGCGGATGGGGGCGGGGTCAGGCGCCCCGGACGGATCGATCGCCGCGTCTGCCGCTGTCGACGGCCTGCCGATGTCGCTCATGGTGTGGTGCTTTCAGGGTCGGGGATGTGGGCGTCGCCGGGTGTCGACGCGGGTTCCGCGTGGACGTTCGGTGCTGGATCCACTCGCCCGTTCGGATCTGAGATGCGCCCGAGGCGTCCGAGGGGACCGGGATCGATGGCGGGACCGCGTGGGTCTGGTTCGTGGGGAACACGGGTCGACCGCGCCGTGCGGAGGTGCTCGGCGACCGACGCGGCGAGCAGCCGCGCGTTCGTCCGATCGCTGGTCTCGGCCTCAGCCCGCCCGCTTACCGATCCGATCGGTGGAGCGCTGCCGTTCGGCACGGGCACGGGCATGGACACAGGCACGGGCATGGGCATGGGCACGGCGATGGAACGGTCGTCGCTCGGTGCGCCGGCGGCGGTCCCGTCGTGGCCGATCAACGGGACGTCCACCCGCAGGAGCGCACCTCCTTCTGCCGGATTCGATGTCGTGACCCCACCGCCGAGGAGTTCCACGCGGCTCTGCATCCCCTCGATGCCGAAGCCACGGCCTGTCGCGCCGTCCGCCGGGAACCCGACGCCGTCATCGCGCACGGTGAGCGACACCATCGATCGCGCATCGCTCGGACGATCGTTCGCCTTCCCACCGTTGGGCAGCGCTGCTCGCTCCGGGTCCATCGCCGACATTCCGGCAGCGGCATATACCGATCCGACGCTCAGCGTGACCACGACACGAGCAGCGCGGGCATGCTTCCGAACGTTCGCCAGCCCCTCTTGCGCGGTGCGGAGCAGGACGACCTCTATCGGACGGGGGAGCGGCGTCGTGCCCGCCTCCACCGTGACGGCGATGCCCGTCTCTCGTTGGAAGCGTGTGGCGAGGCGCAGCAGACTGTCGCGCAGTCCGACATCCGACGCGGGGAAACCTGCGTTCGTCGCGACGAGCGCCCTGGCCTCCCCGAGGGCCTCGCGTGCAGTGGTCTCGATGAGGTCGATCGTGTCCGGGGCGACCGGCGACTCGGCTCGAGCCCGTTGCGCCAGCATCACGACGCTCGTCAAGCTCTGCGCGATCGTGTCGTGGATGTCGAGGGCCATGCGTTCCCGTTCAGCCGCGGCGCCGGCATCGCGACTGGCCCGTTCCGTCTCTGCTTGAGCGTTCTGCAGCTGTTGCAGCAGTCGTGCCCGCTCCGCGCCGTAGTCGTGTATGCGCGAGATCCAGAGGCCGAGTGCGATGCTGAACACCAGGCTGATGCCCTGGATGAACGCGGCCTGGGCGAGCGCGCCCTCATACCCGTGGATGCCGACGGTGAAGCCGATCGCGAGGGCGACGGCGCTCACGATGTTGAGGATCACCGCGGTGCGGGTGTCATGCGTGAGCACCCAGAGGAGCGGGATCATCACGACCTGCATCGTGAGCATGTTGGGGGAGAACGCTGCCCCGACGGCCACGCCGACGATGAGGACGATCTGGAAGAGGTAACCGGACGATGCGCGCTCGAGTTGGCGGCGGCCGAAGGTGTAGTAGCAGGCGCACAGGAGCAGGAGGACGGCCCACGCGCCGAGGCGGCCGATCGTCCCGGCGGAGTCATCGGCTTCGCTCAGCCAGACGACCACGCCCACCACGATCGCTGTTCCGCCGAACGCGGCGTCCCACCATCGTCGTCCGTCCATCCTGCACGCACCCTTCACTGCCGTCATTGCCGCCCCCACTCTCTCACCCACTTCTGCCGAGGGGTCGCAAAGTGTGGGTGTCGCCCGCTCCATACCCACACTTTTCGACCCCTCGGCAGAAGGATGGGGGATGGGGGATGGGGGATGGGACCGTTACTGGCGACGGATCCAGCGGAAGGTGAGACGGCAGAGGACCAGGCCGGCAACGCACCAGACCGCGAGGACGAGCCCGACCCAGCCGAGGTCCCACACGCCGTTCTGCTCCTGAGCCGCGAAGGTCTCCGGCAGGAACACCGACCGCATGCCCTGGGCGATCCACTTGAGCGGGAACACGCTTGCCACGTTCTGCAGCCACGTCGGCAGCATCGTGAACGACAGGTAGACGCCCGAGATGAATTGCAGGACGAGGACGATCGGGATCACCACGGCCGTCGCGCTCTTGCCGCTGCGGGGGAGCGAGGAGAGGGCGATGCCGAGGACCGCCGACGTCACGATGCTCAGCAGGTAGATCCACGCGAACGTCAGCCATTTCTCGGGTTCTGTCGGCAGAGCGACGTCGAACGCGACGTGCGCGACGAGCAGTAGCAGGGCGATCTGCAGGATCGACGTCACGAAGACCTGACCCATCTTGCCGAGGAAGTAGCTGAAGACGGGCAGTGGGCTGCCGCCGAGCCGTTTGAGCGTGCCGTCGCTCTTCTCCGTTGCGATGTCGGTCGCCAGGTTCTGGACGCCGGAGAGGAGGATGCCCGCGGCGATCATCCCGGGCAGGTAGTAGGCGGCCTGGGTGATGCCTCCGGTGCCGTCGGGTGCTGCGCCGACCTTGCCGACCGCGCTGAACGCCGTCGAGAAGATCGCGAGCATCACGACGGGGAAGAGGAAGGTGAAGAAGACCTGGTCGCCGGAGCGGAAGTAGATCCGGGTCTCGTAGGCGATGCGGCTGACGCCGAGCGAGAGCGTGCGACCTGCGGGCAGCGCGGGGATGAGCGTGGCGCTCCCGGGAGCCGGTGCCGGTGGGCGGGTGGTGGTCATGATCGTGCTCCTGTGGTCGGTGCGTTCGTCGGTGTTCTCGCGGAGTCTGTCGTCCCGGTGTCAGCGCTTCCAGACCCGATCCCTGAGCTTGTCGAAGGGCCGTCATCGGGACTGACCGACTCGGTCCCTGAGCCTGTCGAAGGGCCAGCGCCCCCGCCGGCCCGAGCGACGAGCCCGAGGTATACGTCCTCCAGGCTCGGCCGGATCACTTCGAGGTCGCGCGGTTCGCCGCCCGCCTCGCGGACCAGTTCGGCAACGCGCAACGCGGGTTCCGCCGTCCGCTCCTCATGCACGCCGTCCGCATCGCGCCATCGCACGACCGGCACCCGCGCATCGGACCCGCCGATCTCGTCGACCGCTCCGATCTCCACCAGTCGTCCGCCGGCGATCACGCCGGCGCGGTCGGCGAGTTGCGCGGCCTCGTCGAGGTAATGGGTGGTGAGGAGGATCGCGGTCCCGTGGTGTTTGAGGTCGCGGATGAGGTCCCAGAACTGGCGGCGTGCTTCGGGGTCGAATCCCGTGGTCGGTTCGTCGAGGAAGAGGAGTTTCGGTCGGCCGATGACGCCGAGCGCCACGTCGACGCGTCGGCGTTGCCCACCCGACAGCTTGCCGATGCGGGTCCCAGCTTTGGCAGTGAGGCCGACGGCATCGATGACCTCGTCGACGTTGCGGGGGTCGGCGTAGTAGCGGGCGAACTGGGTCAGCTGTTCGTGGACGGTGACGTTGGCGGCCTCCGCGCTCGACTGGAGGACGATGCCGAGCTGTGCTTTCCATGCGAGGCCCCCGTGGGCCGGATCGACGCCGAGGACGTGGACGTCGCCGCCGTCGCGGCTTCGGTAGCCCTCGAGGATCTCGATCGTGGTGCTCTTGCCGGCGCCGTTGGGCCCGAGGAGGGCGAACGTCTCGCCCGCTTCGATGTCGAAGCTGACGCCGTCGACGGCCGGTGTTCCGGCGTAGATCTTGCGGAGGTCTCTGACCTCGACGATGGGTGCTGTGCTCATGCCCCTATCGTCGTCCGCCAGCCCCGTCCCCGGTAGCCTCCATCCGGCCGATCCCCCATCAACCGATCGGTTGACCCTTCTCCTCTGCCGAGGGGCCCCAAATTGCGGGTCCGGCGGTCTGACACCCGCAGTTTGCGACCCCTCGGCAGAAGATGGCGGGGAAGGGGAGGGTGAGACTAGACGCCGGTGCGCATCCAGGCCGTCGTGCGGGCGCGGAGGCCGAGGGTCAGGGCACGGGCGCCGATGTAGCCGAAGAGGAACGCCACGCTCAGCCACGCCAGGCCCGCGGCATCGGGTGATGCCCAGGTGAGGACGGCGAGGGCCATCGGGATGAAGACGGCCATGTTGAGGAAACCCGTGATCGCGAGGTACCTCGCATCGCCTGCGCCGATGAGCACCCCGTCGAGCACGAAGACGAACCCGGCGAGCGGCGTCGAGACGGCGAGGACGAGGACGCTCGGGAGGATGAGCGATGCGATGGCCGGGTCGCTCGTGAACAGCAGGCCGACCACCCCGCTCGTCGCGGCCACGACCGCCCCGAGCACGATGCCGGCGCCGACGCCCCACTGGAGGCAGCGGACGAGGACGGCGCGCACGCCTACGACATCGCCCGCGCCGAGGCCTTTCCCGACGAGCGCTTGAGCCGCGATCGCGAGTGCGTCGAGGGCGAATGCGAGGGTCGCGAAGAGCGTCATGACGACCTGGAATCCGGCGAGTTCGTCGGTGCCGAGCGACGTCGCGACGAAGACCGCGAGCAGCATCGCGACCCGCATCCACGCCGTCCGGAAGAACAGCCAGATGCCGGATCGGGCAGCCCCGCCGATGCCGGCGCGATGCGGCCGCAGACTCGCCCCGGTGCGCGCGACGTGCCGCAGGATCACCACGATGTACGCGACGACCATGCCCCACTGCGCGATGACGGTGCCGACGGCGGATCCCGCGATGCCGAGCCCCAGGCCGTAGATGAACAGGAAGTTGAGCCCGATGTTCGCCGCGAAACCCGCGCCGGCAACGTACAGCGGCGTCTTCGTGTCCTGCAGGCCGCGGAGGAGACCGGTTGCGGCGAAGACGAAGAGCATGGCGGGGATGCCGAGCATCGAGATGCCCAGATACGCGTCGGCCTGGTGAGCGACGGCATCGGATGCTCCGAAGAGCCCGACGAGTGTGGGTGAGAGGAACCAGCCGGCGGCGGCGATGACGGCTCCGAGGCTCAGTGAGAGCCACAGGCCGTCGACGCCGACGGAGACGGCTCCCCGTTCGTCGCCGTGGCCGAGGCGTCGTGCGACCGCGGGCGTCGTCGCGTAGGCGAGGAAGATCATGAGGCCGATGATCGTCTGCAGGACGGCGCTCGCGACGCCGAGTCCAGCGAGGGGCACGACGCCGAGGTGGCCGATCATGGCCGAGTCCGCGAGGAGGAACAACGGTTCCGCCACGAGTGCCCCGAGCGCGGGCACCGCCAGCCGGAGGATGTCGCGGTCCACAGCAGTCACCCGTCGAGCCTAGGGGCAGCCGCCCGCATCGCGCTGACGTGAGCGCGAGCCTCCGCCGTGAGCGCGGGCCGGATCCGACCCGCGCTCACGGCGCCGCACCGCGGACGCGCGAGCGCATCGCGCTGCCCGCAGAACGCGCACGGGGGCCGACTACCTCGTCAGGAGGGCGCCGCTCAGGTTCGCGAGATCACCGAGCCGACTTGCGGGGAGGAACCCTCGCGCGATCGCGTAGGAGACGCGCGGCTGATCGGTGTCCTCACGGCAGAACAGGTACAGCGGCACGGTCTCGGCGCCGAGCTCTGCAGCGAACGCTGCGAGATCCTCTGCGCCGTACCGCGGTTCCACCCTCGATGCGATGCCGGCGATCGCCCGGACGGCGACGCCATCGGGTTCCGTGTGGTCCTGTCCGAGTCCCGACGGGGCGAGCGACACGGTCTGCGCGCCCTCGGCCGCGAAGGCACGACAGGCCGCGAGCACGGCGATCCGAACCGCGTCGTCCAGAGACGGGCGACCGACGAGGTCCCCGGCTGCCGCCCCGGAGTGCTCATCGCCACCGTCGATCGCCCGAACCACGAGATCGAGCGACCACCCGGTCACGACTCCTCCAGGACCGTCGACGGGCAACCACGTCACGGCGGCGAGCAGTGTCCCGGTGCGGTCGAGAACGGCTGACGTCCGTGCGACCTCGCGCAGACTCCCGCTGCTCCCGCCGACCGTCAGACCGAGTTCCGGCACGTGCTTGTCCGTCGTCCAGACGGAGTCGAGCGCGCGAGCCTGGCTGCGGATCTCCCACGTCTGGTCGGCGAGCGGTCGCACCACCGTGCGCAGCCCGTAGTCCCGCACGGCCGCATCAAGCGCACGCACTGCGGAGCTGGAGCTGATTCCGGAGCCCGAGCCGGAGCCCGAGCCGGAGCCCGAGCCGGAGCCCGAGCCGGAGCCCGAGCCAGAGCCCGAGTCAGAGCTGATGCCGGAGCCGTCGATGTCGGCGGGCCGAACCACGAGATCCCGTCCGAGCGGCGACACCCGCCATCCTTCCGGCGCATCGGCGGGGTCGGTCGCGGCGAACACCGACGGCGTGAGCCCCACGCGCTCCGCCGCATCCGCGAATGCTGCGATCGCCTCGGCCCGACCCGCCGCAGCGCCGATCGGATCACCGATCGCCAACGCGACCCCGCCGTGCTGCTGGTAGCCGATCGCGTGCTGCTCGTCTGGCGTCAGGAACACGCGGTTCTGGGGCCGGAGGGCGACGGTCGCGAGGGGCCCGCCACCGTGCTCGGCGAGGAGGCCGGAAGCGATGCGACGGGAGCGGCGCGCGCCCGGCCCGATGGCATCGGGGAGCCTCCGCCGCGTCTGGTTCGAACTCACCCGGAACGCGTGCCGCGAGCCGATGAGGAGGGCCGCTTCCGCGATCCACAGCACGGTCGTCGACAGCCACACCGCGGCGAAGTCGAGGGTCACGCCGGCGACCAGGATGAGCGTCACGAGCAGCGCCGTCACGAGCAGGTTCACGACCGTCAGCGCCATCGCCGCCCACCACGCCCAGCGGTGCCCGCGGCGCAGCCAGTTGACGATGACGATGATCGCGATCGTGTCGAACAGGACGTCTGTCCAGGTGCCCTGCGTGAGCGTCGTCGGGCCGAGCGGGCCTTCGAGCGGAACGAGGGTGATGAGGATCTGGACGACGCCGAGGATGACGAGGCCGGCCACCGCGTACAGCCGCCAGTCGCGTTCCGTCGGCCGGCTCGTGCTGCGGTGCTCGCGGACCATCACCCGGGCGACGATGACGAACACGATGACGCTGATGAAGTGCTCGAGGTCGCTGATGTGGCCGACGTAGAGGACCGCGATCGACACCCACGCGATGAGGAGCAGCCGCCAGCGGAGGCGGTACGGGGAGCGCATGAACGCCGTCGCGGTGGCGATGCACGCGAGGATGCCGCAGCTGGGTCCCACGTCGAGGGTCGTGGTGAGCGTCTGTGCCCACTCCCAGCCGGTCGGCGCGAAGAGGAGCGCGAATCCGACGGCGCCGAGGATGCCGATGAGGTGCCCGCCGACGAAGATCGCCGCCGCCCGCAGCGTGCCGAACCGGACCTCGACCCAGCCGCCGAAGACGCCGATGCCGAGGATCGCGATGACGTACGCGGCCGGCCCGGTCGTCAGGAACATGCCCGTGAAGATCGTCCACCAGTGGCCGTCCTGGAAGCTCGGCACGCCGAAGGCGACCGACGAGTACCAGCTCGCGATGTGGATCGGACGCCAGAGGCCCTCCGTGACGACGCCGAGAGCGATGAAGACGATGAGGAAGCCGGAGGTCGCGGGGGCGTTCGTGAACGCCCAACGGAGCGGGGTGAAGACGTAGCGGACGGCGGCTCGCAGATCGGCGGCCGGTCGTGCGGGTGGTACAGGGACGCCGATCTCGATGCCGCTCGTCGGCGTGGTGCCGCTGACGGATCCGGACGTGCTGCCTGGCGCTGTGGACCCGCCGCGCGCGATCACGCCGCTGCCCGCGACGGCGTCCGCCGCACCCGCGACATCGCGCACCCGTTCGTCCGAGGCGGCTCGGAGCGAGACCGCGCCTTCTGGCGACAGCAGCTCGTCGAGCTCTTCCTTGGTGAGTGAGACGACGGGTTCAGGGGCCTGACCGCTGGCGGCACGGCGTCTCGCCCGGTAGACGACGACGATCGCGATGACGATGGCGACGACTCCCGCGATGGCGAGCGCCGCCCAGGAGAAGCGGTGCAGGATCTCGGTCGCGGCTTTGCCGAGGAGGGTGACGACGGTCACGACGAGGGAAGCCCAGATGATGCCGCCGGCCGCGTTCGCCGCGAGGAAGATCGGGTACGGCATCCGGAACATGCCCGCGAGCGGCCCGGAGAAGATGCGGAGGACGGCGACGAACCGGCCGAAGAACACGGCCCACGGCCCCCATCGCCGCATGAGGTGCACGGCCACCCCGAGGCGTTTCGGGCCGACGTGTTTGGGGAACTTCCGGTTGAGGACGGAGATGATGCGTCTCCCGTACCGACTGCCGATGAAGTACCCGACGGAATCGCCGATGATCGCTCCCGCAGCCGCCGCTGCTGCGACCCACACGGGGCTGAGTCCGCTCGTCGCCGCGAGGAGGGTCGTCGTGATGAGGACGGTTTCGCCGGGAAGTGGGACTCCGAGGCTTTCGACGGCGACGACGACGAAGACGACGCCGAGGAGCGCGGCGGGCGGGATGGCGGCCAACCAGTCCAAGCGTCACCCCTTCCGTACCCGACGATGGTGGCTCAACGCTAGTCCTCCTGGCGGGGTGCGGGCACCGGAATCCGCCAGGAGGTGGTCGGAACGCCTTCGGCTCGTCCTTACTCGCCTGTTCCGCCGTCGCGGGCGCGGAGCTCGTAGACGCCCGAGGTGACCGTCCGATAGCTGTCGGTCACGATCCGTTCGAGCACAGCGACGTCGTTCTGTTCGAGGTTCTTGAGGTAGAGGCAGCCGACGCCGGTCGTGTGCGGGCCGAGCTTCGCGAGCCGTCCCGTGTGCGCGCCGACGCCGTCCGGGAGGTAGATCGACGTCGCCGCTTTCCGCGGTGAGAATCCCGCGGCTCCGGCATCGCCCTCGCGCCCGCTGGCGTACCGGTAGTGGTACTGGCCGTACCCGATGATCGTCTTGTACCAGATCCGCGGTTCCTCGCCCGTGACCCGCCCGAACAGCTCGAGGAGCGTGTCCGCGTCCCGTCTGCGTCCGCGGTGGGTGACGGTGGCGAGCAGCTCCGCGACGCCGGCATCGATGTCCATGCTCCAGTATCCCAGCGTCCTTCCGGCGACCGTCCGAGACCTTTCAGGACATGTTCAGGCCGCTCCCGGGGACGCGGGGATTAGGCTGAACTGCATGACTGACGCCCCTCTCGAATCCGGCATCCGAATCGACGAACTGGACGAGGCGGTGCGTCCCCAGGACGACCTCTTCCGCCATGTGACGGGCAAGTGGATGGCTCGCACCGAGATCCCCGACGACAAGGCGCGATGGGGTTCGTTCCACCAGCTCGCGGAGGAAGCGGAGAACAACGTCCGCACGATCATCGAGGAGTCGCAGTCCTCGCCAGACGGCCTCGAAGGCCGCCAGATCGGTGCGCTCTACGCGAGCTTCATGGACGTCGACCGCGCCAACAGCCTCGGCGCCCAGCCGCTCGCGGAGCAGCTCGAACGCGTCGCCGCGGTCGGCTCGGTCGAGGAGTTCCTGCAGCTGTCCGGCGAGTTCGAGGCTGAGGGCGTCGGCGGGTTCCTGCAGCTCTTCGTCGACAACGACCCCGGCAACCCGGAGCGCTACCTCGTGTTCGCGGAGCAGGGCGGCATCACCCTCCCCGACGAGAGCTACTTCCGCGAGGACTCCTTCGCAGCCATCCGTGAGGCGTACCGCGCGCACATCCAGACGATCTTCGAACTCGCCGGCATCGACGATGCCGCCGCCCGCGCCGATCGGGTGTTCGCCCTCGAGACCGACATCGCCTCGAAGCACTGGGACAAGGTCGCCACGCGCGACAGCGAGAAGACCTACAACCTCTACAGCTGGGCCGATGCCGCGGCGCTCGCCGCCGGTGAGGACGGCAGCGGTCCGGACCTCAACGTGTGGCGCGACGCCGTCGGCGCCCCCGCAGGAGCGTTCGACGAGATCGTGGTGCGTGAGCCGAGCTTCATCGAGGGCCTCGGCGAGCTCCTCACGGAGGAGCGCCTCGCGGACTGGAAGGACTGGCTGTTCTGGAAGGTCGTCCACGGCGCAGCTCCGTACCTGTCCGAGGCGTTCAGCGCCGCGAACTTCGACTTCTACGGCAAGACCCTCACGGGCACGCCGCAGCAGCGCGAACGGTGGAAGCGCGGCGTTTCGCTCGTCGAGGGCCTCCTCGGCGAGGCCGTCGGCCGTGTCTATGTGGAGCGCCACTTCCCGCCGGCCGCGAAGGACTCGATGGACGTGCTCGTCGCGAACCTCGTCGAGGCGTACCGCCAGAGCATCGAGAAGCTCGAGTGGATGAGCCCGGAGACCCGCACGCGCGCCCTTGACAAGCTCGACAAGTTCACGCCCAAGATCGGCTTCCCGGCGAAGTGGCGCGACTACTCAGCGCTCGAACTCTCGGCAGACGACCTCACGGGCAACCTGCGTCGGGCCAGCCGGTTCGAGCTCAACCGTGAGCTCGGCAAGATCGGCAAGCCGCTCGACCGCGACGAATGGTTCATGACGCCGCAGACCATCAACGCGTACTACAACCCCGGATTCAACGAGATCGTGTTCCCCGCTGCGATCCTGCAGTTCCCGTTCTTCGAGGCGACGCGTGACGATGCCGCCAACTACGGTGCGATCGGCGCGGTCATCGGTCATGAGATCGGGCACGGCTTCGACGACCAGGGTTCCAAGTTCGACGGCGACGGTCGTCTCACGGACTGGTGGACGGAAGCGGACCGTGCGGCGTTCGAGGCACGGACCGCCTCGCTCATCGAGCAGTACGACGCGCTCGCCCCCGAGCAGACGCCCGACCATCACGTGAACGGTGCGCTCACGATCGGCGAGAACATCGGCGACCTCGGCGGACTCGGCATCGCGTGGAAGGCGTACCTGATCTCGCTGGACGGTGAGGAGCCGCCGGTCGTCGACGGCCTGACGGGCGCTGAGCGGTTCTTCATCTCCTGGGCGCAGGCGTGGCAGCAGAAGGGCCGCGACGAGGAGGTCATCCGTCTCCTGTCGATCGATCCGCACTCGCCGAACGAGTTCCGATGCAACCAGATCGTGCGCAACATCGATGCCTTCTACGAGGCGTTCGATGTGACCGAGACCGATGCGCTGTGGCTCCCCGAGGAGGACCGCGTCACCATCTGGTAGCCCGTTCCGGTCGCTGAGCCCCGGCCGGTCACTGAGCCTGTGTCCCGGTCGCTGAGCCTGTCGAAGCGTCATCGAGCACAACTCCTTCGATCCGGACAGGCCCGCCGTCGACTTCCGCAGAAAACCGGGGTTTCGACGGCGGTGACCGTGCCGATCGAAGGAGTTGTGCTCGGTCGCTTGGCCTGTCGAAGGGCGCTTTCCCGGCTACTGAGCCCGTCGAAGTGCGCCCTTCGACAGGCTCAGGGACCGGGTGCCGACGATCTCAGGGACCGGGTGCCGACGATCTCAGGGACCGGGTGCCGACGGCCTCAGGGACCGGTGCCGCCCGGAGCCGGCAGCGGCAGGAAGGCGGACCAGGCGCGCCGGCGGCCGCTCCGCGGATCGGCCTCGACCCGGTCGACCGCGCCGATGATGAGCGTCCGCCGTTCGTCCTCCGTGTACCTCGGCCAGTCGTCCGCCGGCGGCCGTCCCACAGCGAAGCGCAGCCACGCATCGCGCATCCGGCTCCCCGCCGCCGAGTACGACTCACGTCCGCCGAGCGCGGTCATCGTGCGCCCGAAGGTGCTGTCGACCTCGTCGAAGAGGGCGTGCATCTCGATGCCGTGAGTCGCATCGAGTCCCACGATCCGCAACAGGCGCGGTGCGACATCGAAGCGGTAGGCATGGACGGGCGCATAGCGTGAGTGGAGGTCTGCGACGCGGACGCTCGGGTACCAGAACGCGTAGTCGCCGGCGAAGTCCGCGGCCGCCGCGCGTGCCGGCAGGCTGGGGTACGCGTCCCGCATCGGCGATCGTGCGGCCTCCGGCGCGTTCTCGAACACGGCCCTGATCCGTCCGGCGGACCGGGGCAGGATGTCGATCCGCCCACGGAACAGGGTGCCCTCGCGATCGTTCGTGCCGATGATGAGCGGGATGCGATGCGCCCGCCCGGCCGCGAACGCACGCATCGGATGCTCTCGCACGAACGAGCCGTCGACGACGGGGGCGAGCGGGAACGTGCCCGGGAATCGGTCGGGAGTCCGCTCCTGGAGGGTGAGGCAAGCGGTCACGAGGTCGGTCGCAGAGGTGCGATCGAGCATCGCGGCGATGTCCTCGGAGCGATCCTCGCGCGTGGGTGCACTGGCCCCAGCACTGGCTCCAGCAGCGGTTCCGGCACCGTCTCCGGCGCGTGCGTTGCCGTCGGAGCCACTCCTGCCGTCGCTCCGCCGCGCAGTGGTGTCGCCTGTCCGCCCATCGACCGCACCCGCCCGCGCATCGCCGCCACCCGCCCTCCCGGTGCCGAACCGCCTGCGCCCGCCGTGCGCCTGCTCCCGCACGAGTTCGACGAACTCCTCCGCCCACTCCGCCGTGAGCGCCGCCGGGTACACGGCGTTCGGGGGAGCGCTCTGCGCGATCGCCCTGGCGAACAGATGCCGCGTGGACGGGAGCGTCATGAGGGTCGTCACGGCGTTGCCTCCCGCGGACTCCCCGAAGAGCGTGACGTTGTGCGGGTCGCCGCCGAACGCAGCGATGTTGGCGCGCACCCAACGGAGGAGCGCGACCTGGTCGCGGAGGCCGAGGTTGCTGTCGATCGGCCTCCGCGAGGTCGAGTAGCGGGAGAGGTCGAGGTAGCCGAGGGCGCCGAGCCGGTAGTTGAAGCTCACGTAGACGACGTCGCCCGTGCGGACGAATCCGCGGCCCTGCCCCGAGAAGTCGCGCGACGATCCCGCGCTGTAGCCGCCGCCGTGGATGAAGACCAGAACGGGTCGGCGCCCGCGCCTGCTCGGCTTCGCCGCGGAGACGACGTTGACCGTGAGGCAGTCCTCTCCTGACGGGACGCCCGGGCCGATGCCGCGGAACTGGCCGTGGAGTGCTTGGGTCGCGATGTCGCCGTACGAGCCGGCGTCGCGGACGCCGTTCCAGCGGACGACCGGTTGCGGCGCCCTGAACCGCAATGGTCCGATCGGTGGCGCCGCGTACGGGACGCCGCGCCAGACGCGCATCGGGCCTTCGCGCACTCCGCGGATGCGCCCCCCGGTGACGCGGACCTCGAGGCCGTCGCCCGTCGGTTCGGTTCGGCGGAACCGTGCCGGGAGCGTGAGGCGGCGTTCGCCGTTCGCCGCCCCTCGATCCGTCATGCTGTCAGCGTGCGCCGTCACGCCTCTTCGCGGAAGGGGCTTGCGCCAGCCAGCCAGCCGCCTGCCTGCTCGGTCAGAGCGATGCGCTCGCGCACCCGCTACCCGGTGCCGTGAGCGCGGGCCGTACCCACCCCGCGCTCGCGGCGGAGACCCGCGCCGGCGCGAGCGCATCGCGCTGCCCCACCCGATCGGAACCACCCCAGATTCGTGGGGATCGCCCGGAAACCGTAGAGTTTTCCTTATGTCCAAAGTCTTGAGCAGTCTCCCCGTCGGCGAGCGTGTCGGCATCGCCTTCTCCGGAGGCCTCGACACCTCCGTCGCCGTCGCCTGGATGCGCGAGAAGGGTGCCGTTCCGTGCACCTACACCGCCGACATCGGGCAGGCCGACGAGCCCAACATCGGCGCCGTTCCGGACCGCGCGAAAGAGTACGGTGCGGAGATCGCCCGCCTCGTCGACGCGAAGAGCGCACTCGTCGAAGAGGGCCTCGTCGCCCTCCAGTGCGGTGCATTCCACATCCGCAACGCCGGCAAGACGTACTTCAACACCACGCCGCTCGGCCGCGCCGTCACCGGCACCCTCCTCGTGCGCGCCATGAAGGAGGACGGCGTCGACATCTGGGGCGACGGATCCACCTACAAGGGCAACGACATCGAGCGCTTCTACCGCTACGGACTGCTCGCCAACCCGCGCCTGCGCATCTACAAGCCGTGGCTCGACGTCGACTTCGTGAACGAGCTCGGCGGCCGCAAGGAGATGAGCGAGTGGCTCGTCGCCCGCGACTTCCCGTACCGCGACTCCACGGAGAAGGCGTACAGCACCGACGCCAACATCTGGGGCGCGACGCACGAGGCCAAGCGCCTCGAGGAGCTCAGCTCCGGCATCGAGATCGTCGAACCGATCATGGGCGTCCCGTTCTGGCGTGAAGACGTCGCGATCGCCTCCGAGGTCGTCACGGTCCGCTTCGAAGGCGGCCGTCCCGTCGCCCTCAATGGCGTCGAATACACCGATGCCGTCGCGCTCGTCCTGGAAGCGAACGCGATCGGCGGCCGTCACGGGCTCGGCATGTCCGACCAGATCGAGAACCGCATCATCGAGGCGAAGAGCCGCGGCATCTACGAGGCTCCCGGCATGGCGCTCCTCCACATCGCGTACGAGCGGCTCATCAACGCGATCCACAATGAGGACACGGTCGCGAATTACCACAACGAGGGTCGCCGTCTCGGCCGCCTGATGTACGAGGGCCGTTGGCTCGACCCGCAGTCGCTCATGCTGCGCGAGTCCATCCAGCGCTGGGTCGGTTCCGCCGTCACCGGCGAGGTCACGATCCGTCTGCGTCGCGGCGACGACTACACGATCCTCGACACCACGGGTCCGAGCCTCAGCTACCACCCCGACAAGCTCTCGATGGAGCGCGTCGGCGATGCGGCGTTCGGCCCGGACGACCGGATCGGTCAGCTCACGATGCGGAACCTGGACATCGCGGATTCGCGTTCGCGCCTGGAGCAGTACGCTGCGGCAGGTCTCGTCGGTGGTCCGACGGCCGAGCTCGTCGGTGAGCTGCAGGTCGGCGAGGCCGAGGAGATCCTCGGCGGCGAGGCGATCGATGCTTCCACCGACGCCCTCGACCGCGCGACGGACCTGGCGTCCGAGGGTGCTGCGTTCGACTCCGGCACCGACTGACGGTTGCTCTGCTCGGCGCTCTGCGTCATGTGAAACGGCTCCGACCCAGCAGGGTCGGAGCCGTTTCACGTCGCTGCGGTGCGTGGTGCGCCGACCACGAGCTACTTCGTGAAGGTCTCCGCGAGGTCGACGAGCAGGCGCGTGCCGAAGCCCGTCGCACCCTTGGGACGCCACGACTCGTCGGCTTCGACCTGCATCGTGCCGGCGATGTCGAGGTGTGCCCAGGGGGTGTCGCCCACGAAGTCGGCGAGGAAGAGGGCGGCGATCGTCGCGCCCGCGTACTTGCCGCCCATGTTCGAGATGTCGGCGACGTCCGAGTCGAGCTGCTTCCGGTAGCTGCGTTCGAGCGGTAGCTGCCAGATGCCCTCGTCGGTCGTCTTCGAGGAGGCGACGGCGCGGTCGATGACACCCTGGTCGTTGCCGATGACGGCCGCGGTCTTCGTGCCGAGCGCCATGAGCGCCGCCCCTGTGAGGGTCGCGATGTCGACGATCGCGTCCGGGTGCTCCTCGCTCGCGAGGACGAGCGCGTCGGACAGGACGAGCCGACCTTCCGCATCGGTGTTCTTGACCTCGACGGTCGTTCCGCCGCGCAGGGTGAGGACGTCGCCGAGGACGGTCGCCGAGCCGGACGGCATGTTGTCGGTGCACATGAGGAACGCCGTGACCGCAGTGGGGCAGGAGAGGTCCGCGAGGGCCGTCATCGCTCCGAGAACCGCAGCTGCGCCGGCCATGTCCATCTTCATGGCCAGGTGCATGGGATCGGACGGCTTGAGGGAGATGCCGCCAGAGTCGTACATGATGCCCTTGCCGACGAGGGCGAGGTGACCCGTCGGCTCGATCGTGGCTCCGTTCTCCGCTTTCGGCGTGTAGCGCAGCTGGATCATGCGCGGTTCCTCGACGCTGCCGGCGTTGACGCCGAGCAGGCCGCCGCAGCCGAGTTCGATGAGCTGCTGCTTGTCGAACACTTCGACGTCGAGGCCGTGCGCCTCGCCGACCTCGAGCGCGACGTCGCCCATGTCTGTTGCCGTCAGGTGTCCGGGGGGCGTGTTTGCGAGGTCGCGCGCGAGGTTGGTGGCGCGGGCGAGGATCTCGCCGCGACGGGTGCCCGCGGTCACCTCCTGGGCGTCGCCGGCGGCCGCGAGGACATCGAGCGAGACGAGGGGCACGTGCTTCGGGTCGGCCTTGAGCGGCGTGTAGCGGTAGCGGGCGAGGAGCGCTCCCTCGGCGACCATCTGGCCGATGACGGCTGGACCGAGGGCGAACGTCTCGCGCAGGTCGATCCCGATGCGTGCGTACGCGCCGGCCCCGCGCGCGAACGACGCGGAGACGTCGCGGAGGACGGAAGCGGAGCGAGCATCGGCTGCCCCGACTCCGAACACGAGGTGCGCGGGCCCGTTCTGCTGCGGCAGGAGGAAGGTCTGGCCCACTTCGCCGTGGAACCCGGCTGCCGCGAGCGTCGCGAAGTCGACGCCCACCGCTGCTGGAACGGAGCCGTCCGGTTCGACGGCGACGCCGACCACGTCGAGGCTCGTCGAGAGCGCGTTCACCACGAGGATGCCGACGGCGTTCTCGGGTGCGCGGGATGGGGTCGGGCTGAAGCTCGGTGGGATCAGCTTGTGTGGCCGAGGGTTCATCGTCTGACTGCTTTCCTGTCGATGTCGGTGTGTGGAGGGGAGGCGCTGGAGGCGAGCAGGCGAAGAACGCGAGGGGCATGTCGAAGCTGCTCGTCTCCGGCGGCTCTGGTCACTCGACGGTATCGACCGTATCAACCCCACCGGCGGCGGGCGCATCGATGTCCTCGGGCAGTTCCCCGGTCATCCGGCCAGGCATGCGCCCCGCGGGGATGATCGCGAGCAGCGACAGGGAGGCGAGGGCTAGGAGTGAGAGGTGCAGTGCTCGGAGGCGCGATTCCTCGTTCAGGGCGACCGCGGCGTCGACCTGCGACGGCGTCGCGTCCGTTCCGGCGAGCACGTCGTGGAGGTGGTCGTTGGAGACGAAGTTGATGTCGTAGAGGTTGACCTGCGAGGTGAGCTCCTCGTTCAGCTCCGGGCTGTCGGACACGCCCGTGAGGACCATCGAGCTGAGGAGGCCGACCGCGAAGACGGACGCGACTGCGATGCCGACGCTGCCCGAGAGATTGTGCACGAGACCGCGCCAGGCGCCGACGTCGCCCGCGAGACGGTTGGGGGCGGCGGAGAGCAGCGTGTTGAAGACGAGCGCGACGATCGAGCCCTGGCCGAGGCCGAGCGTGATGAGACCGATGATGACGAGGGCCTGCTCCCACTCGTTGCGGATCGTGAGCGCGAGGATGATGAGCCCGAGCGCCACGACGATGAATCCGAAGCGTGCGATCTGTCGCGGGCTGAACCGTGTGTAGAGGGTCGCGACGACGGTGCTCGCGATGAAGATGGAGAGCGTGTAGGGGATGATCGCGATCGACGTCTCGAAGCTCGACCGGCCTTGCACGACCTGGATGTAGAGCGGGATCAGGAAGTTCCCTGCGGTGCCGACGAAGAGCATGATCGCCATGCACAGCGTGACCGCCCGTTCTGCTCCGGTCTTCAGGACGTCGAGGTCGAAGATGCGCGGGGCGCCCTGCGCCTTGCCTTTCCTGAGCCAGGAGAAGAAGACCTGGCCGCCGATGACGCCCAGGATGATGAGGATCGGGGCAGGCGAGACGCCGAGGATGGAGAACGGCGCGCCGGGCTCGGCGAGCCAGAGCCCCCAGGAGCCGAGGCCGCTGAAGCCGAAGCTCAACAGGATGATCGTCACTGCTGCGAGCATCGCGCCGACCCAGTCGATCGTGAGGGCGGGGTGTGCAGGGACGACGTTGAGTTTGAAGCTCAGCAGCAGGTTGACGACGGCGAGGGCGGCGACGAGCGCGAAGGAGTACCGCCACCCGATCGTCGACGCGAAGGTGCCGGCGATGAGGAGGGCGAGCACACCCGCCGCGGGGATGGCCGCCGCGAGGAAGCCGATTGCCTTGCCCTGCTGCTCACCGCGGAAGTTCGAGGCGATGAACACCGTGAGCGCGGGTGCGATGAGGGCGATGACGGCGCCGGACGCGGCCTGCGCGATGAAGAGCATGGCGGGGCTGACGCTCAGTGCGACGAGCGCCATCGCGACGCCGTGGATGACCACCGCGATCTGGAAGACCCGTCGCGTACCGAACTTGGCGCCGATCTTCGCGCCGAGCAGGATGAACGCCGCCATGGCGAAGGTGCCTGCCGTGATGGCGGTGCCGATCGTCGTCGCCGGGGTGTCGAGGTCGGTCGTGATGCCGCCCATCGACACCGTGAGCGCGTTGACTGCGAACGATGCCTGGATCTGGGTGAGGACCACAACGATGAGCGGAAGCCACGAGGCCTTCTCGGTGGTCTGGATTCCGGCTGGGACTGTGCTCGCGCTCATCGACCGCTCCTTGTGCTCTGTCTGCTCAGGTCCTGTGTGCTCAGGGCCCGCGTACTGCTGTGACGCCGGTGGCGCTTTCGGCGGTGCGGCGCTGTGGTGCCGGTGGCGCTGTGGTGCTGTGGTGCTGTGGTGCTGTGGTGCTGTGGTGCTGTGGTGCTGTGGTGCCTGTGGTGCTGTGGTGCTGATCTGAGATCACCGTAGCGGAGCTGTTTCCCCGGTGGGAGGGTGATTCCGGGGCCGGCCGTTCAGGAGGCGAACGACCGGCTGCCCGGAGCGCTGGTCAGGCCGCGATGGCCTTCGCCTTGAGCGTCTGGAACTCGGCCTCGGTGATCGTTCCGGCCTGCAGGAGTGCTGCGGCGTCCGCGATCTCGGTTGCGGCGCTGCGGCCGACGACGTCCTTGAGGTAGGTCTCTGCTTCGGCGCGGTGGTGCTGCACGGAGGCGGCCTCGCGTTCGGCCATGCCGCGCGAGTTCACGATGAGGTACACGAGCGAGGTGAGGAGCGGGACGAAGAGGAGGAAGACGATCCAGACGGCCTTCCACCAGCCGTTGTGGCTGCCGTCGCGGAAGAGGTCGCGGATGATCGCGAAGAGGATGCCGATGTAGGAGATGAAGAAAAAGGCCACGATGATGAGCCAGAGGGCGTCGAGGAAGTTCACGTGCGTTATCGCCTTTCGAGCGCTGCAGAGCCGGCCGGGATGCCGGCATCGGAGGAGAGGCGGCGCATCAGCCCGGGTCGCCCCGTGCGTGACGGCCGGACTCGGGCAGTCTGCGTCGTCTGTTGGCTCGACTGTAGGACCGTCTCAGATATCCGCCACGTGTTGTGACGCAGAAGTGCTGTGACGGTGGCGCGAGAACCTGCATCGCTCGTCCGAAGCAGTTCTGCGACACGCCTCCCGGCTCTCCGAGGGATTTCACCCGGACCCGTTCGCTCGCGGTACGCTCCGGGAGGGATCGCGGTTCATGACGATCCCGCAACGGAATTCAGGACGGCCTGAGCGCGACTCGGCGGCCGGGTCGAACCGCCCAGGGACGCCGAGCAAGGACCAACCCATGTGGAAGCCCATCTCGAAACGCGCGATGCGCCACATCATCGAGCAGACCTCGCCGTTCCCGGTTCCCGAGGAGCGGGTCGAGCGGGTCGCGAGGGGCTTCTGGACCCGCTCCGACTCCGTCTTCCACTTCTCCGCTCAGTCTCGCATCCTCGGCGACACGGTTGTGATGCGGACCACACAGTCCGCCATCCGCATCCGTGGTGAGGATGCGCAGTCCACCGGTACCGTGCACGTGGGATTCGTGCTCGACGGCACGTGCGACTTCGGCCCCAACGGCGGCACCGAGGCGACGCTCAACCGCGGCGGTGTCTTCGTCGCGACCGACCTCTCCGGCTACAACCTGTCAGCGCTCGAGAGCACCCGGGCGCTGAACATCCGGATGCCGGAGAGTCGCCTTCGCGAGCGCGGCATCCAGCTGAGTGCGCATCGATTCCGGTTCGGCGGGCCGCCGACATCGCTCGGTGCGCCGCTGCGGGAGTTGGGACTCGCCATCGCGGACGCCGCGTGGAATCCGACGAAACCAGGACTGCTCGTCGCGGGCCGTGCGGTCGAGGACCTCGTCGTCGGGATGCTGCTCGAAGCGGGCGGGTACGCGATGGACAGCGAGGACCTGCGCGTGGGATTGCGCAGCCGGGCGATGACGTACATCGCCGAACGGCATCGGGATCCCGCGTTGTCGCCGAAGACCGTGGCCGCTCCGCTCGGGGTGTCGCTGCGGCATCTGCAGCGCGCGTTCCAGGACAGCGAGACGTCGATCGCCGGGGAGATCGCCGCGCGTCGTGCCGAGACCGCCGCCCTCTACCTCGCGGGCCCCGGCGCTGCGACGATCACGATGGGCGAGCTCGCCGCCCGTGCGGGCTTCGGGTCCGCGTTCGAGCTCCGCACCGCGTTCAAGTCCCGCTACGGCATGCTCCCCAGCGCCTACCGCGCCGCCGCGTCGTCCCCAGCCCGTCCCTAGCTTCTGTCTCCCCGGCCCCGTGCCCACCCATCTCTGCCGAGGGGTCCCATCGTGTGGGTGCCGGCGTCCTCAACCCGCAGTTCGCGACCCCTCGGCAGCGGGAGCGCCGGGGTCGGGTGGGAGGAACGCGAGGAACGCCGCCACCACGAGCTGGACGACGACGATGACGGCGAGGGCGACCGTCACACCGAGGTGCAGCACGATGAAGCCGCCCGCGGTCGCGCCGAGGAGCATCGACACGATGGCGAACGCACGTCGCGTGACGGCGATGCGATCACCGGAACGGATGTCGGCCGCGATGCCCGTGATCGTCATGGTCAGCACCGTCGTGGTGAGGTCGGGGACCGCGAGGTGTCGGACGGCGGCGTTCTGCAGGCCGAGTGCGAATGACGTGAGGACGACGATCGCGTTCTGCGCGAGCGGCCCCGCGGCGTCATCGGTCGTCCACGCGATGACGGTCGACGCGATGAAGAAGAGCACGACGATCAGGAGGACGTTCCGGAGCATCGTCCGGCGCGGTACGGACACCCGAGCGACGATCCCGCCTCCGATCGTCGCCCCGGCAACGAAGCCTGCCAACGCGAGCGCAGAGCCCCAGAGCGAGAAGCCGGGAGCGCCGGCGATCGCGAAGCCGATCGAGACGACGTTGCCCGTCATGTTCGCGACGAAGACCCGGCCGAGTTCGAGGACGCTCACGGCGTCGACGAGTCCGGTCACGAAGGTCAGCGCGAGCAGCAGGTAGGGGAGCGCCGCACCGTGCTTCGACCCGGCGAGCAGCCGCAGCGATGCGCGGGTTCCTGCGTTCGGTTCTGCCATCCGGTCCTGCCTCCCGCTCGCGCCTGCCGCCGCCGCGGCATCGCCCATTCTCACACGTGCCTCGGGAAGGGCGGGTTAGGGAGGAGGGGCGAGGCCGAGCCGGGGATAGAGGGCGCGGAGGGTCAGGTCGAGACCGCCGGTCAGGCCGCCGATGACGTGGTCGCCTCCCGGGACCACGAACGTCTCCGCGTGGATGCCGGCTGTCGAGGCGGATGCAGCGGCCTCGTTCATGTACTCGACGTACGCGGGATCCGCCGACCCCGCCGAGAAGTACGCATGCGTGTCCGGGTAGGACGTGGTCTGGTAGATCGTCGTCGGTTTGATCGCGTCGTACGCTGCCTGGTCGCCGTCGAACATCGACTGCAGGTTGGCCTCAGCCGATTCAGCACCGGAGTAGACCTCACCGGAGATGCTGACGATGTTGCCGAACGTCTTCGGGTACTTCGCGCCGAAATAAAGGGCGCAGCCGCCGCCGGCCGAATACCCCGCGACGGTCCAGGCATCCCGATGCTTCATCACGTGCAGGTTCTGTTGCACCCACGGCACCACGTCCTGCATCACGTACGTCTCGACGTTGCCGAGCTTCCCATCGATGCACAGCGGGTCCTGGGCCGGGTCGCCCAATTGGTCCACCACGAGGACGATCGGGGCGAGCCCGTCGTGCTCGGCGGAGATCTTGTCGAGGGCGGCGCCGATCCACTTGGAGTCCGGATCGCCCGGCTGGCCCATCATCATCAGGACGAACGGCAGGGCTGGAGGATTCTGCACCAGCGCGGCAGGCGGGTAGTAGACCTCCGCAGGCCTGGCGGGGAACCCTGAGGCGGTGTTCGGCACCTGTTGGTCGATGGGCAACGGTCCGTGCTGCCCGACGGACGGCATGTCTGCCGGCGGTTTCCACCTCGTGTAGAGGGGTGACTTCGGTTCGACGGATGCACTTTCCTTCGGAGGATGGATGACGTTCACCGTCTCATCGGTGTTGATGTGGAACACGGCCCCGATCGTCGTCTGCAGCCCGTACGCACGGTTGATCCCCACGAACCCCGTGAGCAGGAACACGATGATCGCGAGCGCCGAGAGCAGGCGCCTCCACCACCGTCCGCGCCAGAACACCCCGAGCAGGGCGAGTGCGACACCGGCGAACGTGAGTACCGCCCATCGCCTGACCCCGCTGATGAGCGGGCTGTTGAAGGTGTTCAACACGTCGAAGAGCAGCCACACGACCCCCAGGCCGATGAGCGCGCCGACCGCCAGCGCTCCGATCGCGCTGAGGTACCAGACGCGACCACCCCGCCGCCGGAAGAACACGTACGCGAGTGCCGCGATGCTGGCGATCCGCAGTCCCCAGACCACGGGACCGTCCACCACATCGATGCGCCACAACCAGTTCATCCGACTCCGTTCAGAAAGGCCTTCATGAGAATCACACAGGAGGGTCATTCAATCCTGAAGATGAGCCGTGGATCGGCGTGATTCGGCGGCGGGCGCTCGTTTCGCATCCTCCGCCCACGCGCCCGTAGGATGAGAGGCGTTTGGGAGCGGGCGCCAGCCAGGCGTCAGCACCACGCAGCACAAGCCGCATCCCCAGCGGCGCAGAGGAGCACCATGGCAGAGCAGTCCCGCCTCGATTCGGTCATCACCCTGGCCCAGCACCGAGGTTTCGTCTTCCCGTCCGGAGACATCTACGGCGGTACGAGGTCGGCGTGGGACTACGGGCCGCTCGGCGTCGAGCTCAAGGAGAACATCAAGAAGCAGTGGTGGAACGCGTTCGTGCGCGGCCGCGGCGACATGGTGGGCCTCGACTCCGCCGTCATCCTGCCGACGCCCGTCTGGGAGGCGTCCGGTCACGTCAAGGTGTTCAGCGACCCGCTCACCGAGTCCCTCATCACGCACAAGCGCTACCGTGCCGATCACCTCTTCGAAGCGTATGAGGCCGAGCACGGACACCCGCCCGTCAACGGGCTCGCCGACATCCCGGACCCCGAGCACCCCGAGAAGGTCGGTCAGTGGACCGAGATCCGTCAGATGTCGGGTCTGCTGAAGACATTCCTCGGCGTCGTCGATGACGAGACCGGACTGCACTACCTCCGTCCGGAGACCGCGCAGGGCATCTTCACGAACTTCGCGAACGTCCTCCAGACGTCACGCAAGAAGCCGCCGTTCGGCATCGGCCAGATCGGTAAGGCGTTCCGCAACGAGATCACGCCGGGCAACTTCATCTTCCGCACGCGCGAGTTCGAGCAGATGGAGATCGAGTTCTTCGTCGAGCCGGGCACGGACGACGAGTGGCAGCAGACCTGGATGGACCTGTGCTGGGAGTGGTTCATCGATCTCGGGATGACGCCGGAGCACATCCGCTGGTTCGAGCACCCGCAGGAGAAGCTCGCCCACTACTCCAAGCGCACCGTCGACATCGAGTACCAGTTCGGGTTCGCAGGCAGTGAGTGGGGCGAGCTCATGGGCGTCGCGAACCGCACCGACTACGACCTCGCGACCCACGCCGAGAACTCCGGCAAGGACCTCTCCTTCTTCGACCAGGCCAAGAACGAACGCTGGGTGCCGTATGTCATCGAGCCGTCGTTCGGTCTGACGCGTGCGCTCATGGCGTTCCTCGTCGACGCGTACGAGGAGCAGGAGCTCCCGCCGAACGCCAAGGGCAAGGTCGAGACCCGCACGGTCCTGCACCTCGACCCGCGTCTGGCTCCGGTCAAGGCCGCCGTGCTGCCGCTGTCGCGCAACGAGGCCCTGTCGCCGCTCGCTCGTCAGATCGGTGACGACCTCCGCAAGCAGTGGAACATCGACTTCGACGACTCGGGCGCGATCGGCCGCCGCTACCGCCGCCAGGACGAGATCGGTACGCCGTACTGCGTCACGGTCGACTTCGACTCGCTCGAGGACAACGCGGTCACCGTCCGCGACCGCGACACGATGCTCCAGGAGCGCGTCCCGATCGACGAACTGAGCGCGTACCTCGCGGAACGCCTCAAGGGCGCCTAGCCCCGCGCACGACGCATCCCGCACGACGACGGCCCACGGTGCTCCCGTGGGCCGTCGTCGTCCGCGCCCCGTTCGCTGGGCCTGCGCCCGTTCGCTGGGCCTGCACCCGTTCGCTGGGCCTGCACCCGTTCGCTGGGCCTGCACCCGTTCGCTGAGCCTGTCGAAGTGCACGTGTTCAGAACTCAGGAGCACTGCGGCGTGTCGGCCGTGACACGCCGCGCGATCATCCCGCCACGCCGCGGCGCTCCTGAGTTGTGAACAGGAACTCCGGGATCGCAGGGCCGGATGCTCACGTCCCGTAGGTGTCGAACGCGGGTTCCCCGGTCGCCGCCAGGTGCAGGATCGTGAAGCCGCCAGGGGTCGTCCGGCTGCTGAGCGGTTCGAAGCCGACGGGTGCCGCGCCGTCCGGGAACAGCCGTCGACCCGCTCCGACGACGACCGGTGCGATGACGAGCCGCACCTCGTCGACGAGGCCCGCGGTGAGCAACGAGTGGGCGAGCCGCGCGCTGCCGTGGATCTGCAGTTCGCGTCCTGGCCGCTTCTTCAGCTCTGCGACCTGTGCGACCACATCGCCCGACAGGATCGTCGACGGCGCCCAGCCGGCCTCGATGAGCGTGTTCGTCGCGACGTACTTCGGCAGTCCGTTCATCATCACGGAGACGGGGTCGTCCGGGTCGAGCATCGGCGGCCAGTCGCGAGCGAACGCCGTGTACGTGCGGCGGCCGAGCAGGAGCCCGTCGGCCTCCTCCAACCATCCGGTGACGATGCCGATGAAGGACTCGTCGATGTACGGGACGAACCAGCCGCCGCGACTGAACCCGTCGCTCGTGTCCTCGTCCGGTGATCCTGGGCCCTGGGCGACGCCGTCGAGCGAGACGAACTCCGTCAGTGTGAGCTTCATTGCCGTGCCTCCTCGTGGCATCGCCGATGCGGAGAGCGTATCGATGCCGTCCGCTCCCCGCCAGGCCGACGTGCGTCCGCCGCCATCGTGCCCGCTGCTGCCCTCGTTGCCGGCACCATCCGCCCACCTCCGAGCCCGGCTCCCTGTTCACAACTCAGGACGGCCGCGGCGTGTCGCGCGCGACACGCCGTCCGACCGCCGCGTCACGCCGGGACGCTCCTGAGTTGTGAACGGCCAGACGCCGGAATGAGTCGACGGCAAGGGACCTCAGGCGTTGCCGAGCGCCCCGTCGAGGAAGGCCAGGGTCTTCGCCCAGGCGTCGGCCGCAGCGTCCTCCCGGTAGGTGATGGAGTTCGAGTCGTTGAAGAACGCGTGTCCTGCGCCGGGGTAGACCGTCGCGGTGAACTCGACGCGCGCATCCTCCATCGTCTCGGTGAGCTCGGGGAGCGTCTTCATGAGGCGTTCGTCCTCATCGCCGTAGAACGCGAGGACAGGGCAGGCGATTGCGGTGACAGCGGCCGGTTCGGGCGGGTAGCCGTAGAACGGGACGGCGGCGCGGATGCGACGATCCGCCGCGGCGAGGGCGAAACTGTAGCCGCCACCGAAGCAGAAGCCCATGACGGCGATGCGACCGTCCACGCCAGGCTCGTCGAACAGCAGGTCGACGACCTTCCCGAGGGCGGGGACGGCCTCGGCGGCGAACTCGGGAGCGTGGACGGGTGCGGTCAGCTCGCGGAGTCGCGGCTGGGCGGCGGTGCGCGTCGCCTCATCGCCGCTGAACAGCACCGCCTGCAGCTCCTCGCCGACGTCCGGGGTCACGCCGACGCCGCTCAGCAGGTCGGGTGCGACGACCAGGTACCCTTCCGCAGCCAGGCGGTCCGCGACATCGGTGATGTGCGGGACGAGCCCCCAGATCTCGTGGATGAGCACGATGGCGCCGCGGAGCTCGACGCCCTTCGGCGGGTCGGCGCGATAGGCGGTGAGGTCCCTGGACAGCGTGATGGTCGTCATGTCGCCAGTGTTTCAGCGCCGGCTCCCGGTTCGCTGAACCCGTCCGGTGCGCGACTCGGGACGGGCCGCGTGGCGGGGCGTCAGGTGAGGAAGACGTCCCGGAGGGTCACCGTCTGCAGGCCTCGGTCGAGGAGCAGTTTGCGCAGTTGCGGGAACACGGTCGTGACCGTTGGGAAGTTCGCGTGGCCGATGACGATGCTCCCGGGCTGGAACCACGTGTCCGCGAAGCCGAGGAGCTGGTCGGGGGAGATCAAGCTGGAGTCCGCGATCGATCCGTACCACATGACCGGTGTCGTGTAGCCGATGCTGGCTGCGACGGCGTCCGTCCGGTCGTTCCGGTACCCGAACGGTGGCCGGTAGAACGGTTTCGGGTCCGCCCCGTAGAGCGCGACGAGCGCCGCCTCGTTGCGGGTGAGTTCGTCGATGATGCCTTGATCGCTCAGCGAGGTGAGGTCGGTGTGGTCGTAGGTGTGGTTGCCGATCGTGATCTGGCCGGATTCGACGAGCGGCCGGATGAGCCCGGCGTGCGTCGTCCACCCCTCGTACTTGGCGTTGGGGAAGAACGTCAGTCTGGTGCCTGTCTCCTTGGCGAACGTCGCGTAGGCGTGGATGACGTTCGCGTCGGCTCCGTCGTCCACCGTCCAGGCGATGTAGGGGCCGGCGACCGGCAGGCTGGAGATGCCGTGCCCGGGGCCGGGGAGCGCCACCCGCTCGATGGCGGGCGCGACGGACCTGACGCCGGTCGGCGTGGGCGTGGGCGTCGGCGTCGGCGTGGGAACCGGCGTCTCGGACGGAGGCGCCGACGCCGGGCCCGTTGGCGCCGGTCGTCCCCCTGCTGCGGCGGTGCTCGTCGGGGCGGCACCTCCGAGCAGCGTGGTCAGGCCGTCGTCGGTGAGTGCCGCAGCCCCGGCTCCGAGGGCGGCGACACCCAACGCACCGAACGCGGCGCCCATGAACACACGTCTGCGAACGCCCTGCCGGTCCTGCCGCGCGTGCCGTGGCCCCGGATGATGCGCCCCCATGTCGCCTCGCTCGTCTGTCCCGGCTCAGAGGGAGGTCTGCATCGCGTGTTCGAAGCGCTCGACGAAGACCCGACCCGGGTCGGACCAGTCCTTCGCGGTGATCGATGCGGCGATCGTGCGGGAGTGCTCGACGGCATCTGGTCGTTCGATGATCTCGACGAGTTTCCGGGCGATCGCGGCGGGGGAGAGGGGAACGTACTCGATGTGTTCGCTGTCGAGGACGCCGCGGGTGTTCTCGCTGTCGTTCACGACGGGCACGACCCCGGAGGACATGACTTCCAGCGGCAGCAGGGACATGTCGGTCAGGGACAGGACGAGGCCGGCCGCGCACCGGTTGTAGACGGCATTGAGCTGATCGATGTCCATGGCCGACCGGTTCACGAACGGGAAGGCCACGTCGTACCCGGACATGTCCCAGCCGACGAGGTTGATCGTCACGTCCGGGCGGAGCCGGTGGAACTCGGTCAGCGCGAGCTCACCGATCTCCCACCCGCGGCGCGGGGTCGGCGGGCGCGCGTAGAAGAGGATCTCCGTGCGGGGTGCATCGTTGGTGTGGGAGTAGTGCTGTTTGTCGACGGAGTAGTCGTAGTGGTCGCAGCTCATCCCGTACTCGTCGGTGACCTTCTGCGCCAGCCAGCGCCCGGCGGAGAACCCGTGGAAGCCGAACCGGTAGGTGTTCTCCGAGAGGACGTACTGGCTGCTCGCGGGATAGAACCAGGGCTCGAAGTCCTGCACGAACGAGAACCGCTTCGCGGGACCCGCGTAGCGGTAGGCCGGGTACGCGGTCTGCCAGTCCGAGGACACCACGACGTCCGCGCCCGGGGCGATGCCCGTGGCCGGGTCGTAGCGGACGAACTCGGCCTGCAGGTCCGGGTAGGCGCTCGAGGCGCGCATCATCGCCCGGATGCCGTCGATGTCCACCGCCGGCATCGGCGACGCCTGGTACAGGTACACCGTCAGCCGGTGCCCGGCCTGCTCGAGGAACTCCATGAACCGGAACGCGTTCTGGTGCCCGCCCGAGGTGCGGCTGGGCGGTGAGATCAACCAGGCGATGTCGTACGGGCGAGCCGGCAACGCTTCCGCGTTGAAGTTCCGGGGGATCGTCCAGTCGGCGGCGATCGCATCGCTCGGATACAGGTCGACGTGGTTCTTCCGCATCGGATTGAACCGGCCGTTGAGATAGTTCCCGGTGCGCCAGAGCGTTGAGCGGATGCCCTCCGCCTTGACCGCGCGCAGGCCGTCGTTGAGTGCACCCATGGTGATTCCCCCGTGATTCGCACACACGGCCCCTTCGGGGGAGACCGCGCGATATCCAATGTCATCGCAACGATAGCGCCCGGCGGATAACGAAAACGTCAACCGGAAGGACCATATCTGAACAGCCCGCGAACTGTCGGTCGCTGCTGGCCGGGACGGAACCGGCGCAGCGACGACCGCAGTCCGCGGGCTGGACGGGCGATGCTGACGGGAGGGCGCGGACGCTACTCGACGGCGATGTTCTCGGTCATCGCGGCGACGAGGGCGAGGCGGGCTTCGAGCGTCGTCGGGCGGCCGGGGGCGTCCGGGCGTTCCTGCCACGGGCGGGGGCCGTCGGCGCGTCGGTACTCGACGCCGAGCGCCTCAAGGACCGGCAGGTGGGCTTCGAGGCGCTCCGAGAACGCAGTGAAGTCGCGCTCCCCCCGATGCCAGACGACCTCGGCGAGGGCGCACAGGCGCGGGAACGCGTGGTAGTCGACGACGCGGGCGGTGTCCATGTGCTCGGTCCAGATGTTCGCCTGACCGCCGATGACGTGGAGCGCCTCCTCGGGGGTGAGCGATTCGGGGACGGGCTCGAACGCATAGACGTCCTCGACCGTCAGGACCGGGCCGACGGGGGTCGGCTCGCCCGGGTGCTCGGACTCGCGGTAGTCGAGGTACACCTTGTCGTCCGGGCAGGCGACCACGTCGTGACCCGACTTCGCAGCGGCGACCGCACCGCGCAGGCCGCGCCAGGACGCGATCGTGGCGCCGGGAGCGAGCCCGCCCTCGAGGATCTCGTCCCAGCCGAACAGTCGGCGTCCGGCGGCCGTCAGGTGGTCGTCCAGCTGGTGGATGAACCAGGACTGCACCTCGTCGGCGTTCGCGAGCCCCAGCTCGGTCATCCGCGCGGCCGTGGAGGCGCTCTGCTCCCACTGGACCTTCTTCGCCTCGTCGCCGCCGACGCCGATGTATGCGGCGGGGAAGACGTCCATGACCTCGTCGAACACGTTCCGGAAGAACTGGACCGTCGACTCCTCGATGTTGAGGACTGTCTCGTTGATGCCCCAGCGGGTCCAGACGGCGTGCTCCTCGTCCTCGACGTCCGAGACGGCGAGTTCCGGGTAGGCGGTGACGATGGCGCGCGCGTGGCCGGGGATGTCGATCTCCGGGACGACCGTGACGAAGCGGTCGGCGGCGTAGGCGACGATCTCGCGGAGGTCGTCCTGCGTGTAGAAGCCGCCGTGCGGGCGCCCGTCTCCGCCGACCTCGCGCGCTGCGCCGTCCTGGCTCTCGGTGCGCCATCCGCCGACCTCGGTGAGCCGCGGGTAGCGCTTGATCTCGATGCGCCAGCCCTGATCGTCGGTCAGGTGGAAGTGGAGCACGTTGAGCTTGTGGCGGGCGGCGAGGTCGATGAAGCGCATCACGTCGGACTTCGGCATGAAGTGGCGGGCGACGTCGAGCATCACGCCGCGCCAGCCGAAGCGCGGGGCGTCCTCGATCGAAACGCCCTCGATGCGCCAGTCCTGGACGCCGATGCGTCCGCGGCGGTTGACCGCCGCCGGGAGCAGCTGGGTCACGGTCACGGCCGCGCAGAACGCGCCGGCGGGCTCGGAGGCCGTGATGTGCACGCCGGACGCGTCGACCCTGATGCGGTACTCCTCGGCGTCGAGGCCGTCCTCGAACGCGAAGTCGATGCCGGCAGGTGCGGTCCCCGTGGGGGTGCTGCCCGCATCGGGTGCTGCGAACTCGAAGCCGGTCGACGCCTGCAGGACGCCGCGAAGCCAGCGCATCGCCGAAGTGAAGCGGACGTCGCCGCCCAGGGCGGTCTCCTCGGCGAGGGTGAACGATCCGTCGAGCGGTCGGACGGAGGTTGGCTGGGGGAGCATGCGGAGTCTTCCTCGAGTGGTGGATGCGGGTGGGGCTTGCGGTTCGGGTGGGGCGGGTGGTTCGGGTGGGGCGGTGTCGTGCCCTTCGACAGGCTCAGGGACCAGACGCTCTGGGTCCGGACGCTCTGGGAGCGGTGGCCCGGTCCCTGAGCCTGTCGAAGGGCCCCGACAGTCGCAGATCGAGGGCGACGTGCTCAGTGGAGCTCGGTGAGTACTTTCGTCGAGAGCCGGTCAGCGATGAGCGTGTCGGTCACGACCTCGGCGGCCGTCTGACCGGCTTCGCTCGCGAGTTCGGCGACGTTCCGGCCGACGAGTTCCGCGAGATCTGGATGGGAGACGGCGGCGATCCAGACCCCGGACCAGTCGACGGTCGTGTGCTCGAGTTCGAGACGCGTCGTGGTGCGCTGGTCGCGGAGACGGTCGAGCATCGTGCTGTCGTCCTCGTCGCGGATCCAGGCCGGGAGGAGCGATGCGAGGGTCGCGGGGGCATGGCGGCCGTCACGGAACGGATGCGTCGTGGCGTGGTCGGATCCACCGGCGTGCATGCTCATCGTTGCTGCTCTCATCACCCTGCGTTTCGCCTCAGGTTGCAAACTACGCAACGCCCGTTGCAAATCCCCGCACTCACAGTAATCCTGGCGCGGGGGCACTGTCAACGTGCGCTCCGCCGGTCCCTCCGCTCGTTGCGCGCAACTCCTTCGATTCGGACGTCGGCGAATCCGAAAGCCCGGAATTCTGCGGCCGCGGCGATGCCTCCGGTGCGAATCGAAGGAGTTATGCGCGATGGGTGGCACTTCGACAGGCTCAGTGACCGGGTCCGGCCCCGTGACCAGGCACTTCGACAGGCTCAGTGACCGGGTGCGGCTCCGTGACCAGGGCGCTTCGACATGCTCAGGGAACGGGTACGGCGGAGAGGCCGGGCGCCTACGCTCGGTGGGCGCGCCGCGGCTCCGGCGTGATGCGGTGCGACTGCACGGCGTCGAACGTCACTCGGAGCGGCTCGGCGACGGCGTCGAAGCGCCGCTGCGCCACCCGGATGAACAGGAGGTCGACGAGCGCGAGCTGCGCGATGCGACTGGACATCGCCCCCGACCGGTATCGGCTCTCGCGCGCCTGCGTCGTGAGCACGAGGTCGCAGGCGTGCGCGATGGGGGAGTCGGGGAAGTTCGTGATGCAGACGGTCGTCGCGCCGGACGACTTCGCGACCTCGAGGGCGTGCGCCGTCTCGATCGTCTCGCCGGAGTGGGAGAACCCGATCGCGACGCCGCCCTCGCCGAGCAATGCGGCCGAGGGCAGCGCGAAGTGCACGTCGGTGAAGCAGTTGGCCACCATGCCGATGCGGTACAACTTCTGGTGCAGGTCCTGGGCCGTGAGACCGGACGAGCCGAAGCCGACGAGGTCGATGCGCGGCGCCGCGATGACCGCGTCCACGACGGCGTCGAGCGCCGTGAGGTCGAGCGACTTCGCGGTCAGCTCGATCGCCTGCACCTCCTGGTACGCGACCTTCGCCACGACCGCTTCGACGCTGTCGTCCGGGTCGATGTCGGCTTCGTGCACGTCGAACCGATCGCGCTCCGCCTGTTCCCGGCTCGTCGAGGTGGCGATAGCGACGCGGAACTCGCGGTAGCCGGTGTAACCGACGGTCTGGCAGAACCGTGCGACGGTCGCCTGGGACGTGCCGCACGCCTTCGCGAGCTCCGTGATGGTGAGTTCGACGACGAGCGACGGCGTCTCGATGATCGTCTCGGCCACCCTCGTCTCCGCTGCGCTCAGCCGGGGGAGGGCCTGCCGGAGCGCGAGGAGCGCGTCAGTCGACATGACCGCCGGTGCCTGGGGTGGTGCCGGTCGCGTGTTCGATGGCGGTGCGCAGCGAGCCGTCGCCCTCGCGGAGCGTGGTGACCGCATCGGCGGCGCTCAGCCCGGTGGACAGCACGAGGATCGCCGCTTTCACCCAGCCTCCGACCTCATCGAGGACCCTCGACGCCGTCGTGGCGTCGGTGCCCGTCGCCAGCATAACGGTTCGTTCGGACCTGGCTCGGAGTTTCTCGTTGGTCGCACGGAGGTCGACCATGAGGTTCCGGTAGGTCTTGCCGAGGCGCACCATCGAGATGGTGGAGAGCATGTTGAGGACGAGCTTCTGGGCGGTTCCGGCCTTGAGGCGGGTGGAGCCCGTCAGGAGTTCCGGTCCGACGACGGTCTCGATGCCGATGTCCGCGCCAGAGCCGAGCGGCGAGCCGCCGTTGCAGGACATGCCGACGGTGAGGGCGCCGACGCTCTTCGCGTACTCGATCGCGCCGAGGACGTACGGGGTGCGGCCGGAGGCGGAGACGCCCACGACGCAGTCGTCCGGGCCGACGCCGATCGCTTCGAGGTCGCTGCGGCCGACGTGCGCGTGGTCCTCCGCGTCCTCGACGGCCTGCTGGATGGCTCCGGGGCCGCCCGCGATGATGCCGACGATGAGGCCGGGGTCGGTACCGAAGGTCGGCGGGGCCTCGCTCGCGTCGAGGATGCCCATGCGACCCGCGGTGCCCGCGCCGATGTAGATGAGTCGTCCGCCGCGGCGGAGGCGTTCGACGATGCCGTCGATCGCCGCGCTGATCTGTGGTTCGACCGCAGCGATGGCGTCTGGCACGGACCGGTTGCCGTCGTTCATCGCCGCGACGAGCTCCGCGGTGTCGAGCGCGTCGAGGTCGGGGTACTGCTCGCCGACCTGCTCGGTGGAGAGCGTGGCGAGCTCGGCGCGGAGGGCCGTGCGATCGGGCTGCGCTGGGCTTTCAGGCCGAGCAGTGTGTTCGGGCAGCACAGAGTGCTCAGGCCGCTCAGGCCGCGCTGCGCTTTCGGGCAGCGACTGGCGCTCAGGCCGCTCGGACGTCATCGCGGACGACCCTTCCGTCGTAGGTGATGCCGTGGTCGAGTGCCACGAGCCGTGCGCCGTCGAGGGCGTCTCCGAGCGGTGCGACGAGTTCCACGCCGATGCGCTCCATCGCCGTGCGGAGGTGTGCGGCGAAGTACGGCTGGGAGGCGATGCCGCCCACGACGCACACGGAGCCCGTCGATGCCGCGTTGGCGCTCACGGCGAGGTGCGTGCACGCCTGGTCGATGATGTCCGCCGCGACCGCATCGCCCTGTTCGGCGCGTGCGATGACGGTGGGGGCGAAGGTGCCGAGCTGGCGGGCGGGGGCGCCCGTCTGCGAGACCCACAGGGGGAGGGCGGCGAAGGAGCCGGCGAGGGCTTCCGCATCGGCCGCGAGCAGTGTGGCCGGTCCGCGGCCGTCCGCAGCACGCAGCGCCGCTTCGAGGCCCTGCTGGCCGATCCAACGGCCGCTTCCCTCGTCGCCGAGCCAGGGGCCCCAGCCGTCGATCTGGCGGACGCCGCCGAGCCGATCGACGTCGAAGACGACGGCGCCGGTGCCCGCGATGAGGACGGTGCCGGGTCCGCCGGCGAATGCTCCGGCATGCGCGGCGAGGGCGTCGTTGACGACGGCGATCGTCGCATCGAGCTCACGGTGGAGTTCCGCGGTGAACGCGGCCACCTCCTCCGGTGCGGCTTCGACGCCGGCAGCGCCGATGCCGACGCGCCGGACGCGTGCGAGCACGTCGGCGGGGATGTGGGCGACCGTGTCGAGGACGGCACGCGCGGAGAGCTCTGCGCCCTCGTGATCGGCGAGGCCGGGGGCGCCGGCGCCGTGCGCTTCGGCGAGGACCGTCGCGGCTTCACCCGTTCCGATCGTCACCCGGGCCCGACAGGAGGTCTTCCCCAGGTCGATGGCCAGTACCGCGAGTTCGTCGTTCGTCATGTTCCGTTCCGTCTGTGGTGCTGATGGTGCTGTAGTTCCGGTGGCCCCGTCAAGGCCTGTGTTCCCTGCCGCCGTCGTCCGGTCCGTCGACGGTGCGACGGACCGGAGGACCGGAGCGGTCACGATGGTGTTCACGCCGTGCCGCCGACGAGGTCGCGGACCCGATCGGCGGAGAGCCGGGAAGCGGCGAGGCAGTCGATCGAGGCGAGCTCGGTGGGGAGGGTCGCCGGGAGCCCGACGCCGACGAGCACTGCGTCAGGGCGACGTTCGGCGATGCGACCGACCGCGTCGCCCTGGGGTCCGGCGATGCTGCGCTGGTCCGTCACGACGACGAGGCCGTCGGCCGCGTCCAGCGCATCGAGTGCGGAGTCGAGGGCGGTGGCTACACCGTCCGCGAGCGATTCGCCGACGGGGACGCGGATGACCGTGAACCGTTCGGAGAGCGCGTCGACGAACGGATCCGCGGCCGAGGCGACCGCGAAGGTCGGCCGGTTGCGGAGATCGAGGAGCGTCACGGAATCCGCGTCGATCGTGACATCGCCCGTGACCGTGATGACGTCGTCGATCGTTCCCGAGAACGACTGCGCCTCCGGCAGCGGCACGTCGGCGAGGCCTGCGGAGAGGACCCGGACGCGGTCAGCCGCCCGCTCGACGATCGCCCGGTCGAGCGACCCGTCCAGGATCGCCTCGTAGACGGCGTCGAAGACCTCGCGGTAGTCGTCCTCATCGGTCGTCGCACCCATCTTGGGTCCGAGGTTCGACGGATTGCCGATGCAGAGCAGGTCGACGCCGGCGCGCAGGGCGAGGACGCCGCCGTGACCGGAACCGACGGTGCTGCGGATGGCGGCCATGTCGAGTGCGTCGGAGATGATCGCGCCGTCGAAGCCGCTCGCGCGGAGGCGGTCGAGGGCGACCGGGTTGAGCGTGGCCGGCACTTCGACAAGCTCAGTGACCGATTCGTCCGGTCCCTGAGCCTGTCGAAGGGCGACAAGCTCAGTGACCGATTCGTCCGGTCCCTGAGCCTGTCGAAGGGCGGGAACCACGATGTGCGCGGTCATGACGCTCGCCACGCCCGCATCGATCGCGGCCTGGAACGGCGGCTGGTGCTCGCGTTCGATGTCCTCGAGCGGCAGTTCGATGCGCGGCAGCGACAGGTGCGAGTCGCTCGCGGTGTCACCGTGGCCGGGGTAGTGCTTCACGCACGCCGCGACGCCGGCCGACTGCAGGCCCTCGACGAGGGCGGCCGTGTGCCGCGCGACGAGTGCGCCCGTCGACCCGAACGAGCGGTTCCCGATGACGGGGTTCAGCGCGTTCGTGTTGACGTCGGCGACGGGTGCGAGCGCCACGTTCGTGCCGACCTCGCGGAGTCGGCGAGCGATCTCCACTCCGACGGCCTTCGTGACCTCGACGTCGTCGAGCGCGCCGAGCTGCGCGTGCCCTGGCAGCGTCGAACCCGTCCGGGTCTCGAGGCGGGTGACGTTGCCGCCCTCCTCGTCGACGCCGATGAGGATGCCGGGGCGGTGCTCGCGGAGCGTCGCCGACAGGGCAGCCGTCTCAGCGGCGTCCGGCCCGATGTTCTGGCCGAAGTACACGACGCCGGCCAGGCCGCCGTCGAGCTCGCGCAGCAGCCACTCGGGGGCGCTGCGGCCGAGGAACCCCGGCCACAGCACTCCGCGCACGAGACGCGCGACGTCCGGATCGAGCGTGCTGTCGTCCACAAGGGTGTTCTCGTCCACGGCGCTCATCCCTTGACCGCTCCGGCCACGAGGCCGCCCGAGAGGCGACGCTGCACGAGGATGAAGAAGATCATGACCGGGATGGTGATGATCGTGGACGCGGCCATGACCGAGCCCCAGTCGTTCGAGTGGAGCCCGAAGAACTGCTTGAGGCCGATCGCCACCGTGTAGTTCTCCGTCGAACCGCCGAGGAGCGTCATCGCGAAGATGAACTCGTTCCACGCTGTGATGAAGCTGAACACGCTCGTCGCGACGAGTCCGGGCGCCACGAGGGGCAGGAGCACCGAACGGAACATGCGCCACCAGCTGGCGCCGTCGATGAACGCGGCCTCCTCGAGTTCGACCGGGACGGCGGCGACGAAGCCGCGCAGCATCCAGATCCCGAACGGGAGGGAGAGCGCCACGTAGACGACGATGAGGCCGAGCAGCGTGTTGAGGAGCTGCAGGTCGCGCACCTGGACAAACAGCGGGATCACGAGGGCTTCGAGCGGCACCATCTGGACCACGAGGATCATCAGGAGCACCGTCGTGCGGAACTTGAACTTGAACCGCGCCACGGCGACCGAGGCGAGCAGTGCGACGATCGCGGACAGGAGGACCGTCGCGCCGGCCACGATGGCCGAGTTCCGCAGGAAGATGTCGAATCCGCCCGTGGTGAGGACGTACTCGAAGTTCTTGAACGAGAACTCCTTCGGGATGAAGGACTGACCGCCGCTCGACGCCTTCGCATCGAACGCGCTCGAGATCATCCAGTACGCGGGGAAGAGCGTGAAGACGAGGAGGAAGACGACCGCGATCGCCTTGCCCGTGTTGATCCGCTTGGTCCGTGCACTCGCCTTGCGGTGCATCGGCACGAGCGGCTTGTCGGTGGCCGACGACGCCTTCGTGGTGATGGTGCGGGTGGCGTCTGCCGGTGCGGTGCCGTTCTGGGTGGGGGCGCTCACAGCTTCTCCTCCTTCATCAGGACACGGATGTAGATGATGGTGACGACGAGCAGGAGCAGGGTCAGGAGGACCGCGATCGCCGAGCCGAAGCCGTAGCGGTTCTGACCGAACGACTCCACGTACGACCACACGCCGAGGTTCAGGACGTCGCGGTTGGACCCTGCGCCGCCAGGCATCAGGTAGACCTGCGCGAACACTTTGAAGTCCCAGATGATCGACAGGATGATGACGACCGAGAAGACCTGCTTGAGCGACGGGAAGGTGATCTGGAAGAAGCGGCGGAACGCGCCGGCCCCGTCCATCTCGGCGGCTTCGAGCATCTCCTTGGAGACGCCCAGCAGACCGGCGAGGACGGTGATCGCCACGAACGGGAAGCCGTGGTGGATGACGTTGATGAGGGCGATGCCGTAGAAGGAGAACTGGTTCGTGAACCAGTTGTACGGCTCGTCCATGAGGCCGAGGCCCATGAGGGTCTGGTTCACGATGCCGCGGTCGGCGTCGAAGATCCACACCCAGACGTAGGTGCCGGTGACGGCGGGCATGGCCCACGCGACCATGATGGCGCTGCCGACGATCGTGCGCCAGAAGTTGCCGAGGGACGCCATCAGGAGGGCGACGAGCGTGCCCAGGACGACGGTGCCGATGACGGACGCTGCGGCGAAGATGACGGTGTTGGGGAGGACCGTGGTCCACAGCGTCGCATTGCCGAAGACCTCTGCGTAGTTGCCGAAGCCGATGAAGTTGGGTTTGCCGCTGACGATCTGGCGCAGGCCGTAGTCCTGCAGAGAGAAGAGAACGACACGGAGGAGCGGCCACAGGAGGAGGACCGCGAGGATGACGAGCGCCGGCGCGAGCAGCAGCCACGGCCGGGTGCGGATGAGCACCGTGAGCCGCTTGGCTGAGGGGGAGGGGCCCGCGGCCACCCGCGAAGCCGGAGCTTCGCGGGTGGCAACAGGGGTGTTCAACTTGGTCACGGGTGACTACTTGCCGTTCATGATGGAGTCCATCTCCTTGGCGGCGTCGGTCGTCGCCTCGTCGACCGACTTCGCTCCGGAGAGAATGGCCTGGATCATCGCGTTGGTGGTCTTCTTCGCCTGGACCGCACCGAACTTCGGCGTGACCGGCACGGAGGCGCCGCCGTCGACCATCTGCTTCGCGAAGGGCTGGACCAGCGGGTCGTCGCTCTTCACGGCTTCGTCGAGGAGCGAGGTCTGGCCGGGGAAGTACCCGGTCTCGTCAGCCCACTGGCTGGCGTACTTGCCCGTGGTCATGAGCTCGATGAACTTGAACGCGAGGTCCTTGTTCTTCGCGGTCTCGAACATCGACAGGTGCGAACCGCCGAGGACGGAGGGCGAGATGCCGCCCGTCTCGCCGGGGATCGGGATGGCGGCGAACTTGCCCTTGAGGTCCGGAGCCTTCTGGTCGATGGTCGCGGGGGTCCAGGAACCCATGACGGCCATGGCGACGTTGCCCTGGAGGAAGTTGTCCATGACGTCCGTCTCCTTCCAGGTGGTCGCACCTGCGGAGGAGGAGTTGTGCTTCAGGGCGAGGTCGGTCCACCACTGCAGGCCGGCGCGCGACTTGTCGCTCGCGAGCTGCGAGACCCACTTGTCGCCCTTCTTCTCGGAGATCTCTCCACCGGCGCCCCACACCCACGGGTAGGTGTCGAACTCGGCGTCGCCGGGAACGGGGAAGGGGATCATGTCGGGCTTGGCCGCCTTGATGGCCGCGACGTCCGCGACGATCTCGTCCCAGTTGGTCGGCGCCTTGAGGCCGAGCTCGTCGAACACGTCGGTGCGGTAGATGATGGAGCGGACGCCGGCGTACCAGGGCATGCCGTACATCTCTCCGTCGTAGGTGCCCGACTGGACGAGGCCCTTGACGAGGTCCTTGCTGAGGCCGGCCTTGTCGACGAGGTCGCCGATGGGGGCGAGCGCGCCGGCGTCGGCGAACTCGGCGGTCCAGGTGGTGCCGGTCTCTGCGACGTCGGGGGTGGTGCCACCGGCGATCGAGGTCACGAAGCGGTCGTGGGCGTCGGCCCACTGCACGTATTCGACCTTGAGCGTTGCGCCGGTCTCTTTCTTGAAGTCGTCGCCGACCTGGGAGAAGAACTTCTCCGAGTCGGGGTTGGTGCCCTGCATGATCCAGACGTTCAGTGTCTGGCCCTTGCCGTCAACGGTGTCCCCGCCTGCGGTCCCTCCACCGGCACAGGCGGTGAGCCCGAGTGCTGCGGTGGCCAGGATGGCGAGCGGGAGGGTGCGCTTCTGCATGGTGCGTCTCCTCGATGGGGGATGGTCAGGAACCGTCATTGGCTTCCTGATGGGTGATTGTGAAAACAGTATTCAATAAGTTAGGGATCTGTGCAAATTTTTTCCAGAAACGAAACATGGCTGTTACTTCCCGGACCTCCGGCCGTTTCACGGGAGCCGCCACAGGAACCCCACAGGGGGTCATCAGGGGGCCATCAGTAACGCCGAAAAAGCCCGTCATTCGTGGGGTATTCGGGGTGTCCCGGGGTGTCGCTCAGGCCGAATTGGCAGGAAGCTCGAAGGGCGCTTACGATACCGTGGAGACGACGGATCGGGCCCTCGCAAACGGGTCCGCTCAGCAGCGTCAGGTGGGCGTCCCGGGGGTGAGCTCACTGCACACCACCACAGGCAGAGGAGCTCGGTCGACCCGTGGCATCACGCGTTCAAGAGTCAGAGCGTCGGCGGTCGCGCAACGCGCGCCGAGGGCGTCATCGCGCTGCTGAGCAGCTCGAACCGTTCACACGCGGATTCTCCGCACTCGGCGAACTCGCCGCCGGCGGAGTCCAGGTCTCACTCCGCATCAACGACATCACCACGGACGAAGCCCTCATGTCCGTCGACGACCACGTCGTCGTCCCCACGGCCTCCGTCGGCAAGGTGCTCCTCCTCATCGAGGTCGCCGCCCGTCTCGGCGACCCCGACTTCAGCGGCCTCACCGTCCTCGACCGCGAACCGCTCGACGCCGTCGCCGACTCCGGCATCTGGCAGCACCTCCAGGCCCCCGCGCTCCCCGTCGCCGACCTCGCCGCGCTCATCGGCGCCACGAGTGACAACCTCGCCACCAACGTCCTGCTCCGTCTCGTCGGCCTCGACGCCGTTCGGGAGCGTGCGGAAGCCATCGGCCTCAAGCGCACCGCCCTCCTCGACATCGTTCGCGACAACCGCGGCCTCGACGACGCCCCGCAGCTCTCCGTCGGTTCCGCCCGGGAGCTCGCCTGGCTCTTCCAGCAGCTCGCGACGGGCGACATCGTCGACTCCACGACGAGCCGACGCGTCCTCGGCTGGCTGTCGCTCAACACCGACCTGTCGCTCGTCGCCTCCGGCTTCGGGCTCGACCCGCTCGCGCATCGTGAACCGGATCACGGCATCCAGCTGTTCAACAAGACCGGTGCGAGCGCGGGCGTGCGTGCCGAGGCCGGCATCCTCCGCGGTCCGCGCGGCGCCGTCAGCTACGCCGTGTGCACGACCTTCGACGACACGGAGCTCGGCACGCGCCTCGGCGTCGTCGATGCGCTCCGTGTCCTCGGCCAGGACCTCCTCGAGTACGTCCACTAGTCGAGTTCCGCGGCGCCGCCCCGCCAGCCCGCCGGCCCGGTCCCTGGGCCTCTCGGCGGGTGTGCCTGTTCACAACTCAGGAGCGTCCCGGCGTGTCGCGCTCGACACGCCGCGTCCCCGCCTCGACACGCCGTACTGCTCCTGAGTTGTGAACATCCCGCTCGGCCTTCACGCCTTCCGGACGAGGAGTTCCGGAATTGTGAAACGGCACGGGTCAGTCGATGAGGCCCGCGGCAGCCAGACGCCGCAGCACCTCGCCACCGGCGGGCGGGCAGCGGTGCAGGTCCGCGGTCGACGCCCAGTGCAGCTCGCTCACCTCGGCCGACGGCATCGGCTCGTCGGCGGTCGTCCCGCTGAACACCCGCATGCGCACGAGCCGTCCGTCCGGCTCGCCGTGCGCCTGCGTCACGACTGTGAACAGCTCCTCGAGGCTCGCCGGCTCGAGTTCGACCGCGATCTCCTCGCGCGACTCGCGGATGACGGCCTCCGCGGGCGTCTCACCCGCATCGATCTTGCCGCCGGGCATGTAGAGGACGTCGCGACCGCGAGCCGTCACCATGAGCACACGACGGTCTCGGATCGATGCGAGCGCGGACACCTCGATGTCCGGCAGCGCGGTGGACGGAACGGGCTGATCCGGAAGGGGCTGGTCTGGCATGGTGCTCACCCCTTGATCATCTCGCGTTCCACGACCCGGCGCGTGCCCATCAGCTCGGCGCCCGCGCGCTCGGCGCCCGCGCGCTCGGCGCCCACAGGCTCCGGCCCTCGGCGGCCGAGCCGAGTGGCCTCTTCGTCGTCACTCTGCGGCGAAGCCGTCGACCGCGTGCTGCACGGCGTCGACGAGCTCGGGGCTGCCGAGGATCCGGAAGTGTCCGGACACGGGGAGGAGCACGTTCGTCGCTCCGTGGAGGACGCTGCCGTCCGGCACATGAGGATCGAATTCGCCGTAGATGGAGACGATGTCGCCGTTCACGCCGTTCTCACTGCTGAGGGCGACGATCGTCTCGTCCTGCGGGTCGAACTCGCGCAGGCTGCGGTCGAGCAGCACATAGCGTGCGAGACGCGAGCCGGAGAACGGCGAGCACACGGCCACGACGCCTCGGATGCCTGAGTGCCCCCGGCCCGTGACGAGGAGGTCCTTGCCGATGAGTCCGCCCTTGCTGTGGGCGACGACGATGCTGCCGGCCGGGTTCGCGGACAGGCGGGCGAGGGCGCGAGCGAGCCTCGCGGAGGTGTCGCGGATGGGACGACGGTTGTAGCCGAGGCCTCGAGCGACCTTGATGCGGTAGCCGTCCGCGTTGAGTCGGTCTGCGACGGGTTTCAGGAACATCCACGTCTCGTACACGCCGGGGATGAGGATGATCGACGGCTTGTCGCGATCGCCGCGAGCGTAGGCTTTCGGCGTCTCCCGCGTGAACAGGGCACGAGCGTGCCAGACGGCCGCGTACGCGTAGTCGGCGATGACGACCCACGCGATCGTGAGCGGCGACGGACGGGTGCCGACGGGCGGTTCCTCCGTCGTGGTGACGTCATCGGCCTCGATCAACGGCTGCTCGTCCATGCATCCCCCTCCACCTCGTCCATTGTGCACCTCGCCGGGTCGTTCGCGGCCGTGAGCGGACTAGGAACGGTCTGCCTCGTCGATCGCCGGGCCGGCCCCGTCACAGCCGGCCGGACACGTGCCGCACGATGTACCCGGCGACATCCGACGCGGCGGTGATCATCGTCTCGTGCCCGCGACCCTGCACCTCCACGTAGCGCGAGTGCGGGATGATCGTCGCCACCCGTTTCGTCCAGCCCTCCGGGCAGACGCGGTCGTTCGCGCCGCGGATGACGAGCACGTTCGCGCGGATGCGGGGGAGCACCCGTTCGATGTGATGGTCGAGCATCGTGCGCAGCTTCTTCAGATACCAGCGCGGTCCCGTCTTCACGTAGTAGACCGCGCCGACGAACCAGACCTTCGGTTTCGCGTGCATGAGGTCCTGAATCATCCGCCACGCCTGCATGTGGAGTGACCGTTCATCGGCGTTCACGGTCGGCGCGATGAGGACGGCGCAGTCGAACAGGTCCGGGTGGCGGGCGAGCGCCTCCGCGACGATCTGCGTGCCCATCGAGTGCCCGATGAGGATGGGGCGGGCGATGCGCTCATGCTGGACGAGTCTCGCGAGGAGATCGCCGGATGCAGGCATGTCGAGTGCTTCGGCCGGTTCGGGGGCGTCCCCGAAGCCGGGGAGGTCGAGGGCGTAGACGCGGCCGTGCTTGTCGAGTTCGTCGGCGAGCTCCGACCAGTAGCGATGGCCCATCCCGATGCCGTGGACGAGCACGAAGCCGGGCCCGGTGTGCAGGCCGCTCTCCGTGATGATGGTCACCCGCTGCTGGTCGTGGTATTCACGGGTCGCGGAAGCTGCCATGGGGGCCAGTGTATCGGCGGCTGTGGACGTGCCGCTGGGCGGCCTGGGGACGCAGGACGGCGCCGCTCCCCGAGTTCTCCCGGTCAGCCGCTGGTCATGCGGAGTAGGGTGAGTTGACATGATGGCTCAGCGGTTGCGACCATGAGTCCCGAATCGACGACTCCAGACGTGCAGAGGTGCCCAGAATGACCGATCCCAACTCCGGCCAGCAGAACCCCGGCCAACCCGACGAGACCTACGGCCAGCAGCCGCCGGCAGCGCCCTCGGCTCCGTACGAGGCGCCGGTTCCGCCCGCGCCCCAGTACGGTGAGCAGGCGCCCCAGGCTCCGCAGTACGGCGAGCAGCCCGCGCAGGCTCCGCAGCAGGACCAGTACGGCCAGCCCGCAGCTCCGTACGGCCAGCAGCCCGCAGACCCCTACGGTCAGCCCGCCGCACCGTACGGTCAGCCCGCCGCCTACGGACAGCCCGCAGCCCCGTACGGCCAGCAGCCCTACGGCTACGCGCAGCCCGCGACGCAGAAGACGAACCTGATGGCGATCCTGTCGATCATCGCTCCGTTCGTCGGTTTCTCGCTCGTCGGCCTCGTGCTCGGCATCATCGGCCTCAACCAGATCAAGAAGACGGGTGAGCAGGGCCGCGGCCTCGCCCTCGCCGGCACGATCGTGAGCGGTGTGTTCGTGCTGCTCAGCATCATCGCCGTGATCTTCTGGATCATCTTCGTCGCGTCGCTCGCGAGCAGCGGCTCGTACTACAGCGACTTCTGAGTTCCAGGGCCGTTCACGCGGCCGTGACGGGAGGGCATCGGCTTCGGCCGGTGCCCTTCTGTGTTGTGCCTGAGCCTTGCCGCTTGAGCCTTGCCGCCTGCCGCTGTCCGCCTGCCCCTGCCTGCCCGTCCACCCTCGGGTGTTCACAACTCAGGAGCGACGCGGCGTGTCGGCCCTCGCCCACGGCGAGTCGGGCGTGACACGCCGGGGCCGTCCTGAGTTGTGAACACACCAGGGGCGGGGGGGTGCGCGGCGATGCTGCGCTACGACGCGGGAGGGCCGGGCGGATCAGGAGGCCGCGGAGCCCGCAGCCGCGTCGACGTCGTCGGAGGCATCGGCCGATGCGACGGAACCCGCGGCGGGATCGACGTCGATGCCGAAGAGTGCGGAGAGCGCGGAGGTGTACGCGATCTGATCGCCGTTGCGGGCGAGTTCGCGTGCGCGCACGGTCGGCTCGTGGAGGAGGACGCCCGCGAGGTGGCGGAGGGCCTGAGCGGTCGTGCCGTCGTCCCCGCGAGCTGCGGCGCGGCTGATCTCGGCGTCGACGATCGCGTGCACGTGGCTCCGGAGCGCGACGACCGCCGGCTCCAGGCTGCGCTCTTCGGCGACGGCCGCGAACTTCCGGGCGGCGTTGCTCACGATGGAGCGTGCGACCTCCGTGGCCTGGAGCTCTTCGAGCGGTGCGTGGATGCGGATGGTCTCGAGATCGAGGAGTTCGATGCCTGCGACGCTCGCGACGTCCGGATCGACGTTACGGGGGAGGCCGAGGTCGATGACGAGCTGCGATGACGTGTGGTCCACGGGGCACTCGACCGCGGGGTGCGGCACCGCCGCGAGACGTTCCTCCGCGGAGAGCGGGGCCGCCTCGGCAGCCGTCGCCGCAGCATCGATTGCCCGTGATGCGGCGATCGCTGCACCGTGCGCGGCGAACTGGTCGCGGCCTGCCTGGAGGATCGCGGCATCGACGACGTGGTGGTCGGCCGTGGTGCACGTGACGATGAGGTCGGCGCGCGCCGTCTCGCCTGCGAACTCCGCGGCATCGACCCACGACAGGTCGTGCGAGCGGGCGAAGCGCTCTGCGCGGCCCGACGGTGAGAAGACGCGGACGTCGGTCACGCCGCGGTCGCGGAGGGCTGCCAGGCTCGCGCCCGCGTAGGCGCCGGTGCCGACGAGGAGGACGCGCTGTTCGGCCCAGTCGTTCACGCGACTCTCGGCGAGATCGAGTGCGAGGCGGACGATGGAGCGGCCCGCCCGGCCGAGGGGCGTACGGTTCTTGACGCCGCGGGAGGTTTGGGATGCGCGCTGGAAGAGCCGTTCGAGCTCCGAGCTCGTCGTGCCGTTCGCGCGGGCCGCTTCGAGTGAGCGGCGCACCTGACCGGCGATCTCGCCCTCGCCGACGACGACGGATTCGAGCCCGGCGGAGACGGAGAAGAGGTGCTCTGCCGCATCGGTTCCGATGGAGAGGCCGAAGACGTCGCGGAGTTCAGCCGACGGGATGCCGGTGGTCTCGCTGATCGCATCGGCTGCCGCTTCGAAGGCGACGGATGCTGCTGCCGTGACGGGGTCGTCGAGGTCGATGTACGCCTCGAAGCGGTTGCAGGTCGCGACGACGACTGCGCCGGAGATGCACTCGTGGTGCTCGATCAGGCGCGCGGCAACGCCCTCCGCGCCGACAGAGAGTCGTTCGAGGAGGTCGAAACTGGCGTTCTTATGGCTCGCCGTCACACACATGAGCACCTGTCGAGTCTACCCGCCGACAACTGTCGGAATGCCCTCCGCCCATTCCTCGCCCGCCCCTGCCCGAATCACTTCCACAATTCAGGAACTTCCGCACAATTCAGGAGGTTTCGGCGCGACTCGCCGCCGGTTCATCCTGAATTGTGAAAATCGTCCTGAATTGTGCACACCCCGGTGGGGCGAGGAGGGGCGGGTGCAGAGGGGTAGGGCGCAGTGGCCCGATGCGACGGGGCGGGGAAGCAGACCGAAGGCTGCCGGTTTCCTGTGCGCTCGCTGCACAGATGAGCAGCCGCCGAATTTGTTGTGGGTCCGCTGATAATATCGATCGTTCGTCGACCTCGACGATCCCGATGCTCGTCATCGGCAGCGGAAACCGGTGGAGGTGGTGCAGCGTGCTCGAGACCAGCGTCTCCGACCCGCAGCCGTCGAAGGCTCCCCGAACTCCGGAATCACCGCAGCAACCGCAACCGCAACCGCAGCAACCGCAACCGCAACCGCAGCCACCGCAACCGCAGTCGAAGCGGCAGTCGCAGCAGCTGCCATCGCAGCGCACGAGCACTCGGGGCAACAACCTCGACGACGTCCGCCGCAACAACCTCTCCGCGGTGCTCCGACTCGTGCACACGCGTGGTTCCATCAGCCGTGCGCAGCTGACCGCGGAGACCGGACTCAACCGGTCGACGATCGGCGCCCTGGTGGGCGAACTCGTCGCGCTGGAACTGGTCGATGAGGCGGAGCCGGACACCGCCGGGCACGTCGGCCGTCCCAGCCTCGTGATCGTCCCGGGTCGCAAGGTCGTGTCGCTCGCCGTGAACCCGGAGCTCGACGCGGTGACGATCGGCCTCGTCGCTCTCGGTGGCCAGGTCATCAAGCGCATCCGCTTCGAGACCCTCCGCGTGCCGTCGGCGGAGGAGGTCGTGAACATCGTGTCGGCCGTCGTCGCCGGCATGCGCGACGAACTCGACGCCTCCTATCGGACGGTCGGCGTCGGCCTCGCCGTGCCCGGTCTCGTGCGGGCATCGGACGGCCTCGTCCAACTCGCCCCGCACCTCGACTGGCGCGATGAACCGCTCGCCGAGATGCTGCAGCAGGCGCTCGGGATGCCCGTGTTCGCGGCGAACGACGCGGCCGCCGGAGCTCTGGCGGAGCACATCTTCGGTGCGGGCGCCGGGATCCGGAACCTCGTCTACCTGAACGGCGGTGCGAGCGGCATCGGCGGGGGAGTCGTCAGCAACGGCACCCTGCTGACCGGGGAGAACGGGTATGCGGGGGAGCTCGGGCACACGCTCGTCAACACGAACGGTGCGCGCTGTCATTGCGGCTCCTCCGGGTGTTTGGAGACCGAGGTGCGGCGCGGCCCGCTGCTCGACGCCGTCGGCCTGACCGATGCCCGCGCCGAGGAGCTCGACGCCGTCCTCCTCGAGCGGTTCGCCGATCCGGAGCACCTCGACCCGGCGCTGCGGGAGCTCGTGGAGGCACAGGCCGATTTCCTCGCGATCACGATCCGGAACGCCGTCAACGTCTTCAACCCGTCGCTCATCGTGCTCGGCGGTTTCCTCGGGTCGGTGTCGGCGGTCGTGTCGGATCGACTGGAGCAGGCGGTGAGCCGATCGGTCATGTTCGGTTCGCGGGAGCCCGTGCGCATCGCGCGTTCGTCGCTCGGCGCGGACCTGCTCGTCGTGGGCGCCGCAGAGCTCGCGTTCGCCCCCGTGCTGCGGGATCCCGCTGGATCGATGGTGCCCGTCGCCTGAGCGCCCGGCTCTTCGGTGAGCTGCCCTGCTCCTGTCGCCGCCTGCCTCTCGGCCAGTGTCCTGGGCGGTCTCGGGGCGATTCGGGCGACAGCGCGGAATCGCGATACGCGCACCTATTCCCGACGGCAACCACCTCCAGGCGCACCAGGGATGCGTTTTCCCAGATAAAGCCGAAGATCCGACTGAAGTGACCTAGGTCAGGTTGCACAGGATCCGGAGAGTACTCCCGTGCCGGTATTTCTTTTCGGTCAACAAACCCGGTCGCGCCACCGACTTTGCCGAGATGTCCCTGATTCCCCTGATTTTGCGGGCACATCGATCGGATTAGCCAGAGCCAGCGCAGCAGGGGGCATCGCGATTGATATCGATTCGTCCTTTTCGCTTGACTTGCAACAAACCGGCACCATACGATCGGCGGCAGTTGTCTGGTCAGCGTCGACCGATGCACGCCTCGCGTGCGTCCGAGGGTCCGATCAGGCGGAGCAATCACATCCGCGTGTCGCAGACGCGCTCGGTATCGAGGAGTGGAACCACGTTGAACCAAGCTCTCCAACCCCAACGAACGCTGAGGAAGCGCATCGTCGCCTCCTTCGCCGCCGTTGCCATGATCGCCACGGGCGTTCTGGCTTCGGCGGGACCAGCGTTCGCCAGCCCTGGCCAAGCGCCAGCCCAAGCGCAAGCCGCACCTGTGGTGCAAGCTGCGCCCGAACCGGACTTCAAAGTCCTCGTGTTCTCCAAGACCGCAGGCTTCAGGCACGGCGCGATCCCCGCGGGCATCGCAGCCGTCGAGAAGCTCGGCCTCGAGAACGACTTCTCCGTCGACACGACAGAGGACGGCTCCTCGTTCACCGAGGAGAACCTCGCCCAATACGACGTCGTCGTCTGGATGTCCACCACAGGTGACGTGCTCAATGAGGAGCAGCAGGCCGCCTTCGAGAAGTACATCGAGAACGGCGGCGGCTACGCAGGCGTCCACGCTGCATCCGACACCGAATACGACTGGCCCTGGTACGGCGAGCTCGTCGGCGCCTACTTCAGCGGACACCCGCAGGAGCAGAACGCCACGATCAAGGTCGAGGATCACGCCCACCCCGCCTCCGAGTTCCTGAACGACACGTGGGACCGGTACGACGAGTGGTACAACTTCAAGACCAACCCGCGGAACGACGTCCACGTGCTCATGTCCCTCGACGAGAAGTCGTACACGGGCGGCACCATGGGCATCGACCACCCCACCTCGTGGTGCCAGAACTACGACGGCGGACGCTCCTGGTACACCGGCGGTGGGCACACCGACGCCTCGTACACGGACCCGACGTTCCTGAAGCACCTCCTCGGCGGCATCACGACCGCGGCCGGCGCCGAGAACGCCGATTGCAACGCCACCCAGAGCGACAGCTACGAACTCGTCCCGCTCGACACCAACACGGGCAACCCGATGGCGATGGACATCGCGCCGGACTCGACGGTCTTCTACGCCGAGCGCAACGGTCGCGTCCAGCGCATCGACCCCGCGTCGCAGGAGACCACAACGGCCCTCTCGCTGAACGTGACGCAGGCGAACGAGGACGGCCTCCTCGGCATCGTGCTCGATCCGGACTTCGCCACGAACAACTGGGTCTACACCTACTGGGCTCCGGCGAACGTCGGCTCGGACGGACCGCACAACCGCATCTCGCGCTTCACCTACAACCCGGGAACGAAGACCTTCGACCCGTCGAGTGAGAAGGACCTCCTGAAGGTCACCACGCAGCGCAACACCTGCTGCCACGCGGGCGGCGACATGCTGTTCGACAACGACGGCAACCTCGTGCTCGCCCTCGGCGACAACACGAACCCGTTCGAGTCCGACGGCTACGCACCCATCGACGAGCGGGCCGGACGTCAGGACTACGACGCCCAGCGCAGCTCCGCGAACACCAACGACCTCCGCGGCAAGGTCCTCAAGATCAAGCCCACCGCCGACGGCTCGTACACGATCCCGGAGGGCAACCTGTTCCCGGCGAACGACCAGAGCGGCAAGACCCGTCCGGAGATCTTCGCGATGGGCTTCCGCAACCCGTTCCGCATCGGCCTCGACCCGTACACGAACAACCTGCTCGTCGCGGACTACGGCCCGGACGCCGGCCAGGCGAAAGCCGAGCGCGGCCCCGGCGGCACGGTGGAGTGGAACATCCTGAAGAAGCCGGGCAACTACGGCTGGCCGTACTGCGTTGGCATCAAGTGCTACAAGGACTACAACTTCAGCACGCAGCAGTCCGGTGCGGCATTCGACCCGGCCTCCCTGCAAAACACGAGCCCCAACAACACGGGACTCACGAACCTCCCGCCCGTCATCGTCCCAGAATGGTGGACCGAGAACGGCACCGAGGCCATCTACAAGGAGATCGGCAACAGCGGCGCGCCCATGGGCGGTCCGGTGTACCAGTACGACAAGGACAACCCGTCCGAGACGAAGTGGCCGGCCTACTGGGACGGCAAGGCGATCTTCGCCGAGTGGAACACGGGACGCATGTTCTCGTTCCAACTCAACGAGGACACCGATGACAACACCCCGCGCCACTCGAAGATCCAGGACATCAACCGCATCCTCCCGGACATCTTCGACCCGGCGAAGGGCTTCTCGAAGTCCATGGACTTCGAGTTCGGTCCGGACGGTGCGCTGTACGTCATCGACTGGGGCTCCGACTTCGGCGGCAACACCGCCGACTCCGGCGTCTACCGCGTCGACTACGTGCAGGCCAACCCCTCGCCCATCGCGCGGGCATCGGCCGATGTGACGAACGGCCCCGGCCCGAGTCTCGACGTGCAGTTCTCCTCGGAGGGCACCCGTCACCCCATCGCCAAGCCGTTCACGATCGAGTGGGACTTCGGCGACGGATCGGCGACCACCACGACGCCCAACCCGGCGCACACCTACGCCACGAACGGCGACTACACGGCACGGCTGACCGTGACCGACGAGGACGGCAAGACGGCGATCGCGAACGTGCGCATCGTCGTCGGCAACGCCACCCCGACGGTCACGATCGACTTCCCCGAGAACGGTGGCTTCTTCACCTGGGGTGACGACGTCGCCTACAAGGTCACCGTGAACGACCCGGACGCGTCCGGGCCGATCGACTGCGAAAACGTCAAGCTCATCCCGGCGCTCGGACACGACTCCCACAACCACGACTTCGGTGAGATCCACGGGTGCGAGGGCTCCTTCCCGACCGCGCGTGACGCCGGACACGGCCTCGAAGCGAACCTCTTCTGGGTCGTCAACGCCAACTACACCGACGACGGTGGAGCCGTCGGCGTGCCGCAGACCGGCTACGCGACGACCGTCCTCAACTCCACGCACATGGAGGCCGAGTACTTCGACCAGACCGGTCGAGTCGGCGGCACGGGCGGACCCGACGACGGTGTGAAGATCGAGAACACGAGCGACGTCGCCGGCGGTGGCAAGAACATCGGCAACATCGAGACGAACGACTGGTGGTCCTACTCGCCCGTCAACCTGAAGGGGATGGACAGCGTCACGATGCGGCTCGCGAAGGGCTTCGCCGGACCCGGCAACATCGCTGTCAGGTGGAACGACCCGGCGACGGGCCAGCTCCTCGGCAACCTGCCCTTCACACCGACGCTCAAGAACGGTTCGCCTGACTGGCAGACGTACTCCGACTTCACCGTCGAGTTCGACAAGCCGCTCCCCGCTGAGACGGGCACGGTCTACTTCGTGCTCACCTCCGGCGGCGTCAACGTCAACTACATGAACTGGAACGGCACCGGAGTCGACTCCAACTCGCCGCCCGTCGTGAAACTGACGGCGACCCCGAAGACCGGAACCGCCCCACTCGTCGTGGACGCCACGGTCGATGCGACGGACCCGGAAGGCGAAGCGCTCAGCTACAAGTGGGACACGGGACTCGGCGGCGGATTCGTCGACGGGACCTCCACCCAGCAGGTGACCTACACCCAGCCGGGCAGCTACGAGCTGCGCGTCAGGGTCGCGGACGCCCAAGGGGCCTACACGGAGCAGCGCCAGACCATCACGGTCACGATCCCCGGCGACTCGATGTGCCTGAACGGCCGTTCCGACGGCTTCGACGGCACCGTGCTCGACACGGGTCGCTGGAACCGCATCGTGCGCCCGTCGCAGGACGCACGCGTCCAGGGCGGCAGCCTCGTGATCCCGGCGTCGAAGACCGACATCTACGGTGGTGGACCCGGCACCGTGCCGAACATCACCCTGCAGGACCTGCCGAACGGCGCTTGGCAGGCCACCACCAAGGTGACCTTCGAAGCCCGCACGCAGTACCAGCAGGCCGGTCTCGTCGTGTACGGCGATGACGACAACTACGCGAAGTTCGTCCTCCAGGGTCGGGGAACCGGTTCGGACGCCGCACAACGCATCTTCCAGTTCATCCGCGAAGAAGGCGGCACACCGAACGAGGTCGCGGCGTCGAACACCGCCAACCTCGGCGCGGCGTTCCCGGACACCTTCTTCGTCCGCATGACGAGCGACGGAACCAACCTCAACGCCTCGTACTCGGCTGACGGCAGCACCTACATGTCGATGCCGGAGACGAAGCAGCTCGCCGGCATCACCAACCCGAAGATCGGTCTCCTGGCATTCGCCAACGACGGATCCCCGGCACCGGTGATCGACGCGAAGTTCGACTGGTTCCAGATCACGCCGGACGACACGGCCGTGGCCGACTCTCCCAACGACGAATTCACCGGGACGGCGCTCAACGCCTGCCGTTGGTCCGTCGTCAACGAGCAGCCAGCCGGCTACCGCGTCTCCGACGGCGCCCTGCGCATCGACACGACCCCGAGCGACATCTACGGTGGCGACACCGGAGTGCCGAACTTCATCGTGCAGGCGCAGCCCGAGGGTGACGAGTGGGTCATCGAGACGAAGCTCGACGCTTCCGAGTTCGACCGCCAGTACCAGCAGGGCGGGCTCATCCTCTACGGAGACGACGACAACTACGTGAAGCTCGACCTCGTCGCCACCAACCAGGCAGGATCGCCGATCGCACGCAACCTCGAACTCCGCAACGAGATCGGTGGAACCGTGCAGAACCCGCAACCCAACGCCCCGGCCCCGGCCGACGGCAAGGTGTGGCTGCGCCTCGCGAAGTCGGGGAACACCTACACGGGCTGGTACTCGGCCGACGGCACCGTCTGGACCCAGATCACTGAAACAGTGACCAACGCGGGTCTCGGCGGAGCACGGGTGGGCCTGTACGCACTCGGCAACTCCGCGCAGGGCCAGGTCTCCAACACCGCCGCGTTCGACTACTTCCACGTGGTCGGCGCGGAGGAACCGGAGACGCCGATCTCGGTGGGTGCGACCGTCGCACCCGTCACCCCGAACGGCACCGGCTCCTGGTACACCCAGAACGTCACCGTCGCGGTGACGTACGAGGGTGGCGGCACGAGCACCGTGTACCGCGAGTTCAACCTCGACGGCGCAGGGTGGCTCGAGTACACGAGCCCCGTCATCGTCACGACCGACGGCGAGCACACGGTCCAGTACCGTGCATCCGCTCCCGGCCAGACGACGGACACGGACTCGGTGTCGTTCAAGATCGACAAGACGGTGCCGCTGGCGAACGCCGCGCTCGCCGTGAACGGAGCGGAGCGCACGGTGACCGTCACCGCGAGCGATGCGACGAGCACGGTCGCCGGCATCGAATACCGCATCGGCGATGGCGAATGGCTGGCCTACACGGCAGCGATCACCGTCGACGGCACGGCGCAGACGGTGTCCTACCGGGCCACCGACGGCGCCGGCAACGTGAGCGCCGTCGGAGCCCTCGAGGTCCCGGCAGCTCCCGTCGACCCAGAGGAACCGACGCTCACGGTGTCGGTCGCCCTCGACCCCGCGCTGCCCAACGGCCTCGGCGGCTGGTACACGAAAGCGGTCGCCGTGACCGCGACCGGTGCCACCACCGACGAGGACGGCGTCGTGACGGTCGAGGTCTCGACCGACGGCACCACCTGGGCGCCGCTCGGAACGTCCACGGTCATCTCGACCGAGGGCGAGTCGACGGTGCGGGTCCGAGCGATCGACGACGACGGGCACGTCTCGCCCGTCGCCGAACGGACGCTCAGGATCGACACGGTCGTCCCCACCGCGACCGGATCCGCAACCGACCGGACGGTCTCGATCACCGGTGAGGACGCCTCGAGCGGCCTCGACCGCATCGAGTACCGGCTGAGCGGCGACGCACCGGACGTCTGGCGCACCTACGCCGACGTCTTCACCGTCGGAGGAACCGCAGCGGAGACCGTCAGCTACCGCGCGGTCGACGTCGCCGGCAACATCGGCGCCACCGGAACCGTCGCGATCACCGCGACGGAGCAGCCGGAACCCGTGCCCACGATCGTGGTCAACGCCACGAACGTGGTCCAGGGCGGGCTCATCCAGGTGAGCGGCACCGGGTTCGAAGCGGGCAAGACGCTCAGCGTCTGGCTCTACTCCGACCCGACGCAGCTCGCGACCGTGACCGTCGGCGAGCAGGGCGGGTTCCAGACCGCCGTGCAGGTCCCGATCGGCTTCACCCCGGGTGAACACCATGTGGTGGTGCGCGACGGTGACGTCGTGCTCGCCGAGAGCCAGGCCATCACGATCACCGCAGCCGCGGTGGATCCCGGTCCTGGTACGGGGAACGGGGGCTCCGGTTCCGGTTCCGGATCGGGCTCGGGCTCCGGTTCCGGCGGATCGGGCTCCGGTTCGCTCTCCGTGACGGGAGCGAACGGGGTCGACACCCTCGTGCCGCTCGCGATCATCCTGCTGTTCGGCGGGCTCGGAGGTCTCCTCCTCGTCCGTCGTCGTCGGGAGGACGGAGTCGACGCGGCCGGTTCCGTCGAGTAGGCCTCGGGCCTCGGGCCACCGGGCCGCTGGGCCGCTGGGTCACCTCCCGGTGGCCCGGTGGCCGGCTCCCGGTCCCTGAGCCTGTCGAAGGGCGGGCGTTCACAACTCAGGACGCCTCCGGCGAGTCGCTCACGACACGCCGCCTGAGCGGCACGACACGCCGCACCTCTCCTGAGTTGTGAACAGTCGGCAGCATCGGATCCACGGTTCCACCAGCTCGACCCAGCTCCATCAGAACCTATTCCACCTGAATCTCCGGTGTTCCGGGGTCGGCGACGGCCCCGGAGCACCCCTTCGGAAAGGCGCATCATGTCCGGCACCTCCGCATCCCTCGCCGTCTCATCGGCGCTCCTTCCATCCATTCGCGTCCCGGCGCGCGCCGTCCGGATACTCCTCGCGATGCTCTTCGGCCTCGTCGTCGTCTTCGGCGGGGTGTTCGGGGCCGCCGGCGCGGCATCGGCCCACGGCGGTCCGTTCCAACTCGACGTCGCTCCGGACGGTGCCGGCGGCGTCGTCGTGAGTGCCGCGTACATCGCTGATCACCACGCCGTGACCGAGATCATCGATCCGGTCGCGACGGCCGTCTCGCCCGACGGCACCACCGTCGGTCCCGTTCCGCTCATCTCCTCGGCGGAGGGCGAGGGACTGTGGGTCTCCGCCGAACCCTTCCTGCCGGAGGGCCAGTGGGCGGTCACCGTCGCCACGACCCTTCCGAGCTCCGCAACCGTCACCGTGGACATGACCGTCACGGCACTCGCCGCGCCGATCGAGCCGGGGGAGACGATCGCTTCCACCGCCGATGCCGCCGCCGCGTCCGGCTCCGCGCTCACGATGTGGTTGTGGATCGCCGCGATCGCCGTCGCCCTGTCGGTGCTCGCCGCCGTCGTCGTCCGCGCCCTCCGTCGCGTCCCGGCCACCCCCGCCTCCTGACCCGTTTTCACAATTCCGGAACTCTTGGGCCGGAAAGCGCTTGGTGTGTCCGGATAGCGGTTGCCACGTCACTCCTGTCACAGGACTTCCGGAATTGTGAAAGGGGGAGGGAGGAAGCAGGGGAGGGGAGTGCTCAGCGGGGTCTGGAAGGATGGAGGGGTGACCCTCCCCACCGAACACCCGCTCCAGTCCGGCCTGACCGCCGACACCCGCCTCATCACCGCCTACCGCGGCACGCGCCCCGATGTGACCCCCGTCTGGTTCATGCGCCAGGCAGGCCGTTCGCTCCCCGAGTACCGTGAGCTGCGCATCGGCACCGCGATGCTCGACGCCTGCCTCGACCCGGCCATGGCGAGCGAGATCACCCTGCAGCCGGTCCGCCGTCACGGCGTTGACGCCGCCATCTTCTTCAGCGACATCGTCGTCCCCCTCAAGCAGGTCGGCGTCGAGGTCGAGATCGTCCCCGGCCGCGGCCCCGTCATGGGAACCGCCGTCCGCACAGCCGCCGAGGTCGACGCGCTCACCGCCCTCGACCCCGCAGCCCTCGACGACGGTCTCGCATCCATCCGTGAAGGCGTCGCCCTCACGGTCGCAGGCCTCCGCGAGATCGGTGACGGCCGCACACCGCTCATCGGGTTCGCCGGGGCGCCGTTCACCCTCGCCGCGTACCTCGTCGAGGGCGGTCCGTCCAAGGACCACCTCGCCGCTCGCACGCTCATGCACTCCGACCCGGCGTCCTGGGCGAAGCTCATGGAGTGGACCGCCGATGTGACGGGCCGATTCCTTCGAGCACAGGTCCTCGCGGGGGCTTCCGCGGCTCAGCTGTTCGACTCGTGGGCCGGTGCGCTCTCGCTCGAGGACTACGAGCGCTACGTCGCTCCCGCCTCCGCTCGTGCCCTCGCGCACGTCGCCGATCTGCCGGTCCCGAAGGTCCACTTCGGTGTCGGAACGGGCGAGCTCCTCGGTGCGATGCACGGCATCGGCGCCGACGTGGTCGGCATCGACTATCGGCTCGGCCTCGATGAGGGCATCCGCCGTCTCGGTGGGAACGTTCCGGTGCAGGGCAACGTCGATCCCGCCCTCCTCGCCGCACCGTGGCCGATCCTCGAAGCGCACGTCCTCGACGTCCTCGAACGCGGCAAGGCGGCCCCGTCACACGTGCTGAACCTCGGTCACGGCGTCCCCCCGGAGACGGATCCGACAGTGCTCACACGCATCGTCGAACTCGTCCACGAGTGGGACTGGCGCTGACGATGGCTCCCGCGAAGCGTCTCGTCGTCATCGGCGGCGGCATCGGCGGGCTCGTCGCCGCCTTCGATTGCGCATCCGTCGGCATCGATGTCACCGTGGTGGAGGCCCGTCCCCGCCTCGGAGGCGCCGTCTCGAGCGCCGAGATCGCCGGCCTGAAGGTCGACGTCGGCGCCGAGAGCTTCGCGACCCGCGGCGGTTCCGTCGCGGAACTCATCGAACAATTGGGGCTCAGCGATCGGGTGGTCCGCCCGAACCCGTCCGGCGCGTGGCTGCACTCGGCCCGTCCAGGCGAGACGCCGCGCACCCTGCCGCTCCCGAAGGCCGGCATCCTCGGCATCCCGAGCAACCCGCTCGCCGATGACGTGCGCCGCATCATCGGCTGGGGCGGAGCCGTCCGCGCGTACATGGACCGTGTCCGTCCGGTTCTGACGATCGGCACGGAACGCAATCTGGGTGCACTCGTCCGCAAACGGATGGGCGATGCGGTGCACGACCTGCTCGTCGCGCCCGTCACCTCCGGCGTGTATTCGGCGATGCCGGACGACCTCGACGTCGAACGCGCAGCCCCCGGCCTGAACGCGGCGATGACGAGAACGGGCGCGTTGTCGCTCGCGGTCGCCGATCTGCGTGAGAACGTTCCCGCTGGTGCGGCCGTCGGCGGCCTCCGCGGCGGGATGACGGTCCTCGTCGACGCGCTCGCCGAAGCGCTCACCGAGAAGGGCGCGACGCTCGTCACGGGCGTCGCGGTCACCGGGATCTCGCGCACGCCATTCGACATCGACGCGGACGGCGAAGGCGTGGGTGAAGGCGATGTCGGTCTGCCGTCGATGGCTGAGCGCGCTGCATCGCGTGTCGCAGGGACTCCGTCAGCTCCGTCGGCGCCGTCAGCACCGTCGGCCGCTTCGTCCGCTTCGTCTGCTTCGTCTGCCGGGAACGGCCCGGCCTGGTACGTCGCGCTCACCGACGGTCGCATCCTCGAGGCGGATCTCGTGATCGTCGCGACGCCGGAACCGCTCGCCCGCAATCTGCTCGCCGACGCGGATCCGTCCCTCGCCCTCCTCGCGGCGGACGATGAGCACGGCGCCGGATCGCAGTCGGCGGCTGTTCGCCAGGTTGCCGCTTCGGGAGCCGATGACGTCGCGCTCGGCGCCGCGGACCTCGCGGCCATCGCTCCAGCCCCGGAACCCGCGCCCGTCGAACTCGTCACCATCGTCATCGACGAGCCCGCGCTCGACAGTGCTCCCCGCGGTTCCGGGCTGCTCGTGGTCCCCGGGTCGCAGCTGCACGCGAAAGCGCTCACGCATGCGACGGCCAAGTGGTCGTGGCTCGCCGAGCAGGCCGGCCCGCATCGGCACGTCGTCCGGGTGTCGTTCGGCCGTCAGGGCGAGGCCAACGCGACGGGTGCGCTCGGCGATGAGGAACTCCTCACGATCGCGCTCGCGGATGCCTCCGCGATGCTCGGGCTCGAGCTCCGTCGTGAGAGCGTCCAGGGCTTCGATCGTGTGTCGTGGACCGGGACCCAGCCGGCGGCCGCTCGTGGTCAGAAGGAACGTGCTGAGGCCGTCCGCGCCCTCGTCGACGAGGTCCCGGACCTCGCCGTGACGGGTGGGTGGCTGTCCGGGACGGGGCTCGCATCGGTCGTGCCCGATGCGCACGTCGCGGCGAAGCGCATCCGTCACGCCGCCCTGACCCTCTGACTCGACCGGCCCCGCGTGCCTGGGCTGCCGAGGTGAGGCTTCCGGTTGTTCCAGATCGTTCTGAACGACCGGAAGCCTCACCTCGGCGGAAAGAGGGGAGGGAACGTGCATCATATGCCGTGCGCGACATGCATTTCTGTCAACCCCGGACACAGAAGGTGGCGCGAAACGCATCGCGGACTACGCTGGAACAGTTGCAACGTTCCGATGCATCATGAACGGATGGAGGCTCCATGAAGGGCAAGATCCTTTTCGTCGTCGGCGGACTCACGGGCTATGTGCTCGGGACGAGGGCCGGGCGTGAGCGGTACGAGCAGATCAAGAAGCAGTGGCTGAAGGTGTGGAACGCGAAGCCCGTCCAGGCTCAGGTGAGCAAGGTCGAAGACTTCGCGAAGGCCCGCGTCAGCGAGATCCCGGCAGCGCTCTGGACCGGCGTCAAGGGTGTCGCGAACATCGTCGCGCAGCCCTCCGGCACCCCCGGTCAGAAGCTGGATCGCGCCATCGACAAGGCCGAGAGCACGGTCGAGGACGTCCAGGACGCCATCGACGACGCGGTCGCCGAGAAGTCGAAGCCGGCCGCTTCCACGAAGTCGTCTTCGTCCTCCGCTGCAGCGAAGAAGCCTGCTGCGCGGAAGCCGAGCGCGGCTGCCAAGCCGAAGAACGAACAGTAGGCGGAGCATCCTCGTGAGAGATCGCAGACCAACGGACAAGAACGACGAGTCGCTTCTGACGCTCGTCGGTCAGCTGCCGGGCATCCTGAGCAACCTCGTCAAGGCGGAGATCGCCAACGCGAAGACGCAGCTCGCCCACAAGGGCAAATACGCGGGCATCGGTGCGGCGTTCGTCGCCGGCGCCGCCGTGTTCCTGTTCTTCGCGGTCGGCGTCCTCGTCGCCGTCGCCATCCTGGCTCTTGCGCTCGTGCTGCCCGCGTGGCTCGCGGCGCTCATCGTCTTCGTCCTGTTCGTCGTGATCGCGGGCATCCTGGTCCTCATCGGTCTTCGGTTCTTCAAGAAGATCAACGAAGATCCGAGCCCGATCGACAACGTGAAGGAAGACATCAAAGCGGTGAAGGGGGTTGGCGAGTATGACCGCTGATTCGAACGGCGTCCCGACGCCTGAAGAGGCTCGTGCCGAGCTCGTTGCGACGCTCAACGCCATCGAGGACAAGCTCAACGTGCCCAAGCAGGTGCGTCGCGCCACCGACAAGGTGACCGCGAAGGTGCAGACCGTCAAGGAGGAGCAGCCGGCCGTGTTCATCGCCGGTGTCGCGGGTGCTGCGGCGCTCGTCGGCCTCGCCGTATGGGGCATCGTCCGTTCCTTCACGCGCTAGTCCCGCGCCTCGCGCACCCCGCGCAGCCCGCCCGCCGGCACCGCCCGCGCGGCCTCGTACCATCCCCACAGGCGTTTCAGAATTCAGGATCATTTCCAGAATTCAGGACGCCTGTGCGGCGTTTCGGGTGGCATCGTCCTGAATTGTGCCGATGTTCCTGAATTGTGGAAATACGAGGGACGCAGGAGCATCATGGGCGGATGACGATGACGCTCGAGGAGTTCCTCAGCGGCGAGCCCCAGGGTGCCGTCGCGATGTTCCGCGGGTTCCGTGACCTGGTCCTGGCCGCTGGCGAATCCGAGGAACGCGTGCATCCGACCGAGGTCGCATGGGCGCGCAGACGCGTGTTCGCGGCGGCGTTCCTGAAGTCCGGTCGACTGGAGATCGCGATCGACCTCCTGCGGGAGGCCTCGCATCCGCTCCTCCTGCAGGCGTTCCCCACGACGAAGAAGGTCGTCACGCATCGGTTGACGATCAGTGATCCGGATCAGTTGGACGACTCGATCGCAGCTCTCCTCGACGAGGCATGGGCGACGGTCGGCCCCGGTACGCGCTGAGCGCCCTTCGACAGGCTCAGGGACCGGGCGGGGTTCAGGGACCGGGCGCAGGGGCCGCGTCAGCCCGCGGGACGGAGCATCGGCACGTGCAGGATGTCGTCCTCAACGTAGGTGGGGCCGCACGGCTCGAAGCCGAATCCCGCGTACCAACCGGACAGGCGCTCCTGCGCCTCGATGCGGATCGGACGGTCACGGTTCGCATCGACCGCCCGCTGCATGAGGGACCCGCCGATGCCGCGGCCACGCGCGGAAGGCGCCGTCGCGACACGACCGATGACGATGACATCGGGATCGGTGAGCACGCGGAGGGTCGCGACGACCTCGCCGGCCTCGTCCGCCCACGCGAGCAGGGTCTCGTCCTCGATGTCACGACCGTCGAGGTCGGAGAACAGGGCGGTCTGCTCGATGACGAAGGTGTCGACGCGCAGTCGCAGGATCCGGTAGAGCGTGATCGGGTCGATGTCCCGTGCCGGCGCCTCGTGGTAGCTGATCGTGTCGGAACCGGTGCTCATCCTCCGACTGTAGCGCCGCGCGGACCCCTCGGATCCCGTTCCTGGGAGGTCAACCCCGCTCCGCGCTTTTGCTCTCTTGCCAGGAGTGGGAGAGGATAGAAGGTATGACTCACCCGGCCTCTGCCGAGGCATCGCACCATTCGTCCGAACCCGACAACTCGACTGGCCCGTCAGGTTTCACCCTGTGGGCTGTTCTGCGCCGCGACCCGGTTGCAGCAGCGAGCCCGGGGGTGTCGCCGCCGGACGAGCTGACGACGGAGCTCGAGGCCTCGATCGCCTCCATCACCGCGCAGGGCGTGACCCTCCGCGGCCTCTACGACGTGTCCGGCATGCGCGCCGACGCCGACCTCATGATCTGGATCCACGGCGACACCGCCGAAGGCCTCCAGGCCGCCCTCCGCGAACTGCGCCGCACGACCGCCCTGCGCGGCCTGCTGCCCACGTGGAACGCGATGGCCGTGCACCGCGACGCCGAGTTCAACCGCCAGCACGTGCCCGGTTTCCTCCGCGGCATCGAGCCGAAGGGCTGGCTCTGCCTGTACCCCTTCGTGCGCAGCTACGAGTGGTACCTGCTCCCCGAGGCGGAGCGTCGTGCGATGCTCGCCGACCACGGTCGGAAGGGCGCGGCGTTCACGGGCGTCCTCGCCAACACGGTCGCGTCGTTCGCGCTCGGCGACTACGAGTGGATGCTTCCGCTCGAAGCCGACGACGTCGTGGACCTCGTCGACCTCATGCGCGAACTCCGCAACACGGAGGCGCGCCGTCACGTCCGTGAGGAGGTCCCGTTCTTCACGGGCCGCCGCATCACAGCAGCAGAAGCGATCGAGGTGGTCCGCTGATGGCGGCGATGAATTTGGGTTCGACCGGCATCGACGGCGCGACGAGCGCTGATCGCGTCCCGAGCGCCGACCGCGTCGTCCGTGGCGCGACCGATGCCGCAGCGTCCGGCGCCGCGCACGTCACCGAGCCCGTCGCGTACGACGCCATCCTGCTCGCAGGCTTCGGCGGACCGGAGGGTCAGGACGATGTCATCCCCTTCCTCCGCAACGTCACGCGTGGCCGAGGCATCCCCGAGGAACGCCTCGAAGAGGTCGCTCACCACTACCGCCACTTCGGCGGCGTGAGCCCCATCAATGACCAGAACCGTGCCCTCAAGGCCGCACTGGAACTCGAGCTCGCCTCGCGCGGCATCGACCTGCCCGTCCTCTGGGGCAACCGCAACTGGGACCCGTACCTCCGCGATGCCCTGCGCGAGGCGGACGAGGCCGGATACACGAAGCTCATCGCGATCGCCACGAGCGCGTACTCCTCCTATTCGAGCTGCCGTCAGTACCGCGAGGACTTCGCGATCGCGCTCGACGAGACGGGCCTCGCGGGCAAGATCCAGATCGACAAGGTGCGTCAGTTCTTCGACCACCCCGGATTCGTGACGCCGTTCATCGACGGTGTCCGCGACGCCATCGCCACCTACCTCCGCGAGCAGCCCGAGCTCGACGCGGCCACCGAGATCGAGGTGCTGTTCGCGACGCACTCGATCCCGACGGGCGATGCCGCCAAGTCGGGTCCCGACTTCCGCGGATTCGGCGATCACGGCGCGTACGAGGCTCAGCACCTCGCCGTCGCAGAGGTCGTCATGGAGGCGGCCGTCCGCGACCTCGGGCTCGGCAGCGATGTCACGGTCCCGTGGCAGCTCGTCTACCAGTCCCGTTCCGGCCCGCCCAGCATGCCGTGGCTCGAACCGGACATCAACGATGCGATCGCCGAGCTCCCCGCGAAGGGCCGCAAGGCCATCGTGATCGTCCCGCTCGGATTCGTGAGCGACCACATGGAAGTCATGTGGGACCTCGACAACGAAGCGATCGAGACGGCTGGCGAGCACGGTCTGTCCGCGGTCCGCGTGCCGACGCCGGGAACGGCCGCCGCGTACGTGAAGGGCCTCGTCGACCTCGTCCTCGAGCGTCGTGACGGCGTGCCCGTCGAGGACCGCCCCGCCATGACCGACCTCGGCCCCTGGTACGACGTGTGTCGACCGGGTTGCTGCGAGAACGCGAGGCTCGGGTTCAAACCCGCGCTGGCCGGGTTGGCACCGTGACCCTTCGCATCGGAACCCGCGGCAGCACCCTCGCGCTCGCACAGACCGGTCACGTGGCCGACGCCCTGTCGGCCGCGACGGGTGAGGGCGTCGAGCTCATCACCATCACGACGCACGGCGACACGAGCCGTGAATCGTTGTCGACGATCGGCGGCACCGGCGTGTTCGTCAACGCCCTTCGCGACGCCCTCCTCGATGACGTGTGCGACCTCGTCGTCCACTCCCTGAAGGACCTCCCCACCGCTCCGCTCGAAGGCTTCACGATCGCCGCGGTCCCGCCGCGCGAGGACCCGCGCGACGCCCTGTGCGCTTCGGACGGCCGCGGCATCGACGAGCTGCCGATCGGCGCCCGCGTCGGCACCGGATCCCCGCGACGCATCGCCCAGTTGCGTGCCGCCCGACCGGATCTCGACGTCGTGGACCTGCGCGGCAACATCGATTCGCGTCTCCGTCGGGTGGAGGAGGGCGAGCTCGACGCGATCGTCCTCGCCGCGGCCGGCCTCACCCGCATCGACCGCCTCGACGCGGTCACCGGCCTGTTCGACATCGACTCGTGGCCCACCGCCCCCGGCCAGGGCGCGCTCGCGATCGAGTGCCTCGACCGTGAGGACTCGTCGGTCGTCGGAGCAGTCTCAACGCTCGAACACGCTCCGAGCCGCTGGCAGATCTCGGCCGAGCGGGCCGTCCTTCGCCGCCTCGAAGCCGGATGCGCGGCTCCCGTCGGTGCAGCGGCATGGCTCGACGGCGACGTCCTCGTCCTGCAGAGCGCCGTCTACTCGCTCGACGGCACCACCTCCATCCGCAAGGAGAGCCGAGCGGAGGGCTTCGACGGCGACGGACACGGCCGCGAACTCCTGCACGCCGCCGACGCCCTCGGCGTCGCCCTCGCGGACGAACTCCTCGAAGCCGGAGCAGCAGAACTCGCACCACTGGGAGGCGCGAAGTGAACGACTGGACGACGCCCATCAACATCCCCACCGCGGCCAAGCCGCTCGGCGGGTGGCGCGTCCTCGTGCCGCGCGGCGGCCCCTGGGGCGACAGCGTCGCCGGAACCGTTCGTGGCAAGGGCGGCTCGCCCGTCGTCGCGCCCATGATCAACTTCGCGAACACCGACGACCCCGAATCGCTCACGGCCGCTCTCACAGCACTCGAAGCGGGCGAGTTCGACTGGCTCACCGTCACGAGCGCCACGACGGTCGACGTCCTCTCCTCGCAGCGCATCCGCATCCCCGAGAACACGAAGGTCGCAGCCGTCGGCGAGACGACCGCGGCGGCGCTCATCGCCGTCGGCTACCAGGTCGACCTCGTCCCTGCGAAGGACAACTCGGCCAAGGGCATGGTCCAGGAGCTCACCGCGCTCGAGCCGGAGCCGCGCCGCTTCCTCACGCTCCGTTCCGCGATCGCCAAGCCCCTCCTCACGCAGGGCCTCATCACCGCCGGCCACGACGTGCAGTCCGTCGTCGCGTACCGGACCGTCGGCGTCGCCGTCACGGACAAGATCGTCGCGGATGTCGCGAGCGGCAAGGTCCGCGCCATCCTCGTCACCTCGGGCAGCGTCGCGGAGCAGGTCCGCACCCAGTTCCCCGAGATCCCCGACGACACCGTCATCGCCGCGATCGGTCCCCGGACCGCACGTGACGCGCGCGGATACGGCCTCCGGGTCGATGTCGTCGCCGAGCAGCAGACGGTGGACTCGCTCATCGATGCGATCGTGCGCGTCGCCCAGGAGCGCGCGTAGCGTTTCGCACCCTTCGGCCCCTGAGCTTGTCGATGGGTGTGGTTCGGTGATGGTCGGACTTCGGTTCCCCGGTCCCTGAGCTTGTCGAAGGGTGTGTTCGGCGATGGCACTTCGACAGGCTCAGTGACCGGTGGTCGGGTTCGGTGACCGGTGGTCGGGCTCGGTGACCGGCGCCCGGACCGCCGCAGGCCCGACGACCGGCCGGGCGCGCGTAGGCTGGACTGGTGAGCATTCCAGAGACCCGTCCCCGCCGTCTTCGACAGAATCCGGCCATCCGCCGACTCGTCGCTGAGACGCGACTCGACCCGGCGGAGCTCGTGCTGCCGATGTTCGTGCGCGAGGGCGTGACGGAACCGGTGCCGATCTCCTCGATGCCCGGCGTCGTCCAGCACTCGCTGGACAGCGCGAGGCGCGCGGCCGCGGAAGCCGCCGCAGCGGGCATCGGCGGTGTGATGCTCTTCGGCGTCCCCACCACCCGCGATGCCGTCGGATCCGGAGCGACGGACCCGGACGGCATCCTCAACGTCGCCACTCGTGAGCTCGTCGCCGAGGTGGGCGACGCCCTCGTGGTCCAGACCGACCTCTGCCTCGACGAGTTCACCGACCACGGCCACTGCGGCGTGCTCGACGCGAAGGGCCGCGTCGACAACGACGCCACCCTGGTCCGCTACCGTGACATGGCGCTCGCGCAGGCGCAGGCCGGATCCGCGATGGTGGGTCTGTCAGGCATGATGGACGGTCAGGTCGCCGCAGTGCGCGAGACGCTCGACGGTGCGGGGTTCGAGGACACCATCGTCCTCGCCTACTCCGCGAAGTACGCCTCCGCCTTCTACGGCCCGTTCCGCGAGGCCGTCGACTCGCAGCTCCAGGGCGACCGCCGAACGTACCAGCTCGACGCGGGGAACCGTCGCGAAGGCGTCCGTGAGGCGCTCATCGATGAGGCCGAGGGCGCCGACATCGTCATGGTGAAGCCGGCCGGCAGCTACCTCGACGTCCTCGCCGACGTCTCCGCATCGGTGAACATTCCCGTGTGGGCATATCAGGTGTCGGGCGAGTACGCGATGATCGAAGCGGCCGCGCAACAGGGCTGGATCGACCGCCGCCGGGCCATCGAGGAATCGGTCTTGGCCATCAAGCGGGCGGGCGCAGAAGCCGTCCTCACCTACTGGGCGGTCGAACTCGCCGACTGGCTGCAGACCGACCGAAACCGCACCGACCGAAACGGGACCACACGATGAACGACGCCGCTTTCGCCCGCGCTCAGCGCTCCATCCCGGGCGGCGTCAACTCGCCCGTCCGCGCCTTCCGATCCGTCGGCGGCACGCCTCGCTTCATGGTGTCCGCGCGCGGCGCCTTCATCACGGACTCCGAGGGCTTCGAGTACGTCGACCTCGTGAACGCGTGGGGTCCCGCACTCCTCGGCCACGCGCACCCGGAGGTCGTCGAAGCCGTTCAGGCCGCGGCGGCTCGCGGGCTGTCGTTCGGGGCGTCCACGCCCGCCGAGACGGAACTCGCCGAGCGCGTGAAGGAACGCGTCCAGGCTTCAGGCGTCGCCCCCGTCGAGAAGGTCCGGATGGTGTCCACGGGCACCGAGGCGACGATGACGGCCATCCGTCTGGCACGCGGCGCGACGGGGCGCAGCCTCATCGTGAAGTTCGCCGGCCACTACCACGGGCACTCCGACGGCCTCCTCGCCGAGGCGGGTTCCGGCGTCGCGACCCTCGCCCTGCCCGGTTCGGCGGGCGTCACGCCGGAGACCGCGGCGCAGACGATCGTCGTCCCGTACAACGATCTGCGTGCGCTCCGTGCGGTGTTCGCCGAACGCGGTGCGGACATCGCCGCGGTCATCACCGAGGCCGCCGCAGCGAACATGGGCGTCGTCGCGCCGGCGACCGGGTTCAATGCGGCGCTCGTCCGGCTCGCGCACGAGCACGGCGCGCTCGTGATCATGGACGAGGTCCTCACGGGCTTCCGGGTGTCCTCGGCAGGTTGGTGGGGCCTTGAGAACCGCGGACTCGGGCAGACGACCATCGGGGAGCAGGACTGGGAGGCCGACAACCACGCCGTCGCCACCTCGACGGGCGCGATCAGCATCCCGCGCGGCGTCTACCAGCCGGACCTCTTCACCTTCGGCAAGGTCATCGGCGGCGGCATGCCGCTCGCGGCGCTCGGCGGCAGTGCCGAGCTCATGGACCTCCTCGCACCCACCGGCCCGGTCTACCAGGCCGGCACGCTCTCGGGGAACCCGGTCGCCCTCGCAGCCGGCATCGAGACCCTGCGCCTCGCGGACCAGTCCGTGTACCGCGCGGTCGACGCCGCAGCGACGACCGTGTCCGAGGCCGTTTCGGAAGCGTTCACGCAGGCCGGTGTGACGCACGTCGTCCAGCGCGCCGGCAACCTGTTCAGCTTCGCCTTCCGCGAGCAGTCGCCGCTCGACTACGCCGAGGTCCTCGACCAGGAGGCGTTCCGCTACCCGGCGTTCTTCCACACGATGCTCGACGCGGGCGTCTCGTTGCCGCCGAGCGTCTTCGAGTCGTGGTTCGTCTCAGCCGCCTTCGACGATGCCGTCATCGGGCGGATCATCGACGCACTCCCGGCTGCGGCCCGCGCTGCCGCTGCCGCCGTCCCCTGAGTCCTCCGCTCCCTGAGTGCACCTCCGGTCCCTGAGTGCACCGCCGGTCCCTGAGCCTGTCGAAGGGCACTTCGACAGGCTCAGTGACCGGGTCGTGTGGCACTTCGACAGGCTCAGTGACCGGGTCGTGTGGCACTTCGACGGGCTCAGTGACCGGACGCGGACCGGGTCGATGATCACACCGCACAAGGGAGGCGTTACGGCTTTGTGAGGTTCAGTCCAGGCGAACGTCAGCGGGGCTTGGCAGACTAGGGGCATGGCTTCTCTCCACGTGCACCCCGACCGTTTGGAGATCAGGCTGACCACGGCCGAGAAGGCGCTGGCGCTCCGCAAGGACAACGTCGTGGTCCCGCGCGATAGCATCCGGTCGGCAACGATCACCGAGGACCCGTGGATCTGGGTGCGTGGCATCCGGGCTCCCGGCGCAGCCATCCCGCTCACACTCGCGCTCGGCGCATGGAAGTTCCACGGCGGCAAGGACTTCCTCGTCATCAAGGGAACGAAGCCGTCCGTCGTCATCGACCTCGAGGGCGCCGAGTTCTCCAGGCTCATCGTCACGACGCGTCACGGGGCGGATCTCATCGAGGCGCTCAAGCTCTCCTGAGTCGGAGACCGACTCGAAACTGCATCGCTCCGGAATCGGCCGATGCGCTCAGAGGAGCAGGTGATGCTCATCCGCGCGTTTTTCGCGCTGATCTGCGGCGATGCTGTGCGAATCGACCAGTCTTGCCGGTCCGTGGACGGTCTGTCCACCCCCAAGAATTCACTCGTCACAGTGGTTGCGAAATACTGACACACCGGTATTCTGGGTCCGCTCCATTCGTCCGTACATGAGTCCGGCCGATCGAGACGGACTTGGGGAGTCCTCCCCATGTCGGAGTGCCGACTATCCCACTACTGTGGGCTAGCGCCACGTCGCATCGACTCGTACCAACCCTTTCGAGAGGAACACCACTATGACCAACCCCGCACCGCAGCAACCCCAGTACCAGCCCGCAGCGCCCGCCGACTACCCCGGCAAGACGCTCGGCCTCGTCGGCCTCATCCTCGCGATCATCCTCCCGCTCGTCGGCCTCATCCTGAGCCTCGTCGCCCAGTCGCAGTCCAAGAAGGCCGGCGTCCCGAACACCCTCGCCAAGGTCGGCGTCATCATCGGTGCGATCCTCACCGCGCTCGGCATCATCTCGGTCATCATCTCGATCGTCATCGGTATCGGTGCAGCTTCGTCCGGAATCACCAGCTACTGAGTCGTTCCGCTCGAACGCCCGTCCACCCGATGCAGGGTGGGCGGGCGTTCGCCGTCTCCGGGGCGCTCCGAACGCCCTGACCGCTCAGGCCCTGACGTCCACCACGATGCGCCCGTGGACGCCGCCCGCGAGCACCCGGCCCGCAGCATCGACCGCGTCGGCCAACGGCACGGTCTCCGTGATGGAGTCGAGCAGGTCCGGATCGAGTCCGACCGTCACCCGTCGCCACGCCTCCTCGCGCAGCTCGTGCGGCGCTTCCACCGAGTTGACGCCGGCGAGTGTGACCGCCCGGAGGATGAAGGGCATCACGGTCGCCGGGAGGTCCGCACCACCCGCGAGCCCGCAGGCGGCCACGGCGCCGCCGTACTCGATCTGGGAGAGGACGGTCGCGAGGGTCTGCCCGCCCACGGAGTCGACAGCGCCGGCCCATCGCTGCGTTTCGAGCGGCTTGCCCGCTTCGGAGAACTGCGCCCGGTCGACCACATCGCTCGCCCCGAGGCGTCGGAGTTCGTCGCCGAGTTCGTCCACCCGACCCGTCGACGCCGTGACCTCGTAGCCCGCAGCCGAGAGCAGGGCGATGACGATCGACCCGACTCCGCCGCCCGCACCCGTCACGAGGATGGGCAGGCCACCGGGGACGACGCCGTTCCGTTCGAGGGCGAGCACGCACAGTGATGCCGTGAAGCCCGCCGTCCCGATCGCCGCCGCGCGCTCCGCCGTGACGTCGTGGGGGATCCGGACGAGCGCGTCCGGCCGAACCCGTGCGCGCTCGGCCAACCCGCCGAACCTGGTCTCGCTCAGGCCGTCCCCGAAGAGTGCGACCCGATCCCCCTGCTGCCACGCCGGATCGTCCGACGCCGCAACGGTTCCCACGAGATCGATGCCGGCGATCATCGGGAACTCGCGAACGATCCCGGCCCGGCCGGAGAGCGCGAGCGCGTCCTTGTAGTTGATGCTCGAGTACTCGACGTCGACCGTCACGGCACCCGGTTGCAGGAAGTCGTCCTCGATGTCGCGCAACTCGACCGTTCGTGACTTCTTCCCGTCGGCCTGCTCGGCCTGTTCGATGACGTATGCACGTGGCATGGTGGCTCCGTTCGGGTGGTGGTCGTTGGCTCGATGCTCAGGAAGCGGGCTTTCGGGGTTGGGGATGCTCAGGCCGGGTGAGTTCAGGTGACGTCGCGGCGCCAGGTGGTCGCGAAGCCGATGAACGCGACGAGGAGTGCGATGGCGAGGAGTACGAGGCCGCCCTGCCACCAGTCGAGGATCTGCGCGTTCGGTGTGGCGGCGGAATAGAAGCTCGGCCCGACGAGCGCGTCGGTGGCGGAGCCGGGGAGAAACCGCGCGATGCTCGCCGTCACCTCGGAGAGGCCCGCGGCCAGGCGCAGGAGCGGTTCGACGAACTGGGTGAACGCGAGGACGACGATGATGGCGCCCACCTGGCTCGGGAGGATCGCGCCGAGGCCGACACCGATGGCGCCCCACAACGCCATCGCGATGACCGCGCGTCCGAGGAGCGCCCACGTTCCGGAGTCGTCGAACGCCGGGTTCACGTCGTTGATCGCGAGCGCTGCGCCGCCGAGCCCGGCGGAGGCGATGAGCCCGATCACGCCGTAGAGCGCGCCGACGCCCGTGAGCGCGATGACCTTCCCGGCGAGCACCTGGCCGCGGCGGGGGTTGGCGAGGAACGTGGGGGTGAGGCTCTGGTGTCGGAACTCGCCCGTGGTCGCGAGCGCGCCGAGGAGGACGGGGAAGACGTAGCCGATGCTCGTCGCGAAGCCGTAGACGAGCTCCGGGGAGGCGAGGAGCGAGCCGGCTCCGGCACCGGAGCCGCCCGAGCCAGCGGAGCCGTCCGAGCCGCTCGTCGGCAGGTTCGAGAAGAGGAAGACGGCGCCGACGGCAGTGAAGGCGACGTAGCCGAACAGGATGATCGCGAGCCCCCACCACACGCGCGTGGTGAAGACCTTGAGGAACTCGGATCGGACGGCGGCGAGGAAGGAACTCATCGGGTGCCCTCCGCTCGTGTCGTCGGGGGCAAGGGCTGCGACTGAGCCGATGCCGCGGCCGGGTCGTGCCCCGCATCGTGCGTCGGATCACCGCTCACGAGGGCGAGGAACGACTCCTCGAGTCCGGATCGATGCCTGGTCAACGCGCTCAGCGGGATGCCGGCGGCGAGGGCGACCCGCCCGATGGCGATCGGTTCGACGTCGTGGACGACGAGTCCGGACCGCATCCGTTCGAAGGTGTACCCGGCCGCGGTGAGCGCGTCGGCGAGCGGTCCGTCCTCGGGAGAGTTCACGACGACCCGCAGCGTGTCGGCGGCGTCGAGGCTCGCGAGCGTGCCGACATGCGCGAGCTTGCCGCCGGCGATGATGACCACCTCGTCGACCGACTGCTGCACCTCGCTCAGGAGGTGCGAGCTGATGAGGATCGTTCGCCCCTCGGCCGCGAGGGCCGTGAGGAAGCCGCGGATCCACTTGATGCCCTCGGGGTCCAGGCCGTTGATCGGTTCGTCGAGGACGAGCACGCCGGGATCGCCGAGGAGGGCCGTGGCGAGGCCGAGGCGCTGGCGCATCCCCATCGAGAACCCGCTGACCCTGCGGTCCGCGACCTCGGTCAGACCGACCTGCGCGAGGGCGACATCGACGCGTTCGAGGGGGAGGCGGGCCGCGGTCGCGTGCACCCGCAGGTGGTTCCGCGCGGTGCGGCCGGGCGTGAAGCTCGTGGCCTCCAGCGCCGCTCCGACCGTCTGCGCCGGGACGGGGAGGTCGCGGTAGCGGACGCCGCCGAAGGTCGCCGTGCCGCTCGTGGGCTGCACGAGGCCGAGCAGCATCCGGAGGGTGGTGGTCTTCCCGGCGCCGTTTGGTCCGAGGAAGCCGGTGACCCGACCTGGCCTGACTGTAAAGCTCAGATCGTCGACGGCTCGCACTTGGCCGAAGTGCTTGGTGAGGCCCGCGAACTCGATCGTCGCTCCAACAGGCATCCGGTTCCTTCCGCGGGTGCGGCCGGATCCGCGCCCTCACCCCAGGCTAACGGCGTGTTCCACGACGCGCCAGGAACCCCACGAAACCGGACGCATCCGGTCCTCGGAGTCGCGCCCGTCAGAGGCCGAGCGACGCCAGCGAGGCCCGCACGGCCTCTGCGGAGGCGGCGAACTGCGCTTCCTCGCGCTCCGACATCGCCACGTCCAGGACGCTCGCGATGCCCGACCGGTTCACGATGCTCGGAACCGACAGGGCCACACCGCTCACGCCGTGGTACCCGTCGAGGACCGTGCTGACCGGCAGGATGACGTTCTCGTCGCCGAGGATCGCCTCGACGATGCGTGCTCCGGAGATGCCGATCGCGTAGTTCGTCGCGCCCTTGCCTTCGATCACCCGGTACGCGGCGGTCCGCACGTCGGTCGCGATGTCGTCGAGCTGCGCTTCCGTGAACGTGGAGCCGTCGGGGAGGACCCAGTCGGCGATGGGGACCGGGCCGATCGTCGCGGAGGACCACAGGGGCAGCTCGCTGTCGCCGTGCTCGCCGACGATGAGGGCGTGGACGGCCGAGGTCGACACGCCTGCGCGTTCCGCGAGCAGCCAGCGGAGACGCGAGGTGTCGAGGACGGTTCCGGAGGAGAACACTCGGGAGGAGGGGAGCCCGGTGATGCGCTGGGCGGCGACCGTCAGCACGTCGCACGGATTCGTGACGAGCATGTAGACGGCGTTCGGCGCCTGCTCCACGAGCTTCGGGAGGACCTGTTCGAGGATGCGGATGTTGGTGCTCGCGAGGTCGAGTCGCGTCTGGCCCGGCAGCTGTTTGGCGCCGGCAGTGATGACGACGACGTCCGCGTCCTCCACGACGGTGATGTCGTCGCCGCCGGCGATGCTGCTCGAACCGATGAACTGGGTGCCGTGCGCGAGGTCGAGCACTTCGGCGGCGGCCCGCTTGGCATCGATGTCGTACAGGGCGACCTGACGTGCGCTGCCGCGGATGAGCGCGGCATAGGCCAGTGAAGCCCCCACGCTCCCCGCACCGACGATGGCCAGCTTGGAGTTCGCGCGCACACTCATGTGCTCATCCTGGCAGCATCGGCGTGGGCCATCCTGGCGATTCGCCGCACGTCCGGGCAGGATGCGGGCCGGTCACCGACGCACGTGGTCCGACAGCCAGGCGTTGCGCGATTCGATGAGGCGTCGGAGATGGGATGCGAGGGCGATGCGTTCCGCGAGACGACCGATCGGGCCGAACGGTGCGGTGAACGTGACGTCGTCGATCATGAGCGTGCACTCCGCCCGGTCGCTGAGCTCGTCGAAGCGCCCTCTCTTCCGGTCGCTGAGCCTGTCGAAGCGCCCACCATCCCGGTCACTGAACTCGTCGAAGTGCCCTTCGACGGGCTCAGGGACCGGTACGAACGTGTGCACGTGCCGGAACGAACGGAACGGTCCGCGGACCTGCTCGTCGGTGAAGCTGCGCGGGGCGTCGAAGGCGGTGATGCGGCTCGTCATCGACCAGGTCACGCCGAAGTGGCGTGCCCGCCAGGTGACCTCCTCACCGTCGCCGATGAGCCCGGACGTCACACCGCCGACCGCCTGCTCGCGGGTGTCCGCCATCGAGCCGAGGTGCGCGTCGATCGATCGGGACAGCTCGAACGCCCGCTCCGGAGCAACGGGCAGTTCCGTGCGGCAGGTGAAGTGGACGGTCATGGGTGCCCACCCTCCCGGTCACTGAGCCTGTCGAAGTGCCCACCCTCCCGGTCACTGAGCCTGTCGAAGTGCCCTTCCTCCCGGTCACTGAGCCTGTCGAAGTGCCCTTCGACAACCTCACGGACCGGGCCGGCAGCCACGATCACGGCGTGTGCGCAGGGCACGTCGGCGTCGAATCCGCGTGCTCCTCGCAGACGACGAGCTGGGCCGTGCACGAGGCATCGGCGCAGTTCTGCATGTGCTTGGTCGTCGCATCGCACACCATGCAGTGGCCGATGACGGCCGCGTGGTCGCTGAAGTCGAGGGAGCCGCGCTTGTCGAAGACGTACAGCGAGCCCTCCCAGAGGCCGTCGTCGCCGAAGGTCTCGCCATACCGGACGATGCCTCCGTCGAGCTGGTAGACCTCGCCGAACCCGCGGGATACCATCAGCCCCGACAGCACCTCGCAGCGGATACCGCCCGTGCAGTAGGTGACGACGGGCTTGCCCTTGAGGTGGTCGTAGCGGCCGCTGTCGAGTTCCGCGACGAAGTCCCGCGTGGTCTCGACATCGGGCACGATCGCGTTCTTGAAGCGGCCGATCTCCGCTTCGAAGGCGTTGCGCCCGTCGAAGAACACGACCTCGTCGCCGCGCGCTTCGACGAGTGCGTGGAGCTCGGCGGGCTGCAGGTGGGTGCCGCCGCCGACGACGCCGTGCTCGTCGACCCGCAGTTCACCCGGGGCGCCGAAGGAGACGACCTCGTCGCGCACCTTGACGCTCAACCGTGGGAAGTCGGCGCTTCGCCGCCAGGGGGCCGGACGATGCTTGTCCGTGCGGATCGGGTCATCCTCGGCGAACCCGCTGCCGTCGCTCCACTTCACGTCGAGGCCGGCGAACGCCGTGTACTCCTTCGTCTTCCGCACGTAGAGCTTGCACGCGTCGAGCTCGCCGCCGACGGTCCCGTTGATGCCGTCCTGGGAGATGAGGATGCGACCCCGGAGGCCGAGCGATTCGCACAGGTCCCGCTGCCACAGCCGGACCGCCTCGGGATCGGCGATCGGGGTGAATGCGTAGTAGAGGAGGATCTTCGGGACGGCCACCGGGCCATTTTACGGTGGCAGCCTGGAGCGCCCCGCTCGTCGGCCTCACGGGTGGCAGCCCGAAGCACCCTGCTCGTCGGCCTCACGGGTGGCAGCCTGAAGCGCCCTGCTCGTCGGCCTCACGGCATCGCCTTCGCCGCCTGCCGGCATCGCCTCCGCTGCCTGCCGACATTGCGTCTCCGCCGCAACCCCTGGTGCGCACAGGCTCACCTCGTAGGGTGGAGGGGAGAGAACGGAGCGTCCATGTTCGCCTACGATCCCTACACGCTGCTCGACCCGGTGCCTGAATTCACTGTGGAGAGCGACGACATCGCCGACGGTTCGCCGTTGCCTCGTGCGCAGTACGGCGCTGATGCGGGCGGTGAGGACCGATCGCCGAATCTCCGCTGGAGCGGGTTCCCCGAGGGGACGAAGAGCTTCGCCGTCACCTGCTTCGATCCCGATGCGCCGACGGGGAGCGGCTTCTGGCACTGGGCCGTCGCGAACATCCCCGCCGAGGTGACCGAGCTGCAGACGGGTGCCGGAGCCCCCGGTTCGTCCGCGCTGCCGCCGAGTGCGTTGACGCTCCCGAACGAATTGCGGCTCGCCCAGTTCGTCGGCGCCGGACCGCCCGAGGGCACCGGCGTGCACCGCTACATCTTCGTGGTCCACGCGGTGGACGTCCCGCACCTCGACCTGGACCCGCAGTCCACGCCCGCCGTGCTCGGCTTCAACCTGCACTTCCACACCCTCGGTCGTGCGATCCTCGCCGCGACGGGTGCGTTCGGCGCCGTCTGACCCGCGCCCCGAACCACACCCACACCCAACCCCAAACCTCCGTTTTCGTGCAAGAAGTGCCCTCGAAAACGGCCGAATTGCACGAAAACGGAGGTTTGGAGGGGCCGGGACCGGGGCTGGGGCGGGACGACGTCGCTCACCGTGCGCCGCCGCTCAGAGCGTGACGACGACCTTGCGCGCGCCGACACCCTTCCGCTGGGTGTCGAGCGCGACCTGGACGGCCTCGAGACCGTGGCCGACGACGAGCGGTTCAGGGAACGCGACGTACCGGCCCTCCGCCAGCGCACTCGGGAGGAACTCCTCGTAGATCAGCCGGCTCACCTCGTTGTGCTTGAGCGTGGTTCCGAAGACGAACTTCGTGCCGATGCCGTGGATGCGGCATCGCAGCAGCAGTGCGGCCATCGACGCGCCGATCCGTGTCAGGACGCGGACGAGTTTCAGGCCGACGCGTCCGCCGCCGGCAACGGACTCGAACGTCACAGGCGTGCTCGCCAGTGCGATGAACTTCCGACCGTCGACCGCGCGGACGATGTCGACGCACCGCTCGGACGAGCCCTTGCCGATCGCGAACGTTCCAGCGAGCGTCTTCCCTCGGAGGGCGGCGATCACATCGGCGACGACCGTCGGACTGCCGTAGTCGAACACCTGGGATGCGCCGAGGCCGGTCACGGAGGCCGCGTTCTTCGGTGAGGCGGTCGTGATGACCTCGTAGCCGGCGGCGACGGCGAGCTGGATCGCGTTCGCACCGACGCTCGTCGATCCGCCCCAGATGAGGACCGTCTCCCCGGTCGGTAGCGGGGTCGCCGACGGGTGGCGGAGGGCGAGGAGATCCTTCTGGAACAGGGCGCACGCCGCGGTGGAGATGCCGAGCGGCAGGACGGACGCCTGTTCGTACGACAGGGTTTCCGGGATGGGGGATACCAGGCGTTCGAGGACGACCGTGTAGTGCTGGAACGCGCCCTCCGCGGGGGAGTCGCTGTCCTTGTCGGTGCCGACCGCCTGTCCGAGCACTCGGTCTCCCACGGCGAAGCGCGTCACCGCCGAGCCGATCTCGACGACGTCGCCCGCGACATCGGATCCGAGGACGGCGGGGTAGGAGAGCCACCGGTACATGATCGTGCCGGCGAGCTGCAGCGACCAGTCGACCGGGTTGACGGCGATCGCCCGGTTGCGGATGACGATCTGATCGGGTTGCGGAGCGGGGTACGGCGCGTCCTGCACCTCGAGCGGTGTGCGCGTCCGGAGGAGCTTGGCGGCGGAGTTGGATGGCATCGGGCGGCTTCCTGATTCGGGTGACTGATGTCAGCCACTGTCATCACCATACTCCTGATGACAGGAACTGACGTCACTAAGCTGGACCCATGGTGCGATGGAAGCCGGAAGCGCGGGACCGTCTGCAGGCGGCCGCGTTCGAACTCTTCGCCGAGCAGGGATTCGAGGACACGACGGTCGCGCAGATCGCCGAAGCGGTCGGGCTCACCGAGCGCACCTTCTACCGCCATTTCGCGGACAAGCGCGAAGTCCTCTTCGGTGGTCAGGATCAGGTGCGGCAGGCGTTCGCGGATGGTGCGGCAGCGGCGGCAGCGGACGCCGCGCCTCTGCTCGTCGTGCAGGCCGCCGTCGCTGCGGGGGCCGCGTTCTTCGCTGGAGGTCGTCGTCCATGGGCACTGCTCCGGCATCGTGTCGTCGCTGCGACGCCTGAGCTGCGCGAGCGCGAGCTGCTCAAGATGGCGTCGCTCGCCTCGGTGCTCGTCGATGCACTGCACGAGCGCGGCATCGCAGAACCGGCGGCGACGCTCGCCGCGGAGTCCGGCGCGCTCGTCTTCCGGGTCGCGTTCGACGAGTGGATCACGAGCGGGACCGATCAGCCCCTGACCGAGGTCATCTCAGCTGTCTTCGAGGAGCTCGGCGCCGTCACCTCGGCATCGACGTCTTCCTGAAAACGGAGGATGTGCGACGCAGCGGGGCCAGTAGGCCAGCGGCTTCAGAGGGATCGGTGACTCAGAGGGATCAGTGCTCGAGGCCGCGCTCGGCCCGCTGCTGCCTGGCAGAGTCGCCGATGAGCGTCGTCAGCTTCGCCTCCCCGGGCGTCCCGCCGTAGTCGAGGATCGTGAATCCGCCGCAGCTGATGCGCGATGCGGGCTCGCCGAGGTCCTGTTCGAGCGGGTGGTACCAGGCCGACTGGTCGTCGACGACGAGGTACGAGACGTCCTGCCCCGTGAAATCGGCCGCATTCGTGATCCACAGGTACGGGTGGAACGAGGCGTCGATCTGGAGGAGTCGGACGTCCGGGCCGCCGTACGCCTGCAAGCCGCGGATGGTCCAGAACTGGCCGGCTCCCGTGATGTCGCGACCGTCGACCCACTCGGACACGCACGCGGCGCCGTCGAACCGCTGCGCATCAGGATCGGCCGCGATGGATCGCATCGCGGCACCCCCGCCGACGAGCGTGCCGATCACGAGCACTGCGGCCACGGCGAGTGCGGCGGTGCGGACCGTGGACCTGCGCCCGTTCGATGCGGTCACCGCGGCCTGGGGGACACTCTGCGTCCGCCACCACCCCTGCAGGCGTCCCGCCGCGTGAGCGCTTCCGACCGCGATCGCCGCCACGGCCCCGAACCAGACCGGCGCGAAGTAGCGGGCGGCTTCCGTGCCGAGCGTCATCATCGCGAGGAAGGTCGTGGCGATGGCGAGTGCTGCGGCGACGAGGGCGGTCGTCGTCCGGCGGTCCCAGCGGCGCGAGATCGCGAGGACGGCCATGACGATCGTCACGAGCGCGGCGAGGATCACGAGGATGATCTCGATCACGCCGCTCGCGGATGTGGTCGTGTCGCCGAGGCGCGCCCCGTAGTACTCGGAGGAGACGAGCCAGCCGTCTGGTCGGATGTACCCCTGCAGGCCGGTCGAGATGTTGCGGGCGAAGGGGATGCGCAAGGCGAGACCGACGACCGTGCCGGCGGCGAGGACGCCGATCACCACGAGCGAGGTGCGCCACGGTGCGCGTCGGACGGACGAGAGGATGAGGACCGTGCCGATCGCGGGCGCCACCGACCAGACGACGTGCAGCGGATTGGAGGACATGCACAACGCGGTCAAGACACCGAGTGCGACGAGCAGACCGATCGCCCGGGTGTCGCGACGGCCGACGATGCCGGTGAGCAGCGCGATCGTGACCAGCAGGCCGAGGGTCGAGCCGGAGTAGTACGTCGTCGTCAGGAAGAGCGAGGCGAGCTCGAAGCTGTCCCGGAGGGCCGTGTGCTCGAGCGAGACGAGGAGGACGAGCCAGCCGATCGGCACGATTCCCGCAGCGACCCGCAGCGTGGGTGCGAGCTTCGGTGCGACGAACCGGATGAGCAGGCGGAGCGCGCCGTAGGCCGCGAGCACGTTGACGGCGGCGTTGACGATGAACGCGAGCTGCGGCGTGTGACCGATCGCCGCCGAGAGCAGGTAGAGCGGGATCTCGGGGAACGCGAACAGGACCGCGGACATCGCCCACAACTGCGGTTCGCCCTCGGTGAACGAGCGCAGCATGATCGGGAGGATGACGCTGTCGCCGTCGGAGAGCAGCACGGGTGCCCGTTGCGTCTGGAGCACGTGGGCGACCGCGATGAGCGCGAACGCCACCACGATGAGGACGCCCAGCGCTTCGAGCGCGATGCGAACGGTGACGCGTGTGCCGACGCGGCGGCCGGCGGGGGTGCTTGCTGACCGACCCGCATCGGGGGAGGGGACGCCTGGGGCGTGCGCGTTGGCCACGGCGTGAGCATAACGAATCCCGCTCGACATCCTCCGAAGGCCAAGGCCAAGGCCAAGGCCAAGGCCAAGGCGAAGGCGATGGCGTCGGCGGAGACGTCGGTGTCGGGCCCGGGTGGTCAGGCGTCACGGGCGCTGGGCGTCAGGCGCCGGCGGCACGCACCAGGACGTCGAGCTTCGGGCCGAACGCCGCCTCGACGAACTCGGCGGCGACCGGGTTCTCCTCACGGAGCTCCGGCATCCCGACGGCGAGCAGGGTGTTGAAGAGCATGCCGTGGGCGAGGAACGTCGTCGCCTCCTCCGGGCTGAACCCGACCTCGTCGCGGAAGAAGGTGTAGACCCGTAGGAACCCCTTACGGGCGCACGCGCCGATGACCGGCTCGTCGCCCATCATGTTCCCCTGCATGATGACGAGGTGGATGCCGCGGTCGCTCGCGAGCTGCACGTAGGCGCGTCCGAGTCGCCCCGGCAGGGTGTCGGCCGGTTCTCCCGATGCTGCGTGGGCCGCGATCTCCGCACGGAACTCCCCGAGGAGGGCGGCGAGGGCGCGCTCGAGCGTCTCCAGGAACAGCTGCTCCTTCGTGCCGAACATCCGCACGACGTAGGGCTGGCTGATGCCGGCGGCCTTGGCCACCTGGTCGGTCGTGGTGCCCGCGTAGCCCGTCCGGCCGAACTCGACGCCGGCCGCCTGGAGCACGAGCTCGCGTCGTTCTGCTGCGGGAATACGACGTGCTTGCTGTTCAGCCATGTGTGTCATAGTATCAGCTGATTACTTGAAGTAATCATCCGATAACCACAACGAAAGAATCTTCCCGTGACCAGACGATCAGCGCCGGTATGGCTCGCCATCCTCGCCACCTCGCTCCCCATGTTCATGGCGACGCTCGACAACCTCGTCGTCACCAACGCCCTCCCCGTCCTGCACGAAGAACTCGGCGCCGGCGTCGACCAACTGCAGTGGATCATCAATGCCTACACGCTCAGCTTCGCGACCTTCATGCTGCTCGCCGTGACCCTCGGAGACCGCTTCGGCCGCCGCCGCACGTTCCAGATCGGCATCACGATCTTCGTGCTCTCCTCAGCGGCGGCAGCGCTCTCCACCGACCCGCTCCTGCTCATCATCGCGAGGGCCGCGCAGGGCCTCGGCGCCGCGGCACTCCTCCCGTTGTCGCTCCCGCTGCTCATCGGCGCGGTCCCGGATCGGCTCCGCACCCTCGCGATCGGCGTGTGGGGCGGCGTCTCCGGTCTCGGCGTCGCGCTCGGCCCCGTCATCGGCGGTGCGATCATCGACGGCTGGAACTGGCAGATGATCTTCTGGATCAACGTGCCGCTCGGCATCATCGCGATCCCGCTCGTCTGGTTCGGGCTCGGCGAGAGCTTCGGCGCGAAGGTTCGCCCGGACGTCATCGGCACCGGACTCGCCGGTCTCGCCGTCTTCGGCATCGTCTACGGCGTGGTCCGTGGCAACGACGCGGGCTGGACGAGCCCGGAAGTGCTCATCGCCCTCATCGGAAGCGCCGTCCTCCTCGTCGCGTTCGTCGTTCGTCAGCGCGTCGCATCGGCTCCGCTCCTGCCGCTCCGGCTGTTCGCCGACCGCAGCTTCTCGGTCGCGAACGTCGTCGGGTTCGCGTTCAGCTTCGGGGCGTTCGGCTCGACGTTCATCCTCATCCAGTTCCTCCAGATCGTGCAGGGCAAGACGCCGCTCGAAGCCGGCCTGATGACGCTGCCGTGGACAGGGCTGCCGATGATCATCGCGCCGCTGGCCGGGCTCGTCGCGCCGCGGGTGGGGACGCGTGCGCTCATCGTCGCCGGGCTCCTGTCGACCGCGGCCGGCCTCGGGTGGCTCGCCTTCTCGATGACACCGGATGCCGCCTTCGCCACGATGCTCCCCGGCTTCCTCCTCGCCGGTTTCGGCATGGGTCTCACCTTCGCGCCCAGCGCGACGGCGGTGCTCGCGAACGTCACCGCGCACGATCGCGCGAAGGCGTCCGGCACCAACTCGACGCTCCGTGAGATCGGGGTCGCGCTCGGCATCGCCGTGCTCGCCGCCGTGTTCACGGGCGCCGGTGGTCAGCTGACCCCGGCCGGCTACGTCGATGCGGCGATCCCGGCCGTCTTCGTCGGTGCCGCCGCCGTCCTGCTCGCCGCGATCGTCGCCGTGTTCCTGCCCGCCGGGCGTCGTCCACCCGAGGTGACGGCCCCGTCCTCGGACACCGATCCCGCCGAAGCCGCCGACGTCGGCCTCGCCGAGGCTTCGTCGCTCGCGCCCGTCCCCGCGCCGTGACTCCCTGGGCGTTTCGGAGGAAAGCTACAAGGACCTGACGCGCGGGAGAGGGCGGGCCTACCCTGGAGGGAGACTTCGAGGGAGAGGGGCACATGACGTCTGGCATGACCACCGCAGTGATCGTCGATGCGATTCGCACACCGTCCGGCAGAGGCAAGCAGGGCGGGGCCCTGAACGGCTTCCACCCGGCGGACCTCCTCTCCCTCACCCTCCAATCGCTCGTGGAACGCAACGGCCTCGACGCCGGCGTCGTCGACGACGTGATCGCCGGCTGCGTGACCCAGGGCGGTCAGCAGTCGGCGAACATCGCGCGCAACGCGGTCCTCGGCGCCGGCTTCCCGGACACCGTGCCCGGCACGACGATCGACCGGCAGTGCGGTTCCAGCCAGCAGGCGGCGACGTTCGCGGCCCAGAGCATCATCGCCGGGACGACCGACGTCGTGATCGCCTGCGGGGTGGAGTCGATGAGTCGGCTCCCCATCGGTGCGGCGGCCGGCGGGCAGGATCCGTTCGGGACGATGCTGCGCGAACGCTACCCGGCGGGGCTCGTCAACCAGGGGGTGTCCGCCGAACTCATCGCGGCCAGGTGGAACCTCGACCGCGATGAACTCGACGCCTTCGCGGCGCGCTCGCACGAGCGCGCCGCAGCGACCTGGGCGTCGGGCGGCTTCGATCGCGAGGTCGTCTCCGTCACAGCGCCAGACGGGGCCGTCGTCTCGGCGGACGAGACCGTCCGCCCCACGACGACCGTCGAAGGCCTCGCCGGACTCCCCGCCGCCTTCTTCTCCGACGCGCTCGCCGACCGCTTCCCGGAGATCGCCTGGCGCATCACGCCCGGCAACTCCTCGCCGCTCACCGACGGCGCATCGGCCGCCCTCATCATGAGCGAGGAACGCGCCGCGCAGCTCGGGTTCACACCGCGCGCCCGATTCGTCTCCTTCGCGGTCGTCGGCAGCGATCCGCTCGAGATGCTCACGGGAGTGATCCCCGCCACCCGGCGGATCCTCGATCGCAGCGGGCTCTCGATCGACGACATCGACGCGTTCGAGGTGAACGAGGCGTTCGCATCGGTCCCGCTCGCCTGGCAGCGCGAATTCGGGGTCGACGACGCCAAGCTCAACCCGCGTGGCGGCGCCATCGCGCTCGGCCACCCGCTCGGCGCTTCCGGGACGAAGCTCCTCGCGACGCTCCTCGGCCAGCTCGAAGCGACGGGCGGACGATACGGGCTGCAGACGATGTGCGAGGGCGGCGGCATGGCCAACGCGACGATCATCGAGCGGCTGTAGCGGGCTCCGTCGAAGCGATCGACGACCATTCCGACGCACGACCGACACCGCACGACGAGGGGAACAGCATGGACATCACTGGCGCATCGGCCATCGTCACGGGTGGAGCCTCCGGCCTCGGCCTGGCGACGGCGACCCGGCTCGCGGGTGCGGGCGCGCGGGTCGTCATCGTGGACCTGCCCGGTTCTGCCGGGGTGGAGCGCGCCGAACAGCTCGGCGGCTTCGCGACGTTCGTTCCCGCGGACGTGACCGACGGCCCGCAGGTGCAAGCGGCGGTGGAGGAGGCGACCTCCCGTGGCCCGCTGCGGATCCTGGTGAACTGCGCTGGCATCGCACCGCCCGCCAAAGTGCTCGGCCGTGACGGACCCGCGGACCTCGCCGCGTTCGAGCGGGTCGTCCGCATCAACCTCGTCGGCACGTTCAACGTCATCCGGCTCGCGGCCGACGCGATGCAGCACAACGAGCCCGCGAACGACGAGCGCGGGCCGGGGACGGACCGCGGCGTCATCGTGAACACGGCATCGGTCGCCGCGTTCGACGGCCAGATCGGGCAGCCTGCGTACGCCGCGTCGAAAGGCGGGGTGCACGCGATGACGCTCCCCATCGCACGGGAATTCGCGCGCTACGGCATCCGCGTCGTCACGATCGCACCCGGGATCATGGAGACGCCGATGCTCGCGGGGCTCCCGGAGGCGGCGCAGGCGTCGCTCGGCGAGCAGGTCCCGTACCCGGCGCGACTCGGCCGACCCGACGAGTACGCGGCGCTCGTGCTGCAGATCGTCGAGAACGGGTATCTCAACGGGGAGACCATCCGACTCGACGGCGCCATCCGGATGGCGCCGAGGTGAGCGGGGTAGGGGTGGGCCCTTCGACACGCTCAGGGACCGCATGGTCCGGTCCCTGAGTGTGTCGAAGGGCCATGTCCGGCAGCGCCTCCCCGGTCCCTGAGCGTGTCGAAGGGCCATGAGCACAGCAACACCAACCGCACGAGAGGAATCGCATGAGCGACAGCATCCTGTTCGAGGTCGACGGGGGAGTGGCGCACGTCACGCTCAACCGTCCCGCCCGGCTGAACGCGATCAACCCGGACGCGGCGACGAGGTGGCGGGACATCGCCGCCGAGATCGCCCGTCGCGATGACATCGGCGCGGTCCTGTTCGACGCGAACGGCCCCGCGTTCTGCGCTGGCGGCGACGTGCTCGAGATGGCGGGACTCGGAGCAGCATCCGGCGCGGGTCGCGGCGTGATGGTCACGGACCTCGCCGACACGATCCACGAGGGCCACCGCTTCCTGCAGGACGCGGGCAAGCCGATCGTGGCAGCAGTGCAGGGCGCGGTCGCCGGCGGCGGCCTCGGCTTCATGCTCGTCGCCGACGTCATCGTCGCATCCGACAGGGCGAAGTTCGTGAGCAAGTACGCCGACATCGGCCTCACCCCCGACTGCGGCGTCAGCACGCTCCTCCCGGAGGCGATCGGGATGCGCAGGGCGCTCGAACTCGTCCTCACCCCGCGCACGCTCTCCGCTGTAGAAGCGCTCGACTGGGGGCTCGTGACCGAAGTCGTCCCGGCAGACGCGCTCGCCGACCGTGCACGGGAGATCGCACGGTCTTGGATCCAGGGGGCGACGGGCGCGTTCGGACAGGCCAGGCGCCTGCTGCGCGGCGGCGTCGGGCGCAGCTACCAGGACGCCCTCGACGACGAAGCCCGCACGATCGGCGCCGCCATCGAGACTCCCGACGCGGAAGCGCGCATCAGCGCGTTCGCGGCCGCGTCGAAGCAGCAGCAGGCTTCGGCGAAGCCCGCCCCGACGGTGCCTGCGGCGCCGCTGGCCGCTGAGCTTTCAGCGCCTGCAGCGCCTGCAGCGCCTGCTGAGCCTGCAGCGCCCGCGCCGGCCGTCTCCGCAGCGCCATCGCCATCCGCACGACCCAAACCGCACCCGTACCCCGCAGCCAGCGCCGATCACCAGGAGCACGCATGACGACCCTCGCCGGAACCACGATCCTCATGTCGGGCGGCAGCCGCGGCATCGGCCTCGCTATCGCGATCCGCGCCGCCCAGGACGGTGCCAACATCGCGCTGCTCGCCAAGACCGGTGAGCCCGATCCGCGTCTCGACGGCACGATCCACACCGCCGCCGACGCCATCCGTGCGGCGGGAGGACAGGCACTGCCGATCCTCGGCGACGTCCGGAACGACGACGACATCCAGCGGGCCGTGTTCGAGACGATCGGCGAGTTCGGCGGCATCGACATCGTCGTCAACAACGCGAGCGTGCTGAACCTCTCCCGCACGCTCGAACTGGATGCGAAGCGCTACGACCTCATGCAGGACGTCAACGTGCGCGGGACGTTCATGCTGTCCCGGGCCGCGATCCCGCAGCTGAAGGAGTCCGCGAACCCGCACATCCTCTCCCTCTCGCCGCCCATCAACCTCGACCCGAAGTGGCTCGGCGGGCACACCGGGTACACGATGGCGAAGTACGGGATGACGCTCGCGACCCTCGGGATGGCGGCGGAGTTCGCGCGCGACGGCATCGCGGCGAACACGCTCTGGCCGAAGACGACGATCAAGACCGCGGCGGTGGGCAACATCCTGGGCGGTGAGGCGATGCTCGCGAAGAGCCGCACACCCGAGATCTACGCCGATGCCGCGTACGAGGTGCTCATCCGTCCGTCGCGCGAGCTGACGGGACAGTCGTTGCTCGTCGAGGACGTCCTCGCCGCCGCGGGCGTCACGGACCTGTCGAAGTATTCGCCGGGTGTCGACGAGTCGGAGCTCTTCCCCGACATCTTCCTCTAAGCGGCGGCGTCCCCTCGGTGGCCTGTCGAAGGGTCGTGCGTGTTCACAACTCAGGACGGCCTCGGCGTGTCGGCTTCCGCAGGCGGCGTGTCGCGGACGACGCGCCGCCTCGCTCCTGAGTTGTGAACGCGGGCACCGGGGTCAGGGGCGGACGCGCGGGGCGGACGCTACCGGTCGAGGGGTGCGGGCTGAGCCGGATGTCCCGTGTAGGCCGGCACCTGATGGATGTTCTGCTCGACCCAGGACCGGATGTGGGCGAGCGGGGCCGTCGCGCTGCGGCCGAGCTCGGTCAGCGAGTACTCGACGTGCAACGGTACGCCGGGGACGATGGTCCGCTCCACGAGGCCGCTCTCCTCCAGCTTCCGCAGCGTGCTCGTCAGGACCTTCGGGCTCACGCCCTCCAGGCGGCGCTTGACCTCGCCGAAGCGCAGCGTGCCGTCCTCGAGGGCGCCGATCGCGAGCGCCGTCCACTTGTTGGCGATGAGATCGAGCATGTCGCGGCACGGACACGCGGCGGCGTAGACGTCGTTGCGATCGCAGTCCGCTGCGTGGTTCTCGGTCGGTGCCTCATCCTTCACGATCGCCATGGTACCCGAAGGGAACCAAGTCCCCTTGCGGGTAACCACCACCCCCGGCGTACGCTCGCGACATGACCGAACAGATGCACGCCGTCGCGTACCGGAAGAACCTCCCCATCACCGATCCAGCGAGCCTCGAGGACATCGAGCTCCCCGTCCCGACCCTCCGACCGCACGACGTCCTCGTCCGCGTCGAGGCGGTGTCGGTGAACCCCGTCGACGTCAAGCAGCGGGCGGGTTCCGACCCCGGCGGCGAGTGGCGCGTGCTCGGCTATGACCAGGCCGGGACGGTCCAGGCGATCGGTGATGCCGTCACCCTGTTCGCGGTCGGCGACCGCGTCTACTCGGCGGGATCCATCGATCGGCAGGGGACCGATGCGGATCTCCACGCGGTCGACGAACGCATCGTCGGTCGCATGCCGGCATCGCTCGGGTTCGCGGAGGCCGCCGCGCTCCCGCTCACGAGCATCACGGCGTGGGAGGCGCTCTTCGACCGCTTCCGACTCACCGCGCAGAGCGACGACACCCTGCTCGTCCTCGGCGGTGCGGGCGGCGTCGGTTCCGCGATGATCCAGCTCGCGCGGGAACTCACGAACGTGACGATCATCGCGACGGCGTCGAGGCCCGAATCGGAGGCATGGGTCCGCGAGCTCGGTGCACACCATGTCGTCGACCACCACGGAGACCTCGTCGCCCAGCTCGCCGAGATCGCGCCACAGGGCGTCCGGTACGTCTTCACCCCGTTCTCCGCCGGGATGATCGACACCTTCGCTGCGATCGTCGCCCCGGGCGGCGAGATCACCGCGATCGACGAACCGGACGGACTCGACATCCGCCCGCTCAAATCGAAGAGCATCACGTGGCACTGGGAACTCATGTTCACGCGGGCGCTGTACGAGACGGACGACATGATCGAGCAGCATCGGCTCCTCGACCGCGTCGCAGAGCTCGTCGACGCCGGACGGTTCCGCACGACGCTCAGCACGACCCTGCACGGCCTCGACGCCGCGAACCTGCGGGAAGCGCATCGGCTCGTCGAATCGGGTCGCACGGTCGGCAAGGTCGTGGTCGCCCGCGAGTGAGTTCGGCGGCGCACTCGGGTGTTGCGGGTGCGCCATGGGCGGGTCCGGGCGGGTCGCTCTGTCCGCCACGAGCAGAATGTCGCATCGAAGTGTGGTCCGACGCCGGGGTTAGGGTGAAACCGATCAGCACGGACCCGGTTCCGAACAGGCGGGTCCCGTGGATGCGGGAAGGGGATCGGCATGTTGGTGCGGGAAGCTCTGGGAGACGTGCTGCGCTCGCTCCGGACCGATCAGGGACGCACGCTCCACGACGTCGCGAGTGACGCGAACGTGTCGACGCCCTACCTCTCCGAGCTGGAGCGGGGCCGCAAGGACGCCTCGTCGGAAGTGCTCGCGACCATCGCCGCCGCACTCCGTACCCGGCTCGACCTCGTGATGTTCGAGATCGCCGATCGCATCGAGTCCGGCGCAGAGGCGTCGCTCGACCTCGTCGGTGCCGGGGTCGGTGCCACGATCACCGGAGCCGATGCATCGCGCGGTCACCTCGTCGCGCTGCCGTCCGTGCCCGGCGAAGGTGCCGGCGACGAGCACACGCTCGCCGGGCCCGCCGAGGTCTCCGAGCTGGCGGAGCGTTCTGCTCCGAACGCCGCACTGCTCGCCGCATAGCCTCCGATCCGACCCCTTCTGCGGGAGGGTGTGTCCGGCGGAGGAGGCCCGTGTATACAGAGAGCCTCAAAAAGAGCTGAGGCGTGGCGCCCGGGCGGCGTTCTGTATACAATAGAGCGGTCAGAAGTCGCGAGGAGGTCCGAGTGCGAGCGAGTGATCGCGCCTACGGCACGCTCCGCGAGGAGATCATCGCCGGCCACCTCCGTCCCGGAACGGTCCTCGCCGAAGTCGAGCAGTCCACCCGCCTCGGCATCTCCAGGACCCCGCTCCGCGAAGCGCTCTCCCGGCTCAGCGCCGAAGGGCTCGTCGGTTCGACGCCCGGCCGCGGACTCGTCGTGACCGAGGTGTCGACCGACCGCATCGACGACCTCTTCCGCGTCCGCCGCGCACTCGAGGAACAAGCGGCGCGACTCGCGGCCGAGCGGCGCGACCCCGCGGTCTTCCGGGCGCTCGCCGCAGAGTTCGCCGATGCAGCGACCCTCCTCGCCGAAGATGATGCACGACACGACTACTACGAGCTCGTCAGCCGGTTCGACAGTGCGATCGATGCGGCCGCCGCCAATCCGTACCTGACGCAGGCGCTCGGGAACCTCCGCGCACACCTCGATCGGGTTCGCCGTCTGTCGCAGGACCGTCCCGCGCGCCTGCTCGCCGCGGCCGCCGAGCATCGCCTCATCGCCGAAGCCATCGCGGCCGGCGACGAGGAGCTCGCCGCCCACGCGACCCACGTCCACCTCCACCACAGCCTCAGCAGCATCCATGCCGTCCGCACTTCGACAAGCTCAGTGACCGGGTCCGGCTCAGTGACCGGGTCCGGCTCAGTGACCGGGTCCGGCTCAGTGACCGGGGTCGGCTCAGTGACCGGGGTCGGCTCAGTGACCGGGTCCGGCTCAGTGACCGGGGTCGACCCGGCGACCGGCACGAGCATCGCACAGTCCGCGTGAGCGGCCCGAAAGGAATCACCATGATCCAGCACCACCTGCGCGTCCACCGGAGCGACGAGAACCTCGCGAAGGAGGGCCAGCTCGCCTGGCAGCTCGCGCGCGTCGCGACCGACCCCGTCGAGGTGGCTCCGGAGGTCGTCGACATGATCATCAACCGGGTGATCGACAACGCGGCCGTCGCGGCGGCATCCCTCACTCGGAAGCCGGTCTCCTCGGCCAGAGCCCAAGCGCTCGCGCACCCCGTGAGCACGGGCGGCGACGGCTCGACGGTCTTCGGCCCGGACCAGGCACGCAGGGTCTCGCCGGAGTGGGCGGCCTGGGCCAACGGCGTCGCCGTCCGCGAGCTCGACTACCACGACACCTTCCTCGCGGCCGAGTACTCGCACCCGGGCGACAACATCCCGCCCATCGTCGCCGTCGCCCAGCACGTCGGCTCGACGGGCGCCGACCTCGTGCGCGGCATCGCGACCGGCTACGAGATCCAGATCGACCTCGTGAAGGCCATCAGCCTCCACGCCCACAAGATCGACCACGTCGCGCACCTCGGCCCGTCGGCCGCCGCCGGCATCGGCACGATGCTGCACCTCGACCAGGACACGATCTACCAGGCCATCGGCCAAGCCCTCCACACGACGACGGCCACACGCCAGTCCCGCAAGGGCGCCATTTCCACGTGGAAGGCGCACGCCCCCGCATTCGCCGGCAAGATGGCGGTCGAAGCCGTCGATCGGGCGATGCGCGGCGAGACGAGCCCGTCACCCATCTACGAGGGCGAGGACGGCGTCATCGCGTGGCTGCTCGACGGCCCCGACGCTTCTTACGAGGTGCCACTGCCCGGCGAGGGGGAGGCGAAGCTCGCGATACTCGACAGCTACACGAAAGAGCACTCGGCCGAGTACCAGGCGCAGGCATGGATCGACCTCGCGCGGAAGCTGCACAACGAGCACCCGGAGTTGCTCGCAGACGGCGCCGTGCAGAGCATCGTCATCCACACCTCGCACCACACGCACTACGTCATCGGCTCGGGGGCGAACGACCCGCAGAAGTACGACCCGACGGCGTCGCGCGAGACCCTCGACCACTCGATCCCGTACATCTTCGCCGTGGCGCTGCAGGACGGCGCGTGGCACCACGTCGACTCCTACACGCCCGAGCGCGCCGGCCGTCCGGACACCGTCGCCCTGTGGCACAGCATCACGACGGCCGAGGACCCGGAGTGGACGCGCCGCTACCACTCGATCGACCCGGCCGAGAAGGCCTTCGGCGGCCGCGTGGAGATCACGCTGACCGATGGCACGACGATCGTCGACGAGATCGCGGTGGCCGATGCGCATCCACTCGGCGCCCGCCCCTTCGCCCGTGCCGACTACATCGCGAAGTTCCGCGCCCTCGCCGCCGAGGTCCTCGAACCGGACGAGATCGAGCGTTTCCTGGGCCTCGCCGAGCGCCTTCCCGAACTGACGGCCGACGAGGTCGCCGCCCTCACCATCCAGGCCGCACCCGGTGTGCTGGCCGCCGCACCCCACCCGACGGGACTCTTCTGATGCTGTACTCGCAGACGACACCGGCCGACAAGCGTCGCGCCTTCCGTGAACGGCTCGCGACGGGCGAGCTGCTGCGCTTCCCCGGCGCGTTCAATCCGCTGTCCGCGCGCCTCATCGAGCAGAAGGGCTTCGACGGCGTGTACATCTCGGGCGCCGTGCTCGCCGCGGACCTCGGGCTCCCCGACATCGGGCTGACGACGCTCACCGAGGTCGCCGGCCGCGCGAAGCAGATCGCCCGCATGACCGAACTACCCGCGATCGTCGATGCCGACACCGGCTTCGGCGAGCCGATGAACGTGGCGCGCACCATCCAGGAACTCGAGGACGCGGGCCTCGCCGGCGCGCACATCGAGGACCAAGTGAACCCCAAGCGCTGCGGGCACCTCGACGGCAAGCAGGTCGTCGACGAGGGCACGGCGCTCGGCCGCATCCGGGCCGCTGTCGACGCACGCCGGGACCCGAACTTCCTCGTCATGGCGCGCACTGACATCGCCGCCGTCGACGGACTCGACGTCGCGATCGACCGGGCCAAGAAGCTCGTCGACGCCGGGGCGGACGCGATCTTCCCCGAAGCGATGCGGTCGCTCGAGGAGTTCGCGGCGATGCGCGCGGCCGTCGACGTGCCGATCCTCGCCAACATGACCGAGTTCGGCAAGAGCGAGCTGTTCACCTCGCAGCAGCTCGCAGACGTGGGCATCAACATCGTCATCTGGCCGGTGTCGTTGCTGCGGATCGCGATGGGGGCGGCCGGTCGGGCGCTCGACACCGTGACCGAGGAGGGATCGCTCACCTCGAAACTCGGAGAGATGCAGCATCGGGCCGATCTCTACGAACTGATCGACTACGAGGGCTACAACCGGTTCGACGGTTCGGTCTTCAACTTCACGGTCAACCGTTAGTCATCGCACCGTGAGACACTTCGACAAGCTCAGTGACCGGGGTTTCGGTCCCTGAGCCTGTCGAAGGGCGACAAGCTCAGTGACCGGGGTTTCGGTCCCTGAGCCTGTCGAAGGGCGACGAGCTCAGTGACCGGCCTGCTGGTCCCTGAGCCTGTCGAAGGGCACAGCATCATCAGCACGGATTCAGCAAAGGAGCAGACATGACGGGCACCGGCACCACGAACGCGACGAGCGACATCAAGAAGGGTCTCGCGGGGGTCGTCGTCGACGTCACCGCGGTCTCGAAGGTCAATCCGGAGACGAACTCGCTCCTCTACCGGGGCTACCCCGTGCAGGAGCTCGCCGCGCAGTGCAGTTTCCAGCAGGTCGCGTACCTGTTGTGGAACGGTGAACTGCCGAGCGATGAGCAGCTCGCGGCGTTCGAAGCAGACGAGCGCGGCCAGCGTGCGCTCGACGACAACGTCAAGGCCGCCATCGACCTGCTGCCCACCACGTGCCACCCGATGGACGTCGTGCGGACCGCGATCAGCGTCATCGGTGCGAACGATCCGGAGGCCGAGGACGCGAGCCCGGAATCCAACTCGCGCAAGTCCGTGAGTCTGTACGCGAAGCTGCCGGCGATCGTCGCCTACGACCAGCGCCGTCGTCGCGGCCAGGACGTCGTCCCGCCGCGCGACGACCTCGACTACAGCGCCAACTTCCTGTTCATGACCTTCGGTGAGGAAGCGGATCCCGTCGTCGTGGAGGCGTTCAACGTGTCGATGATCCTGTACGCGGAGCACTCCTTCAATGCGTCCACGTTCACGGCTCGGGTCATCACCTCGACGCTCGCCGACCTGTACTCGGCTGTCGTCGGTGCCGTCGGCGCGCTCAAGGGTGCGCTCCACGGTGGTGCGAACGAGGCCGTCATGCACGTGTTCGACGAGATCGGGACCGCAGACCACGCCGTCGAGTGGCTGGAGGCCGCGCTCGCCGAGAAGCGCAAGATCATGGGCTTCGGGCATCGCGTCTACAAGAACGGCGACTCGCGGGTTCCGACGATGCGCGCCTCGCTCGAGCGTCTCGCGGAGCACTACGACCGCCCCGACGTCCTGGAGCTGTACACGACGCTCGAGGACGCGATGGTGTCGCGCAAGAACATCAAGCCGAACCTCGACTATCCGTCGGGCCCCGCGTACAACCTCATCGGTTTCGACACCCCCACGTTCACGCCGCTCTTCGTGGCCTCGAGGGTCGTCGGTTGGACGGCGCACGTCGCCGAGCAGCTCGCATCGAACGCGCTCATCCGGCCGTTGTCGGAGTACGTCGGACCGGAGGAGCGGCACCTCGGCTGAGAGCCGCATCACAAGTCGCCACCAGGTGACGAAAAGCACGTCGGTTGTCCACCACGTGACGGATCTGAGGAGTACGCTGATGTACACGACACCAGCGACTCCACGAGAGGGAATCTCCCATGCCAGTACCGTCCGGTCAGCCGCAGTTCGAGCGTAAGTCCCTCCGGGAGACGGCGGCCGAGCAGATCAAAGCAGCGATCTTCGACGGCACGCTGAAGCCGGGTGAGAACCTCAACGATCAGGAGCTGCAGGACTGGCTCGGCGTGTCCCGCACCCCGATCCGCGAGGCGCTCAACGACCTCGCCCGCCTCGGTCTCATCGAGATGGCCCCGCAGCGCTACACCCGCGTCGCCCAGCCGTCGCCCGAAGACCGCGTGTACCTCCTGCAGACGCTCGGCGCCCTCGTCGGCGGCGTCGTTCGCGTGACCGTCCCCGCGCTCTCGAAGCAGCAGCGCACCGCCATCGTGAAGTCGATCGACGCCGCGATCGCGACGGTCGAGAAGCGCGACGCCGAAGCGCACGACCGCGTCTCCTGGGACATGATCGACGAGTTCGTCTCCTATTGCCCCAACGCCGTCCTCGTGACCGCGACCCGCGACATCGTCAACGGCCTGGCGTACCGACTGTCGGTCACGCGCACCGAGGCGACCGAGGAGTGGGACGCGCTCGACAGCGGCTACCCGGAACTGCGCGCGGCGATCCTCGCGGACGACGCCGTCGCTGCGGAACTCGCGGTCGAGCACGTCTTCCAGCTCTCCACGTCGCTCCCTGCCTGACGTCGCACGACTGACGCACCTCGTGACGTCGGGGCCCGGACCGGGCCCGTCCGACGTCGCCCTCTGGTGACCCGGGACAACGCCGGGGCATCGCATGCGGCAGCTGTTGTGCATCTTCGACAGTCGAGGTGAATCGGCGCGGCCTGCGGCGATAGCATCCGAGCCATGCATCTCATGTTCCGCACCCTGTGGTTGTTCTTCACGTCACGTCGTCGGCTGCGTCGCGGCGAGTCGATCGGGCACTGGGACGTCGGCCGGATCCGGGTTCGCGTCCTGCCGACGGATCTCGACTTCCTCCGCCACATGAACAACGGCGTGTACCTGTCGATCTTCGACCTGGGACGCTTCGACCTGCTCATCCGCAACGGGCTGTGGGACGAGTTCAACGCCCGCGGCTGGTATCCGGTCGTCTCGAGCGAGAGCATCACCTTCCGGAAATCGTTGCAGCTGTGGCAGCGATTCACGGTGGAGTCGCGGGTGACGGGGTACGACGACAAGGGCGTGTTCATCGAGCACCGGGCGGTCGTGGGCGGTGAGGTGTACACGCAGGCGCTCGTGCGCGGACGGTTCCTCAAGAAGTCCGGCGGGACGGTGTCGATCGCCGAGCTCCTCGAGGTCACGGGTCCGCCGCCCGCGGACGTGTCGGTCCCGGACTGGCAGAAGCAGTGGGCGGTCGACGTCGCGCTCCCGCCCACGAAGGCCCCGGCCCCCTCCGACTGGTAGCCCTCCCTCACCTTCTGCCGAGGGGTCGCAACGTGCGGGTGCGGACGACGCCGACCCGCACTTTGCGACCCCTCGGCAGAAGAGGTGCGGTGGGTGGGGTGGGTGGGGTGGGTGGGATGTCGGAGGGCGGACGTAGGGTGAGAGGGATGTCAATCCTGTCGATCCGAACCGAAGCTGGCGCCGACGGGGCGGGCGCCGCGACGCCGAGGGGGCGCGAGCGAGCCGACGGCGCGAGCACGCGGTACCGGCCCGCCGAGCCGATCGACGTCCACACGACCCTGCAGCTGATCGCGAGGGGCGGCGACGGACCCTGCTTCCGCCGGACGCCGACGGGCGTGTGGCTCACGATGCGCACGCCCTCGGGCGGCGCGACCCTGCACGTCGGCCTGTGGTCGGCGGGTGGGATCGAGGCGACCGCGTGGGGGCCGGGCGCAGAATGGGCGATCGACGGCGTTCCAGCGCTCCTCGGAGCCCACGACGACTGGACGGACCTCGACGTCTCGACGAGTCCGCTCCTCTCCGAAGTCCTCCGACGCAACCCCGGGCTCCGTCTGAGCCGCAACCGGCTCGTGTTCGAGATGCTCGTCCCCGCCGTGCTCGAGCAGAAGGTCACCGCGCTCGAAGCCTGGCGCGCATGGCGGCAACTCGTGCGCACGCACGGCGAACCGGCTCCCGGACCCGCGCCGGAGGGCATGGTCGTCGCACCCGGCGCAGAGACCTGGCGCATGATCCCGAGCTGGGAGTGGCACACGGCCGGTGTCGGCCCGCAGCGCTCCGAGACCGTGGTCCGCGCGTCCCGCCTCGCCGACGCCATCGAGCGCACCATCGACGAACCGCCCGCCGAGGCGTCGCGTCGGCTCCGCAGCCTGCCCGGCATCGGCGTGTGGACGGCAGCGGAGGTCGCGTTGCGCGCGCACGGCGATCCCGATGCGGTGAGCGTCGGCGACTACCACCTGGCGTCGTCGGTCGGGGTGGCGCTCACGGGCGCTCCCGTGGACGACGACGCGATGCTCGAACTCCTCGCGCCCTGGGCCGGCCACCGTCAGCGGGTGCTACGACTCATCGGCCGGAGCGGCATCCACAAGCCGAGGCGCGGGCCGAAGATCACGATCCAGGATCACCGGCGGCACTGAGGCGGCTCACACTTCGACAAGCTCAGTGACCGGGGTGCTTCGACAGGCTCAGTGACCGGCGTGCTTCGACAGGCTCAGTGACCGCGGTGCTTCGACAGGCTCAGTGACCGGACTGGCGGTTCACGAAGGGGTCTCCCGGGCTGCACCGAATAGTCTGGGACCATGGCGAACGTTCCGGACGATGCGTCCCCCGAAGTGACCGGGCTCGAGCACCGGGCGATCGCGCTCGCGAGCCGATGGGTGGACGAAGGATCCAAGGCTCCGACGGACCCCGCCGCCCAGCGTCTCGCGGACGTCCTCCGCGACCCTGACGGGCTGGCCTTCACGGTGGGCTTCGTCGACGGCGTCATGCGCCCGGAGGACCACTTCGTCGCCGGCACGAACCTCGCAGCCGTCGCCCGACTCACCCCGAGCTTCCTTCCGTGGCACCTGCGGTTCGCGATCCGCGCGGGCGGCGTCATCGGCCCCGTCGTGCCGTGGGCGGTCGTCCCGATCGCGCGGTACGTGCTGCGGCGGATGGTCGGGCACCTCGTCGTCGACGCCAGGCCGGACCGCCTGGGGGCCGCGATGACGGCGCTCCGGGCAGACGGGTCCCGCCTCAACCTCAACCTCCTCGGCGAGGCCGTGCTGGGGGAGGCGGAAGCCGCCAAGCGCCTCGCCGGCGTGCGGACCCTCATCGAACGCCCCGATGTCGACTACGTGTCCGTCAAGGTGTCGTCGATCGCGAGCCAGCTGTCCATGTGGTCGTTCGACGAAGCCGTCGCCCGTATCGTGGAGCGCCTCACACCCGTGGTCGAGGAGGCGATGTCGTCCGGCACGTTCATCAACCTCGACATGGAGGAGTACCGCGACCTCGACCTCACGATCGCCGTGTTCACGACGCTGCTGGACCAGCCGCGGCTGCGCGACGCCGAGGCCGGCATCGTCCTGCAGGCGTACCTGCCGGACGCGCTCGAAGCACTCATGCAGCTCACCGCATGGTCGAAGCACCGGGTGGCCGGCGGAGGCGCCCCGATCAAGGTGCGCCTCGTGAAGGGCGCGAACCTCGCGATGGAGCACGTCGACGCCGCGCTCCACGGCTGGCCGCTCGCCACCACGGCCTCGAAGCTCGAAACCGACACCAACTACAAGCGGGTCCTGCAGTGGGCGCTCACGCCCGAGCACACGGCGGCCGTCCGGATCGGCGTCGCGGGACACAACCTGTTCGACATCGCCTACGCCTGGTTGCTCGCGAACGACCGCAGAGTGACGGATCGCGTCGACTTCGAGATGCTGCTCGGCATGGCGACGGGGCAGGTCGAGGCCATCAAACGCGAGGTCGGGCAGGTGCTGCTCTACACGCCCGTGGTCGACCCCAAGGAGTTCGACGTCGCGATCGCGTACCTCGTGCGGCGTCTCGAGGAGAACGCGAGCCACGAGAACTTCATGTCGGCCGTGTTCGAGCTGTCGTCGAAGCCGACGCTCTTCGCGCGTGAACGCCGCCGATTCCTCGCCTCCGTGGAGGCGTTGCGTGAGACGTACGGCGAGGTGCCGACCCCGAACCGCACGCAGGATCGATTGTCGGAGGAGATCGAACCGGTGCGGTTCGATGGCGATGATCGCTTCCGTGACCCCGTCGCGGAGGACGAGGCGGAGGACCTCACCAAGCAGGTGCTCGACCTCGACCGCGGCTCGCACTCCGACGGCGTCCTGACCTCGACGGGGTTCGTCGAGACGGCCGTGTTCTCGCGCTCCGAGCGCGGTGGGATCCTCGACGGTGCTGTCGGTTTCGCGAACACGCCCGACACCGATCCGTCGCTCGCCCGCAACCGCGAATGGGCGGGCGCGCTGCTTCGGCGTGTGCCCGGCTCCACGCTCGGCACGGCGGTCATCGACGCGGCGGTCGTCACCGACCAGGCGGTTCTCGACCGCACGATCACGTCGGTCATCGCGGCAGGGGCCCGCTGGGGCGCTCGTCCGGCCGCGGACCGCGCGACCGTCCTCCAGGCCGCGGCCAGGAAGATCGCGTCCCGCCGCACCCAGCTCATCGAGGTCATGGCGAGCGAGACCGGCAAGACGATCGCCGAGGGCGACCCGGAGGTCAGCGAGGCCGTCGACTTCGCCAACTACTACGCGGCCAGGGCGCGCGAACTCGACGAGATGCGGGGGGCGCGGTTCGTGCCGTCGCGCCTGACCGTCATCGCACCGCCGTGGAACTTCCCCGTCGCGATCCCGGCCGGCGGCATCCTCGCCGCGCTCGCCGCCGGTAGCGGCGTCATCGTGAAGCCGGCCCCGCAGGCCCGGCGGAGCGCCGCCGTGCTCGTGGAGGCGCTCTGGGACGCCGGAGTCCCGCGCGATGTCCTGGCACTCGTCGACGTCGCCGAGGACGGCCTCGGTCAGCACCTCGTGACCCATCCCGCCGTCGATCGTGTGATCCTCACGGGTTCGTTCGACACGGCTGCACTGTTCCGCAGCTGGCGGCCCGAGCTGCCGCTCCTGGCGGAGACGAGTGGCAAGAACGCGATCATCGTCACCCCGAGCGCCGATCTCGACCTCGCGGTCGCGGACATCGTCCAGAGCGCGTTCGGACATGCCGGGCAGAAGTGCTCGGCGGCGTCGCTCGTGATCCTCGTCGGATCCGTCGCCCGCTCCGAACGCTTCCTGCGTCAGCTCGCCGACGCGGTCCGGTCGATTCGTGTCGGATGGCCGTCAGACCCCGCCGCCCGCATGGGTCCGATCATCGAACCGGCCGGTCCCAAGCTCCTCTCCGGGTTCACCGAGCTGCGCCTCGGCGAGCACTGGCTCGTCGAGCCGACGCTCCTCGACGACTCGTCCGTGACCGGCGGCGAGCCGAGCGGACGCCTGTGGTCGCCCGGTGTGCGCACGGGCGTGCAGCAGGGATCGCCGTTCCACCTGACGGAGTACTTCGGTCCGATCCTCGGTGTGATGCACGTGCCGACGCTCGCCGAGGCGATCACCGCCCAGAACGCGACCCCGTACGGCCTCGCCGCCGGGCTGCACACGCTCGACCACACGGACCTCGCCGAGTGGCTCGACGCCGTCCAGGCGGGCAACCTGTACGTCAACCGCGGGATCACGGGTGCGATCGTGCAGCGGCAGCCGTTCGGCGGCTGGAAGCGGTCATCGGTCGGCGCCGGCGCGAAGGCGGGCGGTCCCAACTATCTCATCGGGCTCGGCGACTGGCTTCCGGATCCGGGATCCGCGAGTCGCACCCTGCATTTGCGCGGGCTCGACACGCGCATCGCCAAGCTCATCGAAGCCGCGCAGCCCTCGCTCACCTACGAGGCGTTCGACGTCCTGCGACGATCCGCGCTGAGCGACGCGATCGTGTGGGGCACGGAGTACGGCGAGGTGCGCGACGTCTCCCAGCTCGGGGTCGAGCGCAATCTCTTCCGATACCGGCCGGTCCCCGTCTCGGTCCGCATGGCCGCCGGCGCCGATCTGGGCGACGCGCTCCGTGTGCTCATCGCCGCGGTCCGATCGCGTTCACGCTTCACCGTGAGCCTCGGCGGGCGACTGCCCCGTGAGGTGCGTGACTGGTTGAGCGAACTCCAGATCCCCGTCTCGCTCGAGACCGACGAGCAGTGGATCGCACGGATGGCCGCACGCGCGTCGATCGATGTCGGCGACGGTGCCGAGCAGGTGCCGTTCGCGCCGCGCGTCCGCATCGTCGGGCCTCGTCGCGAGCCCGTGTTCGACGACGTCGTCTCCGGGTCGGACACCATCTTCGTGGATGCCTCCGCCGTCCCCGCGACACTGCGTCCTGCGGCCGAACCGCTCGCCGCTCGTCTCGCCGAGGCGCTCGGCGGCGACCCGGAGATCGCGATCTACGCCGGCCCCGTCACCCAGTCGGGCCGGGTGGAGCTCCTGCCGTTCCTCCACGAACAGGCGATCGCGATCACCGCGCACCGCTTCGGGACGCCGACAACCTGGACTCAGGGCGTCATCTGACCCTGTGCTGACGGCGCTGTGCTGACGGCCCTGTGCTGACGGCGCTGTGTTGATGACCCTGTGCTGACGGCCCTGTACTGATGGGGCTCCGGGCACGGGGCTCAGCGGAGGGCGGCCTCGACGAGCGCGAGCGCATCGGCCGGGGAGACTCCCAGCTGACGGATGCGGTCCGCGAACGCCACTGCTGCCTGCTGCGCATGGCGCTCCGTGGCATCGCCGTGTGCGGAGATGAACGTCCCGGCGCGACCACGGGTCTCGATGACCTCGTCCGTTTCGAGGGCGCGGTACGCCTTCGCGACCGTGTTGGGTGCGATCCCGAGCTCGTCGGCCAGTCCGCGGACGGTCGGGAGTTTGGCGCCCGCCGCGAGGCTGCCGTCGCGAACCGCTTCGATGACCTGGGTGCGCAACTGTTCGAAGACGGCGACGGTGCCGGTCTGGTCGATCGTGAAGTCCATGCTTCGAGGGTACTGGGCCGGTGAGGTGAGGCTTCCGGTTGTTCTGGGTGCCCGGGAACAACCGGAAGCCTCACCTCGGCGGAATGTGGGGGTGGGGTGGGGTGGGATCAGTCGACGTGTCGGTGGATCAGGCGGGTGAGGACGATCGCGCTCCGCGTGTGGTCCACATTGGGGGCGACGCGCACCTTCTCGAGGGCGTCTTCGAGCGCAGGGATGTTGCGCGCACGCATGTGGACGATGGCGTCGGCGCTTCCGGTGACTGTTCCCGCGTCGACGACCTCCGGCACTCCGGAGAGGATGCGGAGCAGTTCGCTGGGGGAAACGGTTCCGCGGCAGAAGAGTTCGACGTAGGCTTCTGTCTGCATGCCGTCCACGGTGGGGTCCACCTGGATGGTGAAGGACTGGATGACGCCGTCGGCGACGAGGCGGTCGACCCGGCGTTTCACCGCGGATGCCGACAACCCCACCACCGAACCGATGTCGCCGTAGCCGGCTCGGGAGTTCTGTCGGAGGAGGTCGATGATGCCGCGGTCGAGGTTGTCCATGATCACCAGTCTACGCTCATTTCTTGCGTAGTTCACGGCTAATACGCAGCTTTCTTGCGCGCTCTCTCATGAAAACGCTTCGATCGGCGTGTAACACTGGCAACGGCGTGCCCCTCGGGGCCAAGGACCTGGTCCGCCCGAGCAGCCCTCCTGGAGGACGACATGTCATCGACGACCGACACCGCCGAATCCGCCCCCGACGTGACTCCGGGCATCGCCCCGGAAACCGTCGCGGCGCCCGATCGCAGCGCGAGCGCCCGCAGGTACCTCATGTGCCGACCGGACCGTTTCACGGTGAGCTATCGCATCAACCCCTGGATGCATCCGGAGGACCCGACCGACACCTCACTCGCGGTGCGGCAGTGGGAGTCCCTGCAGGAGGCGTACCGCACGCTCGGCCACACGCTCGAGCTCATCGATCCGCGGGACGGCCTCCCGGACATGGTCTTCGCGGCGAACGGCGGGTTCACGCTCGACGGCGTCGCCTACGGGGCGCGGTTCGCCCATCCGGAGCGCGCTGCCGAGGGTCCCGCGTACATGGACTGGTTCCGCGAGGCGGGCTTCCGGGTCGTCGAACCCGAATTCGTCAACGAGGGCGAGGGTGACATCATGCTCGTCGGCGGCACGATCCTCGCCGGCACCGGATTCCGCACCGATCCGCGCAGCCACGACGAGGTGCGTCGCATCTACGACCGAGAGGTCGTGAGCCTCACGCTCGTCAACCCGAACTTCTACCACCTGGACACGGCCATCTCGGTGCTCGATCCGCTGACCGACGACGCCGACGCGAACATCGCCTACCTTCCAGAGGCCTTCGGCGAGGAGGGCAACCGGATCCTCGAGGAACGCTATCCGGACGCCATCAGGGTGAGCGCGGAGGATGCGGCGGTGCTGGGTCTCAACTCGATCTCCGACGGTCGCAACGTCGTCATCGCGGCACGCGCGACGGGCTTCGAGGCGCAACTGCGGGAACGCGGGTACAACCCGATCGGCGTCGACCTGTCCGAGCTGCTGCTCGGCGGCGGCGGAGTGAAGTGCTGCACGCTGGAGCTCCGAGTATGAGCGGCAAGGTGCGGACGGGCTCCGCGACGCACGCTCCGATGAACATCGGGTCCGCCACGGACCGCGAAGCGGGAACCGGCGGCTTCATCGCCCTCGAGGACGAGCACGCGGCCCACAACTACCACCCGCTGCCCGTCGTCGTCGCGTCGGGTGAAGGCGCTTGGGTGACCGATGTCGACGGCAGGCGATACCTCGACTGCCTCGCCGCGTACTCCGCGGTGAACTTCGGCCACTCGAACGAGGTGCTGCTCGATGCCGCCCGCGCGCAACTCGGGCGGATCACCCTCACGAGCCGTGCGTTCCACAACGACCAGCTGGGGCCGTTCGTGACCGAACTGGCCGCGCTCGCCGGCAAGGACATGGTCCTCCCGATGAACACGGGCGCCGAGGCGGTCGAGTCCGGCATCAAGGTGGCCCGCGCGTGGGGCTATCGGGTGAAGGGGGTGCCGGACGGGCTCGCGAACATCGTTGTGGCCGCCGGGAACTTCCACGGTCGCACGACGACGATCATCAGCTTCTCCGACGACGAGTCGGCGCGCGCCGGCTTCGGTCCGTTCACCCCCGGGTTCCGAACCGTGCCGTTCGGTGACGCCGAGGCGCTCGAAGCGGCGATCGACGAGAACACGGTCGCCGTGCTCATCGAACCGATCCAGGGCGAGGCCGGCATCATCGTGCCGCCCGCCGACTACCTCCCGGCCGTGCGCGAGGTCTGCACGAGGCGGAACGTCCTCTTCATCGCGGACGAGATCCAGTCGGGGCTCGGTCGGACCGGCGCCACATTCGCCTGCGACCTCGTCGACGTGGTGCCGGACGTCTACCTGCTCGGCAAGGCGCTCGGCGGCGGCATCGTGCCGGTGTCCGCCGTGGTGGCGAACCGGGACGTGCTCGGGGTCCTGCACCCCGGAGAACACGGCTCGACCTTCGGCGGCAACCCGCTCGCGGCCGCCGTGGGCCGGGCCGTGGTGGGGATGCTCGCGACGGGTGATCCGCAGGAACGTGCCCGCGAACTCGGTGCCGTCCTGCGCGCTCGGCTCGACGCGCTCGTCGGGCACGGGGTCGTCGCGGTGCGTGGGGCCGGGCTCTGGGCCGGCATCGACATCGATCCCGCGAAGGGCACGGGGCGTGAGGTGTGCGAACGGCTCATGGAACGTGGGCTCCTCGCGAAGGACACGCACGGGTCGACCATCCGCCTCGCCCCGCCCATCGTGATCTCCGAGGCAGACGTGCACTGGGCCGTCGACCAGTTGGAGGCCGTGCTGCGCGGGTGATGCCTTCTCGGCGGGTTCGTGGCCCTTCGACAGGCTCAGGGGCCGGCGACGGGCTCAGGGACCGGAGACCGGCTCAGGCACCGGCGGTGAAAACCTAGCACGCGTTCGGTTTTGCGTGCTACCATCGTTCCACCGTCGGCGAGCGACGGGACGGACGATGCGGTCCCGGTGGGATCGCGATGGAGGACCTGCGATGACTGCTGCCGACCAGACCAGAAGCGAACCGACCACGGGCGACGCACCGGCTCCCGCGCACCCGAAGACGGCGTCGCTCACGCTCGAGGAGAAGGCGTCACTGACGAGCGGCGCGGACTTCTGGAGCACGAAGGCCGTCGAGCGCGTCGGCGTTCCCTCCTGGTATCTGACCGACGGCCCGCACGGCGTCCGCAAGCAGGTGCAGGGCGGGGACCACTTGGGCCTCCTCGACAGCGTGCCGGCCACGTGCTTCCCACCCGCCGTCGCGCTCGGGTCCACGTGGGACCCCGAACTCCTCGAACGTGTCGGCGCGGCGCTCGGCGAAGAGGCGAAGGCGGAGGGCGTCGCCGTCCTCCTCGGCCCCGGCATCAACATCAAACGCTCCCCGCTGTGCGGCCGCAACTTCGAGTACCTCTCCGAGGACCCCATCGTGAGCGGGGTGCTCGGCAGCGCGCTCGTCCGGGGCCTCCAGGGGCAGGGCGTCGGCACATCGCTCAAGCACTTCGCCGCCAACAACCAGGAAGCCGATCGGATGCGCGTGAGCGCCGACATCGACGAGCGTCCGCTGCGCGAGATCTACCTGCGCGCGTTCCAGCGGGTCGTCACCGACGAGCAGCCGTGGACCGTCATGTGCTCCTACAACCGCATCAACGGCGTGTCCGCCGCCGAGAACCCGTGGCTCCTCACGGACGTGCTGCGCGGCGAGTGGGGCTTCGACGGCGTCGTCGTCTCGGACTGGGGCGCCGTCGCGCACCGGGTGCCGGCACTCGCGGCCGGGCTCGACCTCGAGATGCCGTACTCGGGCGGCCGGACCGATGCGGCCGTCGTCACTGCGGTCCAGGACGGCTCGCTCGACGAGTCCGTGCTCGACACCGCCGTGGACCGGCTCCTGCGCCTCACCGATCGTGCGGTCGCCGCCGCCGACGACACCGCGAGCTACGACCCGGACGCCCACCATGCGCTCGCCCGTGAGGCCGCGGGCCGCAGCATCGTCCTGCTCCGCAACGAAGGAGGCGTCCTGCCGCTCGCCGGCGCGGCGGCCGCTGACGCGAGTGATGGCGACATCGCGGTCATCGGCGAGTTCGCCCGCACGCCCCGGTACCAGGGTGCAGGCAGTTCGCAGATCAACCCGACGAAGCTCGATGCGGCGCTCGACGCCATCCGCGACGCTGCGGGCGGCCGCACGGTCCGTTTCGCACCCGGTTTCACGATTGGCGAGTCCACGCCGGGCCACGTCGTGGGCGACGACACTGCGCTCGCAGCAGAGGCCGTCACCGCGGCCCGAGGTGCATCCGTCGTCCTCCTCTTCCTCGGCCTTCCTGGTGAGGAGGAGTCGGAGGGCTTCGACCGGGAGCACCTCGAACTCCCGGCCGCTCAGACCGAGCTCCTCGACGCGGTGCTCGCCGTGAACGCCAACGTGGTCGTCGTCCTCGCCAATGGAGGCGTCGTCCGCGTGTCCGGCTGGGCGGACCGCGTCCCCGCGATCGTCGAGGGCTGGCTCCTCGGGCAGGCGGGCGGCGGCGCGCTCGCCGACGTGCTGTTCGGCGCGGTGAACCCCTCCGGGCGTCTCGCGGAGAGCATCCCGTTGCGCATCGAGGACACGGCCGCGTACCTGGACTTCCCGGGCGAGTTCGGGCACGTCCGCTACGGCGAGGGGCTCTTCGTCGGCTACCGGCACTTCGACGCGCGTGACATCGCGGTGAGCTACCCGTTCGGCCACGGCCTCTCCTACACGACGTTCGCGTACGGCGATGCAGCGGCGCAGCTCGACGAAGCGGCCGGCGTCGTCCGGGTGGTCGTCCCCGTGACCAACACGGGATCGGTCGCCGGGCGCGAGATCGTCCAGGTGTACGGATCGGTCGCGGCATCGGCCTTCGCCCGACCCGTCCGGGAGCTCAAGGGGTTCCAAGCGGTCGACCTCGAGCCGGGGGAGGGCCGCGACGTCGTCGTGGACGTCCGTCTCGCCGATCTCGCCGTCTTCCACCCGCTCGCCGGTCGCTGGGTCGTCGAGCGGGGCGTGTACGGCTTCGCGGTCGGGGCTTCCTCTCGAGACCTGCGCACGGCTGCCGACGTCGAGTTGGCCGGTGATGAACCCATCCTCCCGCTGGACGCGGAGTCGACGATCGGCGAATGGCTCGCGCACCCCGTCGGCGGAGCGGTCCTCGGCCAGGCCATGCAGGCCGCGGCCGGTGCGGGGGACGAGGCCGGGATGTTCGGCGATCCGGCGATCGTCAAGATGATGGCGTCGATGCCGCTCGGTCGCGTCGCGTCGTTCCCCGGCAGCCCCATCACGGAGGACGGTGTCGCGCAGCTCGTCGCTGCGGCCAACGGCTCGTAGACGGTCGGTCCCTCAGACACTTCGACGAGCTCAGTGACCGGATCCGATCACTGAGCCTGTCGAAGGGTCCCACTTCGACGAGCTGCGACCCGAATCCGGGCGCAGAAAACGCGCCGTCCACCACGGTGAACCGGAGGCGTCCGGATCGGGCCTACCATCTGAACGTCCTCCGGTTCATGGCATTCGCACAGCTGTCGTACAGACTGATGGCGTGTCATGAGCTGTGAGCGATTCGCGAGGCAACGAGGTGGGTGGGCCGACGGCCGTACTCGACCGAACCATCCCCCGGACACCCACGACAGCGTGGGGCGCCGCCCGCAGCCTGCCGATCCGGATGCTCGTCCTCTTGGGCATCCTGGGCGTCGCAGTGTCCGCGACCGGCTCGTGGATCCCGTCCCTGTGGGGCGATGAAGCGGCGAGCATCATGTCGGCGGAACGCTCCTGGGAGTCGCTCGGCCGCATGCTCAGCACCGTCGACGCCGTCCACGGGCTCTACTATGCGATCCTCCACGTCTGGATCGACCTCTTCGGCGCATCGCCGTTCTCGGTCCGGTTCCCGAGCGCCATCGCCATCGGCATCGCGACCATGGGCGTCGCGCTCCTCGCCACGAAACTCGCCGGACGCACCGTCGGGCTCGTCGCAGCGGGCGTGTTCATCATCCTGCCGCGCGTGACCTACATGGGCATGGAGGCTCGCTCCTACGCCATGACGATCGCGCTCGTCGTCTGGCTCATGGTCGCGTTCATCGCTCTGGTCTCCGCGCGTGAACGACGGATCATGCCGTGGGTCGCCTTCGGGGCGCTGTTCGCCCTCGCCTGTTCACTCTTCATCTACTCGAGCCTCTTCATCCTCGTCTTCGGGGTCGTTGCGCTGGTGATGCGGACCGACCGCCAGACGTGGTTGCGCGCCGGCATCGCGTTGGGATCGGGCGCGTTCATCGCTCTGCCCGTCGTGATCATCTCCTACCTGGAGCGTGAGCAGATCGCCTTCCTCGCGAGCCGGTCCAGCTTCAACGTCGTCGGGATCTTCGTGAGCCCCTGGTTCGACAACAAGCCGCTCGCGATCATCTCGTGGACCCTCATCGTGGCCGGCGCCGTGATCGGGGCGGTCGTCCTGCTGCGTCACCGCGCCGGACGCGTGCAGCCGTCGAAGCTCGTCGCACTGTTCCGTCCCGCGGCGAGGCGCCTCCCGTCGCTGCTCGTCGTCGGCCTCGCCTGGCTCGTCATCCCCACGGTGCTGCTCGCGATCGGCGACCGCTTCACACCGCTCTACTCGCCGCGCTACCTCTCCTTCACAGCACCGGCCGTCGCGATCCTCATCGCCGTCGGCATCGTCGCGATCGCGCGGACGGTGCGCGCGAAGTGGCTCGTCCCGGTCCTCGCCGCCGCCGTGCTCGCCGCGGCGATCCCCACCTGGGTGGGACAGCGGGAGCCGTTCGCGAAGAACGGCGGAACCGACTGGGCGTCCGTCGCATCTGTCATCGCCAAGCAGGCGAAGCCCGGTCAGGCGATCGTCTTCGACGACAACACGCGGGCGTCGCGGAAGCCTCGCCTCGCGAAGTACATGTACCCGGAGGCGTTCGCGGGCCTCGTCGATGTGGGTCTCGTCACGCCGTTCCAGGACACCGACGGGCTGTGGGACGTCGCGGTTCCCGCCGCGGACTCGACCGATCTGGTCGACGGGTACGACACCGTGTGGCTCTCGATCGCGACGCCGTCGTTCACGAAGACCCCCGAGCAGCAGGCGGAGATCCTCCCGGCCTTCGAAGCAGCGGGGTTCAGCATCGCGCACGAAGTGCATCTGCACCGGACGGTACTCTATGAAATGACTCGAGGATAGGACGCATGACAAGTACCACGGTGGTCATCATCCCCACCTACAACGAACGTGAGAACGTCGAGCGGATCGTGGCACGGGTTCGCGTCGCGACTCCTGACGTCGACGTTCTGATCGTCGACGACAACTCGCCGGACGGCACCGGGGCGATCGCGGACGGCCTCGCGGCCGCGGACCCCGCCGTGTCCGTTGTGCATCGGGCAGGTAAGGAAGGTCTCGGGGCCGCGTACAAGGCAGGCTTCGCGTGGGGCCTCGAACGCGGATACACGACGCTCGTCGAGATGGACGCGGACGGATCGCACGCACCGGAAGAGCTCCCAGCGCTCCTCGCCGCGTCCGATGGCGCCGACGTCGTGCTCGGTTCACGGTGGGTGCCAGGCGGATCGGTCGTCAACTGGCCGGCGCACCGCAAAGCCATCTCCCGGACCGGGAGCAGCTACGCCCGCGTGGTGCTCGGCATCCCCGTCAAGGACATCACGGGCGGCTACCGGGTGTTCTCGGCCGACGCGCTCGATCGCATCCGGCTCGACAGCGTGCACAGCCACGGCTACGGCTTTCAAGTCGACATGCTCTGGCACGCCTATACAGAGGGCCTCCGCATCGTCGAAGTGCCCATCACCTTCACCGAGCGCGTCTACGGCACGTCGAAGATGTCCACGGGCATCGTCGTCGAGGCCATGATCCGCGTCACCGGATGGGGCTTGCGCGGCCTTCCGGCCCGGTTCGGGCGGCAGAGCACCTCGACTGCGCCGATCGCCACCAAAGCGGACTAGCGCGGCTGCGGCTGCGGCTCTCGCGGCATCGGCTGCCCGTGCTGCTGCAGGCGACGCCGTGTCCGTTCAGTCCGCCGCGGTCCCCGAGGAGATGACGGGGGCGGCGCCGATGAGCGCGTCGTTCTCGACGGCGTCGAGGAGGTAGTCGGCGACATCGGTCCGACTGATGCGGATCGAGGTCGGCCAGTGACCGGCCTGCACGGCGACGACCGGGCGACGACGAGTGCTCGGTGAGAGGACCGTCGGGCGGACGATCGTCCAGTCGAGGCCGGAGCTGCGGAGATCCGCATCCGCGTGGGCGTGGTCACGGTAGACCGTGCCGAGGTGCATGATCCTGGTCGCCCAGCGCAGGGGGGCCGGGACGCTGCCGATGGAGTCTCCCGAACCGAGGGCGGACAGCAGGACGACCCGGCGGATGCCGCGGGAGCGCATCGTGTCGGTGAGGGTCTGGACGGATGCGGTGACGAGATCGGGCGGGCTCGTCTCGGCGCTGCCGTTGCTGAGGGCGACGATGACGGCCTGCGCTCCACGGCTGGCGGCGTCGACCGCTTCAGGATCGAGCGGCGATCCCTCCACGACCGTGAGTCGTTCGCCTGGCACGACCCGGCCGGCGTCGCGGACGAGCGCCGTGACCGAGTGACCGCGGCGGAGCGCTTCCTCGAGGACGAGGCGCCCGGTGCGGCCGCTGCCGCCGAGCACGAGAAGATGTGCCAAGACGCTCCTTTCCTGGGGTGCGAGCACAGGCACATTCGGTGCTGGGACTGCCGATCGACACTGCTCCTTCCATCGTCGTCGAGGCCGGGGCGCTGGTCATCGGGGGAAACCCTCACCCGTGGAATCGATCTCACCGCCGCCAACGCCGAAACCTCCGTTCTCGTGCAATACAGCCCTTCTCGAGGGCACGTCTTGCACGAAAACGGAGGTTTCGGGGTGGGGAGTGTGCGGCTAGGCCTTCGCGGCGACCGCGGGCTTGCGTGCCGCGGGCTTCCGGGCCGGCGCAGCGACGGCGGCGAGCGTCTCGGCGGTCGGCTGCAGGGTCGTGAAGCGCGAGAGCTGCGTGACGTGACGCGGCTCGAGCTCCTCGAGGGACGAGACGCCGAGGAGCTTCATCGTGCGCGTGATCTCCGAGGACAGGATCTGGATCGTACGGTCCACACCCTCGCGGCCACCGGCCATGAGGCCGTACAGGTACGCGCGGCCGATGAAGGTGAACCGAGCGCCCAAGGCGACGGAAGCGACGACATCGGCGCCGTTCATGATGCCCGTGTCGAGGTGGACCTCTGCGTCCTTGCCGATCTCGCGGACGACGTGCGGGAGCAGGTGGAACGGGATCGGGGCGCGGTCGAGCTGACGGCCGCCGTGGTTCGAGAGCTGCACGGCGTCGGCGCCGAGGTCGACGGCGAGCTTCGCGTCGGCGACGGACTGGACGCCCTTGACGATGAGCTTGCCCTTCCACTGCTCACGGATGTACTTCACCTCGTCGGGCCCGACCGTCGGATCGAACATCGTGTCGATGAGCGCCGCGACGGTGCCGGACCAGCGGTCGAGGCTCGCGAACGCGAGGGGCTCGGTCGTGAGGAAGTTGATCCACCAGGCCGGACGGGGGAGCGCGTCGATGATGGTCTTCGGGGTGAGCGACGGCGGAATCGTCATGCCGTTGCGGACGTCGCGCAGGCGTGCACCGCCGACGGGGGTGTCGACCGTGACGACGAGGGTGTCGTAGCCGGCCGCCGCGGCGCGATCGACGAGGGCCATCGACCGCTCGCGCTCGCTCCACATGTAGAGCTGGAACCAGTTGCGTCCGCCCGGGGCTGCTGCCTGCACATCCTCGATCGAGGTCGTGCCCATGGTGGACAGGGTGAAGGGGATGCCGGCCGCGGCGGCTGCGGACGCACCGGCGCGCTCGCCCTCCGTCTGCATCATGCGGGTGAAACCGGTCGGGGCGATGCCGAACGGCAGCGCGACCCGCTCGCCGAGGACGTCCCAGCCGGTGTCGACGTGGGCCACGTTCTTGAGCACGCTCGGGTGGAACTCGATGTCCTGGAACGCCTGGCGTGCGCGGGCGAGCGAGATCTCGCCCTCGGCCGCGCCATCGGTGTAGTCGAAGGGGGCGGTGGGCGTGATGCGCTTGGCGATCGTGCGGAGGTCCGCGATCGTCGTGGCTGCCGCGAGTCGACGCTTCCGCGCGTTGAACTCGGGCTTCTTGAACTGCATGAGCGGCAGCAGATCGTGCAGCTTCGGTACTCGACGTTCGATGGCCATCTTCTCTGACTTTCTCTGAATTCATCTGCCGAGGGGTCGCACATTGTGGGTCTGAGCGTGCTCAACCCGCAATGTGTGACCCCTCGGCAGAAGGGAATGGGGTGGTGGGGGTGGAGGTAGGGAGGGGGAGGTTGGCGGCCGTGTAGTAGCCGACGATGTGATCGCGGACGGTGGCGCGCGCGAGGACGGTGTCGCCGGATTCGATCGCGGCGATGATGTCGCGGTGCTCGGTGCGGAGGCGCTCGACGGCGTCGGTCCACGACGCGAGGCGGGGGACGGCCGCGAGGACGTAGCTCTCGATGGAGGTGCGGAGGCCGGACATCGTCGCGACGATGACCTGGTTGCCGTCCGCCTCGGCGAGCGAGACGTGGAAGGCGGCGTCGAGCGCGAGGAACTCGGCCTCCGTGAGGTTCGGCTGGTCCATCGCGGCGAGGAGTTCAGCGGGCCGGCTCATGTCGGGACCCTGGTCGGAGGAGCGGGCGCCGAGGACGCTCGTGGCGGAGCCCGTCATCTCGTCGGGGAGCGCGTCGGCGTCATCGGTGTCTGCCCCGCCCGTCCCAACCCCGTCTGCTCCGGCCCCTCCGGCATCTCCGGCCCCTTCGGCCCTGTGGGCCCCGTGGGTGCGATGCGCCGCCGCGAGGCTGTGCGCGACGGCGGTCTCGAGGATGAGGCGGGTGTCGACGACGTCGCGGACGGCGAAGCCCTGCGCGGCGACCTGGAGGCGCATGAGCGTCGCCATCCCGCCGGAGGGCGTCGCGACGATGATGGCGCCGGCGGTGGGACCGGACCCCGTGTGGGTGCGGATGAGCCCGAGGACTTCGAGGGCCCGGATCGCTTCGCGGACGCTCGAGCGGCCGACGCCGAGGTCGGTCGCGAGTTGGCGTTCCCCGGGGAGGCGGTCGCCGGGGCGGAGCGCACCCGTGAGGAGGTCGGACTCGATGCTGGCAAGCACGGTCTCCCAGGCGCGCGGCTCCGCGTTCATGGTGGTTCCCTCCGTCGTTGGTGTGGTCGGACCCGGGGCGGGACCGGTGTTCGACCGGTGCCCCGACCTGTGGTCAGACCACAAATCCTATCGTGTTTGATTGCGCCCGCAACCCCTGATTGCTGGGTCGTGCCGGGCCGATTCCGGGTCGGCTCCGGCCCGCGCGCCTACGTCCGCAGCACGATGTTCTCGGGCTCCTCGCCCGCCAGCAGCGCCGCGATCTGACGGCTGACGAGCCGACCCATCCGCGGCAGCATCGCACTCGTCGCGCCGCCGACGTGGGGTGAGATCAGGACGTTCGGCAAGCTCCAGAGCGCGTGGTCTGATCCAAGCGGCTCCGGATCCGTCACATCGAGTGCGAGACGGATCCGACCGGACGTCGCATGCCTGACGAGCGCATCGGTGTCGGCGACGGGCCCGCGAGCCACGTTCACGAGCAGGGCGCCGTCCGGAAGAGCGTCGAGGAAGGCGTCGTCGACGAGACCCGACGTGTGCTCCGTGAGCGGGACGACCACGATGACGATCTCCGCGTCCGGGAGGAGATCGGGCAGTTCGTCGATGCCGTGGATCGGGCCGCGGTCGTCGGACCTGGCCCGCGAGGCCACCCGCGTCACCTCGACCTCGAACGGCAGGAGCCTGTCCTCGATCGCAGCTCCGACGCCGCCGTACCCGATGAGGAGCACGCGGCGGTCGGCGAGGCTCTGCCGCGGCGCGAACGCCCACGTGCCCGTCTCGGCGGCACGCACGAAGTCCGGGATGCCGCGCTGGGAGGCGAGGATGAGCCCGACGGCCAGCTCGGCCGTCGACGCCTCGTGGACGCTCGCCGCATTGGCGAACACGGTGCCGCGGGGGAGGAGCGGCTCGACGCCGTCGTAGCCGATCGACTGCGACTGCACCAGCCGGGTCCGCACGCCGTCCAGTCGACCGAGCGGGTTGTCGCTGCTCATGTACGGCGGGACGACGAGGTCGATCGCATCGCGCGGGGCCGCGGAGGCGAGATCCCAGACGAGGAGCTCGACGCCGTCCGGAACCGTGCCGACGGCATCGCGCAACGCTTGAGACGGCACACTCACGACGAGACGTGGATCTGCGGATGCCGGTGCCGGTGCGGATGCCGATGCCGGTGCGGAGGCGGACGGGGAGGCGGACGGGGACAAGGCGGGGGCCTGCTGCTCAGTCATGCGACGACGCTACCGTTTCGCCTGGGTCACGCGCGGCGCGTACCTGGTCGGTGTGACCGTTCGGACCACGAGGTCGCGGAGCGCTTCGAGGGAGCCTGCGAGGATGCCGACGGCGCGTGCCTGCACGAGCACGTTGCCGAGTGCGGTCGCCTCGACGGGCCCCGCGACGACCGGGATCCCGGCGCGATCCGCGGTGAGCTGGCAGAGGAGCGTGTTCTGTGAGCCGCCGCCGACGATGTGGATCGTGCGCACGTCCACCCCCGAGAGCTCTGAGGCGGTGTGCACGGCGCGGGCGAAGGCATCGGCGAGGCTCGTGATGATGCAGCGCACCATGCCCGCCCGGGACGAGGGGGCGCTCTGCCCGCGCTCGCCGAGGTACGCGGCGATGCGGGCCGGCAGATCGCCGGGGGTGAGGAATCGCGGATCGTCGACGTCGAAGACGGGCACGTCGTCGCCGTACGCCGCCGCCTGGGCGAGGAGTGCCGGGAGGTCGATCGTCTCGCCGTCGCGTTCCCACGTCCGGACCGACTCGCTCAGGAGCCACAGGCCCATGACGTTGTGGAGGAAGCGGATGCGTCCGTCGACGCCGCCCTCGTTCGTGAAGTTCGCCTCGCGGCTCGCCTCCGTGAGGACGGGGTGTTCGAGCTCCACCCCGACGAGACCCCAGGTGCCGCACGAGATGTACGCGGCGTCGGGCGAGGTCATCGGGACGGCGACCACGGCCGATGCGGTGTCGTGCGAGCCGATGGCGGTGACCGGGGTCGTGCCGGGGAGGCCGAGGTCTGCAGCCACGGCCGGGAGGAGCATGCCGATGCGTTCGCCGGGACGAACGACGGGCGGGAGGAGTGAGGCGGGGAGGCCCAGGCGCTCGATGAGTTCGGTGTTCCACGCAGGGGAGGCGGCCCCGTCGTCAGCCCCGGGCAGCCTGAGCAGGCCCGTCGTCGACGCGTTCGTCGCCTCGGCGACCCGCGCCCCCGTCAGCCAATTGGCGATGAGGTCCGGGATCAGGAGCGCCGTGTCCGCGACGTCGAGCAGCCCATCGGCCCGCTCTGCGGCGAACTGGTACAGCGTGTTGAACGGCAGGTGCTGCAGGCCGTTCTCCCGGTACAGCTCCGAGAACGGAACGGTCTCGTGAACGGCCTCGACGCCGGCCGTCGTCCGCTCGTCCCGGTAGTGGAAGGGCGAACCGAGCATCCGACCGTTCCGCAGGAGCGCGTAGTCGACCGCCCACGAATCGATGCCGATGCTGCGCAGATCGGGAGCCTGCCTGGCCGCGGAACCCAGCCCCGCGAGGACCGATCGGTACAGCTCGAGGATGTTCCAGTGCAGCCCGTCCGGCGTGCGGACGGGGGTGTTCGGGAACCGTGCGACGGGCACGAGGCGGAGCTCTCCCGGGCCGACGTGGCCGAGCATGACCCGGCCGCTCGTCGCGCCGAGGTCGACGGCCGCGACGATGCCGGTCGTGCCTGCCGTGTTCACTCGGGATGCTCCGCTCGTGCCGTCGATCATCGGAGGAAGGCCGCTGCGACGCCTGCGTCGACAGGGATGTGGAGGCCGGTCGTGTGGCTGAAGTCCGGCGTGCAGATCGCGAACACCGCGTTCGCGACGTTCTCCGGGACGACCTCGCGCTTGAGGATCGTGCGCTGCGCGTAGAACGCGCCGAGATCCTGCTCATCGATGCCGTAGGTCTTGGCGCGGTTGGCGCCCCACCCGGAGGCGAAGATGCCGGAGCCGCGGACGACGCCGTCCGGATTGATCCCGTTCACCTTCACACCGTACTCGCCGAGCTCCGCGGCCAACAGGCGCACCTGGTGCGCCTGGTCGGCCTTCGTGGCCGAGTAGGCGATGTTGTTGGGACCGGCGAAGACGGAGTTCTTCGAGGAGATGTAGACGATGTCGCCGCCGAGCTTCTGATCGATGAGGACGCGCGCCGCCGCCTTCGAGACGAGGAACGAGCCCTTCGCCATGACGTTGTGCTGCAGGTCCCAGTCCGCCTCGGTCGTCTCGAGGAGCGACTTGGAGAGCGAGAGCCCGGCGTTGTTGACGACGAGGTCCAGACCGCCGAAGGCGAGCACGGTGGCATCGATCGCGGCCTGGACGGCTGCTTCGTTCGAGACGTCGGCGGCGATGCCGATCGCGACGTCCGTGTTGCCGAGTTCTGCGGCGGCGGCCTGCGCCTTCTCGAGTGAGAGGTCGGCGATCACCACGACCGCACCTTCCGCCGCGAGACGTGTCGCGATGGCCTTGCCGATGCCGGATGCGGCCCCCGTGACGAGCGCGATGCGGGTCGCGAGCGGCTTCGCCTTCGGCAGGCGCTGCAGCTTCGCCTCCTCGAGCGCCCAGTACTCGATGTTGAACTTCTCGGCCTCGTCGATGGGCGAGTAGGTGGACAGCCCTTCCGCGCCGCGCATGACGTTGATCGCGTTGACGTAGAACTCGCCGGCGACACGGGCCGTCTGCTTGTCCTTGCCGAAGCTGAACATGCCGACGCCGGGGACGAGGACGATGAGCGGGTCGGCACCGCGGATCGCCGGGCTCTCGGGGGTCGCGTGGCGGTCGTAATAGGCCTGGTAGTCCTCGCGGTACGCCTCGTGGAGGGTGCCGAGGCGCTCGATGATCTCCTCGACGGTCGCCGTCGCGGGCAGATCGACCGTGAGCGGCTTGACCTTCGTGCGGAGGAAGTGGTCCGGGCAGCTCGTGCCGAGGGCGGTGAGGCGCGGGTGCTCGGCGCTGGCGAGGAAGTCGAGGACGACATCGCTGTCGGTGAAGTGGCCGACCACGGGCTTGTCCGCGGAGGCGATGCCGCGGATCGTGGGGGCGAGGGCGGCGGCCTTCGCACGGCGCTCCGCTTCGGGGAGGGCCGCGTAGCCGTCGAGCGCAGGACCGAAGGGCTCCGGCTTCGAGTTGGCCTCGATGTACGCGGCGGCCGTGTCGATGATCCAGAGCGAGTTCGCCTCCGACTCCTCGGAGGTGTCGCCCCACGCGGTGATGCCGTGGCCGCCGAGGATCGTGCCGATCGCTTGCGGGTTCGCCTGCTTGATGGCGGCGATGTCGAGACCCAACTGGAAGCCGGGGCGGCGCCACGGGACCCACACGACCTTGTCGCCGAAGATGGCCTCGGTCAGCTCGGGGCCGTCCGCCGCGGTCGCGATCGCGATGCCGGAGTCGGGGTGCAGGTGGTCGACGTGCGGTGCGTCGACGAGGCCGTGCATCGGGGTGTCGATCGAGGGGGCCGCGCCACCCTTGCCGTGCAGCGTGTAGTCGAAGGCCGCGACCATCTCGTCCTCGCGTTCGACGCCGGGGTAGACGTCCTGCATCGCGAGGAGACGGTCGAGGCGGAGGACGGCGAGACCGGATTCGGTCAGGGTGCCGAGGTCGCCGCCGGAGCCCTTGACCCAGAGGAGCTCGACCGGCTCGCCCGTGACGGGGTCGATCGCGGTGCCCTTGGCGGAGGTGTTGCCGCCCGCGTAGTTCGTGTTCTTGGCATCGCTGCCGAGACGGTTGCTGCGGGCGATGAGTTCCGCGGCGGTCGGGTTGGTGCTCGCTGCGGTGGTATTCGCTGCGGTGCTGCTCGCTGCGGAGCTGCTCGTTGCGGAGCCGCTCGCTGCGGTTCCGTCGGCGGCGGGGGTCGCGGGGGTGCCGGACATTCGTACTCCTTCGTCGGCGCACGCGGCGCCCGTCATGTCGGTTCGTGTTAAGTATCACAAGAAGTAACACGCATTGCAATGACGAATTACGGCCCGGATGTTCACAACTCAGGAGCATCCCGGCGTGTCGCGCCGGTTCGGCGGCGATTCGGCCGCGACGCGCCGCACGTCTCCTGAGTTGTGAACAGGGAGGGGGTCGGCCGGAGGCTGTGGTGGGAACTCTTGTGCGGGAGGGGCGGCTAGAGGAGGTCGACGGCCGCGCGGTAGGGATCGAGGAGCGGGTCGGAAGGGTCGAGCTCGGTCACCAGGAGGTCGATGCCGTCGAGTGGGAAGCCGACGGCCATCGCCCGCTGCCCGAGCTTCGAGGACGTTGCGAGCAGGACCGTCTCATCGGACGCGCGGGCGAACGCCTGCTTGACCTGCGCCTCTTCCAGCGTCACCTCGGAACTGCCGATCACGGGATCGATCGCCGCGGCGGAGAAGAAGAAGCGGCGGTAGAGCAGCGATGCGGCGGCCTGGCAGGCGATCGGGCCGATGAAGCTGTCCGTGCGCGACTCCGCCTCTCCGCCGACGAGGATCGCTGTGACGTCGCGGTTCGCGCCCGCCAGGAGGAAGTTCGGGTAGGAGTTCGTCGCGACCGTGAGGGCGGAATCGCCGAGGAGGCGACCGATGCCGCCAGCCGTGCTCGACGCATCGACCGCGATCGCGCCGTCGGTGGGGATGAGCGAGCGGACCTTCTCGGCGATGATCCCCTTCTCGCGGACACCTGTCGCAGATCGCTCCGTAAACGTCTTGGGCCGGAGGGTCGGGATGGCGCCCCCGCGCACTCGGCGCAGGATGCCGGCGGTCTCGAGGTCGGCGAGGTCGCGGCGGACGGTCATCGAGGAGACGTCGAGTTCCTGCGCTGCGTCGTCGAGGCGGATGGCGCCGTCGCGTTCGAGGATCACCGTCAGGTGCGCGCGGCGGTCCTCAGCCCCGAGTGTGCCGGTCGTCGCCATCGTGATCCTCGTTTGCCTGTCGTGCCTGGTGTCGTCGTTCGGTCAGGGACCGCTGTCAGCTCCGCGCTGCAGCCGCTCTGCCCCGCCCACGTCCGATGGTGTGCGTTCCAACAGAATGTCACATCGTCGCATTCGCCACCCGATCTGCGGGCGTGTTCACAACTCAGGAGGGATGCGGCGTGTCGCGCTCGAGCGGGGCCAGATGACGCCGACACGCCGGGATGCTCCTGAGTTGTGAACATCTCTTCGTGCACAGGCGCTCAAACGAGCGGGCTTCTGAGTCGAATGAGCGAAGTGTCTACACTGAGGGCATGTCAACGATGATTGAAGCCGTACTCGCCGGGCGGATCGCCGTGATCACCGGCGGAGCGCGAGGACTCGGCTACGCCATGGCGAGAGCGCTCGCCGAATCCGGGGCATCCGTCGCCCTCCTCGACCGTCTCGACACGGTCGGCGCCGCTGCGGACCGGCTCACCGCCGAAACGGGAGCCGAAGCGATCGGCGTGCACGTCGACGTGACCGACGAAGCATCCGTCTCCGCCGCGTTCGACGCCGTCTCGGCACGATTCGGCGCGGCCGACATCCTCGTGAACAGCGCGGGCATGACCCTCGGGGCGCCCGCCATCGACACCGAGGTCGCCGACTGGAACCGTCTCTTCGAGGTCAATGTGACCGGCACCTTCCTCGCCTCGCGAACCTTCGCGCGGGCGTTCGTCGCCGCGAACGCCGGCCGCCCGGGAGAGGACCGCGGCGTCGCGAGCATCGTCAACGTGTCGTCGATGTCCGCGTTCGCGGTCAACATCCCCCAGACGCAGGCCGCGTACAACACCTCGAAAGCGGCCGTGTCGATGCTCACGAGCAGCCTCGCGATCGAATGGCTGCCGCTCGGGATTCGCGTGAACGCGATCGCCCCCGGCTACTTCGCGAGCGACATGACACGCGATTTCGTGGCGGAGAACCCCGAAATGGCCGAGACGTGGGTCTCGAAGATCCCGTCCGGTCGGATGGGACAGCCGGAAGAGCTCGGCGACCTCGTCGTCTATCTCGCGAGCGATCGCTCCGCGTACGTCGTGGGGCAGAGCTTCCGGATCGACGGCGGCTACACGGTGGTCTAGCCCTTCGACGGGCTCGGGGAACGGGGCCTACGGACTCAGGGGACAGCCGACGGGCTCAGGGGACGGGGGTCGGCGCGGCTACGCTTGAGCCATGCCGAACACGGGTCGCCCAGGAACGCCGGTGCGCGTCGCGGCCCTGGACTTCGGCGGGTCGAGCGGTCGAGTGGTCGCCGGCCGCGTCGGACCGGACGTGATCGCGATCGAGGGGCTCCGTCGCTTCGAGAACGTACCGCTCGTCGAGCGCGGTGAACTGCACTGGGACCTCGATCGACTCATCATCGATGCCGCCGCAGGGCTCCGTGAGCTGCGCGGCGACGACCGGTTCGCGTCGATCGGTATCGACTCGTGGTCGAGCGACTACGCGCTCCTGCGCGACGACCGCCTCCTCGAACCGCCCTATCACCAGCGTGAACCGCGCACCCTGACGGCGTTCCACGAGGTCCACGACCGCATCGCCGAGCGGGAACTCTTCGAGCGGACCGGGCAGTGCGCCATCCCGCTCATGACCAGATATCAGCTCGTCGCCGACCGGGACAGGGGCGTCCTCGAACTCGCCGATCGGATGCTCCTCCTCCCGGATGCCATCGCGTTCCGGTTGACGGGCGTCGTCGCATCGGAGTGGACGAACGCCTCGACCACGGGCCTCGTCGACTGGCGGACGAGGAGCTGGGACGACCGTCTGCTCGAGGAGCTCGGGCTGCCACGTCGGCTCTTCGCACCCGTGATCGCGACCGGCAGCGGCTACGGCGACGTGACTGGCGCGGCCGCTGCAGCGTTCGGGATCGATGCGGGGACCGCCGTCACCGCGGTCGCGACGCACGACACGGCGTCCGCGGTCGCCGCCATCCCCACGACGGACGATGACGTGGCGTTCGTCTCCTCCGGCACGTGGAGTCTCGTCGGCGTCGAGACCCGGTCGCCCGTCCTCAGCGAGGCGGCGCGGCTCGCCGGGTTCACGAACGAGGGCGGCGTGGACGGTCGCAACCGCTTCCTCAACATCTCCGCGGGGCTGTGGATCCTCAATCAGTGCCTCCGCGAGTGGGGCGTCGGGCGCCCAGGCGACGGTGGGGAAGCCGATGCGCTGCTCGCCGCCGCGGGTGCGCTCGCCCCGGCGGACGTGCTCATCGACCCGCGATCACAGGTGTTCGTCGGCCCGGGATCGATGCTCGACCGAGTGCGTGCGCAGCTCGTCGAGCGAGGCGGCCGGGTGCCGCAGGACCGTGCTGGACTGGTCAGGATCATCGTCGAGAGCCTCGCCGAGACGTTCGCCGGGGTCGCCCTGCAGGCCGCCGAACTCGCCGGGAAGCGCATCCGTGCCATCCACATCGTCGGCGGCGGATCGCAGAACGCGCTCCTCTGCACGATGGTCGCCGAGCGCGCCGGTCTGCCCGTGCTCGCCGGCCCCTCCGAGGCGACGGCGATCGGCAACCTCATGGTGCAGGCGCGGTCGATCGGTGCGATCGACGGCGGAATAGCCGAATTGCGCGACCTCGTGCGGCGGAGTTTCCCGCCCGTCGTCTTCCCAGGCGCCACCGTTCGGGATCGCGCATAACTCCTTCGAATCGGACGTGCTCGAGATCGGGAAGCCCGGAATTCCGGGGGTATGGCTGATCGTGGTCGCCGGATTGAAGGAGTTGTGGTGGAAGGGGCCCTTCGACAGGCTCAGGGACCGGGCCCTTCGGCGGGTTCCGGGACCGAGACCTTCGGCGGGCTCAGCGGCCGGGACCTTCGGCGGGCTCAGCGGCCGGGCGGGGTCAGCGACGGAGGCGCGCCGAGCCGTGCTCAGGCTCGCTCAGGAGTCGCTGGGCGAGTGCGACGTCGGTGATGAGCGACGTCACGAGTCCCGAGCGGAGCGCTGCGGCGACGGCGGCGGTCTTGAGCGTGCCTCCGGCGACCGCGATGACCTCCGGGATCATCCGCAGCTGGTCGGTCGCGATCGCGATCGAGCGGTCCTCGATGCCGTCGACGACATTGCCGTCGCGGTCGATGAGGGTCGCGCAGATCTCCGCCTGCACGCCCTTCGCGAGGAGCTGGTCGAGGATCCCGACCTGTCGGGCGCTCTCGTAGAGCTGCGAGTCCGGCGGATTCCAGCTCCCGATGGCGACGACGGCCTTCGTGACGGACGCGAAGCGCCGCATCGTGTTCCGGATCCCCGGTTCGCTGCGCAGGGCGCGCGCCGTCGTGGCGTTGTCGACGACGAGCGGCGCGAAGATCGCGTGGGCCCGCCCGCCCGAGACGCGGCTGAACTTGCCCATGACCTCGACGCCGTTCTCCGGGGTGGCCGCTGCGACGCCCGCGAGCTGGACGACCTCGCAGTCGGCGAGGGTCGTGAGGTGCGAGGCGGTCGCGGTGAGGGTGCGGCCGGCGGTGAGGCCGAGCACGTCGCCGTCGACGACGATCTCGTTGAGGAGTTCCGCCGCGGCGCTGCCGAGCCGGTCCTGGATGGTCTCCGGTCGTTGTTCCGGCGTGATGACGGCGAGGGCCCGACCCAGTCCGAAGCGGTCGCGGAGGCCGATGGAGAGGTCGAGGTCGACGGAGGCGTGCGGTTCGATCGTGATCGTGACGATGCCGTGCTCGCGCGCCGCTTCGAGCATGCGGGCGATCTTGAAGCGTGAGACCTCGAGTTCGTCGGCGATCTCGACGCGACTCAATCCGTCGACGTAGTGGCGTTTCGCCGCGTAGGCGATCCGTACTCGTTCGTCTGGCCCCATGTGTTCCCCGCTTCTGTTCGACACGTCGTCGTGTTGCGCGTCACGTGATGGACGCTTGCTCCACTCTACCCGCTCATCTGAGCGCAGGTGCATCACATTCGTGAAATTGTTCTAGAGTGACCCGTGAGCACCGGCGCTCCAGCCCGGTGCGACCGCTCCTCCACCGAGGCAGGCGGCCCAGGCCGCGAAAGGGACACCGCAATGAGCACACCGGCGACGAGCACACCGACCGGCACCGCACCAGTCGGCACCGCACACACCGGCACCGCACCCGCGAACATGCGGGCGAGCATCCTCGAACGGACGCGCGAACTGACCGTCGCGGACGTCGCGGTCCCCGCGCTCGACGCAGACCAGGTGCTCGTGCGCATCGCCTCCGTCGGCGTCTGCGGTTCCGACGTCCACTACTTCCACGACGGCCGCATCGGCGATTTCGTCGTCGAGGAGCCGCTCATCCTGGGGCACGAGGCCTCCGGCACGATCGTCGCGGTCGGCTCCGACGTCGACGCGGCCCGCATCGGCGAGCGCGTCTCGATCGAACCGCAGCACCCGTGCCGCCGCTGCCGATTCTGCAAGGCCGGCCAGTACAACCTGTGCGAGCGCATCGAGTTCTACGCGACGCCACCGATCCACGGCGCGTTCGCCGAATACGCCGTCATCCAGGACGACTTCGCGCACGCGGTCCCCGACAGCATCTCCGATGACGCGGCTGCGCTCATGGAACCGCTCTCGGTGGGCATCTGGTCGTGCAGGAAAGCGGGGGTGAGCCCTGGGAAGAGCGTGCTGATCGCGGGCGCCGGCCCCATCGGCATCGTCACGGCACAGGTCGCGCGAGCGTTCGGTGCGACCGATATCGTCGTGAGCGATCCCGTCGCAGAACGTCGCGACGTCGCTCTCCGTTTCGGAGCGACGCGCGTGATCGATCCCATCGCCGACGGCATCCCGACCGCCGAGTTCGACGCGTTCATCGACGCCTCCGGTTCACCCATCGCGGTCAAGCAGGGCATCGGGGCGCTCCGCGGCGCCGGCATCGCCGTGCTCGTCGGGATGGGCGCCGACGAGGTCAGCCTCCCGGTCTCGACCATCCAGAACCGTGAACTCATCGTCACGGGCGTCTTCCGCTACGCGGGCACCTGGCCCACCGCGATCGCGCTCGTCGCTTCCGGGAAGGTCGACCTCGACGCCCTCGTCACCGGCCACTTCGGTCTCGACGACGTCGAAGCCGCCCTCGAATCCGCATCCTCGCCCGCAACCCTCAAGAGCATGGTGGTGCCGTCACGATGAACGCCGTCCCGAACGCGCTCGACGAGCAGGCCGCGGCGCCCTCCGACGCGCCCGTCATGCTCGAGTGCGTCGACCTCCGGAAGTCCTTCGGAGGCGTCCCCGTCCTGAAAGGCGTCTCGCTCTCGCTGGAGCCCGGGACGATCACGGCGCTTTCCGGAGAGAACGGCGCCGGCAAATCCACGATGATGAAGATCGCTTCCGGCCAGTACAAGCCGGACGAGGGTCGTGTGCTCGTCCGCGGGCAGGAACTGCCGTCCGGCAACCCCAACGCGGCGGTCGGGCTCGGCATCGCGATCGTCCCGCAGGAGCTCGCATCGGTCCTCGACACGACCGTGTACGAGAACATCTTCCTCGGCCGCGAACTGCGGAACCGGCTCGGCTTCCTCGACCGCAAGCGGATGATCCGCACGGCGCGCGAACTCCTCGACGCGTTCGGCGTGGACATCCAGCCGACCACGCGCATGGGCTCCCTGCCGGTCGGTCTCCGCCAGATCGTCGAGATCGTCAAAGCGACCAACACGGGCGCCCGAGTCCTCCTGCTCGACGAACCGACGAGCGCCATCGCCGAACGCGAGGTCGCGCGGCTCATCGGCGTGATGCGACAGCTGCGCAACCGAGGCGTCTCCATCCTCTTCACGACGCACAAGATGGAGGAGATCCGGGAGATCGCCGACCGGGTCGTCGTCCTGCGCGACGGCGGGCTCGTCCTCGACGAAGCGCTCGTGGACCTGAGCGACGACGACATCGTGACCGCGATGATCGGCCGTGAGCTCGAGGACCTGTTCCCCGAGCTGCCGCCGGCCGGCACCGAGACCGTCCTCAGCCTCCGCGGCTTCGCGGTCGCTCCAGCAGGCGCCCCGCTCGACCTCGACGTGAAGCGCGGCGAGATCGTCGGCCTCGCGGGCCTCGTGGGCGCGGGCCGGACGGAACTCGTCGAGGCGATCTTCGGGACGAGACCCGTCACGGCCGGCACGATCACGGTCAAGGGGAAGAACGTGCGGACGGGCAACCCGTCGGCCGCGATCGACGCCGGCATCGCCCTCGTCCCCGAAGACCGCAAGGGTGCAGGCGCCGTGCTCTCGATGAGCATCCTCGCAAACGGCACCCTCCCGCGGCTCGGCAAGTTCAGCACCCTCGGCTGGCTCCACGGGAAGAGCCGCAAGGACGCGATCGGCGCGAGCATGAGATCCGTCAGCCTCCGCAGCCGCGGACTCGATCAGGAGATGGAGACGCTGTCCGGCGGCAACCAGCAGAAGGTCGTCTTCGCGCGCTGGCTCACCGACGAAGTCGACGTCCTCCTCCTCGACGAACCGACCCGCGGCGTCGACGTCGGCGCCCGCAGTGAGATCTACCGGATCATCACCGAGCTCAGCGCGTCCGGCATGGCCGTCATCATGGCGTCGAGCGACCTCCCCGAGATCCTCAGCCTCTCGCACCGCGCCCTCGTGATGCGCGAGCAGACGGTCGTCGCGCAACTGGAACGGGCTGATTTGGCCGACCCTACGGTGCAGGATCGCATCTTCCGGCTCGCGTCCGGCATGACCCCTGCCCTTCGACAGGCTCAGGGACCGGAAGCTCAGGCTCAGGGACCGGAAGCTCAGGCTCAGGGACCGGAAGCTCAGGCTCAGGGACCGGAAGCTCCACCCACATCCCCCCAGCACGACGAACAGCACCCAGAAAGCGCTCGCTCATGACGAAGACAGCCCCAGACATCGACCAGGCGGTGCCCGCCGGCCAGGCCGTAGGCCTCCTCCCGGGCGAGACCAGGCGCTTCAGCGGCGCCTGGTTCGGCAACCTGGCCATCCGTTACGCGATGGTCATCGTGATGCTCCTCATCATCGCGTTCTTCCTCTACCGGAGCGCGCGGTTCGGGACCCCTGAGAACCTCACGACGATCCTCATCGCCGCGGCTCCGTTCGCCCTCATCGCGCTCGGCCAGACCCTCGTGATCCTCACGGGTGGCATCGACCTGTCCGTCGGCAGTGTCATCGCGGTCGCCGCCGTCTACGGCAGCATCACCGCGAAGGCGTTCCCCGACCAGGTCTGGCTCGCCCTCGTCACCGGCATGGGCGTCGGCCTCCTCGCGGGCGCCATCAACGGCTTCGTCGTCTCGGTGATCAAGGTGCCACCCTTCATCGCGACCCTCGGGATGCTCACCGCGGCATCCGGGTTCGCCTACGTCGCCGGGAACGGTGCGCCGATCACGGGCCTGCCGCCCGCGTTCTCGAGCATCGCGAACACGCAGATCTTCGGCCTCACGCTCCCCGTCATCCTCATGATCGTCGGCATCATCGGCTTCGCGATCATCATGCGCCGCACGGCATACGGCATGCGCGTCTACGCGGTCGGCGGCAACCCCATCGCAGCCCAGATCGCCGGTGTGAAGGTCGGCCGCACGCTCTTCAGCGTCTACGCGATCAGTGGCGTCCTCGCCGGCATCTCCGGCGTGATGCTCGCGAGCCGCGTCACCCTCGGAGCACCGAACCTCGGCCAGGGCTATGAACTCGACGCCATCGCCGCCGTCGTCATCGGCGGCGCGAGCCTCCTCGGCGGTCGCGGCAGCGTGTGGGGCACGGCCCTCGGCCTGCTCCTCATCCAGACCCTCAACAACGGCCTCGACATCCTCACCGTCCCCGCCTACTGGCAGGACGTCATCAAGGGTGCGCTCATCGTGACGGCCGTCGCCGTCGACGTCTGGTCCAACAAGCGACGTCGATAATTTCCGGTCCCGGTCGCGCCCTTCGACAGGCAGCGGCCGGGACCGGTCCACAAGCCTGTCGAAGGGCACCACCGAGTACACCCCCATTGCACACAGGAAAGAGATCCCCATGAAGAAGAACCGGACCATGTGGCTCGGCGGCATCGCAGCCGCCGGCGTCCTCGCGCTCGGCCTCTCCGGCTGCGGAGCGGGCGACCCCAGCGCCGGCGCGGGCAGCACCGACGCCAGCGGCCAGAAGCACCTCACCATCGGTGTCAGCGTCTACGACATGTCGTCGTTCGTGACCGAGGGCAAGGAAGGCATCGACACCTACGCCAAGGAGAACAACATCGACATCCTGTGGAACTCCGCGGGACTCGACGTCAACACGCAGGCCAGCCAGATCGACCAGTACGTGAGCGCCGGCGTCGACGCGATCGTCGTCATCCCCGTGCAGGCCGACTCGCTGCAGCCGCAGATCGCTGCAGCGAAGGCGGCGAAGATCCCGTTCTTCGACGTCAACGCATCGCTCGACAGCAAGGACCTCACCGGTTCCGTGCAGCCGGACGACGTCGCGGCCGGCGAGCAGGAAGCGCAGATGATGATGGACGCCATCGGCGGCAAGGGCAACGTCATCATCCTCCAGGGTCCGCTCGGCGGCTCCGGTGAACTCAACCGCGGCAAGGGCATCGACAACGTGCTCGCGAAGTACCCGGACGTGAAGGTCCTCGCGAAGGACACCGCGAACTGGAAGCGCGACGAGGCCGTCAACAAGGTGAAGAACTGGATCTCGGCGTTCGGCGACGACATCACCGGCGTCATCGCACAGAACGACGACATGGGCCTCGGCGCCCTGCAGGCTTTCAAGGAGGCCGGCAAGACCGGAGTCCCGATCGTTGGCATCGACGGCATCGCGGACGGTCTCGCGGCCGTCAAGAGCGGTGACTTCATCGGCACCTCGCTGCAGAACGGCACCGTCGAGCTGTCGGCCGGCGTCGCGTATGCGGCAGCCGTGGTCCGTGGCGACGACGTCAAGAAGAACCCCGTCTACCTGATGCCCGCCATCACGAAGGACAACGTCGACCAGGCGATCGAGCACGTCGTGTCGAAGCGCGAGGACTTCCTCAAGGGCCTCACGAAGATGACGAACGACAACCTGCAGACGGGCGACATCGCGAACGAGGGTCTTCCGGGCCAGAAGTAGCGGTTCTGAGTTCTGAGGTCCTGCGGGACCGGAGAATCGGCGGGGCCGGCGCACATCGCGTCGGTCCCGCCGTTCGTGTTGTGGGCGTTGCTCGTGTTCGGTCTGTTCACAACTCAGGACGGCCTCGGCGTGTCGCGCTCCGGCATCGGCATGTCGGGGGCGACGCGCCGCAACGCTCCTGAGTTGTGAACAGCAGCTAGCTGCGGGTCGTGGCGGCGTCGATGAGGATCTCGGCGGCGCGACGGGCCTGCGTTGCCGCCTCCGGGGTGCCGGTGATCGCTGCCGTCGTCTGTGCGCCCTCCGCGAGGATCGCGAGTTGCGGTGCGAGTTCTGGGCCCGCGCCCGTGTCAGCGGCGAGCTCGGCGACGTACGCCTGGAACGACGCCTTGTGCTCCCGGGCGATCGCCGCGACGGCAGGGGAGACGGAGCCCATCTCGCCGAACGCGTTGATGAAGCCGCAGCCGCGGAAGGTGTCCTCGCTGAACCAACCGGCGAGGTAGTCGTAGATCGCGAGCAGCCGGTCCCTGGGCGTTTCGGCCTCGTCGACGAGTGCGCTCACGCCGGCGGTCCAGAGTTCGTGCCGATGCCGCATGACGGCGAGGACGATTTCCTCCTTGCTCGGGAACTCGGCGTAGAGGCGCTTGAGCGAGACGCCGGCGGCCGTGCGGAGTTCGTCCATCCCGACGGCCTGGATGCCGCGCGCGTAGTAGAGACGGTCGGCGGTGTCGATGATCGTTGTGCGCAGCGGGGAGACCGCGACTTCATCCGCAACGGGTGTTGTGCTCATGGATTCAGTGTACTTGCATTGGGAACGAGCGTTCTCTAGAGTGGTGATCAGTGATGAGAACGCTCGTTCTCATCACATTCAGGAATCACTTCGAGAGGAATCCACCATGTCCACCATCACCGTCGGAACCGAGAACAGCACGCCCATCGAGCTGTATGTCGAAGACCACGGATCGGGTCAGCCCGTCGTCCTCGTGCACGGCTACCCGCTCGACGGGTCGTCGTGGGAGAAGCAGACCGCTGCACTCCTCGATGCCGGCTACCGCGTGATCACCTACGATCGTCGTGGCTTCGGCGCATCGAGCAAGCCCACCGTGGGCTACGACTACGACACCTTCGCGGCCGACCTGAAGGCCGTGATCGACCAGCTCGACCTGCGCGACGCCGTCCTCGTCGGCTTCTCGATGGGCACCGGTGAAGTCGGCAGGTACCTCGGCCGCTACGGTTCCGACCGCGTGGCGAAGGCTGTCTTCCTCGGATCGCTCGAGCCCTACCTCCTGCAGACCGACGACAACCCGACGGGTGTTCCCCAGGACGTCTTCGACGGCCTCCTCGCCGCCGTCACCGACGACCGCTACGCCTTCTTCACGAGCTTCTTCGAGAACTTCTTCAACACGGACGAGAATCTCGGCAGTCGTCTGAGCGACGAGGCGCTGCGTGCCAACCAGCAGCTCGCCTACAACGCATCGCCCTATGCGTCCGTGTGGGCGCAGCCGACTTGGCTGACCGACTTCCGGAGCGATGTCGCGGCGATCGACGTGCCCTCGCTCATCGTGCACGGCACCGCGGACCGGATCCTCCCGATCGATGCGACGGGTCGCGTGTTCGCTGCGGCGTTGCCGTCCGCGGAGTACGTCGAGATCGACGGAGCCCCGCACGGCATGCTGTGGACCCACCACCGCGAGGTCAACGAGGTGCTGCTCGGGTTCCTCGCGAAGTAGTCCTGCGCGGCCGGAGCGCTCAGCGCGGCAGGCGGTAGACGTCCGTCGCGCTGCCGCCGAGGATCGCATCGCGCTCGGCGTGTGAGAGCGACGCCGACCACTCCGTGATGAACGCGAGCCATCGGTCGTACCCGGTCTGCATCGATGATGCGGGCCAGTCGCTCGCCCACAGGCATCGGTGCGCTCCGAAGAGTTCCAACGCGGTGTCGAGCCACGGTTCGAGATCGGCCGGAGTCCAGGAGACATCGGGCCACTGGGACGGCAGGCCGGACAGTTTGCACCAGGTGTTGGGGCGCTGCGCGAGCTCGGCGAGGCACGCGCGCCAGCGTGCCAGGCCCGCCGACCGGGCTTCGTCCGACCGGCCCGCCCCGAGCTGGGGCTTCCCGAGATGATCGAGGACGATGCGGAGATCCGGTGCCGCATCGGCCAACGCCGTGACATCGCCCAGTTGGTCCTCGGTCACCCCGGCATCGAACGTCAGGCCGCGATCGGCGAGTGCGCGGGCGCCGGCGATGAAGCCGTTCTCGCGACTGAAGCCGAGCCGCTCCGACTGCAGGAGACGGCGGACGCCGACGACGAGCGGGCGCTCGCGAAGTGCGTCGAGGTGGGCGGAGACCGCGTCGCCCCGTTCGAGCGCTGCGTGCGCGACGATGCCGGTGATCGGGGCGTGCTCGGGGAGGTCGGCTCCGGCGTCGGGGCCTCCGGCGACCGCGATCGACGTCACCCAGTCGACCTCCGCGAGCGCTTCGTCATCGCGGCAGTCGGCTTGGACGAACACGGACGCGTCGACGGGCTGAGTGCTTACGGTCGCGTGTTCCGCGGTCCGCGACTCGGCGAGTTCGGTGAACGCCATCCGTCGGTCGAGCGCCGGCACGTCCGCCAGCCAGGCGTAGTGGAGGAGGTCGGGATCCCAGACGTGCAGGTGTGCATCGACGATGAAGCTCATGCCCCAACGCTACCGAATCATCCGATGTTTCTGCATACCCGTCCGGGATCCCGCTGCTCACGCGCCCCAGCCGGCCTGGGTGCCGCCGACGCGCTCCTCGGCGATGCGCTGCTGGTGGCCGCTCGCGAGGTACGCGGCGAACGGGGCCGATGGGAGACCGCGCGACTCGCGCCACTCGGCGAGGGCCGGACGGACGTCGGTGTAGAAGGCGTCCATGAGGATGCCGTTCGCGCCGAGCACGTCACCGGCGTTCTGGGCCGCCGTGAGCGCATCGCGGTCGACGAGCAGCGCCCGCGCCGTCATCTCCTGCACGTTCAGGACGGAGCGGATCTGGCCGGGAATCTTGTCCTCGACGTTGTGGCACTGGTCCAGCATGAACGCGACCGGGCTGTCATCGGCCAGACCGCCGCCCCGCACGACCTCGTACAGGATGCGGAACAGCTGGAACGGGTCCGCCGCGCCCACGATGAGGTCGTCATCGGCGTAGAAGCGCGAGTTGAAGTCGAACGAGCCGAGCTTCCCGAGGCGAAGGAGCTGCGCGACGATGAACTCGATGTTCGTGCCGGGCGCGTGGTGGCCGGTGTCGAGGCAGACCATGGCCTTGTCGCCGAGAGCCGTCACCTGGGCGTACGACGTCCCCCAGTCCGGGACGTCCGTGTGATAGAAAGCGGGCTCGAAGAACTTGTACTCGAGGACGAGTCGCTGGTCGTCGCCGAGGCGAGCGTAGATCTGCTCGAGCGATTCGGCGAGGCGATCCTGACGGCCTCGGATGTCGCCCTGGCCGGGGTAGTTGGTGCCGTCGGCGAGCCAGATCTTGAGGTCCTGCGAGCCCGTCGCATCCATGACGTCGATGCACGCGAAGTGGTGGTCGATCGCCTTCTGGCGGACGGCCGGGTCCACGTGCGTCAGGCTGCCGAACTTGTAGGCGTCGTCCTGGAACGTGTTCGAGTTGACGGTGCCGAGCTCGACGCCGTGGTCCTCGGCGAAGGTGCGGAGGGTCGCGAAGTCGTCGACCTGGTCCCACGGGATGTGGAGCGCCACTTTCGGGGCGAGGGCCGTGTAGTCGTTGACGGTCGCGGCATCGGCGATCTTCTCCTCCGGAGTGCGCGGCGTTCCGGGGGTGCCGAACACCTTGAAGCGCGTTCCGGAGTTGCCGAACGCCCAGGAGGGCAGCTCGATGGCCTGCTTCTCGAGCAGTGGGGTGATGGTGTCAAAGCTGGTCATGGTCACTTCTCTGTGTCTGGTTCGGTGTCTGGTTCGGTGTTGCTTCGGTGTCGGTTCGAGGTCTGGGTGAGGTCGGCGCCGTCAGGGCCCGGCGAGCTGGTCCTCGAGGTGGAAGACTTCGGTGAGCCGGAGGAAGCCCTCGTCCGGTGGGAGGTCGAGGTCGACGAAGAACTCGCCCATCTCCGCCTGCCACCTCCCGTTGACCTCCGTCTCGGCCATCCCGGCCTGCGCGGCTTCGAGGGACGGCGTCTCGAAATAGCCGATGAGGAGACCGTCGTCGCGCACGAAGAGCGAGTAGTTGTTCCACCCGGTCGACTTCAGGGCCGCGAGCATGTCGGGCCAGACGGCTGCATGGCGTTCGCGGTACTCCGCGAGACGCTCCGGCTTGACCTGCAGTTGGAAGCAGACGCGATGCATCGCGTCTTCCTGCACAACGTCGGGTTCCGCGGCATCGATGTCTGCAGCGTCGTCCGCTGGGGGTGGGGTGCTCGTCATCGGGCGTCCCTCTCGGCTCGTGTCGTGGTGAATGAATCGATTCAATAACCGATCGACCAATGCTAACCCCGGCTCGTGACCTCGTCAATCCGCGAGCGCATCGCGCCGCTCGGAGGGGGTGAAATCGATGCCAGAGGCGTGTCTGAACGTTTCGTCAGGGTTGGTCGGCGCTGTTGTCGGCCGGATCGCCCCAGCACTAGGGTCGGATCGCTCCCGACCGTGAATCGATTCAGATCCGGAAGACGGGCAGCATCTCTGATCAACGACGATTGGATCACCTCCGTGACCACACCGCCTGTCCGTCACACCTTCGTGCGCTCCATGCGCGCATTCAGCCGTTCCGTCACCTCCGTGACGCTCCGCCGCACTGTCGCGGCCACCGTCGCCTTCACGGTCGTCGCGAGCGGAGCGCTCCTCGCCTCGGGGCCGGCAGCGGCGATCGAACCGAAGAGCGCCCGGAGCGCAGCGACGGAAACCGCAGCGGCCGGACCGCTCAGCGTCGGATCGCTCCGCACCAACAGCCTCGTCGACCCGCTCGGCATCGCCGTCGGAAGCGGGACCGATGCAGGCGGGACCAGCGCGCCCACGTTCAGCTGGAAGACGACCTCCGCCGACCGCGGCGTGCTCCAGGAGGCGTACGAGGTGCGCGTCGCGTCGACCGAGGACGCGCTGCCGAGCGCCGACGTGTGGTCGTCCGGCAAAGTCGAATCGTCGGCGCAGCTCGGCATCCGTTACGACGGGCCGGCGCTCACCTCGCAGACGCGGTACGTCTGGCAGGCGAAGGTGTGGAGCACGGCCGGCGGCGAATCCGGCTGGAGCGCTCCGGCATCGTTCGAGACCGCGTTCCTGTCCTCCGACGAGTGGTCGGCTGACTGGATCGGCGGCCCGGACGCGAACGTCGAACTGGCGAAGTGGAGCGATTACACCGTTTCGGTCGACTTCACGATGGACAATCTCGTGCTCGGCCTCTACGCCCGTGCGACGGACCTGCGGAACGCGTACATGCTCCAGTTGAGCGTTGCCGACGGGACCCCGCGCTACCGTCCGCACACGAAGGTCGACGACCGCTACAGCCTGCTCGAGAGCAAGGACATCTCCTCCGTCATCAGTGCGGATGCGCTGAAGACGGGTCGCCACACATTCTCGGTGACGTTCACCGGTTCGGAGATCGTCGCGAGCATCGACGGCGCCGAGATCGACCGCCGCACGGACACGAGCCAGAAGCGCGGATTCGTCGGTTTCCGGCAGAGCATCGCCACGGAGGGGTCGGAGAACGCGACGATCCATTCGGTGAGGGTGACCGGGGCCGATGCGACGACGCTGCTCGACGCCGATTTCCAGAACGGCTCGAACCCGTTTACTGGAGGAACGGTCGTGGATGGCGCCCTGAAGCTCGTCGCACCGACCGAAGCGATCTACCGTTCCACGGCTTCGGCCCCCATCCTCCGCAAGGAGCTCTCACTCGACGCCGAAGCGCACGGCGGAATCACCGTCGCCCGCGTCCACGCCGCCGCACGCGGCGTCTACGAGCTCACCCTTAACGGCGAGAAGGTCGGCGACGAGCACCTCGCTCCCGGCTGGACCAACTACAACAAGCGCATCGATTCGCAGACGTACGACGTCACGTCGATGCTGCAGGAGGGCGACAACGCCTTCGGTGCCATGCTCGGCGATGGCTGGTACGCCGGCCACATCGCGAGCTTCGGACCGCACCAGTGGGGCACCGACCCGTCACTCATCGCGGAGTTGCACGTGACGTATGCCGATGGCACGACGCAGGTCATCGGCACGGACGACAGTTGGCGGACCACGAGTGGACCGTTCACGCAGGCAGACCTCATCATGGGTGAGGACTACGACGCACGTCTCGCCCACATCGGTTGGACGAACGCCGGCTACGACGACTCCGCGTGGAGCGCCGCCGGCATCGCGGCAGGCGGCGCCGAAGCGACCGCCCTCGTCGAACCTCAGACCGACGAACCCGTCCGCACGACCGAGGAGCGCACGCCCATCAGCCGCACGGAGTCGGCTCCAGGAACCTGGATCTACGACCTCGGCCAGAACATGGTCGGCGTGGCCCGTCTGGAACTGACGGGTGTCGTCGACACGAAGGCGACCATCCGCTATGGCGAGATGCTCAACCCGGACGGCACGCTCTACACCGCCAATCTCCGCAGTGCGAAGGCGACGGACACGTACACCTTCGCCGCGACCGGCACGGCCGAGTACACGCCGACGTTCACCTTCCACGGCTTCCGCTACCTCGAGATCACGGGGGTGACCGAACCGCCGTCGATCGAGCAGGTCACCGGTCTCGTGTGGGGCAGCGATCTCGCCTCGACGGGCTCGCTCGAGACGTCGAGCGACATGCTCAACCAGTTGCAGAGCAACATCACATGGGGTCAGCGCGGCAACTTCCTGTCGATCCCGACGGACACGCCTGCTCGTGACGAGCGGCTCGGCTGGACCGGCGACATCAACGTGTTCGCGCCGACCGCGAGCTACAACCAGGACACGCTCGCGTTCCTCTCGAAGTGGCTCGTCGACCTGGAGGACGCGCAGGGCTCCAACGGCGATCTGCCCGGTGTCGCACCGTTCGGCAATTGCTGCGGCGGCGGAACCGGCTGGTCCGATGCCGGCGTGACGGTTCCGTACACGCTGTGGCGCAGTTACGGCGACACGGGTGTCATCGACCGCAGCTACCCGATGATGAAGCGGTTCATGGACTTCGTCGAATCCTCGACCGGACCGTCGCTCATCCGCACGAGCGGCGGCTACGGAGACTGGCTGCACCTCGATGATCCCACCGATGGCGGCCTCCTCGGCACGGCATACTACGCGTACATCGCGAACCAGATGAGTGAGATGGCGGCGGCCGTCGGGAAGAAGGACGACGCCGCGCACTACGCGGATCTCGCGAAGCGCGTCGCCGCGGCCTTCGCCGCCAAATACGTCGCGAACGACGGCACCGTGCAGGGCAACAGCCAGACCGGATACGCGATCGCGATCGGCATGGGACTCGTCCCCGCCGATCGGCTGCAGGCCGTCGGCGACAAGTACGTCGCGAAGATCGCGAGCCGTGACAACCACCTGTCGACGGGCTTCCTCGGCACGCCGTGGCTCCTGCCCGCGCTCACCGCGACCGGCCATCAGGACCTCGCCTACCAGCTCCTCAACAACGACACCTTCCCGTCCTGGGGCTACGAGGTGAAGTCGGGGGCGACCACGATGTGGGAGCGCTGGGATTCGCTCAAGCCGGACGGCAGCTTCGGTGACGTCGGCATGAACTCCTTCAACCACTACGCGTACGGCGCCGTCGGCGACTGGATGTACCGGAACATCGGCGGCATCCAGGCGACCGGCGCCGGCTACAAGACCTTCGACGTGGCACCGACCCCCGGCGGCGGACTGACCCACGGGCGCGGCGCATACGAGTCCGTCTACGGCCCGATCGTGTCCGAGTGGACGACCACCGATGCCGGACTCGACCTGAACGTCTCCGTCCCCGTCAACACGACCGCGACGGTGCGGGTGCCTGCCCTCAACCGCTGGGCCGTCACGGAAGGCGGCGTGCCGCTCGGCCAGGCGGCCGGGGTGAGTGTCGTGTCCGAGTCGAACGGCGTCGTGACGCTGTCCGTCGGGTCCGGTGACTACCGCTTCTCCTCCGACCCCGCCAACAGCGGACTCGTCGTCGACGTTGTCCCGCAGGGTTCGGCGGATCGCTTCCCGGGTGAGCGCATCGACGGTGTCGTCCGCGTCACGAACACAGGCACGGTCCCGGTCACGGGCTTCACCGCGGAGCTGACGGTCACGCAGCAGGGCGCGACGCCGGGAACGCCGGCGGCGGCACTCGTCGCATCGCCGTCAACCGTCTCGACCGGCGAGGTCCTGCCCGGAGAACGCATCGAACTCGCCTTCGGCGTTGACCTTCCTCAGGCGCTCGCGCCAGGATCCGTCTCGGTGAGCGTCGCGGTCGTCGCGTCGGTCTCCGGTGAGGTGCAACGGTTCACGAAGGACGCCTCCCTCGTGACCGTGCTGCCGGCCGTGACGATCGACGCCATCACGGCGGTCCCTGCCCCCGGAAGTGGGCAGACGACTCAACCGTCTGCGCTCCCAGAGAACGCGGAAGTGACAGCGGCGCTCTCGAACGTTTCGCCGACGGCACTCCGCGGTCGGGTCGTCGTCGACGGCCCGTCCGGCTGGCCGGCCCCGCTGCCGTCCGAAGAAGTCATCTTGCCAGCAGGCGGATCGGCCGACGGGCGGGTGACCGTCGCGATCCCGCTCTCGGTGGATGCTGGTGCGCAGCAGCTCACGGTCCGCTTCGTTTCTGAAAACGTTACGATGGCGACCGCGGGGACAAGCTTCGACCTCGCCCTCGCGACGCCGCCGGGTGAGTCGGAACGCGCGACGGACCACGTCGACTTCGGCGACAACGCATCTGAGGCCGCCCATGCGGTGAAGACCTCCGGCAACGGCGGCGCCACGAGCGAGGCCGGGTTCACTCGCCGGTACTCCGGGCTCACGAAGGTCGGCTCCTGGTTCGAGGCGACGCTCGCCGTCACGCCGAACGAACCGTTCATCATCCGGTCGGTCGAGACGTACGACCAAGCGCAGGTGAAGTCCTACGACATTCTCGTGAACGGTACCGTCGTCGCTCAGCGCCTCCACCAGAGAAGCGCGGGCGGCCCCGGCACCCAGACCTACCAGGTCCTCGTCCCCGACGACGGCACGCTCACGTCCTCGGGGAAGGTGACCGTCCAGTTCCGCTTCAACGGGCTCGGCAGTCACGACCCGTCGATCGCCGACACCTGGGTGCTCCCGGTTCCCGCGGACACGATGGCCCCGTCCGTTCAGCTCGACGTCTCGCATCCCGGCGCGAACGGCTGGTACCAGGGCGGTGCCGCCGCGACTGTGCAGGCCGCAGACGCGCGCAGTGGCATCGCTTCGATCGAGGTCGCGACGGACGACGGCGAGTGGCGGGACTACACGGACCCGATCGCGCTCGCCGAGGGCGCGACGACGCTCCGGTTCCGCGCAACGGACACCGCAGGCAACACGAGTGAGGTCCGGACGGAGACGCTCCGCACGGACGGCGTGAAGCCGACCGCGTGGGGCTGGCTCGCCCCGGCGCGCACCGTGGTCGGGTTCGCGCAGGACGGCGGATCGCCCGCGGACGCCTCGGGTCCCGGCCGGCTCGAGTACTCGCTCGACGGCACTACATGGCAGCAGGGCCTCAGTGCGCTGCTCGCCGTCGACGCCTCGCCGAAGTCGTTGTCCGTCCGCGCGGTCGATGTCGCGGGCAACCGGAGCGACGTCCTCGACCTCACTCCGCAGCAGACGCCCCCGGCGCTCCCGGTTCTCCGTGGCGCCCCGGTGATCGTCGAGGCGAACGGGTTCCCGGCAGGCCGGACCGTCCGGGTCGAGATCCACTCCGACCCCGTCCTCCTCGGAACGGCGGTGGCCGACGCACTCGGCGTGGTCTCCGTGCGGGGAACCGTTCCCGCGGATCTGCCGGAGGGTCAGCACCGTCTCGTGTTCGCACTCGTGGCGGAGCCTGGCGAGCCCGGTGAGGGCGGCACGGGCGGAGGCGGTGCCGGCGGCGGCGTGACCGTCCCCATCGACGTCCTCTCCTCCACGGGCGCGAACGTCCTCCCGTGGGCGATCGGCGCCGGAGCGCTCCTGCTCCTCGGCGGGGTCCTCATCGTCCTCCGTCGACGCTCGAGGCTTGCTTCGCCCGCGGAGTCCTCCACCGTCCAGCACTCATGATCAGCGCACCACAGCAGAGGAAACAGGATCGCTCCATGAACATGCTCACCACTCAGCGGCGCCTGAGCGCCACCGTCGGGACCGTTCTCGCCGTCGCGCTCATCGCGAGCGGTGCCGCCATCGGTTCCGCACTGCCCGCCGCAGCCGCCCAAGGTACAGCGCGCACCGCCGCCGCCTCTGCAGCTGCCGTCACCATCACCACGCCTGAGGTGGAGAACCGGACGGAGCCCCTCGGCATCGATGTCCCGGCGCCCCGCTTCTCCTGGGTGACCGAGAGCACGGCGCGCGACGTCCGCCAGACCTCGTACCGCCTGCGAGTGTCGACGAGTGCCTCCGCGCTCGACGCCGGGAGCGTGTGGGACAGCGGCGTCGTCGCATCGGACGCGTCGACCGCGATCGCGTACGCCGGCCCCGCGCTCGACCCCGCGACGGACTACATTTGGCGGGTCGATGTGCAGACGACCTCGGGCGACGCCCACACCTCGTCGACGTTCTCGACCGGACTCGTGACCGAGCAGTCGTTCACCGAGACCGCCGGGAACGTGCCGTCGAGCAGCTGGGCCGATGCATCGTGGATCGGCCGTGCCCGCGCCGCGAAGGGCGACCAGCTCACCTTCGCCGGCTCGAACTGGATCTGGACCCCCGAGGCCGGAGCGCCCTACGCGCCGGCCGAGCCGCGCGCGTTCCGCAAGGTCCTCGACACGCCTTCCGGGAAGACCGCGAAGAGCGCCGAGATCGTCGTGACCGCCGACGACTCCTTCGAGCTGTGGGTCAACGGCGCCTCGGTCGGCAGGACGGAGGGCAAGGAGAACGAGTGGCAGTCGTCGAAACGCTACGTCGTCGACCTCGCGGGCAGCCGCAACGTCCTCGCCGTCCGCACGACCAACGGCCCCAACTCACCGGCCGGTCTCCTCCTCGCCGCCCGCGTGACCTACACCGACGGCACGACCGCCGTGACGACGACCGATGCGAGCTGGAAGGCGATCAAGCAGATCCCGTCCGGCTTCCAGGCGCCCGCATTCGACGATGCAGCATGGCCCGCCGTCGCGATCCAGGCCGCGTACCAGTCCGGCCCGTGGGGCAACGGCGTCAACCCGCCGAGCGCGGCGCCCGCCGCGGCCCCGCTCCTGCGCAAGGAGTTCCAGGTCACCGGCTCCGTCGCATCGGCCAAGGTCTATCTGGCGGCCGGTGGATACGCGGACATGAGCCTCAACGGCAAGGCCGTGAACGACGAGGTCCTCACCCCCGGCTACACCGACTACGACGACCACGCTCAGTACACGGTCACCGATCTGACCTCGCAGCTCCAGCCGGGAGCGAACGCGCTCGGCATGGTCCTCGGCCGCGGCTTCTACGGCATGACCAACGGCAACGTGTGGAACTGGCAGAACGCCCCCTGGCACGACGAACCGGTCGCACGGGCGATCCTCCGCATCCAGTACGTCGACGGCACGGTCGACGAGATCGTGACCGACGACAGCTGGACCCTCGCCGACGGACCCACGCTCTACGACGACCTGTACGGCGGTGAGCAGTACGACGCCCGCCGGGTGCAGACGGGCTTCGACACCGTCGGATTCGATGATGAGGTGTGGACGAAGGCGAGCGAGGTGAACGGCCCCAAGGGCGCGCTCATCAACCAGCAGCAGCAGCCCATCCGCATCACGAGCCGTCTCGGCGCCGAATCCATCACGGAACCCGCGAAGGGCGTCTACGTCGTGAAGTTCCCGCGTGTGCTCGCTGGAACCGTGGAGATCACGGCGCAGGCCGCGGCCGGGACGACGATCCGCGCGCAGTACGGCGAGAAACTCCTCGACAACGGCCGACCGAACTTCTCCAACAACGGCGGATTCCAGAGCGGATTCCAGACCGACACGTTCACGCTCGCCGGCACCGGCGCACCCGAATCGTGGGCCGGCCGCTTCTCCTACAAGGGCTTCCAATACATCGAGGTCACCGGATGGCCGGGTGATCAGCCGCCGCCGCTCAGCGCGTTCACCGCGAACGTCCTCCACACCGACGCGCCGGAGACCGGGGCCTTCGAGAGCTCCAACGACATCATGAACCGCACGCACCGCGCGGTCGTCGACACCCTGCTCAACAACATCCACGGCATCCCCACCGACACCCCCATGTTCGAGAAGAACGGGTGGACGGGCGATGCCGCGGTCGGCGCCGAGATGTTCCTCATGAACCTCGACACGCAGAACCTGTTCGAGAAGTGGATCGGCGACATCGACGACACGCGTGACGCGAAGGGGGCGCCGCTCGTGATCGCTCCGAGCTCCGGGCAGTGGGGCCAGTGGGGCGTCGCCCCGCCGTGGCACTCCGCGTTCATCCTGATCCCGTGGTGGCTGTACCAGTACGGTGGCGACACCCAGGTGCTCGCGAAGTACTACGACAACATGAAGACGTACACCGACCTCGAGTTCAGCCGATCGCCCGGAGGCGTCGTCCCGGAGAACCGGCTCGGCGACTGGGTGAGCCCGGAGGCCAGCCCGGCCGGCGGCAACGCCCCGGAGGACAGCCGGGTGAGCGGCACCGCGTACCTGTACACGATGCTGACGTCGATGCAGAAGACGGCGACGCAGCTCGGTAAGACGGCTGACGCAGAGGGCTTCGCGGCGCAGGCCGCCGTGGTCAAGGCCGGCTTCAACGCTGCCTTCCTCGACACCGCAGCCGGCCTGTACCGGGGCGTCGGCGACCGCGGCTACCGCCAGACCCACAATGCGCTCGCGCTCGCCTTCGGGCTGGTTCCGGACGCGGATACGGCCAAGCGCGTCGCGGCATCGCTCGCGGCCGACGTCACCGCGAAGGGCGACAAGCTCAACACCGGCTCGCTCGGGAGCAAGTACCTCCTCCCGGTCCTCACCGAGTACGGCTACGAGCAGCTCGCCTACAACGTCGCCGTCCAGACCGCGTACCCGAGCTGGGGCTACATGATCGAGAACGGTGGGACCTCGATGTGGGAGCACTGGTCGCTCGAAGCGCGCTCGCGCGGGCACTACTTCCTCGGCACCGTCGATGACTGGTTCTACCACTACGCCGCCGGCATCCGGAGCTCCACGACCACGGGGTACCGCGACATCACGATCGCTCCCGCGGTCACGAAGCAGCTCGACTGGGCGAAGGCGACGACGGACACCCCGTTCGGTCCCGTCTCCGTCGATTGGAAGCGCACCGCCGGGAAACTCACGCTCGCCACGCACGTGCCCGTCGGCTCGACCGGCATCGTGCGCGTCCCGGCCGACAACCGCTGGGCGGTGACCGAGGGTGGCAAGCCCCTGACCGACGCCGACGGGAAGCTCCGCGAGGGTGTGCGATCGATCGAGCAGGCCACCGGTGCGTCCGGCGCCGAGGTCGTCGTGACCGTCGGCTCCGGCGACTACGCCTTCGAGGTGAATGATGCCGCGGGTGCTGTCGGCGCCGTGCTCGATCGATTCGACGCGCTCCAGACCCAGGCGGACGCATCGCTCGCCGCCGGCACGATCACGGCCGGGCAGCACGAAGCGCTCTCCGCACTCGTCGCATCTGGACGGTCGAAGGCCGCGGACGCGCTCGTCCTCGCCGGAGCAGGCTCCGCCGTCGACGCAGCGAAGGGACTCGCAGACGTGCTCGGGACGGTCGGATCGATCGACGAACTGGTCGCCGGATTCGGTGATGCCGCGCTCGTCGCGGCCGCTGGCGCCGTGCGGACGGCCGTCGATCAGACGATCGCCGCGCTCCTCGGGATCAGCGGAACCGCGAAGCTCGACGCCTCCGCGGTCAAGCCGGGACTCCCGGCAGTGGTGACGGCGACGCTCACCAACGCGGGTTCCGGTGGTTCGGGTGCCCCCGGTGCGGCGCTCGGACCGGTGACCGCTGCGCTCGCCGGACTCGACGAGGCCTGGAAACCCACGCCGACCGATCCGCTGAAGCTCGCCGACAGCGTCGCCGTCGGCGCCACGGCGGCCGGGGACCTCGGCTTCACCGTTCCGGCCGATCGCCTACCTGGAGAAGCTGCGGCATCGGCCGTGTTCTCCTACCGGTTCAACGGTGCCGACGTCGGTCTCGTCGTCCCGTTCACCGTCGTCGTGGACTCGCCCGTCGAATTCTCGAGCCTCACCGTCGATCCGACGACCGTGGCTCCCGGAGCGTCGAGCACGCTCACCGCGATCGTCCGGAACGGTGGCTCCGCTCCCGTCGCCGGGCACCTCGAGGTGACCGTTCCCGACGGCTGGACGAAACCGCTCCCGACGGCCGACGTACTCATCGCGGCGGGGGAGTCGGCGACCGTCTCGGTGCCCGTCTTCGTACCCGTCGGCGCTGCGCAGGCATCGCTCACGGCATCGATCGGCGCCGCATTCCGGGCCGGTGACGTGACGCTCGCGAACGGTTCGGCGAACCTGACCGTCGCGCTCGCTCCCGTCCCCGATCCGAACACCGGATACGACCACGTCGACCTCGGCGAGAGCGGAAGCGAGCAGGCGCACAACCTGACCGCGTCGTCGTCGTCCGGGACGAACTCGGAGGCCGGTGTCACGAGGCGTTACGCGGGACACCTGACGAACTTCTCGTACTTCGAATTCGACACGGCCGTCGTCGCCGGCAAGCCGTTCGTCATCCGCGCCACGGAGACGTACGACCGGCCGCAGACGAAGAAGTACAAGGTGTACGTCGACGGGGTGCAGGTCGCGCTGCGCCAGTTCAGCCACACGGGCGGTGTGGGAACGGAGACCTACGAGTTCGTGGTCGACGGTTCGCTCGCCACCGACGGTTCGGTGCGGGTGAAGTTCGAGAACCTCGACGACCACACCTTCTACGACCCGTCGATCGCCGATGTGTGGACGCTTCCGGCGCCCGCCGATGTGACGGCGCCGCAGGTGGTCCTGAGCGCCGATCCGTCGACCCCGAACCGGGCGACGGGGTGGTACACGGCATCGCCCGTCACCGTCTCGGCGACTGCTCGGGACGATCGGGCCGGTGACGTCGTCATCGAGACGGCCGTCGACGGCGGTCCGTGGACGGTGACGAACGCGCCGCTGGCCGTGACCACGGACGGCTCACACGAGGTCAGGGCTCGAGCCACCGATGCCGTCGGCAACGTGTCGGCGGAGCAGGTGCTCGCCCTCAAGCTGGACACGGTGGTTCCGGAGACGATGGCGAAACTCGGTGACGGGTTCGTCGACGGCGTCGCGAAGAACCGCGGAACGGTCGACTTCACCGCCGCCGATGCGACGTCGGGCGTCGCTTCGACGAGCTTCCGCGTGAACGGCGGCGAGTGGAGGCAGGGTTCGTCCGTCGTCGTCGACCAGGCCGGTGCGTTCACGATCGACTTCTTCTCGGTCGATGCCGCTGGCAATCGTGAGCTGTCGAAGTCGATCAGCGGGACGATCGTGATCCCCGATGTGACGCCGCCGACCGTGACGGCGTCCGTCTCGAAGCCGGGAGCGAACGGCTGGTACCGCTCGGGCGCCGCGCTCTCGCTCGCCGCTGAGGACTCGGGTTCCGGGGTCGCCTCGGTGGAGTACCGGTTCGGTGCATCCGCCGGTTCCGCTGCTGGATCCGCTCCGGCCGACGGGACCGCTTGGGTCTCGTACACCGGCCCGGTGACGCTCCCCGAAGGCAGGACGGTCGTCGAGTATCGGGCGACCGATGTCGAGGGCAACTTGAGTGCCGTCGGTTCGCTGACCGTTCCCGTGGATGCCACGGCCCCGACCGTCTGGGGCTGGCTGTCCGACGCCGGTCGGGTGACCGTCGTCGCGACCGACCCTGGTCCGGCTGGTGTTGGTGTTGGTGTTGGTGCCGGTGCTGGTGCCGGTGCCGGTGCCGGTGCTGATGGTGGTGGTGCGGGCTCCGGGATCGCTGCGGTCGAGTACTCGCTCGACGGATCGACGTGGGTGACCGGCCTCTCGCAGCTGGTCGCGAAGGAGGCGAAGCCGCAGACCGTGCAGGTGCGGGCTGTGGACCGCGCGGGGAACCGTGGCGAGGTCGTATCGTTGACGCGGTCGGTGACGCCTCCGGCCCTGTCGGTCACGGGTGGATCGCGTCTGCTGATCGAGGCGAGCGGCTTCGGCGCCGCAGTGTCGGTCCGGGTCGAGTTGCACTCGGATCCGGTCCTGCTGGCGACGGTCACCGCCGACGCTGCTGGGATCATCGCGACGATCGCCGACGTTCCAGCCGACTTCCCGTCGGGCGAGCACCGGCTGGTCCTCGCTCCAGTGGCAGACGGTTCTGGCACACCGGGGAACCCCGGCAACGGCGGCACCGTCACGGTTCCCGTCGGGGTGATCGCTTCGACCGGCTTCGATCCGATGCTCCCGCTCGCGTTCGCCGTGCTCCTCGTGGCCGTCGGTGCCTGGTTCGTGGTCCGGCGTCGTCGTGAACTGGTCGGTGTCGGTCACGGACGTGGTGGCTTCGCCGGTGGGTCCGGCGGTAGGTCCGGCGGTGGCGCCGGTTCCGCCGGGTAGCCAGATCCGGGTGGCCAGATCCGGGTGGATGGCGGCGGTGGTTCCGCTGCTATCCGCCCCAGCTGAGGCGGTCGGGTCGTCTCTGCTCCAGCGGGTGCGGGCGCTTCGGCCCCGCACCCGCTGTGGTGTGCCTCGGTCCCTGAGCTTGTTCCTCGGTCCCTGAGCCTGTCGAAGGGTTGAGCTCACGGATCCGGGGCGTCCGCACTTCGACAAGCTCAGTGACCGGGTGCTGGGTCGGCGAGACTCAGGGACCGGGTGGACGCGCTCAGGGACCGGGTGCGTCGCCGTCAGCTTCCGGGAGGGGTTCGAGGGGGTACCAGTCCGGAGGATCCGGTTCCGTGGTGAACACCTGACCACTCGGACTGATCCAATGCAGCACCCCGTCCGGGCCCGGCTTGAGGGACCAATTGGTTTCGTGTTTGAGGTGGTGATGCTTCGGACACAGGTGCGCAAGGTTGCCCACGTTCGTTTCACCTCCCTCCGACCACGGCACCGTATGGTCCAGTTCGCACCCTTTCGCGAGGCGGTTGCAGCCCGGTGCTCGGCAGTGCGTGTCTCGGATCGCGAGGGCTCGTTTCATGTCGACGGGTGGCACGTATCGTTCTCGACTGACCGAGAGGACCGTCCCGGTCTCAGGGTGGGTGAGGATCCGGGTGAACGACTTCGCGTGCACACTCAGCCTGACCGCGGTCTCGGGGTCGATGGGACCGTAGCCTTCGAGGGAACCTGGTTGGTGCTCGTGGCCAAGGATCGTCATCACCGGGACCGTCACATGCACGGTGGGGATGATGCCGTCCGTGATGTCCTCGATGCTCGGGAGCGGGCCGATACCCAGAGCGGGCTCTACGCTCGGACGGCGCTCGTCACGGTCAAGGACAGCCACGTTCCGTGTTGGTGTGACCGCCGTGTCGTCCATGGACGCAACGGGACGCGCTGGTGCTGACCGTGCCGCCCAGGTCGGGACCTCATCGTCCTCGGCCATGGGTGGCGTCGTGGGTGCCGCGACCGTGGCTGGAGGGCCGGAGGACGCGGTGATCCCGTAGAGGAGGAGGCTCTGGGCGTTGTCGACCATCAACTGCGCACGCGTGCGCGGGTCACCCCGGCGCTGCGTGGCGGCGGTGAGGTCGGCGAGGCGCTTGTAGGCGGCGGTCGCGATGGTCGCCGTGGTGAGGATCGACAGCCACGACATGCCATCAGGTGCCGGGGACAAAGTCACGTGGCGGTCCTGTCTGGCCCGGTGATGCCGGGTACCGATGGTTTCCGGGTGGAGCTTCTCCCGCATCTGCCGGGCCAGCTGCTTCAGCTGCGCGGCGGTGCGGGTCTGCGCGAGGGGCAGGATCCGGGTCTCGAACTCGACACGATCCGCCGGGGCAACATCGGTGAGTTGCTCCACGATCACCCGGGCATGCCCTGCGGAGATCGACCCGGCAGCCAACGCCGAAAGCGTGGTGGGGAGGTGGTCGGTGAGGGTTTCGGACTCGGCTATGCGGTGTTGGATGGTGCGCTCCGGAACCCGCGTCATGGCAGAGAGTTCCAGGTGCAGGGAGAGGCGGGCGAGGTCCTTCGCTCGGGCCGGGGTCGTGCCGGGTGGAGCGAGCGTCAACGCGGTGAGATCGGACAGGCGGGCGGCCTCGGCGAACAGGGTGGCCTTGCGTGCTTCGGCGGCGGCGATACAGACGTCTTCCGCGACGATCTGCTCGCCGAGGCTCGTGAGACGAGCGGCGATCGTGTCCGGAGTCGAAGGTATGTCAACTCATCAAGAATACCAAGGACCCGTGTTCTAGAACAGGCGTTCGAAGGGATTGTGGAGAACTTCTGCACACGTGGACCCCACACTTCGACAAGCTCAGTGAGCGGGCTGGGGCGACGCTCTTCGACACGCTCAGTGACCGGGAGTGAGAGGCGCGGCGGCATTGCGAGGGCAACACGCTTCGACAAGCTCAGTGACCGGGCTGGGGTGAGGCACTTCGACAGGCCCAGCGACCGCGGCCCAGCGACCGGGGCCCCGTGACCGGGCGGGGTCAGTGCCTGGGCGCGAGCGCCCGCCGTCAGGGCCGCAGGGCGTCAGCGACGAGCTCGCGCAGCACCGGCACGATCTCGGCCTGGAACCACGGGTTCTTCGCCTGCCACCGGAAGTTCAGGGGCGACGGATGCACGATCGGGAACAGCGGCAGATGATCCCGGTATCCACGCACCGTCTCCGTCAAGGACACCGAGGACGGCAGGCCCAGGTACTGGCGCTGCGCGTATCGACCGACCAGGACGGTCAACCGCACATCGGGCAGTTCGGCGAGGATCCGCGGATGCCACAGGGTGGCGAACTCCGGGCGGGGAGGCAGATCGCCGCCCTTCCCTCGCCCCGGATAGAAGGCGTCCATCGGCAGCACGCCGACCGCCGGTGCCGCGAACTGCTCCGCGGAGACGCCGAGCCAGGACCGCAGGGTGTCGCCGCTCGCATCCGTGAACGGCGCACCACTCTCCTGCGCTTTGCGGCCGGGTGCCTGTCCGATGACGAGCACGCGCGTCCGGGGGGCGACCCGGTAGATCGGCGCGTATCCCAACTCCCGTGCCCAAGCATTGCTCGGGTCGGCGATCATCTCCTCGCGGATCTGCGCGAGCGTGCTCATGAGCCGTCCCCGGGGTCGGCCGGGACGTCCCGAACCCAGCGGATCTCGCCGTCCTCCAATTCGGGAGTCGGCGCGAGACCCAGATGCGCGGCGACCGCGGCGGACGCGACATGATCCGGGTGGATGAAGGCGACCACGCGTGTGATGCCGATGCCGGCTGCGTCGAGTGGGCGTCCTTCACTGGCGACCAACCATTCGACCATCGCAGCCGCCGCCTCGGTCGCGTAGCCGCGCCCCTGTGAAGCGGGGCCGATCACCCAGGCGACGTCTGCCTGCAGGCCGCCCGGGAGTTCGTCGTCCGGCGAGTCCCCGCCGGGCGCGGTGTGCACCGTCGCCCGCACCGTCGCCTGCACCGTGCCCACGCTCGGTCCCGACCGCTCCCGGACCACCCAGTTCAACCAGCCCTGTGAACCGTCCGGCGAAGCGCCCACGCTCTGGCGCCGATACCGGGCTTCGAGCTCGGCGTGTGAGGGCGGTTCGCCGCCGATGAAGGTGTGGAGCGACGGCGAGGCGAGCACGTCGACCATCGCATCGGCATGGTCGACCGACAGCGGCTCGAGCTCGAGTCGCTCCGTCCGAATCGGTTGTGCGCGTGCCCACTCCATCGCTCAGCTCACCGGCTCTTCGAGGTGCAGCAGGCTGAGGCTGTTCTGCCACAGCTGGTCGAGCTGTGTTGGGTCGTTGAAGAGCTTGGCGAACAGGACGAGCCCCTCGAGCTGGGCGACGATCGCCTTCGCCGTCGTGCGCGGATTACCCGCGATCGTACTCGTGCCCTCACCCGCTGCTCCGCGGATCGTGTCCTCGATCAGGTCGATCTGCTCGTCGAAGATCTCCTGCACCCTGGTGCGCACGGGATCGTCTTGGCCGCTGACCTCGAGCGCGAGGTTGCCGAAGATGCAGCCCGTGACCGACCCCGTGCCGACGAGGGCGTCCCGCTGCACCTGCGCGGTCGCCTCGAAGAGCGCGCGCAGGCGGTCGATGAGCGGTTCCGGGGTGTCCAGGATCGTCGTCCAGTCGTGCCGCTGCTGTACCCAGTGCTCGTCGACGACCGCCAGGACGAGCGCCTGCTTGGAGGGGAAGAAGTAGTAGAAGCTGCCCTTCGGCACGCCGGCCTCCGTGCAGATCTCGGAGACGCCGATGGCGCTGTACGCGCGTTGGCCGAAGAGCCGCGCGCCGGCTTCGAGGATGCGTTCCCGTGCGTCTGATGTCCGTCCCATGGTTGCAATTATACGACCGGTCGGCTATAACAGGAAACGGTAATAGTAGACCGATCATCTAGTAAGGATTCACGCACATGGAACAGCAGAACGTCGCCATCGTCACCGGTGGTTCGCAGGGTATCGGGGCAGGCGTCGTGGAGGGCTATCGGAAGCTCGGGTACGCGGTCGTCGCGACCTCGCGGACGATCGCCCCCGTCGACGACACCGACCTCGTCACCGTCCAGGGCGACATCGGGGACCCGGCCGTCGCGGAGCGGATCGTGGCCACGGCGATCGAGCGCTTCGGGCGCATCGACACCCTCGTGAACAACGCAGGCATCTTCATCGCCAAGCCGTTCACCGACTACACGCAGGACGACTACGCGGCGATGCTGCAGACCAACCTGGGCGGGTTCTTCCAGCTCACGCGTCTCGTCGTCCCGCACATGGTCGAGCAGGGCTCCGGGCACATCGTGAGCATCACGACGACGCTCGTCGAGCAGGCCAGCTCCTCCATCCCGTCCGTCCTCGCATCCATCACGAAGGGCGGGATCGCGGCTGCGACGAAGTCCCTCGCGATCGAGTATGCCGGCAGGGGCATACGAGTGAACGCCGTCTCGCCCGGCATCATCCGGACGCCGCTGCAGACCGAGGAGGCGTACCGCGCGCTCGCTCCGCTGCACCCGCTGGGACGCGTGGGCGAGGTGGACGAAGTCGTACACGGCGTCCTCTACCTCGAGCAGGCGTCGTTCGTGACGGGCGAATTCCTGCACGTCGACGGCGGCCAGAGCGCGGGCCGCTGATGAGCGCTCGTCAGGCTGGGGCGGCGGCCGAACGCCACCGCATCGTCACCGCGGTGCTGGAGCGGTGGGCGACCGACATCCGCGCCCACCGGTCGGAGGCGGTCGCTGCAGGCTTCACGACCGACGCTCTCTTCCAGGGCTTCGATCCGGCACCCGTCATCGGTCGTCCGGGGATCGCCGCCTACTACGACAAGCAGCCGCTCGGGCTCGATCCTCGGTTCGCGATCGTCGACCATCGCGAACTCGCGGACGATGTCCTCATCGCATACGTGGACGTGGACTTCGTGCGGCCGGAAGGGGTCGTCATCCCCGTGCACCTGACGGTCGTCCTGCTGCGGCAAGCGCCGGCCGGTGACGGGGGCGGCGAACGGCGCGGCGATGGCGGCGGCGGGGAACGCGGTGATGACGATGCCTGGCTCATCGGCCATTACCACGTGTCGAAGATCGGCTGACGCTGCAGGAATCGGCTGACGCTGCAGCTCGCGGTTGACGCTGCAGCTCGCGGCGGCGATCCACGTCCGGTGCCGCGCGGGCGGTCCTGAAGGCCGGGCCGCCCGCGACCTCGGGGAGAATAGAGGCGTGACCGATGCCGCCGACTACGTTGACCTCGTGCTCGAACGTGAAGGCGATTGGTACCGGGCCGATGCGACGCGCGAGCGGATCCTCGACGGCTCGCGCCCCGCGCCCAGGCTCGAGTTCACGGGCGCCTCCGTCGGGGCCGTCCGCGGGGCGATCCGCGACCTCGGCAACAAGTACCCGTCGATGGTGCACGACGAGATCACCGCGCTCGCCTCGGAACTCTGGCGCACGCCGGTCTTCGAGCGCCGGCTCGCCGCCGTCGTGCTCCTCCAGACGCGCGTCTCGATCCTCAGGAACTCCGACCTGACGCGGATCGAGGGCTTCATCCGGACGGCGGGGGTCCGAGAGCTCGTCGATCCGCTCGCGACCGATGTCGTCGGGCCGGTGCTCGCCGGGCTCGATCCGGGGCCGCGCGGCCACGCCGACGTCGCGATCGATCGGTGGATCGACGACCCCGACCCGTGGTTGTGCCGTGCCGCACTGCTGTCCGGGGTGCCCGCGACTCGGACGAACGGCGCGGAGGGCGCGGACTGGCCGCGCATGGTGCGGCGGCTGCGCGCGACCGAGGCGTTCGTCGCGGATCCGATCGTCGACGAGGCGGTCGACGCCGTCCGCATCGCCCTCGCGAAGCGCGCCCCGGACGTGCCGTTCCCGCTCTGAGCGGTCATCCCGTCGTCGCCTCATCGCGCCTTGTCCGTTCACAACTCAGGACGCCCGCAGCGTGTCGCGTGTGCGCGCCGGCGTGTCGCGGTCGACACGCCGAGCCCGTCCTGAGTTGTGAACAGCCCACTAGCCGGAAGTTGGGCCGATCCCTAGACTTGCCCGCATGCTCGCCGTGTTGTCCTTCGTCCTGTTCGTCGGCAGCATCGCCGCGCTGATCGACATCATCCGTCGGGCCAACGACGAGCTCAGGGGCCTGCCGAAGATCATGTGGGTGCTGCTCGTGGTCCTCGTGCCGCTCATCGGCGTCATCGTCTGGTTCACGCTCGGGCGCGACTATTCCGGGGTCAACTGGCGATCGGCCGGTCGCAGGCGATCGTCGCGGCAGTCGTCGCAGGGCGGGTACGCATCCGCATCGCCGAGCGGGCCGCCCGTGCTCAGCACCGAGGAGCAGCTGGCCGCCCTCGATCGGGAGATCGAACTCGCGGAGCAGGAGCGCAGGCTCAAGCGACTCGAAGCCGAGTTCGACGACGATCGTCGTCGGGACGGCGAGGCGTAGGGCGCGCGACGATCCCAGATCGCTCCTGCCGATCGCGCCCGGCGTGTTCACAACTCAGGAGCGACCCGGCGTGTCGGATCGGCCCGACGGCGTGTCGGGCGCGACACGCCGAGGCCGTCCTGAGTTGTGAACAGGACCAACGACAGCGGCAGCGGCAGCGGAGGCGAGCCGTTACGGCAGCGTGTGACCCGCAGCCGTGAACAGGCGGTACCACTCCTCGCGCGTGAGCGGCAGGTCCGAACCGGCCGCGGACTCCTGGACACGACCCGGGTTCGTCGTCCCGAGCACCACCTGGATGTTCGCGGGGTGCCGCGTGATCCACGCCGTCGCGACACCCGTCGGCGTCACGCCGTACTTCGCGGCGAGCTCGTCGAGGACGTCGTTCAGTTCAGCGAAGTGCTCGCGGTCGCCCAGGAAGACGCCGTCGAAGAAGCCCTTCTGGAACGGTGACCACGCCTGCAGCGTCATGTCGTTCAGGCGGCTGTAGTCGAGGATGCCGTTGTCGCGGTCGATCGACTGGTCGAGGCCGACCATGTTCGTGGCGATGCCGGAGGCGATGATGGGGGCGTGCGTGATGCTCAGCTGCACCTGGTTGACGGCGAGCGGACGCGTGATCGACCGCTTGAGGAGCTGGACCTGGCCCGGCGTGTGGTTCGAGACGCCGAAGTGGTGCACCTTCCCGGCCGCGTGGAGTTCGTCGAAGGCGCGGGCGACCTCGTCGGGCTCGACGAGCGTGTCGGGACGGTGGAGCAGGAGGAGGTCGAGGTAGTCGAGCTGCAGCGCCGCGAGCGATTCGTCGACCGTCTTCAGGATGTGCTCGGCGGAGAAGTCGAAGAAGCCCTTGCGGATGCCGACCTTCGACTGGACGATCACCTGTTCGCGCTCCGCGGCGGTGAAGGTGATGGCGTCGCCGAACCGCTGCTCGCACTGGTGGCGTTCCGAGCCGTAGATGTCCGCGTGGTCGAACACGTTGACGCCGGCATCGCGCGCCGTTCCGATGAGGGTGCGGATCTCCTCGTCGTCGAGGGTGCTGATGCGCATGAGGCCGAGGATGATGTTGGATGCTTCGAGGTCGGTCTGGGGGAGGGCGAGGGTCTTCATCCTCCCAGCCTGGCGGTCCGGACACCTGTCGGTCAACGCTTTGCCGTCGGTGACATCGTGAACCGGCGGCGTACGCACGGAACGAGGCCAGGTGCTGAACGCACCTGGCCTCGCATCGTCCCGCTCGGCGGGTGTTCAGTGATGAGACGAGCGACTAGAAGTCGTAGTCGTCGATGTTGTCCTTGTTGAACTGCGTGGGCGGTCCGACGATGACGGTGCCGTCGGCGCCGACCTTGCGTTCGCCGAGGTCGCCGGCCTTGAAGGTGTCGCCTTCCTTGCCGGTGATCGTGCCGTCCGCGAGGGCCTTGCCGGCGAACGCCGCGACGTAGCCGAGCTGGGCCGGGTCCCACAGGGCGAACTCGGTGACGGTGCCGTCCTTGACGAACGGACGCATCTCGTTCGGGAGGCCGAGGCCGGTCAGCGCGACCTTGCCCTTGTACTCCGAGGTCGAGAGGTAGCGGGCCGTGGCGGCGATGCCGACCGTCGTGGGCGAGACGATGCCCTTGAGGTTCGGGTGCGCCTGCAGCAGGCCCTGGGCCTCCTGGAACGACTTCGTGTCGTCGTCGTCGCCGTAGACCTTCGCGACGAGCTTGATGTCCTTGTACTCGGCGTTGGAAGCGAGTTCCTCTTCCATGTACTTGATCCACTCGTTCTGGTTGGTCGCGTTCGCGGTGGCCGAGAGGATCGCGATCTCACCCGATCCGCCGATCTGCTCGGAGATGAGCTTCAGCTGGATGAGGGCGACGTCCTTCGCCACCACCTGGGAGATGAAGACGTCGCGGCAGTCCTTGTTGGTGTCCGAGTCGAAGGCGACGATCTTCGCGCCGCCGTCGCGGGCTTCCTTGAGGGCGGGGCAGACGGCGTCGGGGTCGTTGGCGGCGATCACGATGACGTTGGTGCCGGCCTGGGTCTCCGCGTTGATGAAGGACACCTGGCTGGATGCGCTCGCTTCGAGGGGGCCGACGACCTGGGTCGCCGTGAAACCTGCAGCCTTGGCGCCGTCTTTGCCGCCGCCGAGGACGACGTCGGTGTACGGGTTGTTGAGCTGCTTGGGGATGAAGGTGATGCTGGCGTCGCCGCCCGATCCACCGCTGCTGCCGGAGCCCGCGTCGCCCGCTGCGCACCCGGTCGCGATGAGTGCGAGGGAGGCGGCTGCGGCGATGAGGGCGCCTGCGCGGCGGAACCCCTTGCCTGTGGTGCGTGTTCGAATCGACTGCATTGTCTGTTCTTCCTTTCTGGTCACGCCTGGTGCGAGGCGCTCGTGCTGCTCCGGACGGGTTCCGGGGGCAAGTTGCGGCGGATCCGCCGATGATGATTCCACGTCTTGATGGAGTCGAAGACGCTGGGGGCCACGACCGACGCGATGAGGAGCGTGCCGGTCACGATGATGAGGACGACGTCGGAGACGCGGCCGAGGCGGAGGGCGTAGTTGATGGTGCCGATGAGGAGCACACCCGCGACGACCCCGGGGATGGAGCCCTTGCCGCCGAAGATCGAGACGCCGCCGAGGAGGACGGCCGCGATGACGGCGAGTTCGAGGCCCGACGCGTTGTCGCTGCGGGCGCTCGAGTAGCGGAGGGTCCAGAAGATGCCGGCGAGGGCGGAGACGGAACCGGTGCCGACGTAGAGCCAGAACTTGGCCCTGGCCACCTTGATTCCGACGAAGCTCGCGGCCTCCGTGCTGTAGCCGAGGGCGTACAGGCCGCGGCCGAAGGGGGTGAGGTGGAGGAGGACGCCGAAGAGGAGGACGACGACGAGGACGCCGATCATGACCGTCGGGATGCCCGTGGAACCGATCTTCGAGGTGAAGAAGGCGGTGAGGTCGGGCGGGAAGTTCGCGACCGCGTTGTCGCCGATGACGACGAGTGCGAGGCCGCGGAACAGGGCGAGCGTGCCGATCGTCACCGCGAGCGACGGCAGCCCGACCACTGCGATGAGGAAGCCGTTGAACGCTCCGGCGACCACTCCCACGAGCAGGCCGATGAGGAGGACGACCCAGATGTCCATCCCGCCGTTCGCCCACAGGACGCCGATCACGGCGCTCGTGAGGCCGGCGGTGCTCGCGACGGACAGGTCGATCTCGCCGGTGATGATCACGAGCGTCATCGGCATCGCGATGAGGAGGATCGGGATGACGTCGAGCAGGAGGAAGCCGACGGTGACGGGGGACGCGAAGCGCGGGATGGAGAGGCAGGCGATGAGGACCACGGCGACGAGCGCGTAGATCATGATCGCGTCGCGTCCGAGGAGGATGCGCGAGGCGCCCGTGCGGCCCTTCGACTCGGCCACGAGCACGCCGGTGGTGTCGGTCGAGAGGGGGCCGGAGCCCTTCATGAAGGGGGCTCTCACTGTTTCAGGGGTCTTCAGGTCAGACATCGCGTGCCTCGCTCACTCGCAGTTTCTTGGCTGTTCGGAGGCTCGCGAGTCGGTCGATGATGATCGCGGCCAGGATGAGGATGCCCACGATCGCCTGCTGCCAGAACTTGTCGACGCGCAGGGCCGTGAGCGCGCTCGTGATCGTGGTGAGGAGGACGGCGCCGATCGCGGCTCCCGCGACCGATCCGCTGCCGCCGAAGATGGCGACGCCGCCGACCACGGCCGCGGCCACCACGTCGAGCTCCATCCCGGAACCCGTCGTCGCGCCCACCGAGTTGAAGCGGGAGGCGTACAGGACGCCGGCGAGCCCCGCGAGGACGCCGTTCGTGAGGAAGGCGAGGAACACGCGACGGGCGACGGGGATGCCGAAGAGCTTCGCGGCATCGGGGTCGGAGCCGATGGCGTACAGGTCGCGGCCGGATCGTGCGCCGGCCATGTAGATCGCGACGGCGACGACCACGACGATCGCGACGAGCGTGATGACGGGGAAGCCGAGGATGGTGTCGACGGAGAGGTTGCCGAACGCGTCGGGCCGGTCGCCGGCGAAGTACTGCTTGCCGCCGGCCCACGCGTTGTTGACGCCGCGGTAGATGTAAAGCGTGCCGAGGGTGATGACGAGGGCCGGCACCTTCGCGATCGTGACGAGGGCGCCGTTGATCGCACCGAGGACCGCGCCGAGGACCATGCCGATGAGGAACACGGCGACGATGGGGATGCCCGGCACGTTCGCGAAGAGGGTGCCGGTGCAGAACGCGACGAGACCGAGGATCGATCCGACGGACAGGTCGACGCTGCGCGTGATGATCACGAGCGCCTGACCCACCGCGAGGATGATCATGATCGTCGCGTTGAGCAGGAGGTCCTTGACGCCCTGGGCGGAGAGGAACAGCGGGTTCGCGAGGTAGGTGACGAGCACGAGGACGACGAGGGCGACCGTGACGGGCACCTCACGCAGGCGCAGGATCGACGCGAAGGCGTTGGGGGTGCGGTCGGGGTCGACGCGGACGGGGCCGGTCGGTCCTTTCGCACCGGTCGCGGGCGGGGTGGTGGTGGTCATTTCACGCCCTCCAGGGAGACGGTCGCGGAGCCGGTTGCGGCGTGCATCACGGATTCCGGCGTCGCATCGGCACGGTCGAGTTCGGCCGTGATCCGGCCCTCGTGCATCACGAGGACACGATCGGCCATGCCGAGCACTTCGGGCAGTTCTGACGAGATCATGAGGATCGCGATGCCGCGGCCGGCGAGTTCGCTGAGCAGCCGGTGGACTTCGCTCTTCGTGCCGACGTCGATGCCGCGGGTGGGTTCGTCGACGATGAGGAACTTCGGCTCGGTGGCGAGCCACTTCGCGAGGACGACCTTCTGCTGGTTGCCGCCCGAGAGCGTCGACACGGCGTACTCCTGCGAGCCGGTCTTGACCTGCAGGCGCTTCGTCCAGTCCTCGGCGGCCTCCCGTTCGCGTTTGCCCGAGATGATCCCGAAGCGTGCGAGCTGGTGGCGGAGGGTGAGGGTCGCGTTGCGGCCGACCGACAGGTCCATCACGAGGCCCTGCTTGCGGCGGTCCTCCGGGACGAAGCCCATCCCCGCGTCGATCGCGGCCTGCGGGTCTCCGCCCTTCACGGACGCGCCGTTGATGCTGACGGCGCCCGTGTCGTAGGGGTCGATGCCGAAGACGGCGCGTGCCACTTCGGTGCGGCCGGCTCCGACGAGGCCGGCGAGGGCGACGATCTCACCCGAGCGGACCTCGAACGAGATGTCGCGGAACACCCCGGCCCGCGACAGGTCCTTGACGGCGAGGACGGCTCCGCCGATCGTCGTCTCCTGCTTGGGGAAGAGGGCGTCGATGTCGCGGCCGACCATCTCGCGCACGATGTCGTCGACGGTCGTGTCCGCGGTCGTGTGCGTCGCGATGTACCGGCCGTCGCGCATGACCGTGATGCGGTCGCACAGGTCGAAGACCTCGTCGAAGCGGTGGGAGATGAAGAGGATGGCCGCGCCGCGGTCGCGCAGGCTGCGGGCCACCTGGAAGAGGCGGTCGACCTCGACGCCGGAGAGCGCCGCGGTCGGCTCGTCCATGACGAGGACCTTGGCGTCGAGCGAGATGGCCTTCGCGATCTCGATGATCTGCTGGTCGGCGATCGACAGGCCCTCCGCGACGCGGTCTGGATCGATGTGCACACCCAGCCGGTCGAACAGCGCGCGGGCCGCCTTGCGCATCGCCCCCGTGCTGATGAGGCCGAGCGCGCCCTTGGGCTGGCGGCCGATGAAGATGTTCTCGGCGACCGTGAGGTCGGGGAAGAGCGTCGGTTCCTGGTAGATGACCGAGATCCCGGCCGCTTTGCTGTCGGCGACCGTCTTGAACGCGACGGGTGCACCGCTCAGCTGGAAGTCGCCGGCGTCCGGGACGTAGAGGCCCGCGAGGATCTTCACGAGCGTGGACTTGCCGGCGCCGTTCTCACCGACGAGGGCGTGGATCTCGCCCGCGTCGATCTGGATGGTGCCGTCGGCGAGCGCGACGACGGGGCCGAAGGTCTTCGCCGCGCCCACGAGGGAGAGCGCAGGGGTGGTGGGGCGCTGGGCTGCGCCTGGCTGGGTTGCGCCTGGCCGGGCTGCGCCCGGCTGGGCCGCGCCTGGCTGGGCCGTCGGGGGCCCTGCCGGTTGGGTGGCCGGCTGCGACGCATCCTGCGGCAGCGGCTGGTCGATCGTCATTGATTCCGTTCCTCCACGGTGAGGTGCTCCCGCGGCAGGTGCGGCTCGAACCGGTGGTGAATCGATTCAAGGTGCGGGAGCGTCAGCACTCTATGGCGGCGTCGATCCGGGGGTCAAGGCGAGGCGGCCATTCCTGACGGATCGTTCATGAAGCCCGCTTCGGCGTTCTCCGGGCGGTGACCGTAGTCTGGTGTCGCGCGACGAGGCGGAGGAGGACCCGGACCCATGCGAATCCTGGTCGTCGACGACGAACGGCAGATGGCCGCACTGCTCGCGAGGGGCCTGCGGGCCGACGCCCACGAGGTCACCGTCGCGGCCGACGGGCCGTCCGCGCTGCAGGCCGCCGCGCAGATCGCGTTCCAGGTGGCCGTCGTCGACGTCATGCTCCCGGGGATCTCCGGATTCGACGTCTGCCGGGAGCTCAAAGCGCACGATCCGACGCTCGCCGTCATCCTCCTCACCGCGCGCGACGCCGTCGACGACCGGGTCCGCGGGCTCGATGCGGGCGCCGACGACTACATGATCAAACCGTTCGCGTTCGCCGAGCTCGCGGCGCGGATCCGCGCGGTCCGCCGACGGGACGCGCTCACCGCGGCGTCCCGCATCGAGGTCGGACGGCTCACGGTCGACCTCCACCGCCACAAGGCGCGCGTGGGGGAGCGGGACGTCCTCCTGAGCAGCACCGAGTTCGACGTCCTCCGCGTCCTCGCGGGGCGCGTCGGCGAGACCGTGAGCCGCACCACGATGCTCGACGAGGTGTGGGACACGACCTCCAACATCGACCAGAACGTCGTCGACCAGTACATCAGCCGGCTCCGGCGCAAACTCGACCAGGCCGGAGCGCACGTGCGGATCGTCACGGTGCGCGGCATCGGCTTCACGCTCACGAGCCCCGATGATGACCCCGTCCGCTGACGTCGTGGGCGCGCGGAGTGCGCGCGTGGAACCGACATGAAGGGCCGACACCTCGGCATCCGCGGTCGCATCGCCGGCGGCAGCTTCCTCATCGCCCTCGTGGTCTCCCTGCTCGCGGGCCTCTTCATCAACGCGCAGCTCGAACGGATCGTGCGCGACGGCACTCTCGAAGTGCTCCAGAGCAACGGCTCCTCGTACGTGTTCGCGCTGCAGACGCGGCCCGTCGAGGGGTTCAGGTCGCCGAGCCTCGGGTCGCTCATCGCCGTCGTCGCGCCGGACGGGTCGACGCCCGTGTTCAGTTTGCCGACGACGCTCCTCGCGAGCCTGCCCACGATCATCGGTGGCGAGGGCATCACGACGATCGATGACGACGGGGTGACCTACCTCCTCTACTCCACACCTGTCGCGGTGGATGGCGAGAACTGGCACGTGGTCACCGGACGGAACGCCGACGAGGAGACGAGCGTCCTCGTGCAGATGCGGGTGCTGCTCGTCGGTTCGCTCGCGATCGTGCCGCTCGGGGTCGGAGTGGCGGCGTGGTTCCTCACGACCGTCTCGCTCGTGCCGGTCACCCGCCTGCGCACGAGCGCGGAGACGCTGAGCGACCAGTCGACGGACGAGCTCCTGCCGGTCGGTCGGTCCGGCGACGAGATCTCCCGCCTCGCGACCACCCTCAACGACCTCATCGAACGACTCCGCGCCTCCGCGGTCCGCGAGCGGCAACTCGTGTCGGACGCCAGCCATGAGCTCCGCACGCCCCTCGCCATCCTGCGCACCCAACTCGAACTCGCGCGCACGGAAGCGTCCTCGATGGAGCAGCTCCTCGATGACATCGACGGCGCGGAACAGAGCGCGGCACGCCTCTCCACGCTCCTCACCTCGCTCCTCGAGCTCTCCCGCATCGAATCCGGGATGCCTGCCGGACGGGCATCGGCCATCGATCTGGATCGGGAGGCGGTCGAAGCGGTCGACCGGGCCAGGTTCAGGGCGATCGGCGAGGGGCGTGCGGGGATCGAGACGTCGTACCGCAGCCGACTGGCGCCGCTTCCCGCGGGGGCGGAGTACGGGATCAGGGCGGAGGACTTCGGACGGGTGGTGGACAACCTGACGGGGAACGCGTTGCAGGCGCTCGCCGGTTTCGGGGCGTCGGCCGGGGCTGCTGACGCATTCGCCGGCAGCCTGGCCGTGACCCTCGAAGCGGTCGGCGATGCCATCCGCCTGACCGTGGAGGACACGGGGGGCGGGATGGACCCCGCGTTCGAAGTACGAGCACTCGAACGCTTCAGCCGCGCCGACGATGCGCGCACCTCGGGGGAGGGCGCCGGCCTCGGTCTCGCGATCGTCGCCGCGATCGTCCGCAACGCAGGCGGCACGATCGAATTGCGCAACCGCCCAGGCACCGGACTCGGCGTGATCGTGGTGCTGCCGGTCGCCTCGGAACGCGGTGCTCCTGCGGGGCCGTGAGTTTCATCACGGCGTCGTGAATCGTGTCAACCCGTGCAAGAATTGCGCATCCGGCGAGCACGCCGGACTGGCATTCCGGTCGTCGGGGGACGACGGCGGTCTGAACGAAGGGGGCCCATGTCCACGAGCGTCAAGGACGTGGCGGCGCGAGCCGGCGTCTCGGTCGGAACCGTGTCGAACGTGCTCAACCGGCCGGAGAAGGTGTCGGAGGACACCGTCGCACGAGTGCACGCGGCGATCGATGAACTCGGGTTCGTGCGGAACGACGCGGCGCGCCAGCTGCGCGCCGGACGGAGCCGCAGCATCGGCCTCATCGTCCTCGACGTGGCCAACCCGTTCTTCACCGACGTCGCCCGCGGCGCCGAGGACCGTGCAGCCGACGAGGGCTTCTCCGTCCTCCTCGGCAACAGCGACGAGAACCCCTCCCGAGAAGGCGCCTACCTCGACCTGTTCGAGGAGCAGCGCGTCGCCGGAGTGCTCATCTCGCCGCTCGGCGATGCGATGCCGCGCCTCGCGCAGTTGCGCCACCGCGGCACTCCCACCGTGCTCGTCGACCGACAGACCGAGGACACGACGTTCTCCTCGGTGTCGGTGGACGATGTCGCCGGCGGGTATCTCGCCGTCCGACACCTGATTGACATCGGGCGGACGCGCATCGCCTTCATCGGCGGACCGCTCACGATCACCCAGGTGGGCGATCGACTCACGGGGGCGCGGCAAGCGGTCGCGGAGGCCGTGCGGTCCGGGCGGGACGTGGAGCTCGAGCTCGTGGAGACGGCATCGTTGACCGTGCTGGAAGGGCGTGCGGTCGGCGATCAGCTGCAGGAGGAGCTCGGTTCGGTTCGATCGTCGCTCCCGGACGCGGTGTTCGCCGCCAACGATCTGCTCGCGATGGGTGTCCTGCAGTCCCTCACGATGCTCGGCGAGGTGCGGGTGCCGGAGGACGTCGCGCTCATCGGCTACGACGACATCGGCTTCGCCTCCGCCGCCGTCGTCCCGCTCTCCTCGATCCGCCAGCCGAGCTCGCTCATCGGGCACACCGCCGTCGACCTCCTGCTGCGGGAAGCCGCCGAGGGCGAGGCGTTCGTGCCGGAGCAGATCGTGTTCCAGCCCGAACTCGTCATCCGGGAGTCGACCGCGGGCGTGTAGGGCAGAGCTTGCGTAAAGGGAAGCTATGTTCCTATAGTGGACCCATCGCTGGAACCTTGGGGGAATCATGGCAGCACGACGCACGATCTTCATCGCGGCAGGGGTCAGTCTGACCGTCGTCCTCGGCCTGGGGGCAGCGATCGGCGTCGCCTCCGCGGCGGTCCCGCCGGAGGTGCGGGCAGGCGTGGGTGCGTCGAGCACCGCCGCGCCCGTGGCGTCGTCTCCCACGCCGACGCCGTTGGCATCGAGCTCGCCAGAAGCCGTCCAGGCCGTTGCCGACGCCCGCGCGAACGTGCCGGTGGGGGCCGCCGCGCTCACGCTCACACCCGGCCCGGTCGAACTCGCGACGACCGCCTGCATGGCCCAACGCGGCTACACCTGGTCGAACGCGATCGGTGTGGCCATCGCCGATGCGGAGCTGGAAGCGGTGGCCGCTTCGGCGTCCGCCGGGCACGCGCTCACCGACTCGGCCACGCGCGCGCTCGAACTGACGGCCGCCGCCTCGGCCGCAGGCGTCTCGGACGCCGAGTACTCCGCGTTCCGTGCGGCGCTCACAGGGGACTACGCGAACGACGTCACCGGTTGCTCGGCGCAGGCGATCGAGCTCCCGCATGACCGGGACGGCCTGGACTGGGCGAACCACAAGGCGATCACACGCGGCTGCCTCGCCACGCGCGGAGTGTTCGTCACCGCGGAGGACGACGAGACGATGTACCAGGCGTACCTCGCGAACGCGCCCGAGACCATTCCGGCGGCGCTCGGCTGGACCGAGGCCCAGTGGGATGCATATTCCGTGGCGCTCTGGGGTGACACGGGCGGCGGCGCCGACTACCACTGGGAAGAGGCCGGATGCGCCGGCTACGCGACCCACGCGACGGCCAACGACCACAACAACTGAGGCGCTTCGACGCCTGCGGGCACCGGCCCGAGGTGAGGACAACGGCCCGAGGTGAGGACAACGACCTGGTGCCGGTCGGAGTCCGTCGGGAACCCGGCCGCAGGCCAGAAATCGAGTTCCCAGGAGGCGTCCATCTGGTTCTTGGCCGCTTCCAAGCGGAGGTTCCTCTCAGTCAAGGGGACGTAAGGTAGCTGCTTCGCCGCCCCGGAATCGATCCCCCTCGAACCGTTCGGGGCGGCGGACCAGACCAACCCGAGGTGGTACCCCCATGCCTGAACAGACCGGACGGCACGCCGCCGTCTCGCCGCGAACCCAGCGACGCGATGCCGAACAGGCGCGCCAAGACGCCGAGTTCGCTGCTGCTGCGACCGCAGAACTCGCAGGTTTGCCCGATGCCACCCCCGGCATCGCCGTGACCCGACGATCGTTGCGTGCGAGCCGCGAGGCCGAGCAGCGGGCGTCGCCGAGCGGTGCGGAGCAGGGGCAGGCGGATGCGGCAACCGAGCGCGTAGCCGCGGCCCCCGTCGCAGTCGTCGCAGATGATTGGGCGATGCACGGCGCGTCCCCGGTCCGTGCTGTGGCCTCTGCGGTTGCCGTCGCCGGTGCTGCTTCCCCTGCTGGCGGAATCGCCGGAACCACAGGAACCACTGGAACCGCCGCCTCCCGACGTGCGGCGAACGCACGTCCCGCATCGGCTGCCCAGACGTCGGTGCCTGCCAAGAAGGCCCGGAAGTCCCGCAAGGCGGGCCGTCCGCTCGCGATGCTCGGTGTGCTGGCCGTGTCGACCGGGCTCCTCGTGTCAGTCTCGATGCCCGCCGCCGCAGCGACGGTCGACGTCGATGCCGCGACCGGCGGAGCCATCCCATCGGCGGCGACCATGCGCTCCGTCTCGTACCAGGTGGACGCCGGCGTCGCGTCGTCGGAGATCGTCCGTGACGGCTACACGGCGACCTCGCAGGCCGACGTCGATGCGGCGGCCTCTGCCGCCGCGGCTCAGGCTGCAGCCGAGGCAGAAGCGTCGTCGTCCTCGTCGTCATCGAGCGGTTCCACCGCGTCCACTGCGACGTTCGCCGCGCCCGCCGTCAGTCGTTCCGGTGCTGCGATCCTCGCCTACGCGGCCGAGTTCGTCGGCGTCGTCCCGTACGGCAACGGCAACGACCCGTCCGACAGCTTCTCGTGCGACGGCTACGTCCAGTACGTGTTCAAGGCGTTCGGCGTGAACCTGCCCCGCGGCGCCGGCGCGCAGGCGTCGACCGGCGTGCGCATCTCGGCTTCCGAGGCCGTCGCGGGCGACCTGCTCTACTGGCCGGAAGGTCACATCGGCATCTACGACGGCAACGGCGGCATGTACGACTCGCCAGACTGGGGTCGGATGGTCCAGCACCGTTTGTCGATCTGGGGCGACCCCGAATACATCCGCATCCCCTGACCTGACCCTGACCTCCCAGCCCGCGAGGTGTCACGAATGGCTCGTTCGGACCCGGTCCAACGAGCCGTTTGTGGCACCTCGCGAGCCGGTTGTCAGCCGAGGGAGGCGCGGATGTCGCGGTGGATCGACTCGAGGATGCGGGCGTTGAAGTCCACGCCGAGCTGATTCGGCACGGTCACGAGGATCGTGTCGGCGGCCTGCACGGCGGCATCCTGCGCGAGTTCCGCAGCGATCACATCGGGCTCGCCGATGTAGCTCCGACCGAACCGCGCGAGCCCGCCGTCGAGGTGCCCGACCTGGTCCTGTGCATCCGCCTGGGCGCGCAGCCCGAAGTAGTGTCGCGTCTCGTCATCGATGATCGGCAGGATGCTCCGACTCACCGAAACGCGCGGCTCGCGCTCGTGACCGGCCGTCTTCCACGCCTCCCGGAACATCGTGATCTGCTCGGCCTGCAACTGGTCGAACGGTACGCCCGTGTCCTCGGTGAGGAGCGTTGAACTCATGAGGTTCATGCCCTGCTCGGCCGTCCACACGGCCGTCGCACGCGTTCCGGCACCCCACCAGATGCGGTCCCCGAGCCCGGGGGACTGCGGCTGGATGGCGAGCGCGCCCGTCGTCCCCGTCATCTGCGGGTTCGCCTCCGCCAGACCGACGCCGTCGATCGCCGCCCGGAACAGTTCCGTGTGCGCCCGCGCGAGATCGGCATCGGTCTGCCCGTCCGCGGGGATGAACCCGAACGCCTCCGAGCCGCGGAGGGCCGTCTCGGGTGATCCCCGGCTCACGCCGAGCTGGAGCCTGCCGTCGCTGATGAGGTCGGTCGCGGCCGCCTCCTCCGCCATGTAGAGCGGATTCTCGTAGCGCATGTCGATCACGCCGGTGCCGAGTTCGATGCGTGAGGTGCGCGCCGCCATCGCTGCGAGGAGCGGGAACGGCGATGCGAGCTGGCGGGCGAAGTGGTGGACGCGGACCGAGGCGCCGTCGATGCCGATCTCCTCGGCTGCGACCGCGAGCTCGATGCTCTGGACGAGGGCGTCGCGGCCCGTGCGCACGAGGGATCCGGGCACCGCTTGCCAGTGGCCGAACGACAGGAACCCGATCTTCTTCTTCACTCCACCCTCAGCGCTCGGCCCCGCCCGGCTATTCCCTGGCGAGCAGAGGGTGTTGGATTGGAGGATGGCCCCCTCGATCCTGCCCATGATCCTGACCGCGGACATCCCGCGACTCCACTGGTTCTACTCGAGCCTGCTCGGAGCGAAAGTGGAGCAGCGGACCCCCGAGAAGGGCGAGGTCCTCTACCTGGGACTGCGCATCGGCGAGTCATCGCTCGGGCTGGTCGCGGACGCGAACGTCGACCTCGAAGCCCCGCAACGGATGCTGTTGGGATTCGATGTCGCGGACGTCGCCGAGGTCGTCTCCCGCGTCGAGGCGGCCGGCGGGACCGTCCGCGGTGGACCGAACGACATGCCGTGGGGTCAGCGCATCGCGCACATCACCGATCCAGACGGCAACGCCCTCAACCTCTCCCAAGACCGCCCGCAGATCCCCACTCCCTAACGTCCGCCCCTCACCTCCCCGACACTTCTGCCGAGGGGTCGCAAACTGCGGGTCACCGGCTCCGCCACCCGCACGTTGCGACCCCTCGGCAGATGGGAGGCGGGAGGGAAGGCGGGAGGGAAGGCGGGAGGGAAGGCGGGCGGGGCGGGCGAGGTCAGGAACCGGGGAGGGTTGCTGCCTGGGCGCGGAGGGACTCGGCGACCAGGTCGAACGGGACGAGGGACTGCTCGGCACGAGCGAGGACGACGGCGCCCTCACTCGCGGCGATGAGGGTCGCGGCGAATCGCGCGGCCTCGGCATCGGGAACGCCGCCCTCGACGAGCAGGCCGGTCAGCCGCTCGCGCCAGGTCCGGAAGACCGCGGCGGTGCGATCGAGCAATTCGGGCGAGTCCGTCGCGATCGTCACCGCGAGGACGGCGCACCCGGCCCGGAGCTCCGACATCGTGAGCACGCTCCGCCACAGCGAGAGGAAGCGATCGGCCACGGCCTCGGGAGTCGACCCGGCGAGTTGGTCGAGCACGTCGATAGCCCGGGCACCCGCCAGGTCGATCGCTTCACCGACGAGCTGCTCCTTGCCGTCCGGGAAGTGGTGGTAGACGGAGCCTCGGGGCGCTCCGGTCAGCTCGAGGACCTCCGAGAACGACGTCCCCTGCAGGCCACGGGTAGCGAGGAGTCGCGTGGCGCCTTCGATCATCGTGGTGCGGACGGTGCCGGCCATGGCGCGCCTTTCGGTGGGAGAAGCGGGATGTGCTGCGTGTCGCGTGCTGCGTGGACGCGAGGTCTTGAGGGATCAGGACGAGCGGAGGGGCGGGATCGCTTCGCCGCATCGGTCCGGATCGCCACTTGACTATGACGGTCATCATAGTCTATGGTCGGCTCATCTCGACTATGACGACCGTCATAGTTCGTATCCGCATCACCGCCAGGAGCCCGCCATGCCCATGATCGACGTCTACGCCCCAACAGACCTCTTCCCCGCCGACGCGGACGAAGCGATTGGCCACGAACTCACCCACGCCGTTCTGCGAGCCGAAGGCGTCACGGCGCCCGGCCCGTTCCATCTCGACAACACGGCCGCGTTCATCCACCGGCTTCCGGCATCGGCCATCTCGACCGCGAATACCCCGTCGGCCCGCACGGTGCGGGTGCAGATCATCACGCCGCCCGGATCGCTCGGCCGTGACGGGCAGCGTCAGATCACCCGTGAGGCGACCGAGATCGTCGCGCGGTTCGCCGCCGATCCGACGCAGACGGCGCGCACCTGGGTGATCCTGACCGAGGCGTCCGAGGGTGGATGGGGCCTCGCCGGCACCGCGTTCGGCATCCCCGAGTTCACCGCGCTCGCGCAGGCCGCCGCTGCCGCCCGCCCCTGACCGCACCTCTTCCCGCGAGGGGTCGCACACTGCGGGTGTGAGGCTCGGGCACCCGCACTTTGGGGCCCCTCGGCAGAAACGGGTGACGGGTGGGGGCGGGGCCGGATGGGGCAGGCCGGGAGGCGAGTCGTCAGCGAGGGAGCTGGTCGGGGTGATCCGGGAGGGCGGGGGCGGGACGGACGAGTGCCGTCGCATCGGGGACCTGGAAGCCGAACTGCTCGTAGAGGCCGTGCGCGTCGGACGTGAAGAGCGTCCAGCGGAAGTGCGCGCCGGGCCCCTCGTCGATCATGCGCGACACGATGCGCTTGCCGAGCCCGTGTCCGCGGTGCCCGGGATCGACGAACACGTCGGCGAGATACGCGAAGCCGAGTCCATCGGAGACGGCGCGGGCGAAGCCGACCTGCTCGCCCGTCTCTTCCACGTACACGCCGATGACCCGCCAGGCGCTGCGGACCTGCGACTCGACATCGGCTCGCCCACGCCATTTCGCCCAGTACACGCTCGTGGACATGGCTCGCCAGACCATGTCGAGGTCGATCCGGTCGACGGAGTCGTCGAGCACGTAGGTCATGGGGCCTCCTCTGGAACGGGATCCCAGCGTATCGATGCCGCAGCCACGGGAGTGAATGCGCCGACGGGTGCGGGAGATCTCCCGGCGGGACTGGGCGTGCGGAGGACGGGAACCGGCATCCCGCCAGGATGGGAACCGGCATCCCGCCAGGGCGGGAGCCGTATCCCGCCAGGATGGGAGCGTTGGTGCAACATGAGGAAACCGGTCGTCCCCGGGGGTGTACGGAATGCCCGATGAGCGCAATGATGGTGCTCATCGCCCTGAATGAGCAGGGCGCCGACGGATGGAGCATCGAATGGGTATCGAAGACATCACGAACAAGGCCAAGGAATTCCTCAACGACAACAAGGTCAAGGACGCGCTCAAGAGCGAACAGGCCGAAGACATCAGCGACAAGCTGCTCGATGGCGTCGCCGGCGCGGCCAACAAGGTCACGGGCGGCAAGTTCGAGGAGCAGATCGAGAGTGCTCGCGACGCCGCTGACAAGGCCGTCGGCACGGAGTAGTCTCCCGCCCGTCCTGTCACCCCTCCCGCCGAGGTGAGGCTTCCGGTCGTTCGACTGCATGCGAAACGACCGGAAGCCTCACCTCGGCGTCTGTGCGTCTGGGCGCGGGCGGGCGCGGGTGCGGGTCGGGCGGGGCGGGGCCGGGTGGGGCGTCAGGCGGCGAACTGACGCTGGATGGCGATCGCGGCGGCACCACGGGCCCAGGCGGAGAAGTCGGGATCGCCGATGATGACGTCCACGGGATCCGCATCCGGGTCGCGATCCGCGGCGAGAGCGGCACGCATCGCATCCTCGGCGACGTGCGCGAGCGCGATCCCCTCACCCGAGAGGACGACCGTGCTCACCATCGCCAGGTTCGCAGCCGCAGCGATGAGACGACCGAGCGCTCTACCCGACGCCTGCACGACCTGCGCGGCGACGGCCTGACCGGCGGCGGGTGCGCCGTAGACGGCGGTGGCGGCGGTTGAACGAACCGTGCTCGCGGGCGAGACGGTTGGTCTGGAATCGTCGACGGCGTCCGCGGCGAGCGACAGCAGTTCGTCGTAGCCGACCTCTCGCCCGATGCCGACGCTCGCCGCAGAGCACATCGCGGGGATCGAGAGCATCGCCGACGAGCAGCCGCGGTGGCCTGCGACGCACAGTGGTCCGGTCGGATCGAGCGGGAAGTGCCCGCCCAGGCCGAGGCCCGTGTCCGGCGTCGTGACCTGCCGGCCGTGGATCACGAGCCCGTAGCCGACGCCGGCGCCCGTCGTGATGACCGCGAAGTTCGCGATGCCGCGCGCCCGCCCGAACCAGTGCTCCGCTTCGGTGAGCGCCACGACGTCGTTCTCGACGGTCGCCGGCACGCCGAAGCGCTCTTCGATGAGCCCGCCGAGGTCGATGCCGCGCCACTCGAGGAACGGTGCGCGCGTCACGATGCGGGAGTCGAGGACCTTGCCGCCGATGCTCACGCCGATCGCGGAGAGCGGGGCGTCCTCAATCTCGGAACTGAGGGCGTCGACGATCGAGCCGATGGCGTCGAGCGCGTCGGCGGGTTCGTGGCCCCGGAGGTCGGCGATCGCCGTTCCGAGGGCGTTCGCGCGGAGGTCGGTCACGACGCCGAGCGCTTGATCGCCGGTGAGCTTGATGCCGATGAAGCGCTGCGCGTCGATGCGGACGTCGAGCGGTTTCGCGGGTCGGCCTACGGCGCCGTCGAGATGCTCAGGGCCTTCCACGAAGAGTCCGCGGTCGAGGAACGGCTTGCTGAGGCGGGTGAGGCTCGCGGGGGAGAGGCCGAGGCGACGACCGAGTTCGCCGCGGGCGATGGGTCCGTGGATGAGGACCTCGCGTGCGAGACCGCGGCTGGAATCCCCGAGATCGGGGAAGGTGTCCGTCGTCATTGAGCGCCTCCTCTTGGTCGGAATTATTCCATGACGGACTGAATCGGCGCTACCGCAGGGGCCATTTGGCACCGATTTGTGGCCGCTGCGGACGAAATCGGTTTCGAACTCGTCCTTGACACGGCTATTCGTTTCGTCGTAGAACTATTCCATGCATCGACGCAGCCCGCTCCTCACCACCTGCTCCGAGATCCACCTGAGCCGTGGCGGAACGAGTGTTGTGCTCGACACGACCACGGCGGGCATGCCGACGATCCTCCACTGGGGCGAATCCCTCGGGGCGCTCAGTTCGGACGAACTGCGCGGGATGGCCGTCGCGGCCAGGCCGCAACGCGTCTCCGGCTCGATCGATGAACCGGCCCGCCTCACGGTCCTCCCGCAGGAGTCGGCCGGCTGGCAGGGCACACCAGGCCTCGTCGGGAGCCGCGGCGGCCGCGACTTCTCGCCCAACATCCGGCTGATCGGGATCGAGCATGGCGCGAGCGAGGACGATGCCTCCGTCACGTTGATCGGCGAGGACCCGGACGCGCGGCTCCGCGTCATCGTCTCCCTCCGCATCGACGGCGCCGGTCTCCTCCACCAGCAGCTCACCCTCGAGAACCTCGGCGAGACCGACTACGACCTCATCGAACTCGGCGCGGCGTTCCCCCTCCCGCACACGGCCACGGAGGTCCTCGACACGACGGGCCGGCACCTCCGGGAACGCTCGCCGCAGCGCCACGCCCTCACCGTCGGCCGCTACGACCGCGAGAGCCGCAAGGGCCGCCCGGGCGCCGACGCCACGCTGCTCCTCGCCGCGGGAACCCCCGGCTTCGGGTTCGAGCGCGGACTCGTCCACGCCGCCCACCTCGCGTGGAGCGGCAACCATCGGATGTCGGTCGAGCGGACGATCACGGGTCAGAGCTTCCTGCGCGCAGCCGAACTCCTCGCAGCCGGCGAGATCCGCCTCGCGCCGGGCGAGCGCTACAGCACGCCCGATGCCATCGCCTCGTGGGGAGACGGCCTCACCGCGCTCTCCAGCCGTTTCCACACGATGCTGCGCAGCCGCCCCCGGCACCCGTCCACGCCGCGTCCCGTCACCCTCAACACCTGGGAGGCCGTCTACTTCGACCTCGACCTGGACCGGCTGAAGGCGATCGCCGATGCCGGAGCACGCGTCGGCGCGGAACGGTTCGTCCTCGACGACGGCTGGTTCCTCGGTCGCCGCGACGACACCGCCGGTCTCGGCGACTGGTTCGTCGACGAAGCCGTGCTGCCGGACGGGCTGCGCCCGCTCATCGACCACGTGACCGACCTCGGCCTGCAGTTCGGGCTGTGGGTCGAGCCGGAGATGGTGAACCCGGACTCGGAGCTCGCTCGTGCGCACCCCGACTGGATCCTCCGGGCGAGGTCGGGGGAGGGCGAGCGCCTCCCCGTCTCCGCCCGCCAACAGCAGGTCCTCGACCTCTCGAACCCGGCCGCCTCCGCCTACCTCCTCGAACGCCTCGACGCGCTCCTGACCGAGAACGACATCTCGTACCTCAAGTGGGACCACAATCGCGATCTGCTCGAAGCGGGCGGGCTCGACGGGCGCGCCGCCGTGCACGCCAACGTCACGGCGCTGTACCGGCTGTTCGACGAGCTCGTCGTGCGGCACCCGGCCGTGGAGATCGAGAGCTGCGCATCGGGCGGTGCGCGAGTCGACCTCGGCATCCTGGAGCACACCGACCGCATCTGGACGAGCGACTGCGTGGACCCGATCGAGCGACTCACGATCCAGAAGTACACGAACCTCCTCGTCCCCTACGAGCTCATGGGCGCGCACATCGGCGGACCGCACTCCGACTCGACCGGTCGACGCCATGACCTCGGACTGCGAGCCGGCGTCGCCTTCCCCGGTCACTTCGGCATCGAGTGGGACCTCAGCACGGTGAGCGATGCGGACCTCGACGACGTCGCGGCGTGGGTCACGGCGCACAAACGTCACCGCGAGCTCCTCCACACGGGCCGCGCGGTCTTCGCCGACCACCCGGATCCCGCGATCGACGTCCGCGGCGTCGTCGCACACGATCGCTCGGCTGCCGTCTTCACCTACGCGCTCACCGCGTCGACGGCGGCGTACCCGGCCGGTCCCATCACGTTCCCCGGCCTCGACGACGCGCGCAGCTACCGAGTCGAGCTCGCCGAGCCGACCGCCGTCCTCGGCGGCCCGGGCCAGTCGCCCCTGGGCTGGGCGGCAGCAGGCGCAGCAGGCGACGCAGTAGCCGCAGCAGCAGCGACCACCCCCGTCACCCTCTCGGGCCGCGCCCTCCGCACGACCGGCGTGCAAGCCCCCGTCCTCTTCCCCGAGCAGCTCCTGCTCATCGACATCACCGCGGTCGAACCGTCCACAACGGACTGATCGACCACCAGCGCAAGGAGGCGCGATCGTGCAGACACACCCCCACAACCGGACTCACCACCCCCACCGGGTCCGTCGTCGTGCGATCGCCGGCGCCCTCGGCGTCGCACTCGCGGCTGCGGCCCTCACCGGCTGCTCCACCTCGGCCGGCAGCGATGTCGTGACCCTCGACTTCTTCCAGTTCAAGCCGGAGGCGATCAAGGACTTCGCCAAGATCATCACGGACTTCGAGGCGAAGAACCCCGACATCAAGGTGATCCAGAACGCGGTCCCCGATGCCGACACGGCCATCCGCACGCTCCTCGTGAAGAACAAGGTGCCCGACGTCCTCACCCTCAACGTGAGCGGCAACTACGCCGAACTCGCCCGAGCGTGCGTGTTCGCGGACCTGTCCGACGAGCCCGTCGCGAAGACCGTGAACCCGGCCGTGCAAAACATCGTGCAGACGCTCGGCAGCTGCGACGAGCAGGGCGGGGCGCCGGAGGTCAACTCCCTCCCGTTCGCGAGCAACGCCTCCGGCATCATCTACAACCCGGAGCTCTTCCAGCAGGCCGGCGTCCAGGTGCCGACCACGTGGGACGAACTGATCGCCGCGGCGAAGACGTTCCAGGACCAGGGCATCGCCCCGCTGTACTGCACGATGAAGGACGCCTGGACCGCCGGACCGGCCTTCGTCAACATCGGCGGCGCCCTCATGCCGAAGGGCTTCTTCGACGACCTCCGTGCCGAGGGGGCGAACGTCTCGGGCGGCAAGGTGTCCTTCACGAAGGACTTCACACCCGCGATGGAGAAGGAGGTCGAACTCTTCTCCTACTGCCAGAAGGACTACGCCAGCCGCGACTACAACGCGGGCAACGCGGCGTTCGCCAAGGGGAAATCCGCGATGTACCTGCAGGGCTCCTACGCGATCCCCGCGATCCGCGTGACCGACCCGGACGCCCCCATCGCGACGTTCCCCTACCCCGTCACGAACGACCCGGACAAGCGCATCGTCGTCTCCGGCGTCGACGTCGGCATCTCCATCGGCCGCGGCACCAAGCACCCCGCTGAAGCCAAACGCTTTCTCGACTACCTCATGTCCCCTGAGGTCGTCACGGCGTACTCGAAGACGCAGAGCACCTTCTCGCCGCTCGTCGACGCCGCACCCAACACCGACCCGGCACTCGCCGGCCTGGAGCCGTACTTCTCGAAGGGGAAGATCATCGGCTTCATCGACCACCAGATCCCCGCGTCGATCCCCCTCACGAACCTCCTCCAGTCGATGGTGATCACCGGCGACCCGAAGACGTTCGTCCGCGACCTCGACACCGAATGGTCGAAGGTCGCCACCCGATCAGCAACCGCACGAGAGGGCAAGTGATGACCGCCACAGCCCCGCAGGCACAGTCGCCCGCGACCCAGCCAGACCTCCCGCCCACGAACGCCGCGACCCCGCCGACGAGAGTGCGACGGGAGAGCCCCCGCCGCCGAGGACGCGTCCCCCGCGCCTTCTACTGGATGGTCGTCCCGGCCGTCGTGATCTTCTTCGGGCTCCACACCATCCCCGTGCTCACCGGCATGTTCTTCAGCTTCACGAACTACGCCGGCTACGGGAACTGGAGCCTCGTCGGCCTCTCCAACTACATCAACCTGTTCCAGGACAGCCGCGTCCTCAACTCCTACGGCTTCACGTTCTTCTTCGCGATCGTCTCCACGATCCTCGTGAACGTCATCGCCCTCGCCATCGCGCTGGGGCTGAACGCCAACATCAAGTTCCGGACGGCGTTCCGCGGGATCTTCTTCATCCCGTACGTGCTCGCGATCCTCATCATCGGGTACGTGTTCAACTACCTGTTCGCGAACTCGTTGCCGTCGATCGCCGAGGGCCTCGGGCTCCCGGCGGGCAATCTCCTCGCGGACCCGTCGTTCGCGTGGGTCGGCATTGTCATCACGACCGTGTGGCAGGCCGCCGCGTTCAACATCATCCTGTACCTGGCCGGCCTCCAGACGATCCCGGGCGAGCTGTACGAGGCTGCCGCGATCGACGGCGCGCAGACCTGGCGGCGGTTCCGATCGATCACCTTCCCGCTCATCGGCGCGTACTTCACCATCAACATGGTGCTGTCGTTCAAGTCGTTCCTGCAGGTCTTCGACCAGATCGTGGCCCTGACGAACGGCGGCCCCGGCACGTCCACCGAATCCATCGCGATGGTCATCTACCGCGGCGGATTCCAGGGCGGCGAGTACGGCTACCAGATGGCGAACGCGGTCGTGTACCTCTTCGTCATCATCCTGGTGTCATTCATCCAGCTGCGGTTCCTGCAGCGCAGGGAGGCAACGATCTGATGTCCGCGACCACCACAGAAACCCGTTCCGTCACGACCGCGCATCACAGCGCCCGTGAACACCGCAACCGCCGGCCGGTCCTCGCGACGCTCAGCGGCGGCAACGGAGGCACCAACTGGTGGCTCACCGCCCTCATCGCGGTGTGCTCGCTCACGGTGCTCATCCCGCTGTACTTCACGATCATCACGGCGCTGAAGTCCCCCGACCAGCTGGGCGGCACGGGCTTCGAGCTGCCGACGAGCATCCGATGGGAGAACTTCGCCGACGCCTACGAGCTCACGAACTTCCCCCGCGCGCTCCTCAACACGGCGCTCATCACCGTGGGGGCCGTGGTCCTGACGCTCGTCACGAACTCGCTCGTCGCCTACGCGATCGCCCGCAACATGCACCGCAAGTTCTTCAAGGGGTTGTACTTCTACTTCCTCGCGGCGATCTTCGTGCCGTTCCCGATCATCATGCTGCCGGTCGTCAAGGAGACCGCGCTCCTGGGACTCGACACCCCCGTCGGCCTCGTGCTGCTGTACACGGTCTACGGGCTCTCTTTCAACATCTTCATCTTCACCGCCTACATCAACTCGATCCCCATCGAGCTGGAGGAGGCGGCGCGGATGGACGGGGCCGGCACGTGGGGCGTGTTCTGGAAGGTCGTGTTCCCGCTCCTCGCACCGATGAACGCGACCGTCGGCATCCTGACCTGCGTGTGGGCGTGGAACGACTTCCTGCTGCCGCTCGTCATCCTGTCCGACCCGTCGGCGCAGACGCTCCCGCTCGCCCAGTACGTCTTCCAAGGACAGTTCAACACCAACTACACCGTCGCATTCGCCTCCTACCTGATGGCGCTGGCACCACTGCTCGTGGTCTACATCGTCGCTCAGAAGTGGGTCGTGAGCGGTGTGATGAGAGGATCGGTCAAGTGACCATCGAAACAACCGAGACATCCGTTCCGTCGGCCGGCTCCGCGGCAGTCCTGGAGGCCGCCGGCAGCCCCGCCGGCAGCCCCGCATGGTGGTCCGATGCCGTGGTCTACCAGATCTATCCGCGCAGTTTCGCGGACGGCGACGGCGACGGGGTCGGCGACCTCGCAGGCATCCGCTCTCGCCTCGACCACCTGCAGCAGTTGGGCGTCGACGTCATCTGGCTGTCGCCGATCTACCGCTCGCCGCAGGCCGACAACGGCTACGACATCAGCGACTATCAGGACATCGACCCGCTCTTCGGCACGCTCGAGGAGTTCGACGAGCTCCTCGCAGAGGTGCACGCGGCCGGCATGAAGCTCGTGATGGACCTCGTCGTGAACCACACGAGCGACGAACACGCGTGGTTCGAGGCGTCCAGGTCGTCGAAGGACGATCCGAAGCGCGACTGGTACGTCTGGCGTGACGCGGTCGTCGACGAGCACGGCGTCCCCGGCCCGCCGACCGCGTGGCGGAGCGCGTTCAGCGGACCCGCATGGACGCTCGACGAGACGACCGGCCAGTACTACCTGCACATGTTCGCGGCCAAGCAGCCGGACCTCAACTGGGACAACCCCGAGACGCGCGCCGCCGTGTACTCGATGATGAACTGGTGGCTGGATCGCGGAGTCGACGGCTTCCGCATGGACGTCATCAACCTCATCGCGAAGGACCCGTCGTCGCTCGTCGCCGGCGCTCCGCACATGGTCATGGGGCCGCAGATCCACGATCACCTGCAGGAGATGCACCGTGAGGTGTTCTCCGGGCGTGAGCGGCAGTTCATCACGGTCGGCGAGATGCCCGGCGTGACGGTCGACGACGCCGTGCTCTTCACCGATCCGTCACGGCGCGAGCTCGACATGGTGTTCCAGTTCGAGCACGTCGGCCTCGACCACGGGCCGAAGTGGAAGTTCGACAACGTGCCGCTCTCGCTCGTCGAGCTCAAGCGCTCGCTGTCGCGGTGGCAGACGGGTCTCGCCGATGCGGGCTGGAACAGCCTCTACTTCGGCAACCACGACCAGCCGCGATCGCTGTCCCGGTTCGGTGATGACGGTGCGCATCGCTTCGAGTCGGCGACGCTCCTCGCGACCGTGCTGCACCTGCATCGCGGGACGCCGTACATCTACCAGGGTGACGAGATCGGGATGGCGAACGTGCAGTTCACCTCGCTGGATCAGTATCGCGACATCGAATCGATCAACTGGTTCGCCGATGCGCTGGCAGACGGGTGGACCGAGGAGGAGGCGCTCGAGTCGTTGCGCTTCCGGAGTCGTGACAACGCGCGGACGCCCGTGCAGTGGACGGACGGTCCCGGTGCCGGCTTCACCGAGGGCGAACCGTGGATCGAGGTCGCTCCGGACGTCGCGACGGTCAACGTCGAGGCCGACCGCGCCGCGGGTGCACGTTCCGTGTTCGGGTACTACCAACGGCTCATCGCGTTGCGGCACGAGCTGCCCGTCGTGGCTCTCGGAGAGTTCGCGTTGCTCGCGCCGGAGCACCCGACGCTGTACGCGTTCACGCGCACGCTCGGCGACGACCGGCTGCTCGTGCTCGCGAACTGGTCCGGTGAGGAGCTCGTGCTGACCGATTCCGGTGCCGGTGATGCCGAGTTCGATGCTGCGCTCGCGTCCTTCGTGTCGGCGGACGCTGAGCTCCTGATCGGCAACGTGCCGGATGCGGCCGCGCGCGGCATCGCGTCGCCACTCGCCCCGTGGGAGGCCCGAGTCCTCCGCATCGCTCCCTGAGCGTCCCGGTCCCTGAGCGTCCCGGTCCCTGAGCGTCCCGGTCCCTGAGCCTGTCGAAGGGCGTCGCTTTGACTGCCCACTCCGGTCCCTGAGCCTGTCGAAGGGCGCTTCGACAGGCTCAGCGACCGGGCACGCGACCCGCCGGGGACAGAGCGTCAGAGCCAGTCGTTGCGCTTGAACTGCCAGTAGAGGATGCCGGAAGCGGCGACCATCAGGCCGAGCGAAACCCAGTATCCGGCCACGGTGTTGATGAGCGGATACTTGACGTTCATGCCGTAGAAACCGGTGACGAGGGTGGGGACCGCGATGATCGCCGCCCAGCTCGTGACCTTCTTCATGACGAGGTTCATCCGGTTGCCCTGGGCCGTGAGGTTCGTGTCGATGATGGTCGACACGAGATCACGGAGCGAATCCGTCCAATCGGCCACCCGGAGCGTGTGGTCGTAGACGTCCTGGAAGTACGGCTGCAGCACCTTGTCGTCGACGAACTCGCCCTCGACCCGCATGAACTCGGTCGTGATCTCGCGCATCGGCAGGGCGAGACGCCGCAGCGTGACGAGGTGCTTGTGCGCCGTGTACGCGTCGCGCTGGATCTCGATGGTGTTGGGCCGGTCCTCGAAGACCGCCTCCTCGAGTGCATCGACTCGCTCGTCGAGTTCCTGCACGGTGTCGAAGTGCGTGTCGACGACGGTGTCCATCAGACCCCAGACCAGCGCACCGACTCCGGCCTTCGTGATGCTCGGATGCGCGTCCCAGCGCTCCAGAACCTTCGTCATGTCGAAGTCGTCGTGTTTGCGGACGGTGACGAGAGCGTTCTTCGTGATGAACGCATCGACCTCGTGCTTCACGAGACGGCCAGGACCGGATGGCGACGTGGGGGCTTTCGTGCCGTCGTCGTCTCCCGCGTCGGGCAGGCTGATCGCGTACGCGCTGAGGAACAGGTGCGATTCGTAGCGGTCGAGCTTCGCTCGCTGGTGCTCGGCGATCGCGTCCTCGACGGCGAGGGGGTGCAGCGAGAGCTCGTCGACGATCGATCGCAGATCGTCGATCGTGGGGGAGGCGAAGTCGACCCAGACGGTGTTCTTCTCGTCGACGATGAGGTCGGACACCTCGCTCATGTCGAAGTCCTCGCGCTGCAGTTTCCCGTCGCGGTAGAGCCTGGTTCGTGGCATGGGTTCAGCTTAGGAGCCGGTGCTGTGACCCCGCCCACCTCAGACCTCCGTTTTCGTGCAAGAAGTGCCCACGAAAACGGCGGTCTTGCACGAAAACGGAGGTTTGTGGTCGTCGGGCGTCACACAGGAATAGGCGAAGCCGACATGTGCTTGGCTTCAGTGCAAGCCCGCCCCCTGAGCCCGTCGAGGAGCACCCCCAACACCCAACTAACCGTCGAGCCCGCTCCCTGAGCGTGTCGAGGGGCGCTTCGACACGCTCAGCGATCGGGCTGGACGTTGGGCGGGGCACTTCGACAAGCTTGACAACACCTTTTGCCGCAGACGCATCCGACGGCATGGCGACTGGGCGCGAGGAATCGGTGCGCGGGCACGATCATGCGCGCGCCCCACTGCTCATGAACCGGTATCCGAGTTCGCACGTCCGCCGCCAGTAGACGAAAGAGAGCAGGAGCGAGGCGACCGCGGCGCTGAGAACGGCTACGACGGCGGATTGCCAGAGGAGGACGCCCAGTGCCGCCAAGGGGATGGTGATGGCGTAGGTGACGACGGTGGAGGGTACGGACAGCCACGCTGCGCGCTGCTCCAGGGTGAGGACCTCACCGCTGAAATTCTCGACGACGTACGCGGGTACCGCGACGAGATAGGCCCCACTGAGGATCCAGACAAGGGCCATGTCGGTGTCGTCTCCTCCGAAGAGTCGGGCGAGCAGCGGCACGGATGCCGCGACTCCCATGGCGGCGGCGAGGCTCGGCCAGATCACATATCGGAAGCCTCGGTTTGCCACGGCGTGCGCCGCGCGCTCACTCCGGCCCCGCGCGTACGCGATGAAGACGCCGGCGGTGCTGAGAGCGGCTTGTGGGACGCGGCAATACAGTGTCCAGACCTTGGTGGCAACAGCCGCCGCGGCGATCGTGCCGACATCCAGCCGGGAGATGAGCATAAACGGCACGACCGCCGCGGCATAGTTGTTCATCTGTCGCAAGCCCACACCGAGGCTCGTCCGCAGCATCGAGCCGGTGAGCGCGATGAACCCAGTGTCATGTTCCGCCGCCTCGACGGATTCGCTCCTACGGCGGCGCAGATGCCAGCTGAGGACGATGCCGCCGCCGCCGGCGGTCAGGATCTGCGCGACGACTGTGGCGGCGGCGACCGACATAACGGGGTTCTCCGTCCAGGAGGAGACCGGTCCGTAGATGAGGGCGGCGTTGAACAGAGCGTTCAGGAAGAACCCGATGACGATCATCCAGATAGAGGCACGTTTACGTCCGAGGATCCGAAGCGTCACCGAGATCGCTGCGAGTGTCAGGGTGAATGGCACGCCGACCATGCGGACGGCGACGTAGCCAGCCGCGACGTCGGCCACGGAGCGATCCGAACCGACGACCTCGAACAACAGCGGCGTTAGTGTCGCAGCGGCTATGCCGACGACGGTCCACAGCCCCGTGATCGCGAAGAGGGCGCCGATCAGACGCGGGAAGTCCCGCCACGTCGACGAACGTCCTTCGGCACGCGCCAGACGAGCGGCGTAGACGTCGACGACCCCCGCGAAGAATGCCATGTAGAGGAGGGTCACGAGGTCGCCTAGCCCGACGGCGGCTACCATCACGATTCCGAAGGGCGCGATAAACGCGAGGTCGACCGCACCGTAACCGACGCTGATGACATCGATGGCGAACATCGTGCCCGCGAACGACAGGAAGGTCCGCGGGCCGAGCACGGTGTGGGGCGAGGCGTTCTCGTCCTCCGATGTCGATTCGGCGGGCCCTGTCATTGGGGTCGTCCTTGATCGAACCGGCGGCGCGCAGCCTCGATCATCCTCCGCGACTCCCTGGGGTCGCAGGTCGCCGAGGTCGACCGCATGGATGCCAGTGTCTCGTCGTTCCCAGTGCACTGCGACACCGTCGGGGTAGCCCCAGGTATGTCTGCGAGATGCCGCACGAAGGAATCGCGGACCATTCTCTGCTCCGTCGTGCGGTGCGCCCGCCGACGATGCGACGCCCAACAAGGCGACCTTGACGCCGTCCAGGCGTTCCGCGCTGTCACGGACAGGAATGCCACCGAAACCGTGCTTGGGGAGGAAGAACATGACGCCCACCACATTTCCGAGAAGTGGGTGGGTCGGACCTCATTCGTCCACCCCACCCACTCACTCACTTGGCCAGGATGGCGTCGAGTTCAGCGTCGATCGACGCGTCGGCCGCGAGGCGCTGTGCAGCGACCTGCGTGTTGAACTCCTCCTCGAAGAAGACCACCTGGGACGGAGCGCGGAAGAACGCCGGGCTCTTCTCGTAGTTCTTGACGGTCATTGTCATTCCCTTCGTGAGGAAGGCCACGCTCGCGAGAGCTATTGCGGCCTTCTTCCGTACGCACCTCGGAGTGCGTGGGGTCGAAGCTAACACGACCCAGTCCAGGGGATTGGCTTCGGGCAGTGGGCCTGACCACATGCTCGCCATCTAGAGTTTCAGAATTCTTGAATTCCGTCAAAAAGTCCCGTAAACACTGATCGGAGACTCCGCCCACCCTCGCCCGGGTGCCGCAAAAGTTGTCCCCCAAAGTGAGGACGTACCGAACTTCCGCGAATTCTGCAGCCCGGGCGTGTCCGGGTCGCAGAGTCGACGTTTGATGGGCGGAGGACGTTTTGCCTCCCTCGGTGAGGACTTCGACAGGCGGCACACAGGTTTCGCGACGTTCACCGTCACACAGGAATAGCCCACAACCGCGTGTGCTTGGCTTCAGTGGAACCAATCCGCAACGCACGCTCTGGAGGAACATCCATGTCAGCACCCCGCACCGCACTCGGCACCTCGGACCTCTCCGTCTTCCCGCTCGCCCTCGGCGGAAACGTCTTCGGCTGGACGGCCGACCGGGACGCCTCGTTCGAGATCCTCGACGCGTACACCGCGGCAGGCGGCAACTTCATCGACACGGCCGACGGCTACTCGCACTGGGTCCCCGGTCACACGGGCGGTGAGTCGGAGACGATCATCGGCGAGTGGGTGAACGCACGCGGCAACCGCGATGACGTCGTCATCGCCACGAAGGTGAGCACGCACCCGCAGTTCGCCGGCCTGTCCGCCGCCAACATCGCTGCTGCCGCCGATGCGTCCCTGCAGCGCCTCGGCACCGACCACATCGACCTCTACTACGCGCACTTCGACGACGAGACCGTTCCGCTCGAGGAGACGGTCACGGCGCTGTCCGCGCTCGTCGACGCCGGCAAGGTCCGCAACATCGCGATCTCCAACTACACGGCCGCACGCATCGCCGAGTGGTTCGAGATCACCGATGCGAAGGGCCTCCACCGCGCCGTCGCGCTGCAGCCGCACTACAACCTCGTGGAGCGCGACTTCGAAGGCGAACTGGCGACGATCGCGGAGCGCGAGTCGCTCGCCGTCGTCCCGTACTTCTCGCTCGCGAAGGGCTTCCTCACGGGCAAGTACCGCGATGGCGTGACGGTCGACAGTCCGCGTGCCGAGGGCGCCGGAGCGTACCTCGACGACCGTGGTCGCCGCGTCCTGTCGGTCCTCGACGACGTCGCCGCCGCCCACAGCGCCTCGCTCGCCTCCGTGTCGCTCGCGTGGCTCCGTCAGCAGCCGACGGTCGTCGCCCCCATCGCGAGCGCGACGTCACTCACGCAGCTTGCCGACCTCGTGGCCTCAGCGACGCTGCAGCTGACCGAGGACGAGGTCGCGGCGCTGTCGTTCGCCTCCGCGACGGAGCCCGCCTCCGCCTGATCGATGCCGTCGGGGCGTGAGCGGCGGCGGGTCCTCGACTCGGCGTCGCTCACCCCTTGGCCTGACGACGGTAGGCGCTCGGCGATGCGCCGTGGTGCTTCTGGAACTGTCGAGAGAAGTAGAGGGCGTCCGTGTAGCCGACCGCATGGGCGACACCGGAGACGGCGAGCGAGGTCGTGTCGAGGAGATCGCGCGCCCGCGCCATCCGCAGACTGTTCTGGTACGACAGGACCCCGTGACCGGTGGCCTGCGAGAACAGCGCGGCGAAGTGCGATGAACTGAGACCGGCGAGTGATGCGAGTTCAGCGACGCTCGTCCGGGTGCCGATGCGTTCCTGCAGGTAGGCGAGCGCCTGGCGGACGGGATCCTCCCGCTGCGGAGCATCGACCTGGTCGGCGGCGAGCATCGCCAGGAGATGCCACGCCGCCCCGGAAGCGGCGAGCAGCGTCGGGACCGATTCGTCGGTCTCCATCCGCGTCAGCGCTTCGTCGATGAGGGCTGTCGAACGATACAGGTCGCGCACCCGCAACACGGGTCTGTTCGTCGAGACCCGCATCGCGTCGAGCAGTTCCGGGACGTCCGAACCGGCGACGTGCATCCACCAGATGGTCCACGGGTCATCGGGGTTCGATCCATACTCGTGCGCGACACCGGGCTCGATCACGAGTACTTGCCCGGCCTCGATCGCATGGATCTCGTCCGACGCGTCGAGCCGGCACCAGCCGGATCCTTCCGTGCAGAGGATCACGATGGCCTGCCGGCTGCCCTGCGGACGACTCCTGCGGTGCGCGATGGCGTGCGGGAAGACGCCGCAGTCGGTCACGACGAGCCGACCGGTGACGGGTCGATCGAGCACGATCCGCACGAGTGGGTGAGGCATCACCTGCAACCGTTGCCCGGGGAACCCTTCCTTGAGATACATGGACCAACTGACGCACGGAATCAGCGTTTTGTCCATATTTGTCGTGAGAACTGATATTCCCCGGCGTGTGGGGCCGAACCTAGTGTTGGCCGCATGCTCACCGCAGAGTCCACGATCACGCTCCCGTCCATCCCGGCGTCGCAGCAGTCGCGAGCCGTCGCCGCTTGGCGCGAACCGCTCGTGATCGACAGCTATCTCCCCGAAGCCCCAGACCGGTTCCCAGCCTTCCTCGAGAAGCGCGTCTACCAGGGGTCGTCTGGCCAGGTGTATCCGATGCCGTTCTTCGAGCGCATCAGCCAGACGAAGACGCCGCACGCCTGGGACGCGATCCACATCGAGAACGAGTGGATCCGGCTCGTCATCCTGCCCGAGCTCGGCGGTCGCATCCACATCGCATACGACAAGACCAACGGGTACGACTTCTTCTACCGCAACAACGTCATCAAGCCGGCGCTCGTCGGTGTGCTCGGCCCTTGGATCTCCGGTGGGGTCGAGTTCAACTGGCCGCAGCACCACCGGCCGGCGACGATGCTCCCGACCGACTCGTTCATCGAGTTCGAGGACGACGGAGCCGTGACCGTGTGGTGCTCCGACCTCGACCCGTTCACCCGGATGAAGGGCATGCACGGCATTCGTCTCCACCCTGACAAGGCAGTCGTCGAGGCGCGGGTCCGCCTGTTCAACCGCACCGACGACACGCAGACCTTCCTGTGGTGGGCGAACGTGGCCGCGCGGGTCGACGACGGCTACCAATCGTTCTTCCCCACGGACGTGCACGCCGTCGCCGACCATGCGAAGCGGGCGATGAGCGCGTTCCCGAGGGCGACGGGCGACTACTACGGCATCGATTACCCGTCGCGGGTCAGCGCGGATCGCCCGGACGCCGACCGCATCGATTGGTACCGCAACATCCCCGTCCCCACCTCGTACATGTGCTTGGGAACTCAGGACGACTTCTTCGGCGGATACGACCACGGGCGTGGGGCTGGGTTCGTCCACTGGGCGGACCACCACATCTCCCCGGGGAAGAAGCAGTGGACGTGGGGCAATGCGCCGTTCGGCTGGGCATGGGACCGCAACCTGACCGACGGCGACGGCGCATACGTCGAGCTCATGGCCGGTGTCTACACGGACAACCAGCCGGACTTCTCCTTCCTCACGCCGGGGGAGACGAAGACGTTCAGCCAGTACTGGTTCCCGATCCAGGGAGTCGGGACGGTGCAGCAGGCGACGCTCGACGTCGCCGTGCATTTCGAACGGGTGGATGCAGGATCGGAGACCGGAGCGCAGGTCGAATCGCACGCCGAATCGGAGACCGGGCGGCCCACGATGTCGCTGGGCGTCGTGACGACGGGCGTCCGGGACGGCGTTCTGGTCTCGATCCGCCGCGCGGCCGACGACGCGGAGCTGTGGGCGGTGACCGCCGACCTCGGTCCCGGACGTGCGCTGGTGGAGACGGTCACCCTGGACGAGGTGTCCGATGAGCACGACGTCGCCCTCGTGGTGGAGCACGGCGGCCAGGTGCTCCTGCGGTGGCAGCCGCGACGCGATGACGAGGCTCCGACCGAGTTGCCCGACCCTGCGCGTGAACCGGAGGCGCCGGAGGCCATCGCGTCCGCGGACGAGCTCTACCTGACCGGAGTCCACCTCGAGCAGTTCCGGCATGCGACGCGTTCGCCGGAACCGTACTGGCGAGAGGCGCTTCGACGCGATCCCGGCGATGTGCGCTCCAACACGGCGCTCGCAGCTCGTCTGTACCGTTCCGGTCGGTACGAGGAGGCACGGGACCTCCTGGAGACGGCCGTCGCCCGTGCCACATCGCTCAACCCGAATCCGTCCGACGGTGAAGCCCACTACCGGCTCGGCGTCGTGCTGCATCGGCTCGGTCGCCCATCCGAAGCCGTCGACCGGTTGTCGAAGGCGGCTTGGAACTCGGCCTGGCGGGTCCCCGCGTGGATCCTCCTCGCGAGGATCGCCGCGACGGGCGGTGACCGTGCGGAAGCGCTCCGGCTCGTGGAGCAGGTCCTCCGGCTGGACGTCGATCACATCCAGGCGCGGGGCATCCGCGCGGTCGTCCTGCGGGCACTCGGCCGGAGAACGGAGGCCGAGACCCAGCTCGCGGACACGCTCGCGCTCGATCCGCTGGACCAGTGGTCGCGTGATCTCGCGGGGCTCACCCTCACGGACGACCCGCAAGCGCTCGTCGATCTCGCGCTCGAGTACCGGTCCATCGGGGAACACGCGGACGCGCTCCGCCTGCTCGACCTCGCCTCGTCCGTCCATCGCTCGACCGCGAACGCAGGCCGGAACAACGCGGCGCCGTTCATCGAGTACTACCGCTCCGACGCTCTGCTCGCGCTCGGCAGACCTGCGGACGCGGAGGCTGCGCGTGCTCGGGCCCGGCAGGTCGATGCGACGAACGCCCTGCCGGGGCGCCTCGACGACGCGGACGTCCTCGCCACGGTCATCGATCTCGAACCGCAGGATGCGCGGGCGTTCGCGTTGTCGGGTCATTGGCACTACGCACAGCGGCGGTATGCCGAGGCGATCGAGCTCTGGCGACGTGCCGTCGTCCTCGATCCCTCCGATGCGATCGTGTGGCGGAACCTCGGCATCGCCGCGTTCAACGTCTCGGGGGAGCCCGATGAGGCCGAGCGCTGCTACCGGAACGCACTCGACGCGGCTCCAGGGGATGCGAAGCTCCAGTACGAGTTCGATCAGCTGCAGAAGCGGTCGGCGGTCGACCCCGCCGTGCGGCTCGAACGGTTGCGGACGATGCCTGACCTCGTCGCCCAGCGTGACGACCTGACGACCGAGTTCGCGACGCTGCTCGTCATCGCCGGCGGCGCAGCCGACCGCCGTGCCGCGGTCGATATCCTCCGTTCTCGGGCGTTCCAGCCGTGGGAGGGCGGTGAGGGCGTGGTCCTCGCCGCCTGGGATCTCGCTCAGCTCGCCATCGCGAGAGACCATCTCGCCGCAGGAGAACCGGAGCTCGCCATCGCCGCCGTTCAGGAGGCGTTCGACGCCCCGGTCTCGCTCGGTGAGGCCCGTCATGAACTGGCGAACTGCTCGGAGCTCTGGCTCACGCTCGGCGATGCGCTCGATGCCGCGGGACGCGGGGCGGAGGCGCTCGAGGCGTGGACGGAGGCGGCCTCGGCCCGGGGGGACTTCCAGCGCATGGCGCCCCTGGCCTACTCCGAGCGCACCTACTGGTCCGTACTCGCCTGGCGCAGGCTCGGTCGCGAGGACCTGGCCGCCGAGCTGATCGCGGGCCTCTCGGCTCACGTCGCCGAGCTCGAGGACACGGTCCCTGAGATCGACTACTTCGCGACGTCGCTGCCGACCATGCTCCTCTTCGTCGAGGATCTGCAGCAGATGCAGGACGTGCACGTCGCCCTGTTGCGGGCGCAGCTCGATTCGCTCGTCGTGGACTGACCTGCACCCTCATCCAGCACATCGACCGCAAGCGCAAGGAGGCGCCATGAGCACGATGATCGATCATCCAGGCACGGGTGGTGCGGACGCCGCACCGCCGGAAGGGGCCGGCACCCCACCGGCCCCGCGCATCAGGACCAAGCGCCACGGGCGGGCATCGAGTCCGCTCTCGGCCGCGAACCGCAATGACTGGAAGCTCGGCTGGCTCCTCGTCGTCCCGGCGATCGCCGGGTTCCTCGTCTTCGCGCTCTACCCCACCCTCCGTGGCATCTACCTGAGCTTCACGAACTTCCGCGTCCTCACGCCGCCCACCTGGATCGGCCTCGCCAACTACGAGAAGCTCCTCGGCGACAAGGTGTTCTGGGCGTCACTGTTGACGACCTTGCACTTCGTCGTCCTCGCGGTCGTCATCGGCCTCGGCGTCTCCCTCGCGACCGCCGTGATCCTGCACCGGGTGACGAAGTCGACGATCATGCGCGGGCTCATCATCCTCCCGTTCCTCATCTCGAGCGTCGTCGCCGGTGTCGTCTGGTCGTGGATGCTGGACTCGCAGCTCGGCATCGTCAATCTGTGGCTGAACGGCCTGACGGGGGAGACCGTCAAATTCCTCAGCGACCGGGCCTGGGTCATCCCCTCGCTCGCCGTCATCACGGTGTGGAAGTCGATGGGCTACACGACGATCCTCATCTTCGCGGGACTCCAGACCATCCCGGAGCACGTCTACGAAGCCGCGAGGATGGACGGCGCGAACGAACTGCAGATGTTCCGCCGCATCACCCTGCCGCTCCTCCGCCCCATCATGGCGATGGTCACGATCCTGACGCTCATCAGCGCGTTCCAGGTGTTCGACATCGTGCAGGTCACAACGAAGGGCGGCCCCGCGAACGCGTCGAACGTCCTGCAGATGTACATCTACGACAAAGCATTCGGGCAATTCGACTTCGGCTATGCGGCCACGATGTCGCTGGCCCTGTTCGCGATGCTCATGATCATCTCGTTCACCCAGATGCGCCTCATGCGGGCATCGCAGTCGGACACGAACTAGGAGCGCGCCATGACCACCGAACTGAGCACCGCACCGCGCGAGACCTCCGCTGGCGCACCCGCCGACGCGCCGTCCCGGACACCGCTTCGACGGTCCCGGCGACTGCCGTCGCCCGGCCGGATGCTCGCCTGGCTGTACCTCGTCATCATCCTCGTCATCACGATCTTCCCCTTCTACTGGATGCTCCGCACCGCGCTCTCGAACAACCACGCGCTCACGACGCATCCCACCTCGCTCCTGCCCGTCGACTTCACGCTCGGCCCCTTCATGCGAGCGCTCGGGCTGTCGTCGGTCGAGGACGCACGGGCCGAGGGAGGGTCCGGTGCCGCACTCGACCTCGGGATCTATCTCCGCAACTCCGTGGTCTACGCAGGCATCGCGACGTTCTGCCAGGTGTTCTTCGCGGCGCTCGCCGCGTACTCGTTCTCGCGGCTGCAGTGGAAGGGCCGCGACCTCGTGTTCGGCATCCTCTTCACGGCGCTCATGCTGCCGGCCATCCTCACCCTGCTGCCCAACTTCGTCCTCATCAAGGACCTCGGGCTCATGAACAGCTTCGCCGGGCTCATCCTGCCCGGCGCGTTCTTCAGCGCGTTCAACATCTTCTTCCTCAGACAGTTCTTCCTCGGGCTCAACCGCGAGATCGAGGAGGCGGCGGTCATCGACGGCGCCGGCAAGATGCGCATCCTCTTCCAGGTGGTCATGCCGACCGCGTCCGGACCGATCGTGACCCTCACGATCCTCGGCTTCATCACCTACTGGAACGACTACTTCTGGCCGCTCCTGATCGCCGGGGACCGCAACGTGCAACCGCTCACGCTCGCGCTCGCTGTGTTCAAGCAGTCCTCGCCGCAGGTCGCCCCGGACTGGGCCGGCCTCATGGCCGCTTCGCTCCTCGCGGCCCTCCCGATGCTCGTGCTGTTCATGGTGTTCGGCAAGCGCATCGTCAACTCCCTCGGGTTCACCGGCATCCGCTGATCGCACCCGCTTCCCTGTACGACCCTTCCTTCCGCACCACCCTTCCCTGCACGCCTCAATCACAGGAGATCGAATGAACCGCAAGAGAGTGCTGGCGCTCGTCGCCGGTGTCGCCGTCGCCATCCCCCTCGCCGCATGCTCGGGAGGCGGTGGAGGCGGATCCTCCGATGCCGGCGGCGCCGTGCAGTGGTGGACGTGGGACGACAAGCAGGCCGTGTCCTACGCGAAGTGCGTCGACGGATTCGAGGAGGCGAATCCGGGTGTCAAGGTCGACATCTCGCAGTACGCGTGGGACGACTACTGGACGAAGATCACCACGGGCTTCGTCGCGGGGACGGCTCCGGACGCGTTCCAGAACAACACGAGCTTCTACCCGGAATATGTCGACCAGGGACAGCTCCTGCCGCTCGACGACCTGATCGCCTCGTCGAAGTTCGACCTCGACGCCATCGGCACGGGCATCGACTCGTGGACGTACTCCGACGACAAGCTGTACGGCATCCCGATGGACTGGGCGACGATCGGCTTCTTCTACAACGCAGACCAGCTGACGGCCGCCGGACTCACGGAGGACGCCGTCGACACGATGACGTGGAACCCCAAGGACGGCGGCACGTTCGACAAGGTCGTCGCCCACCTGACGGTCGACGCGAACGGTGTACGCGGTGACGAGCCCGGCTTCGACAAGACGAAGGTCGCCGTCTACGGCACGGGCACCATCGGCACGAACGGTCTCAACGGGCAGGACAGCTGGGGCTCGTTCCTCTCGACGACCGGCTGGACGCTCGGCGCCGACACGAACTGGCCCACGTCGTTCGACTACTCCGCGCCGGAGTTCGTCGCCGCGATGAACTACTTCCGAGGACTCGCCGATCGCGGCTTCTCGCCGCACGAGGGCGACTTCACGCAGGGAGCGGTGGAACAGCTCGGATCCGGGAAGGTCGCGATGGTCGTCGGCGGGTCCTGGTACGCGCCGTCGTTCAACGCGCTGAAGGACATGAAGGTCGGCATCGCACCGTCCGTGCTCGGTGAAGACGGCAAGCGCTCATCGCTCACCAACTCGAACGCGAACTCGATCTGGCAGGGCAGTCCCCGCACCGAGAACGCGTGGAAGTGGGTCTCGTACATGGGGTCCGAGGCCTGCCAGAGCGCTGCGGGCGTCGACGGGACGTTCTTCCCGTCGATCCAGGCGTCGATGGACGTCACCGCGAAGGCGATGCTCGAGCAGGGCATCGACGTGAAGCCGTACACCGATCAGTTCGCGGACGGGACGCTGTTCACCACGCCGATGTTCCGCAGCGGCCAGGAGCTGGGTTCCACGATCACACCGATGTTCCAAGCGTTCTTCGCCGGCGAGCGTGACGACGACGTGTTCGCCGAGATGGACGACGCCAGCAGGCAGATCCTGGGCGGCTGATCGCCCGAGGAGCAGCCGCAGGGGATGACGGCGCGCCTGCGCCGTCATCCCCTGCCACGAATCAACCACCGAACCCATCGCCCCGTACCGAGGAGAACCCAGCCGTGACCACCGACTCTCAGACCAGCGAGCCGTCGCTCGAAGCCGTCCACCTGCGCGCGGGAGGGACGAGCGTCGTCGTCGCGACGGGCGACCGGCGCCTTCCCCGCATCGTGCACTGGGGTTTCGACCTCGGCGACCTCGACGATGCCGCCCTCGCGGACGTCGTCCGCTCCGCGCTGCCCGGGATCGGCGACAGCGCGGTGACCTATCCGCAGCCCGTGCCGATCGTGCCGCAGCTCGCGGAGGGATGGATGGGCAGGCCGGGCGTTCGCGGAGGCAGCGCGGGGACCCGATGGGCTCCGCGATTCGACGGCGCCCGCTACGGCGTCGTCGCAGCGGGCGAGCACGGCGAGGGAATCGAGCATGCCGATGGCGCTGCGGCGCTCCGGTGTGAAGCGGTCGACGACGCCTACGGCCTGCGGCTGATCATCGAGATCGAGGTCCTCGCATCCGGGCTCGTCCGGCAGCGTGCGACGTTCGTCAACGAGCACGGCGCCGACTACCGGCTCGACGCCCTCGAACTCGCGTTCCCCGTGCCGTCGGCGGCGACCGAGGTCCTCGATCTGACCGGCCGGTGGGCGCTCGAACGCGTGCCGCAACGGCGGCCGTTCCACGTGGGCGAGTGGGTGCGGGAGAGCCGTGGCGGCAAACCCGGCCTCGAACACACGCTCCTCCTGGCGGCCGGCGAAGCAGGCTTCGGCTTCCGTTCCGGACTCGTGTGGGCCGTGCACCTCGCGTGGAGCGGGAACCAGGTGCTCGCAGCGGAACGCATGCCAACCGGTGAGCGACGGCTCGTGTCCGGCGAGCTCATCCTCTCCGATGAGGTCGTCATCGCGGAAGGTTCCGAGTACACGACGCCGTGGATGTACGGCTCCTGGGGCGACGGCCTCGACGAGCTGGCGGGTCGGTTCCACGACCACCTGCGTTCACGCGACTCGCATCCCGGATCGCCGCGTCCCGTCATCATGAACACGTGGGAGGCGGTCTACTTCGACCACGACCTCGACACCCTCAGTCGCCTCGCCGAGCAGGGAGCAGCGCTCGGCGTGGAACGGTTCGTGGTCGACGACGGCTGGTTCACCGGGAGGCGCGACGATACGACGTCCCTCGGCGACTGGACGGTCGACGGGCTCGTCTGGCCGGACGGCCTCGAACCGCTCGCCGACCGCGTCCGTGAGCTCGGCATGGACTTCGGGCTCTGGTTCGAGCCCGAGATGATCAACGTCGACTCGGAGCTGAGCCGCGCGCACCCGGAGTGGATCTTCGACGCAGGCCACGGCATCGGCCTGCCCTCTCGTCACCAGCACGTGCTGGACCTCGGGCACCCGGAGGCGTGGGAGTACGTGCACGCGCACGTGACCGAGCTCGTCGGGCGGCTCGGGATCGCGTACATCAAGTGGGACCACAACCGGTACCTGCTCGATGCGGGGCACACGCCGAGCGGGCGACCCGGTGTGCGTGAGCAGACGCTCGCGGCCTACCGGTTGATGGCGGCGCTGAAGGCGGAGCATCCGGGCCTCGAGATCGAGTCGTGCGCGAGCGGCGGCGGGCGGATCGACCTCGGCGTCCTCGAACACACCGATCGGGTGTGGCCGAGCGATTGCAACGACCCGCACGAGCGGCTCGAGATCCAGCGGTGGACGGGTCTGCTCGTGCCGCCGGAACTCCAGGGCACGCATCTCGGTGCCGAGGAATCGCACACGACGCATCGCGTGCACCCGCTCGACTACCGTGCCGAGAAAGCCCTCTGGGGGCACTTCGGACTCGAGATCAACGTGCTGGAATCGTCGGACGAGGAGCGGTCGGCGATCGGCGCGTGGATCGCCTTCCACCTCGAGCACCGGGCCCTGCTCCACTCCGGCCGGGTGGTCCACGCCGACCTCTCGAACGCGGCTCTCCGCTTGGAGGGCGTGGTCGCGACGGATCGCAGCGAGGCGCTGTACGCGTTCAGCGTGGTGGAACGGCCGTCCACGTGGCCGCCCGGTCGTGTGACGCTGCCCGGGCTCGAATCCGATCGGAGGTACCGCGTCGAAGCCGTGCACCCCGGATCGCCGTTCTCCCATGAGGCGCAGCCCGGCTGGCTGCGCACCGGGGTGGTGCTGCCAGGGCGGGTGCTCGGCGGCCTCGGCGTCGAGGCGCCCTCGCTCGATCCCGACCGCTCGATGCTGTTCCGCGTCACGACGGCCTGACCCCGGTCTGCGGCCTAGGGTGGAGGGATGACGAGCAGCACGCCCCACCCCGGGCCGCAGACGAAGGCTTCCGGCGCAGGCCGCCCCGAGACCGGCAGATCGTTCGCACTCGCGATCGCGGCGGACCTCGTTCTCGTGATCGTCTTCGTCCTCATCGGGCGGGCGAGCCACGGTGAGGGGATCCTCGGACTCCTGCAGACGGTGTGGCCGTTCGCTGCGGGGCTCGCGGTCGGGCACGTGCTCGCCCTCGTGTTCGGACAGCGCCGCACGGGGTCCAACCGGTGGGCCGGCACGATCGTGTGGATCACGACGGTCGCGGTCGGCATGCTGCTGCGCGCCCTCAGCGGTCAGGGCGTCCAGCTGAGCTTCGTCATCGTGACGGTGTTCGTCCTCGGCGTCTTCCTGCTCGGCTGGCGGTTCGTGGTGTGGATCGTCGGTCGCGCGCGGTCGCGGCGCGGCTGACCCGGGCACCGCTCAGACACGGGGCCCCGGTCTGGCGCCAGCGCCGGTTCAGACCCGGTCGGCGGCCAGCGCAGCGATGTGCGCGGGCACCTCGTGGTACCCGTCGAACTCGTGGTACTCGGGCTCGTAGCCCACCCGTTCGAGGGCAGGGACGATGCGACGACTCGTGCGGTCGATCGGCAGGACCGAGTCCGCGGTGCCGTGGGAGACGAAGATCGCCGGTTCGCCGTTCCGTTCGCTGCCGACGACGAAGCCGGGGGAGAACGCGATGACGCGGGTGAAGAGTTCGCCGTTCGCGAGGCCCAGCGAGAGGGCGGCGGTCGCCCCGTCGGAGAAGCCGGCGATCGTGATGCGGTCCTGGTCGATCGGAACGGCCGCGAAGACCTGGGGGAGGAGGTCGTCGAGCAGTTCGACGTCCGGCCCGAACCCGTTCCGGACGGCGTCCCAGGTGAGGCCCGTCGACTTCGGGACGAGGAGCACGATGCCGCGGGCCTCCGCCTCGCGTTCGAGGACCGGGAGGACGTGGGCCGGGTCCGAGGCGGCACCGTGCAGCAGGACGACGAGCGGCAGGGGTGTGCCCGCGGTGTGCTCGGGCACGACCAGGAGGTGTGCGCGTGCGCCGGCGTCGCCGAGGGCGTGGATGCCGGTGCCGAGCGCGGCGGCGGCCTCGGGGGCGAGTGCGGCGGCCTGTGCGGCGCGCGTGCCGAGGAGGCCGCTCGTCCAGAAGGCCGAGGCGTCGGAGGCGTCGTGCGCGGCAGCGGCAGCGAGATCAGTGGGGGTCGGAAGGGCGGTTGTTTCGAGTGTCATGTGACGGTCTCTTCCGTGACGAGATCGAAGGTACGGTGTACGTTGTACCTACGAAGTACACCAGACATTGAGGTACGACGCAAGTCGTACCTATGGAGAGGATGGACGTGGTCGACGAACAGGGTCAGCCGAGTGCTGACGAACTCGAGCTCGGGAAGATCTTCGCGGCCCTCGCGGAGCCGCTCCGCCTCAAGGTCGTCACCGAGCTCCTCCGCGAAGAGCAGACGATCGAGCGCAGTTGTGCGTCCTTCTGCCTGCCCGTCGCGAAGTCGACGCTGACCCACCACTTCCGTGTGCTCCGCGAGTCCGGTCTCGTCTACGACGTCGACTACGGCAACCGTCGAGGCGTCCGTCTCCGTCGCGACGACCTCGACGAACGGTTCCCCGGCCTGCTCGACGCGATCGGTGCCTCCAAGGAATCAGCGGGAGCGACGACGTCGGATGCCTTCGCTCAGTGAGCGCGCTTCGCGGCGAGTGATCCCGCCCGAGTGTCAGGCGCCGCAGGCCGCTTCGGCAACGGGATCGGCGATGTGAGCGCGACCTGCTCGGAGAAGTCCTCCGGCACCACCGGGCGGGCGACGCCGTCGTGGATGAACTGCAGCCGCCATCGTGAATCCGGTGTCGTCCGCAGCCTCAGGTTGTGCCGTGTGACGCCGTAGAGCAGGCCGATGGCGCAGGCCGCGAAGCCGGCGAGGGCGCCGAGTCCGAGCGCCCATCGGGCGCCGAAGGTGTTCGCCACCCAGCCGACGATCGGTGCGCCGATGGGGGTGCCGCCCATCAGGATCGCCATGTAGAGCGCCATCACACGTCCGCGGACGGCCGCCTCCGTGCTCGTCTGCACGAAGCCGTTGGCCGTCGTGAGGAGGGTGACCGTCGAGAAGCCGACGAAGATCAGGACGAATGCGAAGGACCAGTACGTCGGCATCAGTGCGGCGGTGAGGGCTGCGACGCCGAAGAGACCTGCCGCTCCGACGATCATCCGCATGCGCGCTTTCGCCCGTTGGGCCGCGAGCAGCGCACCCGTGAGGGAGCCGATCGCGAGGACGGAGGACAGGATCCCGTACTCGCCCGCGCCCTTGCCGAACTCCACCGCCATCGTGGACGCGAAGATCGGGAAGTTCATGCCGAACGCACCCATGATGAACACGATGACGAAGACGACCAGGAGGTCCGGACGGCCGCGGACGTACCGGAAGCCCTCCACGAACTGACCGCGAGCCCGGGAGGCGCGTGGTGCCCGCCGCAGCTGATCCGTGCGGAGGAGGAGCAGGGCGCCGATGACGGCGAGGAACGTGAAGCCGTTCACGATGAAGACCCAGCCCGAGCCGATCGCGACGATGAGGAGACCGGCGAAGGCCGGGCCGATCATGCGCGCCGCGTTGAAGGAGGCCGAGTTGAGGGCGACCGCGTTGGACATGTTGTGCTCGTCCACGAGCTCGGACACGAAGGTCTGGCGGGCGGGGGCGTCGACCGCGTTGATGATGCCGAGCGCGAGCGCGAAGAGGTACATGTGCCACAGCTGGGCGTGGCCGAAGATGAGGAGCGCGCCGAGGGCCAGGGCCAGGAGCATGAGACTCGACTGGGTGGCGATGAGGACCTTGCGCTTGTCGAAGCGGTCTGCGATGAGGCCCGTGATCGGCACGAGGAGGAGCTGCGGCCCGAACTGCAGCGCCATGGTCGCGCCCACGGCGACGGCGTCATTGTGCGTCAGGTCGGTGAGGACGACCCAGTTCTGGGTGGTGGCCTGCATCCACGCGCCGACGTTCGAGACGAGCGCGCCGATGAACCAGATGCGGTAATTGGTGCTGGACAGGGAACGGAACATCGCACTCACTGGGTGGCGTGCCTCCTGGGATGGTCTGAGAGCCTCGCGGCGGTCGGACGATGAACGGATGGGTTACTGCGTTGCGAGCCTCCGCATGATGATCGCGGCGGCTGCGAGGGTTTCGCGCTCCTCCGGCGTGAGGGCGCGGAGTTGCTGGGTGATCCACGCGTCCCGTTTCCGGACGGTCTCGGTGACGGTGGCGTGGCCCGCTTCGGTGAGGGAGATGGTGACTTTGCGGCGGTCGTGCTCGTCGGCTTCGCGGGTGACGTACCCGGACTCCTCGAGGCAGTTGACCGTGCGGTTCATGGAGGGGGCGGAGACGCGGTCGCGCTCCGCGAGCGCCCCGAGGGTGTTGGGGCCGTGGGTGTACAGGCCGCCGAGGACGGAGAACTGAGGGTCGCTCAGATCGTCGACCGACTTCTCGGCCCGGAGGCGCCTCGCCAACCGGAAGGTGCCCATGCGGAGGTCTGAGGACTGCTCCGCGATCGTCTTGCTCGCTCTCGCCACGAATCCTTAGCTTAGCTCATTAGCGTTGCTAAGTACATTGGATTGATATGTGGTTTTCATGCCCAGTGCATCCTTGCATCGCATCAAGCCATCACATCTGATAATATATTGCACCGCCACGTCGTCCGGGGGTCTGTTCCTCGAACCGGACGAGTCTGCCGGCCACTCACCGACACAATTTCCCAAGGAGCATCGCTTTGCGTTCACACAGCCCAAGACCCCGGCTCAGATGGACGGCGGCCTCAGTCGCCGCCGCCGTCATCACAGCCATCGCCCTTCCGGCGTCAACCGCCCTCGCGGCGGGTTCCGTCACCCCGGACCACGGACCGACCGCGGGTGGGACCGCGGTCGAGATCGCCGTCACGCATCCGCAGAAGGTCATCAAGCAGGTGACGGCCGGGTACGCCTCCATCATCCTGTTCGAGGACGGTACGGCGAGCGCCTTCGGTCTCGGGAGAGACGGGTCGTTGGGCAACGGGAGCACCGAGGATTCGGACGTTCCGGTAGCGGTCTCGATCCCGGAAGGACGCCGGTTCACGAGCATCGCGAGCGGCTTCGTGCACACCATCGCGATCGACCAGGACGGAGCGCTGTGGGCGTGGGGTCGCAACAGCCTGGGCGAGCTCGGCATCGGTGGCACCTGGGGCAGTATCCAGCCGTTGCCGGTTCCGGTGCTCGCTCCCGAGGGGGTCCGCTTCGTGGAGGTCGCTGCGACGACGCAGGCCTCCTACGCCGTCACGGACACCGGTGACGTCTGGGCTTGGGGGAGCAACGGGGACGGACAGCTCGGGCTCGGAGAGGGGGCGCCGAGCGCGGTAAGAGTCCCGATGCAGGTGGCGCTGCCGGCACCCGTCACGTCGCTCGGCATCACGGTCGAGCATGCCGTGGCATCGCTCGACACCGGCGCCCTGTATGCCTGGGGCGAGAACACGTACGGCGAGCTCGGCTATCCAGCCGGACGTCCGTCCTCGTCCTCGACGCCCATCCCCATGTCGATGCCTGCCGGGGTGACGTTCCCCGGACCGGTCGACGTGGGAGGCAACGTCTCGTATGCCAAAGGATCCGACGGAGTCTGGTACGGGTGGGGCACCAACCGCGACGGGCTGCTCGGTCCCAACGGGAACCCCCAGTACAACTCCGACCCCGTCGAGCTCGTGGTGCCGGACGGCGTCGACCTCGTCGAGATCGTGAATCACTCGCGCACGTCCGCGGCCCTGTCGGCCGACGGATCGGTCTACACCTGGGGGTACGGACGCGACGGCCGACTCGGCAACGGGAGCGACGCCTCCACGAACGTGCCCGGGCGGATCGATGTCGAGGGAACCAGACGCCTCTCCCACGGCGGGTCCTTCCACCTCGCGCTCAGCGATTCGGACACCATCACCGGTTGGGGCCTGGGGCCGATGATCGGACTCGATTCGAACGTGCCCGTCGAGCTGCACTCCTTCGGCCGTGCCGTGGTGACCGGAGTGGAGTTCGGCGGTGTGCCCGCTGCATCGTTCACGCTGCCCTCCGACGCGCTCGTGGAAGCGGTCACACCGCCGCACGCATCGGGAGTCGTCGATGTCGAGGTCGTCTGGTCGGACAGCCATCGCAACACCTTCGCCGATGCCTTCACCTTCGGGACCGCGCCGGTCGTGACGCTCGACCCGCTGTCCCAGACCGTCGAGTCCGGGGTCGACGTCACGTTCACGGCCGACGCCACGGGTGATGAGACCCCGACCGTGCAGTGGCAGCATCAGGCTGCCGGATCCTCGGACTGGGACGATGTCCAAGGCGCGACGGATCGTTCGCACGTGGTCCTCGCGGCTGACGTTGCCGAAGGCGACGCGTACCGTGCCGTGTTCACGAACGGGCTCGGCTCGGTGACGACCGCCGGCGCGACGATCGACCTGCCGGCTGCTCCCACCGTGGTCGTGGTGAACGACATCGCCGACCAGTCGAACGTGGTGGACGACACCGTCGATGTCCAGATCGAAGCATCCTCCTCGGACGGCTCCTCGCTGAGCTACGCCGCCACGGGGCTGCCCGCGGGTCTCTCCGTCGACACCACGACGGGTGTGATCTCAGGCTCTCCGACGACCGCTGGCGTCTTCTCGGTCACGGCGACCGCCACAGTTCCCACCGGTGAGTCCGCGTCGAAGACGTTCACCTGGACCGTCACGTCGGTGCCCGTCAAGGTCATCGTCCTCGTCGACGCCATTCCGGACCAGTCGCATGTCGTGGGCGACGTCGTCGATCTGCCGGTCGTTGCATCCGCGTCGGACGGGTCCGCGCTGAGCTACACGGTCGCGGGTCTGCCGACAGGTCTCTCGATCGATGCGGCGACCGGTGTGATCTCCGGTGCGCCGACCGCCGCCGGCGTCTCCTCGGTCACGGTGACCGCGACGGCCGCTGGAGGCGAGTCGGATTCGGCGACCTTCACCTGGACCGTCACGGACGCGTCGGTTCCCGTTGTGGTCGTCGTGAATGACATCGATGACCAGGAACACGTGGTCGGTGACGCAGTGGAGGTCCAGGTCGAAGCGGCCGCTTCTGACGGTTCGGCGGTGACCCACGCGGTCACGGGTCTGCCCGCGGGTCTCACGCTCGACGCCGCAACTGGCCTGATCAGCGGCTCACCGACGACCACAGGTGTCCACGAGGTCACCGCGACCGCGACGGCTGCCGGTGGCGAGTCGGATGCGGAGACGTTCACCTGGACGGTCACGAAGGTGCCGGGCGGCGGAGATCCTGAGCCGACCCCGAGCCCGACCACGGGACCGACGACACCGGATCCCACGACGCCCGACCTCGCGAACACGGGTGCGGACGTCGCCGGTGCTCTCGGCATCGCCGCGCTCGCCGTCGCGTCGGGCTTCGGTCTGATGCTCCTGCGTCGCCGCCGAGCCGCGTAACGCTCCACCCCTCCCGCCGTTTTCAGGAGGAGGTCACCATCGGATGCAGGACGCAACCGGTCGTCACCTCCTCCTGAACACGGCGGATCAGGCGACAGCCCATCGCCTGGGCGCAGCCGGATGGCTAGTCTGGGCGTGTGACCGAGCAAGCAGCAGCCCCCGGCGACGCAGCCGCCTACACGACCGACTCGATCGTGGACCAGGACGGCGTGACCGTCTACTTCTACACGTGGGAAGTGCCGGACGCGAAGGCGGTCGTGCACATCGCGCACGGGGTCGGCGAGCACGCGCTCCGGTACGGGCACGTCGCGGCGGCGCTCAACGCGGCCGGATACACGGTCGTCGCGGACGACCACCGCGGCCACGGCCGGACGGGCGCAGAGCACCTCGGGCTCGGCAAACTCGGCCCTCGTACGACCTGGGGTGCGATCGATTCGCTCGCCGCCGTCGGCAAGACCCTGCGCGCTCGGTACGCGGACAAGCCGCTCGTCCTCCTCGCGCACAGTTGGGGCTCGCTCATGGGGCAGAAGCTCATCGCGAAGTACGCGATCTACGACCTCGCGATCCTCTCCGGGTCCTCACTCGCGATGCCGGGTGTCATCAACACGGGCGACCTCAACAAGCGATGGAAGAGCACCGATGCGACGGGGCTCGAATGGCTGAGCCGTGATCCCGCCGCGTGGGCGGCGTTTTCAGCCGACGAGCGGAACTTCGACATCGGCGTCACTCCGGCGTGGAAGCCGCAGCAGGCGCTCGCGTTCCTCGGCCGACCCCCCAAACGGATGCCCCGCGATCTGCCGGTGCTCATCATCGGCGGGTCCGACGACTCCCTCGGCGGCACTCGCGGCATGACGAAGCTCCGAGACGCGTATGTGAAGCGGTCGAAGCTCTCCGATGTGACGCTCACGATCTATCCCGAGGCGCGTCATGAGATCTTCAACGAGTTGAACCGTGACGACGTCATCGCCGATGTCGTCGCCTGGCTCGACGCGCACACCGCCCCTCGCGCTTGACCACCCCCGGTCGCTTGACCACCCCCGGTCGCTGACCCCAACCCCGGTCGCTGACCCCAACCCCGGTCGCTGACCCCAACCCCGGTCACTGGGCTTGTCGAAGTGCTGTTGCCGGGCGCCCACCCTTCGACAGGCTCAGGGACCGGGCCCCGCAGGGGCGGCGAGGGGCGGGCTGGTCGTAGGCTGGGGACATGCATGGTGAGTACAAGGTCCCGGGCGGCAAGCTCGTCGTCGTCGACCTCGACGTGATCGAGGAACGTATCGCGAACTTCCGTCTGGCCGGGGACTTCTTCCTCGAACCGGACGAAGCGCTCGGCGCCATCGACACGGCCGTCAACGGGCTCCCCGTCACGACCGACGGCACCGCCATCGCCGCCGCCATCCGCGGAGCGCTGCCGGAGGGCGCCGTCCTCCTCGGGTTCACCCCCGAGTCCGTGGCGACCGCCATCCGCCGTTCCCTCTCGAAGGCGACCAGCTGGCGTGACTACGAATGGAGCATCATCCACTCCGATGCTGTCTCGCCTCGCCTCCACCTCGCGCTCGACGAGGTGCTCACGAACGAGGTCGGCGAAGGCCGTCGCGGACCGACGCTCCGCATCTGGGAGTGGAACGAGTCCGCCGTCGTCATCGGCAGCTTCCAGTCGCTCAAGAACGAGGTCGATCTCGACAACGCGGCGACGTACGGTTTCGACGTCGTCCGCCGTGTCTCCGGTGGCGGTGCGATGCTCATGGCCAAAGGCGCGATCATCACCTATTCGCTCTACGTCCCCGCGGAACTCGTGAGCGGCATGACGTTCGCCGACTCGTACGCGTTCCTCGACGACTGGGTGCTGCAGGCGCTGCGTTCGCTCGGCATCGAGGCGACCTACCAGCCGCTCAACGACATCACGAGCCCGTCGGGCAAGATCGGCGGGGCCGCGCAGAAGCGCCTCGGCAACGGAGCCGTCCTCCATCACGTGACCATGAGCTACGACATGGACGGCGAGCTCATGGCGAAGGTGCTCCGCATCGGCCGCGAGAAACTGAGCGACAAGGGGACGACGTCCGCCGCGAAGCGCGTCGATCCGCTCCGCAGCCAGACGGGACTGTCTCGCGCCGAGATCATCGACCGGATGAAGGAGACGTTCGTCTCGCTCTACGGCGCGACCCCCGGCGAGATCACACCCGCCGAGCTCGAGACCGCCGAGGCCCTCGTCGCCTCCAAGTTCGCGACCGACGCCTGGCTCACCCGCGTCCCCTGAGCATTCCTCCTCTTCCTCCTCTGCCGAGGGGTCACAAACTGCGGGTGCTGAACGCGTACACCCGCACTTTGGGGCCCCTCGGCAGAGGCGACCGGACGGGAGGTGACGGACGGGCGGGCCGAGAAGGTCAGACGAAGCGCTCGCCGCGCTCGTAGACGGACGCGGCGGGGCCGACGATCTTCGTGTCTGGCGTGCCGACGATCTCGTGGTCCTTGTTCGCGTAGTCGAAGTGGTGCAGCACGTGCCGCATCGCCTCGAGTCGCGCACGCTTCTTGTCGTTGCTCTTGACGACGGTCCACGGTGCGTCGGCAGTGTCCGTCGCCTCCAGCATCGCCTCCTTCGCCCGCGTGTAGTCGCCCCATTTGTCGAGCGATGCGAGGTCCATCGGCGACAGCTTCCACTGCCGGACAGGGTCCACTTGGCGGATCGCGAAGCGGGTGCGCTGCTCGTCTGCGGACACCGAGAACCAGAACTTCACGAGGTCGATGCCGTCGCCGACGAGCATCCGCTCGAACGCGGGCGCCTGCCGGATGAACTCGTCTTACTGGGCCGGCGTGCAGAAGCCCATCACTCGTTCGACACCGGCGCGGTTGTACCAGGAGCGGTCGAACAGGACCATTTCACCGGCGGCCGGCAGATGCTGCACGTACCGCTGGAAGTACCACTGGGAGGACTCGCGGGCACTCGGCTTCTCGAGCGCGACCACCCGGGCGCCGCGCGGGTTCAGATGCTCCGTGAACCGTTTGATCGTGCCGCCCTTGCCGGCCGCGTCGCGCCCCTCGAAGACGATGACGAGACGTCGGTCGGTCGCCTTGATCCAGTTCTGCAGCTTCAGCAGCTCGATCTGGAGGAGTCGCTTGTCGCCCTCGTACTCCTCGCGTGACATCCGCTCCGCATACGGGTAGCCCTCCCGCCACGTGTCGACGTACGTGCCGTCGGCGGAGAGCAGGACGGGGTCGTCATCGTCCTCGTCGACGACCGTGTAGCCGGCCACGTCGTCGAGCGACGGCGGCGGTGTGTAGTGGGTCACGAGCTGGCTCATGCTGCCAGAGGGTAGCGATCCCGATCGACGGGCAGGTGGACGGCCGATGACCGATCGGTGATGCAGGGCTAGGCTGGGGTCACCCATGGCACACAACAACGCATCCGATTCCGTCGCCCCAGCCTCTATCGAGGACCGACTCCGCACGGCCGTAGCCGCCGAGAGCGAGTCGGCCGTCGCCGATCGCGCACGTTCTCTCCTCGACGGCAACTACGAGGGCGAGGAATTCCTCCGGACCGTCGGCGGCCCCCACGCCGAAGGCATCCTCGAGGGCGCTCCTGCGCTGTACTGGCCGGAACTCTGGGGTGCCCGCGCGCTCCTCTACGTGTGGAACGACGGCGCTGCGCCGTCCGTCCTCGCGGGCCTGGGCAACCGTGCGTGGCGTGTCCGTGAGATGTGCGCGCGTGTCTGCGTCGCCCACGGCATCGGCGATGTCGCGGCGTTCGTCCCGCTGACGACCGACGAGCACGACCGCGTCCGCGCGGCCGGTGCCCGTGCGCTCGGCGCCGTCGGTGACGAGACCGCTCGTCCGATCCTCGACGCGATGCTGCGCGACTCCGACCGCGAGGTCCGTCGTGCCGCCCAGCAGTCCACGAAGGTGCTCGTCAACCGTTTCGCGTAAACCTTGTCGGCGAGCAAGCTCGTCCTGCTCGGCGAACTCGCTCCTGCTCGGCTGGCTAGAGCCCGCCCTCCGGTTCATTCCAGCGGGTGGCGAGCAGCATCGGAATCAGGCCGAACAGGCCTCCTACCGCGAGCGCGAGGAGCGGGTACCCGCCGATGTCCGGGACGCTTCCGGCCGGTGTGACGAGAGCGACGCCCGCGCCGCAGGCCCAGACGCCGGCTGCTGCGGCGCCCGCAGCCCCGGTGGCGTACAAGATCACCCGGCGGTTCGGCGCCGCGTTGTGCGGGATGGTGAAGAGTGCGCCTGTGGCGGTTCCTGCAGCGATAACCAGCACGACGACGAAGAACGCCCACAGGGGCATCGTGGCGCTGCCTCCACCGTCGCTCCACTGCTGAGGAAGCGTCGCGGGAAGATCGCTCCACCATCCGATGGCGGTGGCGAGGACGAACACGAGTGGAACGCATGCGAGGACCGCGGCGACAACGTTCCGCCCGCGGGAACCGGCTGTCTCAGGAGACCGATCCGGCCGCTCGTCCGATCGCCCACCCACTCGCTGCTCGGTGCCCGGTCCCCCATCCGCAGCACTCACGCGGTCGCGGCGCGGTTCAGCAGGCCCGCACGCTCGGGGTGCTGGTCGAACCACTCGCCCACGTACCAGCACATCGGGACGACCTTCAAGGACGTCGTCCGCTCCACGTCGTCGACCGCGTAGGTGACGAGCTCGCCCGCATACCCGTTGCCGCGGAACGGCGGCGTGGTGAAGGTGTGGTTGAAGGAGATCGCCCCGCCGTTGACACGGTAGTCGAGCACGCTGACGAGCGCGCCGTCGATTCGCATCGTGTAGCGCTGGGCGTCTGCCTCGTGGGCGAATTCGGTGGACATCGGTCCAGCGTACGTCCTCTGCGAGAATGAGGGAATGTCCCAGACGAGCAGTGCCGAGCAGCCGGTCGCTGCCCTGTGGTCGGCCGACGGCCCCGACCTCGTCCTTGAGGACGACAATCTGCACGTCCTGGAGCAGCTCCCGGACGAATCGTTCACGCTCATCTACATCGACCCGCCCTTCAACACCGGCCGGACGCAGCGCCGACACTCGTCGACCTCGGTCCGTTCGACCCCTGGGGCCGGTCGCGTCACGGGGTTCAAAGGCCAGGCGTACGAACGGATCCGCGGCGACCTCCGTCGTTTCGACGACGCGTTCGACGACTACTGGGGCTTCCTCGAACCCCGCCTCGTCGAGGCATGGCGCGTCCTCACGAACGACGGAACGCTCTACCTGCACCTCGACTACCGCGAAGCGCACTACGCGAAAGTCCTCCTCGATGCACTGTTCGGCCGCGAGTCCTTCCTCAACGAGATCATCTGGGCGTACGACTACGGGGCGAAAGCGCAGAGCCGTTGGCCCACGAAGCACGACACGATCCTCGTCTACGTGAAGGACCCGTCCGGCTACCACTTCGACAACGCGGCGGTCGATCGCGAGCCGTACATGGCGCCCGGCCTCGTCACGCCGGAGAAGGCGGAACGCGGCAAACTGCCGACCGATGTGTGGTGGCACACGATCGTGTCTCCCACCGGTCGCGAGAAGACCGGCTACCCGACACAGAAACCGGAGGGGGTCCTGCGGCGCATCGTCCAGGCGTCGTCCCGTCCAGGCGACTGGGTGCTCGACTTCTTCGCCGGCAGCGGGACCACGGGCGCCGTCGCCCGCCAGCTCGGCCGCCGGTACGTGCTCGTCGACGAGAACCCGCAGGCCATCGCCGTCATCACCGAGCGCTTGGCGCCGCCGAAGCCGTGAGCGCTGGCGCTCCGTAGAACGCAGACCGGCTCAGACCGACTGCCGCCGGATGAGGCGAGTCGGCATGATCGTGATCCGGTCCACGGGTTCGCCGGCGATGACCCGCACGAGGACGGAAGCCATCGTCGCGCCCAGCCGGACGGGGTCCTGATCGATCGTCGTCAGCGGGGGAGCGGACGTCGCCCCGAAGGTGTCGTCGTCGAACCCGATGACCGCGATGTCGTCGGGGATGCGCAGTCCCGCATCGCGGATCACGGCGATAGCACCCGCCGCCATCTGGTCGTTGGCTGCGAACACGGCGTCGATCGGTCGGTCCAGGGCGAGCAGTCGTCGCATCGCCTCAGCGCCGTCGACCGGGGAGAAGTCGCCGATCTCGACGAGATCGTCGTCCAGACCGGCCTCCGTCATCGCCTCGCGCCAGCCGGTCAGACGATCGACGCCCGCGGACATGTCCTGGCGGCCGGCGATCGTCGCGATGGTGCGCCGCCCGGACTCGAGGAGGAACCGCGTCGCGAGACGCCCGCCTTCCACATTGTCGACATCGACGTACACGCCGTCGGCGTCGGGGCCCATCGGCCGCCCGCCGAAGACGAGCGGGAGTTGTCCGTCGAGCCGGGTGTACGAGTGGTCGCCCGCGTGGTGGGAGACGATGAGCGCTCCGTCCACGTTGCCGCCGAGCAGATAGCGGCGGGTCTTCGCGGGGGAGGTCTCCGACGCGATCAGGAGGTTGAGCGTGTAGTCCGTCTCCGCGAGCTCGAAGGCCACGCCCTGCACCACCGACGCGAAGAACGGGTCGGCGAAGACGCGGCCGGTGGACTCCGGGACGACGAGCGCGACGGCCTGCGTCTTCCGTGAGGCGAGCGATCTCGCGGCCCGATTCGGCACGTAGTCGAGTTCGGCGATCGCCTCGTTCACGATCCGGACGACATCGGCGGTCACGCTCGGGGAGCCGTTGACGACGCGGGACACGGTCGCCCGGGAGACGCCTGCGCGTGCCGCGACCATCTCGAGGGTCGGGAGACCTCCGCCTGAGAGCGCCATCCGATCACCTCCTCGTCGAGTGCACGACATTCCGTGCGCTGGTCGAATTATCCACCAGCTGAGGGGGCGATGCGTGCACGCTCAGCGCGACGCTGCGATCCGACGGGCGTAGTGCAACCCGCTGTCCTTGATCGTGCGTTCGAGGGTGTCGTCGTCCACCCGGACGATCCCGAACCGCTTGTCGTAGCCCCAGGACCACTCGAAGTTGTCGAGGAGCGACCACACGAAGTACCCGCGCACGTCTGCGCCGTCGGCTACCGCCAGCTCCACCTGGTCGATGTGGTCCTGGATGTACGCGTCGCGATCGACGTCGTGGATCGCCCCGTCCTCCGCCACCACGTCGTCGTAGGCCGCGCCGTTCTCCGTCACGTAGAGCGGCGGGAGCATCGGATACTCGCGGCCGAGCCGGACGAGCAGGGTGCGGAGGCCGGCCGGGTGCACCTCCCAGTCCATGGCCGTGCGGGGGAGTCCGCGGCTCGGGAAGGAGAGGTACTCTGAGCCGATCCACGGTGAGGACAGCTCGCGTTCCGTCGCGCCCGAGTGCCCGTCCGAGCCGGTGTCGTCGGGATGCCCGCTCACGCTGTCGTCGTGGTAGTGATTGACGCCCAGGAAATCGATGGGGGCCGCGATGAGCTCGAGGTCGCCCGGCTGGACGACCTCGTCGAGCCCGTGGCCGGCGACGTCCTCGAGCACGTCGGCGGGATAGGCGCCGAGCACGATCGGTTCGAGGAAGATGCGGTTCTGGAGGCCGTCCAGGCGTCGTGCCGCGTCGAGGTCGACGGGGTCATCCGGGTCGGCGGGGACCGCGTTCGTCAGGTTGAGGGTGATGCCGATGTGCTGCGCGCCGAGTTCGCGGAGTCGGGTCGTCGCGAGTCCGTGCGCGAGGTGCTGGTGGTGGATGGCCGCGAGCGCCGCGCGAGGATCGCGGCGGCCGGGTGCGTGCACGCCCACCTGGTAGCCGAGGAGCGACGAGCAGAACGGTTCGTTGAAGGTGGTCCAGTGTTCGACGCGGTCCCCGAGCGCCGCGTACGTGGTCTCCGCGTAGTCGACGAAGCGCAGTGCGGTGTCGCGCTCCGCCCAGCCGCCGCGGTCCTCGAGCGCCTGCGGGAGGTCCCAGTGGTAGAGCGTCAACCAGGGGAGGATGCCGGCGCCGAGCAGCTGGTCGACGAGCCGGCTGTAGAAGTCGAGGCCTGCCCGGTTGACCTCGCGATCGCCCGGCTTGATGCGCGCCCAGCTCGTGGAGAAGCGGTAGGCGTCGATGCCCAGCTCGCGCATGATCGCGACGTCCGTGGCGGTGCGGTGGTAGTGGTCGACGGCGACGTCGAGGGTGTCGCCGTTCGCGACGGCGCCCGGAACGCGTGCGAAGACGTCCCAGATCGAGTCTTCCTTGCCGTCCTCGTGGGCGGCGCCCTCGACCTGGGCCGCTGCCGTGGCGGAGCCCCAGATGAACGGAGGGATGGCGATGCGGGGTGTGGTGGGTTCGGTCGTCATTGGCCTGTCTCACTGCTCCTGTGCATGGTCGGTCTGTACGGAAGATACCAGGGATGGAGTTTTCCACAGGTCTGCCGGCTTCGGTTTCGAGGGCCTGCACTGTTCCAGACTCGAATGATGATCGGTGACAGACCAGGCGAGTGGCAGCCTCTCAACCCACCCCGTTCGATGCTCGGCATGATCGCTGTGCCGGCGGTCGCGGCCGTCTTCGAGTCAGACCTGACCGATGTCGGTTCCGAGCGGCCGTCCGCACGAACGACGATGCCGCCGTCGCCAGGAGGCGACGACGGCATCGAGAGGAACCGGCCGACTACTTCGTGTCGGGGCGGATGACCTGGTTGCTCGCAGTGTCCGGCGCGATCGGCGAACCGGCCAGATCTGCGGCGTGCTGCGCAGCGATCGCGAAGTCCGAACCGTCCGTGACGGAGTCGTCCTCGATCGAGGCGAGTCGGTTCTCCTCGGCGAGTTCGTCTGAGCGCTCCTGCAGAGCCGACTTCGCGCGGAGCGGTGTCGCCTTCAGGAAGAAGCTCAGGACGAACGCGACCGCGACGACCGCGAAGCTCACCCAGAACACGGTGACCGTCGCGTTCGCGAAGCCCGTCAGGAACGGTGCGGCGAGATCGTGGTTCGCACCGACGAGGAACGAGGTGTCGCCGTCGAGCGCATCGCCCGCGGAACCGCCGCCCTGCACGGTCTTCAGCAGCTCGAGGATCCCGCTGTTCGCCTTGTCGGCGAGGACCGCCGGGTCGGCGAGCGCCGTCTTCATGTTGTCGAGCAGCGTCGTGTCCTTGAACGCGGCGGCGATCGTGTCGGGGATCCGTGTGTACAGCACCGAGAAGATCACGGCCGTGCCCAACGTTCCACCGATCTGACGGAAGAACGTGGAGGACGACGTCGCCACACCGATGTCCCGCGCCTCGACCGAGTTCTGACTCGCGATCGTGAGCGTCTGCATGAGCTGACCCAGGCCGAGACCAACGAGCAGCATGCCGATCATCATCCACCACACGGGCTTGTCCACCGAAGCGAACGTGAAGTAGAAGAACCCGGACAGCATGAAGAACGTGCCGACGATCGGGAACAGCTTGTACTTGCCCGTTCGAGCGATGATCTGGCCGCTCACGATCGAGGAGATCATGAGTCCGAGGATCATCGGGAGCATGAGGTAGCCGGATTCGGTCGGCGTCGCGCCGTCGACCAACTGCAGGTACAGCGGCACCGTCATCATCGCGCCGAACATGCCGAAACCGACGAGGACGCCGAGGATCGTGGCCACGCGGAAGGTGGCGTTCTTGAAGAGCTTGAGCGGGATGAGTGCGTCGTCGCCCATGAGCTTCTCAGCGATGATGAACAGCACGATGCCGGCGATGCCGAGCGCGTAGCAGATGAAGGAACCGATCGAGTCCCAGCCCCAGATGCGGCCCTGCTCGGCCACGAGGAGCAGCGGGACGACGGCCAGGATGACCGTTGCCGCGCCCCACCAGTCGATGCGGACGGCGCGCTTCGTGTGCGGGATGTGCAGGAACTTGAGGACGATCGCCAGCGCGATGATGCCGATCGGCAGGTTGATGAGGAACACCCAGCGCCAGCCGGTGATGAAGAGGATCTCCGGGCTGCCCGCGAAGAGGCCGCCGACGAGCGGGCCGATGACGCTCGAGATGCCGAACACGGCCAGGAAGTACCCCTGGTACTTGGCTCGCTCGCGGGGCGCGAGCATGTCGCCCATGATCGTGAGCGGCAGCGCCATCAGACCACCGGCGCCGAGGCCCTGGATGGCGCGGAAGATCGCGAGTTCGTACATCGAACCCGACATGCCGGCGAGGAGCGAACCGATCAGGAAGATCGAGATCGCGATGAGGAACAGCGGGCGGCGTCCGAAGATGTCGGAGAGCTTGCCGTAGATGGGCGTCGAGACCGTCGAGGTGATGAGGTAGGCGGTGGTGACCCACGCCTGGAGGCTCATGCCGTCGAGGTCGTCGGCGATGGTGCGCATCGACGTTCCGACGATCGTCTGGTCGAGTGCGGAGAGGAACATCCCGGCCATGAGGCCGAAGATGATGAAGAGGATCTGCCGGTGGCTCAGGATCGGCGCATTGGCCGGAGCAGGCGAGGTGGAGCTGGCTGACATGAGGTCTCGTTCGTGCTCAGGGCGCACGGCACCCCGGCGCCACAACGATGTGCTTATTTTGCGTAGTGTGCAAACTTACACCCGTCGCAACGAGTGGTGCAACCAACATCCGTTGGCTTTCGGGTGACGCTCTGGTGGGTGCGTCGATGGTCCGTGTGCGGGAGCGGTGGGTCGGCGTGCAGCGCCGGTCGAGTCAGCCGGCATGTCACCCTGCGATGCGCTCCAAGAACGCGAGCGTCTCGTTCAAGGCGGTCTGCGCATCCGGCAGGTCGAGGTGGAATTGATACTCGTGGGGGAGTTTCGGTTCATGGTTCGCCGACCAGAACAGCTCGGTCACGTCGACACCCGCCTGCTGCAGGCGCGAGCTCATCGGCACCGACTCGATCCAGGTCAGCGCATCGCCGTTTCCGCCCGAGATGTAGGTGGGCGGGAAGTCCGCGGTGACGAAATCGATCGTCGACATCGTCGAACCCGCGTAGGTGGACGACCAGTCCTTCGTTCCCGTGTACCCCCAGAGCGCCACTTTGAATCCCCACGCCTCGATCCCGTTGAGGTCGGCCATGCGCTGCAGGTCGAAGACGCCGCAGTTCAGGATCGTCGCGATGAGCTGCTTCGGCTCCAAACGCGGTTCGATGCCGATGAGGTGCGCGTACTGCGGGTTCGTCGTGAGGACGGCGAGCTGGCTCGCGAGCTGGGCGCCCGCGGAATCGCCCGCGAGGATGATGCGGTCGGGATCGACGCCCCACTCCTCCGCGTGCTCGGTGATGAAGCCGAGGGCGTCGTTCAACTGGGTGACGGCGGTCGGGTAGACGGCTTCCGGGGCGACCGTGTAGTTGAGGCCGATCGCCGCGTACCCGTGCGATGCGAGGATGCGCAGGTACGGATCGACGTTCTCCTTCTGCCCCGAGATCCAGGCGCCGCCGTGGATCCAGACGATCGTGGCGCGAGGTGGCGCATCCGTCGTCGCGCCGGTGTCGCTCGCTGGGGTGAAGACGTCCAGGGAGGTGTCGGCGCCTGCATCGCCGTACTCGATGTCGGTGCGGGCGTTCACACCGCTCTCCGGCACGTACTGCCGCATCTCCGCCGCGGTCGCCGTCCCGCCCTGCTCGAAGACCGCGCGGATGAGCATCGCGGACGGCCACGGCGTCACGGAGGTCACGATGCCGACGACCAATCCGATGCCGAGGAGCACGCCGCCGATGACGATCCCGCGGTGATGGCGGTGGTGATGGGGTCGGGTACCGCGCCGTTCCGTCGTCGGATCGGCTGTGCTGTCCGCGGCCTCGTCAGGTGTCGGCTGAGCATCGCCGCGTGGTGTGTCGTCCCCCATGCCAGGAGTGTGGCAGAAGCGGGGGCCGGTGCGGAAGACGCGGCTCCTGGGACAGCATCGCCGCCCACCCAGGGGAGGCGGTTAGGCTTCTCCCGTGACCGTCAACCATCCGCCGACCCATCGTCGGAGCGTTTCGCCCCGCGTCCGCAGGAATCGCATCATCGCGCTCTCCGTCGCCGCGGGCGTCCTCGCGATCCTGCTCGTCGTCCTCCTGGTGAACGTCGTCGGCGCCACTGGCCGCAGCACGGTCGCCGCGACGAGCACCCCGAAAGCCACGGTCACGCCGTCCCCGACGCCGACGCCCACTGAGAACACGCCTGCCCCGCCGCCACCCCCGCCTGCGTTCGACAAGAGCGCGTTCTCGCTCGACGACCCGACGAGCCCGTGGGTCGTCCTCAACAAGCAGCGTCCGCTGAACCCGATCGACTACACGCCGCCGGACCTCGTCGACGTCCCCGTCGCCCACACGTGGGAACCGGTCATGCGGGCCGAGGCGTCGGCCGCCGTCGTGCAGATGTTCGCGGCCGCGTCATCGGAAGCGGGGCTCTCGCTCGCCTCCAACAGTGCGTACCGCAGCTACTCGACGCAGGTGCAGGTCTACAACGACGACGTCGCCGCGAACGGGCAGGCCTTCGCCGACGGCGACACCGCGCGCCCCGGGTACAGCGAGCACCAGACAGGCTGGACCATGGACATCGGCCCGGAGAGCGGCAACTGCTCGCTCAACGCCTGCTTCGGCGAGACGCCGGAGGGTCAGTGGCTCGTCGCCAACGCGTGGCGGTTCGGCTTCCTGTTGCGCTACCCGGCCGACAAGGTGGAGGTGACCGGGTTCACGTACGAGCCGTGGCACTTCCGCTACATCGGCGTTCCGCTGTCGACCGAGATGCACAACCAGGGCGTCACGACGCTCGAGGAGTTCTTCGGGCTTCCTGCTGCACCCGGCTACTGACCTGGTTGCAGAATTCAGGAGGGTTTGCACAATTCAGGACGATCGGGCGGCGTGTCGCCCTGGATCGTCCTGAATTGTGCGGATGTTCCTGAATTGTGAAACGGGCTAGGCGCCGAGAGCGGCGTCGACGATGAGCTTCGCCTCGGCCTGCACCTTCGCGAGGTGCTCGGCGCCGAGGAACGACTCCGCGTAGATCTTGTAGACGTCCTCGGTACCGGACGGCCGTGCGGCAAACCACGCGTTCTCGGTGACGACCTTCACGCCGCCGATCGCCGCATCGTTGCCCGGAGCATGGCTGAGCTTCGCGATGATCGGCTCGCCGGCCAGTTCCGTCGCAGTGATCGCGTCGCCGTCGAGCTTGCCGAGACGAGCCTTCTGCTCCTTCGAGGCAGCGGCATCGACACGCTCGTAGACCGGGTCGCCGAAACGCTCCGTCAGCTCGCGATAGAGGACGGACGGCGTCTTGCCGGTGACGGCGAGGATCTCGGCCGCCAGCAGGCAGAGGAGGATGCCGTCCTTGTCAGTGGTCCACACGGTGCCGTCGAAGCGGAGGAAGCTCGCACCGGCGCTCTCCTCGCCGCCGAAGCCGACGGAGCCGTCGACGAGCCCCGGAACGAACCACTTGAACCCGACCGGCACCTCCCAGAGACGACGACCGAGGGAGTCCGCGACGCGATCGATCACCGAGGACGACACGAGCGTCTTGCCGACGGCGGCGTCATCGCGCCAGCCGGGCCGGTTCGCGTACAGGTAGTCGATCGCGACGGCCAGGTAGTGGTTCGGGTTCATGAGCCCGGCGTCCGGGGTCACGATGCCGTGGCGGTCGGCGTCGGCGTCGTTGCCCGTGAGCAGGTCGAACTCGTCACGGCGGGCGACGAGCGCGGCCATGGCCGACGGCGACGACGGGTCCATCCGGATCTTGCCGTCCCAGTCGAGCGTCATGAAGCCCCAGGCGGGGTCGACGTGCGGGTTCACGACGGTGAGGTCGATCTCGTACCGGTCTGCGATGGCCTGCCAGTAGTGAACGCTCGCGCCACCGAGCGGATCGGCCCCGATGCGGATGCCGCTCTGCTTGATGGCGTCGAGGTTGATGATGTGCCGCAGGTCCTCGACGTAGTTGCCGCGGAAGTCGTACGTCTCGACGGCGGACGGCTCCGCCATCTTCACATCGGTGAGGCCGCCTGCGATGAGCTCGTTGGCGCGGTTTGCGATCCACGACGTGGCATCGGAGTCGGCGGGACCTCCGTGCGGCGGGTTGTACTTGAAGCCGCCGTCTGCCGGAGGGTTGTGGCTGGGGGTGACGACGATGCCGTCGGCCTCGTCGCCGTTGCCCTCCGAGTTGTACTTCAGGATGGCGTGGCTGAGCGCCGGGGTGGGGACGAAGTCGTCGAACTCGTCGACGAGCACCCGGACGCCGTTCGCGACGAGGACTTCGAGCGCCGTGGTCTGCGCGGGCCCGCTGAGGGCGTGCGTGTCCGAGCCGATGAAGAGGGGGCCGGTGATGCCCTGGCTCGCGCGGTACTCGACGATCGCCTGCGTGGTCGCAGCGATGTGGTCCTGGTTGAACGCCGTGTTGAGTGAGGAGCCGCGATGCCCGGAGGTGCCGAACACGACCCGCTGCTCCGGGACGGAGACGTCCGGGTGGAGCGTGTAGTACGCGTCGATGAGCTGCTGCACATCGATGAGGTCTGCTGCTGTCGCTGGGGTTCCCGCACGATCGTTCATGGTCCCAGTCTGGCAGGACTCCGCCCCGAGGGGGAGGGCTTGCACCGTGCGGTTCCCGGCGCGACCTCGCCCCGTCCCCTTCTGCCGAGGGGCCCCAAGCTGCGGGTGTCGACGCCTGGTACCCGCAGTTTGCGACCCCTCGGCGGAATTACTTGGTGGGGTTGGAGGGGGACGCAGAGGGGGACTTGGCGGTGGAGGCGGTGGTGGAGGTGGAGGTGGAGGGGTTGCCCGCGGCCTCCGTCGTCCGGTCGTCCGGAACGGCGTACGCCTCTCCGATGGCGATGCGCTGGATCGCGTACAGGCTCTCCGTGCCGGGACCGAGGTACTTGCCGCGGTCGTCCGCAGCGCTCGCGCCGACCGCGTTGTGGCCCTCGACCGAGATCAGGTGATCGCCGTCGCGCAAGGTGGTGCCGTCCGATCCGAAGGTCGTCGCACCCCAACCGGCGGTCGTCGGGTTGGCGCGGCCGGAGAGCATCTGCCCGAGGTTCGCGAGCGCATCGGCGCTGGCCTGCGAGGCGAACACGCGGCTCTTCGGCACGTGGAGGTCGTCGATCGTGACCGAGGTCGGGATGCCGGCTGAGCCGATCATGACGAACGAGTCCACGTTGAAATCACCCGATGCGAGGGCGAGCGAAGCCGTCGCCGTCCCGTACGAGTGCGCGAGGACCGTCAGCTGCGAGGAGATGTTGTGGACGCTCCGGTAGGCGTCGTATCCGCCGAGCACCTTCGCGAGGAGCGGCGCGCCCGCCTCTGCGCGGTCGTTCGAGACGACCTCGAGGGCGCTCGGGCTGCGGCTGCCGATCCAGAGGAGCACGGCGCTGTCCGGCGATGCGGCCTGGATGCGCTTCACGCCGCGCAGGTAGTCGGTCAGTTCGAGGGCGCTGCTGTTCATCCCGGGGACGAACACGGTCATGTACCGCGCGGTGTCGACATCGCCCACCGCGACCGCCACCCGCGGCGGACCGGCCTGGTCGGCGTTGAGGGTGACGAGGTACTCGGGCTGCACGCGCAACGCCATCGCCCTCGGGGAGTAGCGGTCCGCGAGGAGCGTCAGGGCGTCGATCCGGGAGGCCGTCTGCGCGAGGGCCGCGGATTCGGCGTCCTCGGACACATGCTGCGCGGTCGCGGAGGACATCGTCCGGTAGCTCGCCTCCGCCGCGTGGAGGAGGCCCGTGAGACGGGACACGTTCGCCGTTGCGCGGTCCACGTAGCTGACGCCTTCGAGATTGCCGATGACCTCGGGGTGGGTCGTCATCAGGAGGCGCTTGAGCGTGGACGGGAGGTCGGTCCACACGGTCGCGACCTGCACTGCGGACATCGCGGTGAGGGTGCTGACGGCGGCACTCAGATTGCCGGCGTACGCGGTGGCGAATGCTGCGCCGTCCATCGTGGGGACGGAGATGGTCGACGGAGTTGGGGCTGTGGTCGTCGCCGTGCCGGCCATGTGGGAGGCCAGCTGGGTGGGCAGGCTCGTGACGACGAGCTGTCCGGACACGATGGCCGTCAGTGCTGCCGCGACGATGAGCAGCTTGACGGCCCCGGCTCTGCCCGTGAACAGCCGCCTCAGTGATCGGGGCGGCGCCGATCCGGTTCGAGGGGATCCGATGAGCGCCGATGCTCCGAATCCGGACGCGGCGATGCTCGACGCGGTGCCGCCTGAGCCGCCCGCGCCGACGAGCGATCCTGTGCCGGCACCCACGAGCGATCCCGGACCCGCGAACGCCGTCCCCGATGCGAGGCGGCTCGCGGCCGTTCTGGCGAGGCTCGCCAGAGACCTGGCCGGCTTCCGGTCGGTCGAGTTCGTCAGCGTTGAATTCGTCAGTGTGCGGTTGAACGGAGAAGCGGCGTCGATGAGAACACTCGTCACGTCACTCCTCTCCTGTCGCAGCTCGTCGGGTCGGTCGCTGGAGCGTTCACGCGGCTTCGGAACCGCGTGCGAATCTCGGGTTGATCGGGTCTGTGAGGGGCCGCGTGATCTCGAGTCCCCACACGAGCATCAGCGCCCAATACACCCTTGTATCAATTGTGCCGGTATTGGGGGCGTTTGAATAGCTCGGAGTCCCGTCTTAGTACTGGTTTTTCGTCAAAACTGCCTGTCGGGGAGCCGATTGTGACCTGAACGGGAGCCGATGGAGGCCTGTGGACGGCGCGTCGGAGGGTTGCGGCGGGTTGGCGGTACGCTCGGATGCATGTCAGCCAGCCCCGAATCCGAGCCCGCACGCAGCTACAGCTACCTCGGACCGAGCGGCACGTTCACCGAGGCCGCGCTCGCTCAGGTGGTCGAAGCGCAGGGGCAGATCCGGCGTCCGGTGAACAACGTCGGCGAGGCGCTCGCCGACGTCCTCGAGGGTCGGAGCACGGCCGCGGTCATCGCGATCGAGAACTCGATCGAGGGCGGCGTGTCCGTCGCGCAGGACGCCCTCGCGACGATGCCGGGGGTGCGGATCATCGGCGAGTACCTCGTGCCCGTGAACTTCGTCCTCGTCGCCCGACCGGGCACGCGACTGGAGGACGTGCGCGTCGTCAACGCGCATCCCGTCGCCTACGCGCAGTGCCACCTGTGGATGGACTCGCAGCTGCCGGAGCACGGCCACATCCCGGCTGCGAGCAACGTCGCCGCAGCATCGACGCTTCTCGACGGCTCCTCGACGGCCGACGCGGCGATCGCCCCGCCCGGCATCGTCGACCACTACGACCTCGAGGTGCTCGCCCGGAACATCGGCGACAACCCGAACGCCGTCACTCGCTTCGTCCTCGTGAGCAAGTCGCTCGACCTCCCGGAACGGACGGGCGCCGACAAGACGAGCCTCATCGTCGAATTGCCCAACGATGACGCCGGTTCGCTCCTCGGCCTCCTCGAGCAGTTCTCGACACGGGGCGTGAACCTCAGCCTCATCGAGTCGCGTCCCATCGGCGACGCCCTCGGCCGCTACCGCTTCGTGATCGATGCGGAAGGGCACATCCACGACGAGCGGGTCGCCGACGCGCTCCTCGGTCTGCGGCGTTTCAGCCCCAACGTGATCTTCCTCGGGTCGTACCCGCGCGCGGATCGCACCGCCGTCACGTACCACTCGCGGTACAACGACGAGGTCTTCATCGAAGCACGGGAGTGGTTGCGCGGGCTGCTCGGCGGCTAGGGCTGCGGGGCCGCGGGGCCTGGCCGCTCAGGCGGCCTCACGCGACGGAGACGCCGTGACCGCGCAGGCGGCGGTGCTCGGTGGCGAGGAAGGCGAGCAGGCGCTCATTCGTGCCGCGGACGTGGGCCGCGGAGAGCGACGCCGCGCGATCCGCGTCGCGAGCCTGGAAGGCGTCGAGGAGTTCCCGATGCTCGCGCCACGCCTGCTCGCGGGATTCGGCGGTGCGGACCTCCAGCCATCGTGTGCGGGCGAGGCGCGTCATCGAGCTGCGGACGGCGTCGACGAAGAACGGGTTGCCGCAGAGCGAGGCGAGTTCCACGTGGAACTCGTCTCCGGCACGGATGCCGGTCTCCTCGTCGGGTGACGGGCGGGCGGCGTCGAGGAGTGCTGCGAGGGCTGCGAGGTCGGCGTCCGATGCGCGCTCGACGGCGAGACGGACGGCCTGCGATTCGACGGCCTCGCGGAACTCCGCGATCGCTCCGATCTCGACGGGATCGATGGGGGCGACGACCCAGCCGCGTCCGTCCCGCTGCACGAGTCCTTCCGCTTCGAGCCGCATGAGCGCCGCTCGGACGGGTGTTCGTGATCCGGCGAAGCGCTCTTCGAGGCCGCGTTCCGTGAGTCGTTCGCCCGGGAGGAGTTCGAGGGTGAGGACTGCCGCGCGGAATCGCTCGTAGAGGTGGGTGGTCTGCGACGGTGCCGACATCGTGCGGTGGTCTCCGTGTTCAGGATTCAGTGAGCGTCGAGTGCACGGTTCGCTCCAGGTCGAGGTATCCCTGAAAACGGAGGATCGACGAGGGTGTGCGGGTGCAGGGAGAGTCTACGTCGAGCGGTGCACCGTTTTGGTATACCAAAATGGTGTACCGTGATCGAATCACTGGTGAGCGCCACTGAATCGCGACGAGGAGCACGCATGAGCACGGAGACGGCGGCCGTCACGACGACGCCCATCGCACCACCCACGAGTGGACGTGCCTGGACGATGCTCGCGCTCGGCGTCGGCGCTCAGGCCGCCGGCACCGTCTTCATCAACACGCCCGCCTTCCTCATCCCGTTCCTGCACACCGAGCGAGGCCTCACCCTCGCCGAAGCGGGCCTGCTGGCCTCGGCGCCGACGCTCGGCATGGTGTTCGCGCTCATCGCGTGGGGTGCGCTCGCCGACCGCATCGGCGAGCGGTGGGTCATCGCGGCGAGCCTCTCCCTGACGGCCATCGCGACGGTCGCGGCGATCGTCGCCCTCGACGCGGTCACGATCGGTGAGGCGGCTCAGGCGCGGGCCGGAGGGGCCGGGGCCGGCGAGGGAGCCTCCAGCCTCGGCGACTACTGGCTCGTCGGTGTGCTGCTCCTGCTCGGCGGGATGGCATCGGCCGGCACTAACTCGGCCAGCGGGAAGATCGTGGTCGGCTGGTTCGCGAAGGAACGTCGCGGCCTCGCGATGGGCATCCGCCAGATGGCCGTGCCGTTGGGGGCGACGATCGCCGCCGTGACCGTGCCGACGATCGCCGCAGCCGGGGCCGGCGACGCCGTGAAGGACTCGATCCTGTGGTCCGGGGCGGGCGCGGCGCTCGCCGTGCCGCTCGTCATCAACGCCGTGTTCGCGATCGTGTGCGCCGTCGCCATCCGGAATCCGCCGATGCCGGCGCGCACGGTGCGCGTCGCAGGGGCCGGTGCGCAGGTGGCAGGCACGGGCACGAGCACAGACGCCCCGCCTCCCGTCGACCACAACCCGTACCGGGGCTCCTCGTTCCTCTGGCGCATCCACGCCGTGTCGATCCTGCTCGTCGTGCCCCAGTTCACCCTCTCGACGTTCGCCCTCGTCTGGCTCGTCGCGGGCCTGGGATGGGAGCCGCTCGCCGCCGGTGTGCTCGTCGGCGCGGCGCAGTTCGTCGGTGCGATCGGCCGCATCCTCGTCGGCGTCCTGAGCGACCGCGTCGGCAGCCGGGTGCGCCCGCTCCGCTGGGTGGCCTTGTCCGGCACCGCGGTGATGCTCCTCCTCGCGCTCGCCGGATTCCTCGACCGGGACGCGTTCGTGGCCGTCATGATCGTGGTCGCGACGACGGTCGCGGTCGCGGACAACGGGCTCGCCTTCACCTCGGTCGCGGAAGCGTCCGGTCCGCGATGGTCCGGCCGCGCGCTGGGCGTCCAGAACACGGGGCAGTACATCGCCGCATCGATCGTCGGTCCGGCGGTCGGCGCGCTCATCGGACTCGTCGGGTACCCGCTCGCGTTCGCTGTGATCGCGCTGTGTCCGATCATCGCCGTACCCATCGTCCCGCGCGCCGACGTCGAACGCGAAACGGCCTGATCCATCCCGAATTCGTCCCGCGGCAGGCATCGCGGAACCCCCGAAAATAACCCAACAAGTGATGGATGTTCCGGGCCAGTCGTGTTGACGGCGCGCCCGCCAGGGTGACAGTCTGACGGAGGCCGCACGACGGCCCAGGAACCTCCCACCAGCATCGGTGACGACCTCTCGTCCGCGACCACCCGTCGTCGCGGGGTGTCGATCCGCGCTGTTCGACGAGAAAGCACCACGTGACCGGTACCACCACGCTCCAAGACCCGATCCGCTCCATCTACGAGACCGCGCTCCGCCGCAACTCGGGAGAACCCGAGTTCCACCAGGCACTTCACGAAGTCCTCGAATCGATCTCGCCCGTCCTGCGGGAACACCCCGAATACGTCGACGCCGGCATCCTCGAACGCCTCGTCGAACCCGAACGCCAGGTCATCTTCCGGGTCCCGTGGACCGACGACCAGAACCGCGTGCACGTCAACCGCGGCTTCCGCGTCCAGTTCAACTCGGCCCTCGGCCCGTACAAGGGCGGCCTGCGCTTCCACCCGAGCGTGAACCTGTCGATCATCAAGTTCCTCGGCTTCGAGCAGATCTTCAAGAACGCGCTCACCGCCCAGGGCATCGGCGGCGGCAAGGGCGGCAGCGACTTCGATCCGCACGGCCGGTCCGACGCCGAGGTCATGCGCTTCTGCCAGAGCTTCATGAACGAGCTCTACCGCCACCTCGGCGAGCACACCGACGTCCCCGCGGGTGACATCGGCGTCGGCGCACGCGAGGTCGGCTTCCTCTTCGGCCAGTACCGCAAGATCACCAACCGCCACGAGTCCGGCATGTTCACGGGCAAGGGCGTCGGCTGGGGCGGAGCAGAGGTCCGCACCGAGGCGACGGGCTACGGCGCCGTCTTCTTCGTCGACGAGATGCTCAACGTCACCGGCCGTTCGGTCGAGGGGCGCACGGCCATCGTCTCCGGCTCCGGCAACGTCGCGACCTACGCGATCGAGAAGGTCCACCAGCTCGGCGGCAAGGCGATCACGGCGTCCGACTCGTCCGGCTACATCGTCGACGAGAACGGCATCGACCTCGACCTCCTCAAGCAGATCAAGGAGGTCGAGCGCGCACGCATCTCCGTGTACGCCGACCGCAAGGCCGGTGCGCACTTCGTCGCCGGCGGTCGAGTCTGGGACGTGCCCGGGCAGATCGCCCTCCCGAGCGCCACGCAGAACGAGCTCGAGGAGCGCGACGCGATCACGCTCGTGAAGAACGGTGTCGAAGCGGTCGCAGAGGGCGCCAACATGCCCTCGACCCCGGAGGCCGTCCGCGTCTTCCAGGAGGCCGGTGTGCTCTTCGGTCCAGGCAAGGCGGCCAACGCCGGCGGTGTCGCGACGTCCGCGCTCGAGATGAGCCAGAACGCGTCGCGCCAGCGGTGGTCGTTCGACGACAGCGAAGCGCGCCTGCGCTCGATCATGAGCGGCGTGCACAACGCGGCGTTCACCGCGGCCGAGCGCTACGGCGCCCCTGGCGACTACGTGGTGGGCGCGAACGCGGCCGCCTTCGTGAAGGTCGCGGACGCGATGCTCGCCCAGGGCGTCATCTAGCGGGAGCGTCTGCTTCACCACCCTCCAGTGCATCGCGCTGGCGCGAGCGCGGGTCCGACAGGGCCCGCGCTCGCGGCGTCGGGGCGCGCCCGCGCGAGCGCATCGCGGTGGGGGAGGAGAGGCTCGGCGCGTCCGGCGCGTCCGGCGTGCTCGGCGTGACGCGGTGTGACGCGGCGCAGGGCGCGACAGGATGGGGCGATCATCCGATGCGCGAGGATTGGGGCATGGAGAACGAGCACGTGCAGGACGTCGTCGTGGTGGGCGCCGGGATCGTCGGAGCCGCAACGGCGCGCACCCTCGCGGAGGCGGGACGCGACGTCCTCCTCCTCGAACGGTTCGAGCGGGGCCACGACCGCGGCTCGTCCCACGGCGCGACCCGTATCTTCCGCCAGGGGTACACCGATGACCACCACGTGCGGCTCACGACGCGGGCGCTCGCCGCATGGCACGCGCTGGAAGCCGCATCGGGCCGGTCCCTGCTCACCCTGAACGGCGCGGTCGACCACGGCGACCCGGAGATGATCACGGCGATCGTCGACGCCTTCGACCGCAACGGCATCGCCTACGAACGACTCGCGGTCGCCGAGGCGGAAGCCCGCTGGCCCGGATTTCGGTTCGACCGCGAGGTCCTGCACCACGCGAGCGCGGGCCGCATCGCATCGGCCGAAGCGATCGAAGCGCTCCTCGATCTCGCCGAAGCGGCGGGCGCGGCGTTGCGGTTCGGCGTCCGCGTTTCAGACGTGCGCCTCGACGGCGGCACCGTCGTCATCGGCACTCCTGACGGTGACGTCACGGCCCGATCGCTCGTCGTCGCGGCCGGGTCCTGGGTGCCGGAGCTCCTCGGTGGTCTCCTGGCCGATGCGGGGGAGCCGCTCCCCGAGATCGTGGTCACGCAGGAGCAGCCGGCGCACTTCCCGATCGTCGGCGGTCGCCCCGAATCCGATGCGGCGTGGCCGAGCTTCGTCCACTACCGCAGCGGCAGCGGGGTCGGTTCAGGCGGGACGCCGGGCGTCTACGGCCTGCTGACGCCGGGGGAGGGCGTCAAGGTCGGCCTGCACGGGACGGGCCCACGCGTCGACCCCGACGAACGGGACTTCACCGCGGAACCCGAGCGCCTCGCCGACCTCGTCAGGTACGTGGACGAATGGATCCCCGGTGTCGATGCAGCTGCGCCCACGCCCATCAGCTGCGTGTACGACACGAGCCCGGATGAGGAGTTCGTGATCGGGCACCACGGCCCCATCGTCTACGCGACCGGCTTCTCCGGCCACGGCTTCAAGTTCGGGCCGGTGCTCGGCGAGCTGCTGGCCGAGCACGTCCTCCCGCGAGGCTGAGGGCTCAGACCCGCGGACGCGCGAGCGCATCGCGCTGACCAGGAACGGTTCAGGCGTCTGCTGGCAGCTTGACGTGCAGGCCGCCCTCGTGGGCGTCGAAATGCGCCGCGATCGCGACGCCGAAGCCGTCGCCGTCGAGCTCGATGTCGTGCGGCTCCTCGACCCGCATCGACACCCGCTCGCTCCGCAGATAGGTGACCGTGTTGCCGCCGCCACGCGCATCGTTCGCCTTGATGAGCCGACGCCCCACGCTCGAGCGGCGCAGGACCCGGTTCTCCCAGCTGACCTTCCGCCACACGAGCAGCCACCCGAGCGCGCCCTTCGGCTGCAGGACGGCGATGTCGAGGATCCCGTCGTCGATCGCCGCATCCGGCATCAGCTCGATGCCGCCCTGCAGGGTCCCGCAGTTGCCGACGAGGATCGAGCTGACGCGAATCGAATGCTCCCGGTGCCCCTGCAGGCGGTAGTGGAGACGGAACGGCTCCGACTTGATGATGGACCGCAGTCCGGACTCGACGTAGGCGAGCCAGCCGACGGTCTTCTTGAGTTCCGGGTTCGTGCTGGAGATCATCATCGCGTCGATGCCCATGCCCGCCATGACGACGAAGCACTGCTCCTCCTCGGAGCCGTCCTCGCGCACGATCGTGACCACGCCGATGTCGACGGGTTTCGTGTCGCCCTCGAACGCGACCCGGATGGACGCGGCCTGGTCGGCGAGGGGCAGCTTGAGGTTGCGGGCGAGGAGGTTGCCGGTGCCGGACGGGATGAGCGCGAGGGGGACGGAGGTGCCGCGCAAGCCCTGAGCGACGGCGCGGACGGTTCCGTCGCCACCCGCCGCGAGCACAACGGCGGCGCCGTCGTCGATGGCCTGTTTCGCCTGCCCGATGCCCGGGTCGTCGACACTCGTCTCGTAGAAGCGGGGAGGCGCCCATCCGGCGTCCTGAGCTGCGGTCTCGACCGCGCTGCGCAACTTCGTGGCGTCCACCTTGACCGGATTGAACACGAGGGCGGCATGCTGGGGCTGCGTCATGGGGTCCACGGTACGGCAGCCGGGACCTGTTCACATGCGGGATCGCTAGACTCGACGGGTGATTGATCCCGTACTCCTCCGTGAAGAACCAGACCTGATCCGGCAGTCTCAGGCGGCCCGGGGTTCGTCCGTCGAACTCGTCGACCAGGCCCTCGAAGCCGATGCCGCACGTCGCGCAGCCATCACCGCGTTCGAAGAGCTGCGCGCCGAGCAGAACGCATTCGGCAAGCAGGTGGCCAAAGCTCCCAAGGAGGAGAAGGCCGCGCTCGTCGCCCAGGTGCAGGAGCTCGCCGGCCAGGTGAAGGCCGCCCAGGCCCAGGCCGGTGAGGCCGAAGCCCGGTTCACGGAGCTCGCCGGAGCCATTCAGAACCCCGTGATCGACGGCGTGCCCGCCGGTGGCGAGAACGACTTCGTGGTCCTCCGCGAGGTCGGCGAACGCCCCACCTTCGACTTCACCCCGCGCGACCACCTCGAACTCGGCGAGCTCAACGGCGGCATCGACATGGCCCGCGGCACCAAGGTGAGCGGCTCGCGCTTCTACTTCCTCCGGGGCATCGGTGCGCGCCTCGAACTCGCGCTCATGAACTACGCGCTCGACAAGGCGCTCGCCGAAGGCTTCATCCCGCTCATCACGCCGACGCTCGTCCGTCCGGAGATCATGGCCGGCACGGGCTTCCTCGGCCAGCACGACGACGAGGTGTACCGTATCGAGGGCGAAGACCTCTACCTCACGGGCACGAGCGAGGTCGCGCTCGCCGGCTACCACTCCGACGAGATCCTCGACCTGGAGGGCGGCCCGCTCCGCTACGCGGGCTGGTCCACCTGCTACCGCAAGGAAGCCGGCTCGTACGGGCGCGACACCCGCGGCATCATCCGGGTCCACCAGTTCAACAAGCTCGAGATGTTCGTCTACATCAAGCCGGAGGACGCGGAAGCGGAGCACCTGCGCCTGCTGTCCTACCAGGAGACGATGCTGCAGTCGCTCGGCCTCAGCTACCGCGTCATCGACACGGCCGCCGGCGACCTCGGATCGAGCGCAGCACGCAAGTACGACGTCGAGGCCTGGGTGCCGACGCAGGACGCGTACCGCGAGCTCACGAGCACGTCGAACTGCACCACCTACCAGGCGCGCCGCCTCGACACGCGATTCCGCACGGACTCGGGCAAGACGGCACCTGTCGCCACGCTCAACGGCACCCTCGCCACCACGCGCTGGCTCGTCGCCATCCTCGAGACACACCAGCAGGCGGACGGCAGCGTGATCATCCCCGAGGTCCTCCGCCCGTACCTCGGCGGCCTCGCGGTGGCCGAGCCGATCCGATGAACGATCAGCAACTCGCGTCCGTCGTGGACGGTTCCGATCCTGCCACCCGTCTGCTCGTCGCGCTCGACGTCGACGGCACGGTCCTCCACGAGGACGGCACGCTGAGCGATGCGGTCGTCGAGGAGATCCGTCGGGTCGAGTCCCTCGGGCACATCGTCACGCTCGCGACGGGCCGCAGCTGGGAGACCACCCGCCCCGTGCTCGAAGAGCTCGGACTCACCCCCGAGTACGTCGTGTGCGCGAACGGAGCGCTCGTCCTCAAACGGAACGAAGCGGAGGAGGGCGGCTACGAGCGCTTCTTCACCGAGGTCTTCGACCCGACCGAGGTGCTCAGCACCATCCGCAGCCACCTCGCCGAGGGCAGCTACATGGTCGAGTACCCCGACGGCTTCCGCCGCTACACGGCCGGGATGACCGACTGGAACCTCGAGATGGCGGAAGAGGTGCCGTTCGAGGACCTCATCACGAGCCCGGTCACGCGGGTCGTCGTCGTGTCCCCGAGTCACGATGAGGCCGACTTCCTGCGCATCGTGGAGCAGATGGGCCTGCAGCAGGTCAGCTACGCGATCGGCTGGACCGCATGGCTCGACATCGCTCCCAAGGGCGTCAACAAGGCGACCGCGCTCGAGCACGTCCGCGTCTGGTTGGGCATGGAACGCTCGCAGATGATCGCGGTCGGCGACGGCCGGAACGACATCGACATGCTCCTCTGGGCGGGATCGGAAGGACGCGGCGTGGCCATGGGCCAGGCGCCTGCAGAAGTCCTCTCGATCGCCTCCGAAGTGACCGGCGCGGTTACGGAAGACGGCCTCTCCCAGCTTCTCAGGAGCATTTCTGCCTAGTATCGTCTGAATTACCTGCGCCGAACCTCCCGTGCGCACCTCCACGCACGTCGCCCCCTGAGGACGTTCGACACAGGAAGCGAGTCTGATGCCACGCAACGCCGACGCGTCCCGATCGCGCGCCGCCGTCCGACACGGTCGTCAGCGGAAGTCCAGCCCCTTCGTCACCATCGGCACGTTCGTCGCTGCGACCGCGGCCGTCATCGGCGTGAGTTTCGCATCGGTCCTCGGTGTCGCGGCGCTCGACATCGCCCAGAACGTCAAGCCGACGGTGCACCTCGCGAACGAGACCCCCGGCGCTCCGCCGCCCAACATCGGCGCGATCGAGGGCGGCGTGAACCTGCTCCTCGTCGGCAGCGATTCCGGCGACGGCAACGCCGCATACGGCGAACGCGACGAGAACCTCAACGACGTCACGATCCTCATGCACATCTCCGCGGACCACTCGTCCGCCACCGTGGTGAGCTTCCCCCGCGACATGTACGTGCACATCGCCGACTGCGCGAACGGCGGCGACGGACGCGACAAGATGAACACCGCGCTCATGTACGGCGGCAAGGACGGCGGCCTCGCGTGCGCCGTCTCCACGGTCGAGGGCATCACGGGCCTCTCGATCCCCTTCGCCGCGCAGATCGGCTTCGACGGTGTCATCTCCATGTCGAATGCGGTCGGCGGCGTCCCCGTCTGCATCACCGAACCGCTGACCGACGCCTGGAGCGGCATCCAGCTCGACGTCGGCACCCACGACCTCTCCGGCGGCGCCGCACTCGGCTTCCTCCGCTCGCGCCACGGCGTTGGCGACGGCAGCGACCTCAGCCGCATCAGCAACCAGCAGATCTTCCTCTCCTCGCTCGTCCGCACGCTGAAGAGCAGCGAGACGCTCTCCGACCCGGTGAAGCTGTACTCGATCGCCCGCGCGGCGCTCAAGAACGTCACGCTGTCGAGCAACCTCGCGAACCTCGACGTCATGGTGTCGATCGCCTCCGCGCTCAAGGACATCCCGCTCGAGCGCGTCGCCTTCGTGCAGACACCGACGGTGAGTTCCGGTGACGGCGTCGTCGCGTCCGACGACGCGGACACGCTGTGGACGGCGTTGCAGAACGACCAGGCGGTCAACGTCACGGCGGCCGGCAAGTACGTGGTGACGGATCCGAACGCTTCGGCGACGGATCCCGCGACCGATCCTGCCGCGGATCCCGCTGCTCCGTCGGACGCCCCGGTGGACCCGGCCGCGCCTCCCGCCACGGCAGGCGGCACCGTCGACCTGCCGTCGACGATCACGGGCCAGAACGCGGCGCAGAACACCTGCACGGCCGGTCGCCCCGAAGAGAACCAGTAGTCGCCTGCGCGGCCAGTTCCGGTCGCTGTGCCTGTCGAAGTGCCCCGGTCGCTGAGCTGAACTCCGGTCACTGAGCCTGTCGAAGTGCGCGCACAACTCCTTCGCTGAGCCGAACTCCGGTCACTGAGCCTGTCGAAGTGCGCACAACTCCTTCGATTCGCGCACCGGCGAACTCCCGATCGCCGGAATTCCGCGGATCTCAAACGAGCCGGACCTCGGATTGAAGGAGTTACGGTGATGCCGAGCTGACCCTTCGACAGGCTCAGGGACCGGATCGACAGGCTCAGGGGCTGCATCGACAGGCACCCGATCCAGCTTGCATCCAGGGAACCTCCAGAAAGTGGTGGCAGGCTTCCTCGGTTGCCATCCGATACAATCGATCGTTGTTCGATTGCGTGCCGGTGTCCCGATACCGGGCGTTGAAAGCATCGGGAGGGCTGTCCGAGCGGCCGATGGAGCCAGTCTTGAAAACTGGTGGGCAGAAATGTCTCGTGGGTTCGAATCCCACGCCCTCCGCATCGAGTTCACCCGGGTGAACAGAATGAAAGGTTGTCGATGAGCGAGAACGAGCGCTCGAAACAGCAGCACAAGATCAGCACGATCGCCCGTCATGGACGGTTGAAGCGGACGAGACCTTGGCTGACTGCGCTCAAGATCGCTGCATCGACACTCGCCGTCGTCCTTGTCAGCGGCGGGACCGTCGGCGCCATCGCGCTGTGGGATGTCGCTGCGAGCGTCAAGCCCGGCGTCGCCCTCGTCGACGCGACTCCCGGTCAACCGCTCCCCGCCATCGGTGCGTACCCCGGCGGCGTCAACCTCCTCATCGTCGGCAGCGATTCGCGCGTCGGCCAGGACCCGATCTTCGGCGACGAGACCGAGGAGACCGGCAATCTCAATGACGTCACGATGCTCCTCCACATCTCCGAGGACCACTCGTCGGCCACGGTCGTCAGCTTCCCGCGCGACATGTTCGTGCCCATCCCGTCCTGCCCGGATCCCGAGGGCGGCTCGTTCGACTCGATGTCGCGGCAGAAGATCAACACCTCCCTCTCCTACGGCGGCCTCGCGTGCACGGCCCTCACTGTGTCGAAGCTGACCGGGCTCGAGATCCCCTTCGCAGCCGAAGTGCAGTTCAGCGGTGTGATGGCGATGTCGACGGCGCTCGGCGGTGTCACGGTGTGCGTCGCGGATCCCATCGAAGACGAGTACACGGGCACGTTCCTCTCGGCCGGTGAGCACTCGCTCGAGGGCTTCGAGGCCCTGCAGTTCCTCCGCACCCGCCACGGCGTCGGCGACGGCAGCGACCTCAGTCGCATCAGCAACCAGCAGGTGTTCCTGTCGGCGATGATGCAGAAGGTCAAGAGCGCGGAGACGCTCACGAACCCCGGAACGGTCTACTCGCTCGCCAAGGCTGCTGCGAAGAACATGCAGCTCTCCGACAGCCTCACGAGCCTCGACACGATCGCTGCGATCGCGTTGACGCTCAAGGACGTCGACCTGTCCCGCATCGCGTTCGTGCAGTATCCGAACGCCGCGGTCGAGGGCGGCGTCGAACCCATCCCGAGTGCCGCGAACGCCCTGTTCGACGCGCTCAAGGCCGACCAGGCGATCCAGCTGTCCGGCGTGACCGGCACGGGAGCCGTGACCGATCCGAACGCGACCGTCGCGCCTCCCACTGACCCGGGTGAGGGCACCGCTCCCGATGCGGGAGCCGCCACTCAGCCGCCCGCGGACGCCTCGGGCGCTGCGCCGGCAGTCGTCCTCCCATCGACCGTCACGGGCCAGACCGCCGACCAGCGCACGTGCTCGAAGGGCCGCACGCTCGACGACCAGTAGGTTCGCGCTTCGCCGGATTCATAGCGGGAGCCGTGCGATTCGTCCCCTGCGGCTTTCTCCGGTTATGATGGTCCACGTGCGTCCGCCTGCGGACGCTTGGAGACGTCGCATAGTTCGGCCTAGTGCACCACCCTGCTAAGGTGGAGTCCTCGCAAGGGGACCGCGGGTTCAAATCCCGCCGTCTCCGCACTGGATCTTCTCCGAAACCCCCTGTTCAGCAGGGGGTTTCGTCGTTTCCGGGATGTAGCCCTGCTGCTTGGGAAGTCCTGTCGCGGGTCGCGGAGCGATCAGCTCGCGGGGGCGGCACCGGCAACGTCGGTGGCGGCGGAGCCGGACTGTGCCGTGGGATCGAGGTCGGCCTCGATCGCAGCGGCGAGCACGCTGAGGCCCTCCGCGGTGGGATGGACGTCGTCGGACTGCATGAGGTCCGGGCGGTCCGCGAGCGGCTGCCCGATGTCTACCCAACGTGCATCGACGGCCTGCGCGGCGGACTGCATCGCCCCGTTGATCGGATCGAGCTCATCTGACGGGGCCGTGTCGCCCCAGAATGCGCTCAGGGCGATGATCTGCGTGTTGGGCAGGGCGGCGCGGAGGGACGTCATCGTGTCCATCGTCGCAGTCGCGAGGGCGTCGGCGTCCTGGTCGAGATCGTTCGTGCTCGCCGAGATGATGACGATGTCCGGGTCCAGCCCGGCCGCCCGCTGGACCTGCGCCTCGAACGTCGTGCCGTCATCGCCCGGCTGCAGGAAGCCCGTGCCGTCGCTCGACAGGTTCGTGATCGACCAGCCATTGTCCGCCGCGACGAGGATCGGCCACGCCTGATCCGCATCGGTCCCGTGGCCGTCCATGATCGAATCGCCGATCGCGACGACGGTCGGCTCCGCTGCGGTTGTCGTGGAGCTGGCGCCGACCGGGGCCGACGAGGAGGCAGTGCCGGTGGTTGTGCCGGCGCCGGCGGAAGCGCTCGGCGAGGCGCTCGTGGAGGCGACTGCTGACGAGGCCGCGTCGGCGATGCTGGAGGCGTTCGCGCCGACGACGGCGAGGGTGCCCACGAGAACAAGAGCCGCGCCGATCCCGAGCACCGTCCTGGGCTGTCCGATCCGCTTCACCATGCCGCCTCCCTCCGTCTTCCTCAACGCTACGCGCGTCGGACATCGGATCGGGTCGTGAGCCCTGACAGTTCCATATGCGCGCCCTATGGACTCGACATGTGCGCGCATCGGTCAGTTCTCGGGCTCATCCCGCGTCGTTCCGTTTGTCGGAATCCTCCACCGCGGAGCCGATGTGACGCGCCGCGACGACACGTTCCTGAAAAGGGTGGCAGGATCAGCAGAATCACCGAGTGGTCGTATAGGGTACTCATGTGGTATACCAGGAACGATCCGAGCAGCAGGGGGACGACGTGGACCGTGTCGAGGCCAACGCAACACCCGCATCACCGATCCGTGCCGACTACCCGGAACCGTTGTGGATCCAAGCAGTCAACCTGATCAAAGCGGAGATCGAGTCGGGCGCGCTCGCGACCGGCATGCGCCTCCCGCCGGAACGCGACCTGTGCCAGCAGCTCGGCATCAGTCGGGTCACCCTCCGCAAAGCACTCCTCCACCTCGTCGACGAAGGGGTGCTCAGTCCCTCCCACGGGCGCGGTTGGTATGTCGCTGCCGCTGGCCCCGCCAAGGAGTGGCCGAACAGTCTCGAATCGTTCTCCGAGACCGCCAAGCGGATGGGCCTCGTCACGAGTTCCGTCGTGTTGAAGGCCGAGAGCGGCTTCGCGACGCTCGATGAAGGCGAAGCCCTCGCGGTCGCCCCGGGCACGCCCGTGTTCCGCCTCGATCGCATCCGCATGCTCGACAACGTCCCCATCGCCCTCGACAGCTCCGTCGTACCGCTGTCGATGCTCCCGGACCTCACCGACGTCGACTTCGCGACCGACTCGCTCTACGAGCAGCTCGACGCGGCCGGTTTCTCGCCGGAACGCGCGGACAGCACGATCGAAGCGCGCGAGGCCGACGACACGACGGCCGCGCACCTGAGCCTCGAACCGGGCAAGCCGCTGCTCGTCATGCAACAGGTGGCGCATGGAACCGATGGTCGTGCCGTCGCCCTGTCGACGATCCGCTACGTCGGCGAGCGGTACCGCCTGCGGACGCTCTTCGCGCGGAGCTCCCGCTAGCCCCATCGCTTCGCCGTCCGGTTCCGCTGTCCCGCCGTCCCGTCCGGTTCCGCTGTCCCGCCGTCCCGTCCGTCCCGCCGTCCCGCCGTCCCGCCGTCCCGCCGTCCCGCCGTCCCGCCGTCCCGCCCGTTCCGCCGTCTCCTCCTCGGTCCCTGATTGAGCACAATTCCGGAACTCTTGGACCGGAAAGCGATTGATCAGCGTCGGCATGCCCATTCCGTCCTCATGCGCCCCAGGAGTTCCGGAATTCAGGAACATTTGCACAATTCAGGAAGATTTGGACCGACGCGCCGCCCGGGAGTCCTGAATTCTGAAAATGGTCCTGAATTGTGCAAACGGGTCCCGGGGGGGGCGGGGAGAAGCGTGGGAGAGGCGGCGGTCAGGATGCCGGGGCGAGGGTGGCCGTGAGGGTGTGACCGAAGTCGATCGTGATGGACTTCGACGCATCGATGCCATCCGGCTTCGGGATCTCATACGTGTGCGGTGCGAAATCCGCTGTGCAAACCTCGCCACCGGTCGCCTTGAGCGGCATCGACAGCTTCGTGGCACTCACGACCTCGACCTTCGTCGGAGCGGCAGGACAGCTCGAACTGCCGAACGTGGTGAGCGCGATGGACGTGCCATCGGTCGTCCAGACGGCGACCGGGGTGTTCGCCGAAGGATCATTCGACGACTCGTTCGGAGCGTTCGTCGGAACGCCAGCGTAGTCGCTCGAGAACGGGGCACCGGAGCACCCCGCGAGCAGCAGCGCACCCGTCAGGGCGGCGGCGGCGATGCCGAAGGTGCGGAGAGAAGAGCGTCGACCGTGCATGAGGGCTCCCGGATGTCGAAGGTGGGCGACACTCATCTTGCCAGGGGATACCGGACAGTTGCTGGCACTTCGACAGGCTCAGTGACCGGTGGGATGGCTCGGCGGTGAGGGGGACGCCTCGACAGGCTCAGCGACCGGGCTCTGCAGCTCGTTGCATCACCACAACTCCTTCAATTCGAGGCACGGCTCGACGGGGATCCCCGGGATTCCGGCGATCGGTCGACCGACGATGCGCGAATTGAAGGAGTTATGAGCGAACCAGGGGCACCTCGACAGGCTCAGTGAGCGGGGCGCTTCGACAGGGGCAGTGACCGGAGTGCGTTGACAGGGGCAGTGACCGGAGTGCTTTGACAGGGGCAGTGGCCGAGAGGGAAAGGCCCGGCGGACGACGAGGCCGACCGCCGGGCAGGCAGTCACGTGGTGGGCTGCGGAGCCGGAACCTTCGTGTCGTCATTCTCGAACACGAACTCCTCGATGTCCACACCGAGCAGACCGGAGACCCGCTCGACGAGCACCTGCAGGACGAGCGCCTCGAGGATGCTCCGCTGATGCACGGACCCCGCGGGCAGCGTGATGACAGCGATCGAACCGTTCTCGACACCGCCGCCGAGACCGGAGCCGCCGCCGAGACCGGAGCCGCCGCCGAGACCGGAGCCGCCGCCGAGACCGGAGCCACCGCCGAGACCGGAGCCACCGCCGAAACCGGCGCCGCCGACAGAACCGAGACCCGACCCGAGACCAGACCCGAGCCCGAGCTCAGCGGCATCGGCCTCGGTCGTGACGAGGACGACGGGATGACCCGAGGCGCTGAGCATCCGTCCCACCTGCAGCTCCCGCGCACCGCCGAACAGGACGTGCACACCCGCCCCGGCCGACTCCATCGCGCCGTGGAGGTACTGCCGGGTGCTCATCGCACTGCTGGGGATCCGAGCGACCTCCCGGAACAGGAGCGCACCGGCCTCGGCGGAACCGGCCGAGGCGCCACCACCGACGAAGTCGCTGCTCGGTGCTCCGACGAAGAGCGCCGCCGCGTGCTCGACCTCCAGCATCAGGCGCTCATCGAACGCCCGGAAGACGTCCGGGAACGCTGCCCAACCGGGATCGATCGATCCGCCGTCCCACGCTTCCGCGATCATCGCGAGCGCGACGACGGTCGCCGTGTACCCGATCGTCGACGCGTAGCTGTCCGGGATGTCGCCGAGGTCGATGCGGAGGTCGACGAGCTCCGCGAGCGGCGACGCGCTGTTGTTCACGACCGCCAGACGCAGCGCAGGCGCAACCGAATCGAGGGCGGCGATCGTCTCCGTACTCCGCCCGCTCTGCGAGATCCCGATGATGGGGTGCTCGCTGAGGGGGAGGGGGAGCGGGGTGTCGCCCGCGCCCAATCGCCACGCATCGATGCCGCGAGCGCGCAGCTCCCAGACGGCGGCGCTCGTGGCGGCGAGACTCGCCCCGACACCGAGGAACACGGGGCCAGGACCCGTCAGGGCGCCGTTTCCCTGTGCTCGTTCCACCTGCGCGCGAAGTCGCACGATCGCGTCACCGAGGGCGTCCGCCTGAGCCGCGCGCGCGGCGGCCCAACTGATGTAACCGTCCACTGGTCGTCTTTCTCTCTGGCAGCCGGGATCAACCGTGCTGGTGGTGGTCGTGCGGGCCCTCGGGCACGTCGGATTCGGTGCCGACGGCGGGTGCCGGGGACCCGTGGTCGTGCCCGCCGCGCCCGTCATGCGGGCCATCGTGCCCGCCGTGGTCGTGCCCGCCGTGGTCGTGTCCTCCATGGCCCGCGTGTCCTTCGTGACCCTCGTGCCCGCCGGCCGGAACGGCGCAGTGGTCGTTCGCGGGGATGTCGAGTGCCGGGTTCCGGTCGAAGAAGCCGTGCGGTTTGAAGACGAATCCGGTCGTGTCGACGGGCATGACGGGCCAGTCCTCCGGGCGCGGGAAGTGCGTGAGGCCGAAGGTGTGCCAGAGGACGATGTCCTGGCCGTCGATGTCGCGGTCCGCCGCGATCCACTCGGGGATGCCGGCGCCGCCCGGGTGCAGGTTCACGAAGTCGCCGGCCGGGTACTGCTCGGACGGTTCGTACTGCGTGACCCACAGGTGCTTCGACGTGAACGTCGCGCGGGCGTGGATGTCCGACTCCTCGTCGGCGAGCAGAACCGGCTGACCCTCGGGGAAGAGCACCCAGCCGGTGGGCAGGCCGAGACGGTTCGTGGCCTCGGTGCTGCCGACGAACCACACGCGGTTCTTCCGGTTGTCGGCCAGGCGCTGCGCTTCGGACTCCGTGCGGAGACGGGTGACGCGCTGTGTGAAGCCGGTTCCGGACGGGTTCTCGGAACCGCGGGGGACGAGGACGGCTTCGAGCTCATCGACGGCGTTCGGGAGGCCGTCGATCATCGTGTCGAGGCGGGCGCTGAAGAGGTGCTGGTGGTGCGGGGCGCCGAGGCCGGGAGCGAGCTCGGTGGCGAAGGGGTATCCCTTGCCCGGGTATGAGGACGTGAAGACGACGCCCGTGGCCTTGACCTCGAACTCGATCGTGCCGTCGAGACCGAAGTACCAGTAGAAGCCGTAGTCGTAGTTGCCGACCGTCACGAAGAAGCTGACGACGAGGCGACGGTTGCGGCGGGAGTCGCTCGATCCGTTCCAGTTGTCGAAGTGCTTCCAGAGGATCCCGGCGTCCTCCTCGTGGATGCAGATCGCCTGGGGGATGACGTGCGTGTGGCCGTCGTTGCCGCCGATGACCGCATCGAGGTAGGTGATGTCGCCCACGCAGTCGCACCCGAGTTCGAGGGAGTTCGCGAAGCCGCCGAGGAGGTATTCGCCGCAGTCGAAGAAGTTCTGGAACCAGCGCTGCGGCGCCGGGTCTCCGTAGGGGACGACCATCTCGGCGATCGACGCGCGGTAGAGGACGGGGCGCTGCGCCTCGCCGTCGGCGATCGAGATGTTGTGGAAGACGAGGCCTTCGCGCTGGTCGAAGCCGACCTGCATGCGCCAGCCGGCCCAGTCGAGGACGCCGTGCTCGTCGATCGTGAAGCTGGGACCCTGAGGCTGGGTGATCTCGATGGGCGTGAGGCCGGTCCGGTCGGGTCCTCGCCAGGATGCCAGGTGGAAGTTGCCGTCCTCCTGGGGGACGGGGAGGTCTGCGTAGTCGACGACGTCGATCACTTCGCCGCTCACGACGTCGACCATGACGGTCACTCCGTCGACCGGGTGCGCCCAACCGAGATCGTCGGGGGTGCGCTGCACGAAGGTGAAGCAGCGCTGGATGCGACGGCCCTGCTCGCTCTCGTCGAGCACGCCGGCGGAGAGCGGGTTGACGCGCAGGGTGGAGACGTCGGTGAGGCCGCGCTTGGCCATGGCGGCGAGCCAGCGCTCGTCCTTGTGGACGACCTCCTCGACGAGGCTGAATTCGCGGAGGACGACGGGGACCGCGCCGTCGACCACCGGGTCGAGTTCGTTGACGGAGACGACGGCGTTGCTGGCAGGGTCGGTCACGACGTCGTGGGACGCGCCGGTGGAGAGGTCGAGGAGGAAGCTCCGCACGTGACGTGGGGCCGTGCCGTCGGCGAGGAGGACGCGCTTGTCCGGCTCGAGGAGGCCGACGTACGCGAAGTGCGTGTCATCGCTCACCAGTCCCGCCGTGTCGAGGATGCGACGGTTCGCGTCGATCTCCTCGCTCGTCAGGGTCGCGAGGACCGCGCTCGAACCACCGTCGACGAATTCCTGCACTCCCATGTCTTCCTCCGAATCATCGATCGCGTCGGTGCGATCAGCCGCACATGATCATCCACATGTAAACCAATAGGTACCACAACATACCAATACGCGTCCACCATTCTGTGGGGACCGGCGGAGCGACGTCGGCACCGGCTCCTCGCCTGGTCGGCAGCCGAATCACCGGAATCACGCTCCGGTACGCGGCCCAGTCGGCCGGGAAAACGGAATACGCAGTCCGATGAGACCACGTCATACCTATTGCGAGAAGTTCACCGAAAGCACGCCGATTCATTCCGAGCTTGTTTCGATCTGGTAAATACCTCTTGTTACCGCATAGAGACCTCGTTATGCTGACCACCACGTCGGCCCCGGTCGACTCACGACACGCTGGCTCCCCTGGCCGGCACGCGTCACCTCATGTTCACCATCACGGAGAGAAGAACACTCGATGCGCTCGAAAATCGCGCCGTTCGCCGTCCTCACCGTTGCAGCCATCGGACTCGGTCTCGCCGGGTGTTCGGCTGACAGCGGCGGCGGCAACGGAGACTCAGTCAAGATCGTCGTCGGCACGTGGCGTACCGAAGACGCCGCCATGTGGGAGAGCGACATCATCCCCGAATTCCAGAAGACCCACCCCGGTATCGAGGTCGAATACGCGCCCGTCGACACCAACGACTACAACGCGACCATCCAGTCGCAGATCGACAGCGGCACCGGCCCGGACGTCATCATGTGTCGCCCCTTCGACGTCAACCGCTCCTGGATCGAGAAGGGCTACTTCGACTCGCTCGATGGCATCGACGCCATCTCGTCGTTCGACCAGACCGCGCTCGCCGCATGGGAGGGCGATGACGGCAAGCCGTACTGCGTCCCCACCGCATCGGTCCTCGCCGGTTTCTACTACAACAAGAAGATCTTCTCCGACCTGGGGCTCAAGGTCCCGACGACCCAGGCCGAATTCCTGTCCACGCTCGACGCCATCAACGCCGATGGCAAGGTCGCGCCGCTCGCCCTCGGAACCGCCGACGGGTGGCAGCTCGCGTACAACATGCTGTACCAGATCGGCCCCAACTTCTGGAAGGGCGAGGAGGGGCGCCTCGGCCTGATCGACGGCACGCAGAAGCTCACGGACCCCGCGTTCGTGGAGGGCTTCACGGCGTTCGACGCGTTCAAGCAATACCTGCCGAAGGGCTACGAGTCCATCTCCTACGAGGACATGATGCAGCTCTTCACCCTCGGCAAGGCGGCGATCATCCCCGACGGATCATGGCAGATCAGCCAGGTCACCTCGACGGGACTCGACGTCGGCGTCTTCGGCGCACCGCCCGCGGTCGCCGGCGGCCAGCGCTACCAGCAGGAGATGGCAGACATGGCCTTCGGCCTGAACGCCAAGGGCAAGCAGAAGGAGGCGGCGACCGAGTTCCTCAACTGGCTCGGCACCCCCGAGTTCCAGCAGCTCTACGTGAACAAACTGCCCGGCTTCTTCTCGATGGGCAAAGAGCCGGTCACGTACGACGACCCGCTGGCCCAGGAGTTCGCGGGTCTCAAGGAGGGTGCCGAGCTCACCTCACGCCTCGCCCTCGACCGCCTGAGCGCCGGCCAGCCGCCGCTCGACGATGAGATCTGGCGCGTCGCGTAACTCATGTACAACTCGGGCCTCTCGCCCGAGGACGCCACGGCCGAGCTCCAGAAGGGGCTCGACTCCTGGTACAAGCCGGCCGCGAAATAGCCGGAGCGATGCGGTGGGCCGCCCTCATCGGGCGGCCCACCGGATCCGCATCGCACACACCCGCAACTCGCGTTCCGCCCGCCGCGAGCACGTCACGGCATCCACGCATCATCGGCGATGCAGCCCCGCACCGCCGAGCCACACCTCCCCCTGTTCGACGACGGAGAGCTCTGGAATGATCCGCACCGCCACCCGCTACCGCCTCCTCGCACTGTTCGTGCTGCCGGCGCTGATCGTCTACGTGGCGTTCTCGGTGTACCCGCTCATCAGTTCGATCGTCCTGAGCTTCTTCGACTCGAGCGGCGGAGGGAGCGCGTTCGTCGGGTTCGAGAACTACCTGACGCTCTTCACCAACCCGACGACGAGCGAACGATTCTGGAACGCCCTCCTCAACAGCCTCCAGTTCTTCCTCATCCACCTCATCGTGGAGCTGCCGATCGGCCTCCTCATGGCGGCGCTCCTCACCTCCGGGGTGATCCGGAAGTCGGTCGGGATCTACCGGACGCTCCTCTTCATCCCCGCGACCCTCTCGGTCGTCATCGTCGGATTCGTCTGGCGGCTCATCATCAACCCGCTGTGGGGCCTCGTCGACTTCCCGCTGCTCGGCACCGAGGCGACGGCGCTCCCCACGATCTCGCTCATGTCGGTCTGGCAGTGGGTGGGCATCCCGATGGTGTTCCTGTACACCGCGCTCCTCGCGATCCCCGCCGACGTCATCGAAGCAGCCCGGATCGACGGTGCGAACGGCTGGAAGATCTTCTGGCGGATGAAGTTCCCGCTCATCGCGCCGCAGTTCGGGCTCATCGCCGTGCTCACCTACATCTGGACGTTCAACGGCTTCGACATCGTCTACGCCCTCAACGGCTCGGCACCGGGACCCAACTACAGCACGGACATCCTCGGCACCCTCTTCTACCGCACCTTCTTCGGGTCCAGCGGGCAGGTCGCCGACCTCGATCTCGGGGCCACCGTCGCCTCCGTGATCTTCCTCATCATCCTCATCACGACCGCCGCGTACTTCTGGGTGCTGCAGCGCCGACTGAAGACCTACGAGCTCTAGGACATTCCGATGACGCAGAATTCCACCCTCTCGAAGCCGCGAACGCGCGCCGCATCGAACCGCCCGCTGACGCTCGAACCCGGTGAGACCCGCCCCCGCCGCAAGGCTCCCGTCGACGTCCTGACCGGCGCCGGCGTGCACGTCGTCCTCATCATCATGGCGTTGTGCTCCACCGTGCCAGTGCTCATCGTGGTCATGAACTCCTTCAAGACGACGCAGGGGATCTTCGGTGAACCGTTCGCGCTGCCGAACGCCGAGACGTTCAACCTGCAGGGCTACATCAACGTGTTCAGTCGCGGCAACATCCTCCTGAACTACCAGAACAGCATCATCGTCACGATCGCGACCGTGGTGCTGACGGTCGTCCTCGGCACGCTCGCCGCCTGGGCGCTCGTCGAGTACAAGGTGCGGATCAGCCCGCTCATCGCCGGCTTCTTCGTCCTCGGCATCATGCTCCCGATCCGCCTCGGCACGGTCCCGCTGCTCAAGACGATGATCGCGTGGGGGCTCATGGACACGCTCACCTCGCTCGTCCTCGTCTACACGGCGATGCAGTTGCCGCTCGCCATCGCGCTCATGACGACGTACTTCCGCTCCGTCCCCACCGAGTTGAAGGAAGCGGCGCGCATCGACGGCGCCGGTGAGCTGCGGACGCTCGGGATCACCCTCCCGATCGTGAAGGTGGGCCTCGCGGCCGTCGCCTCGATCACCATGCTGCCGGTCTGGAACGACCTCTGGTTCCCGCTCATCCTCGCGCCGAGCAAGGGCAACCAGACGGTGACGCTCGGGGTGCAGCAGTTCGTGGGCCAGTTTCAGAACGACTACCCGGCGCTCCTCGCAGCACTCACGCTGGGCGCCGTGCCGCTCGTGATCCTCTTCACCGTGTTCTCCCGGCAGTACATCGCGGGTCTCAGTAACGGGTACGGCAAGTAGCGATGAGTGGCGGGGTGCTCGTTGGTGCGGTGGAGGCCGGTGAGGCCGGAGCCGCCCGATCGCCCTCCGAGCGCTTGCGGCTCGCCCACTGGATCGTCGGGCACACGATGATGCTCGCCGTCATGGCGTTCTCGATGATCGGCGGGCACTCCGTCGCGCGGACCGGCGTGGCGGTGCTCGTGTTCCTCGGTTGGGCCGCGGTCGTCGCGGTGCGGGTCCGGCTCGGTCGTCTCCCCGCCAACGTCCATTCGGTCGTCGACCTGCTCGCGATGGCGGCGATCACAGCGGTTCCGCTGCTCACCGCCGCGAGGAGCGGCGGGCATCACGGACAGCTCGGGGTCGCGACCGGCGCAGCGACCGGCACCCCGTCCGCGGGTGCCGTGCTCGTGGCATCGGGAGTCTTCGCCGCGTGGATCGTGTTCCGGTCCGGGCTTCGCGGAATCGCGGTCGGGGGTGCGGAGGCAGCACCCCGGCTGGCCGCTGCGGGAACGGCGGTCACGGCCGCGTCGCTCGGCATGATGGTCCTCGCCATCGCCGCCGGGTGGCACTGATCCAGGCAGGGGCGCGCTGATGTGCGAGCCAGCCACGATCACGGAATCGCCCGCCGGCCCCGAGCGGCCGGGCCCCACCTGGGCGCCACTCCGCCGCGGAGCCGATGGCGCGCCCGCCCGGACGCGGTCCACGCACGCGGGCAAGCGGTATCCTGCTCCCGTGGAACTCGACAACGATGCCGGTACGCGCAGGCCAGTGACCCTCTCCGACGTCGCACGACGGGCCGGGGTGTCGCAATCGACGGCATCGCGGGTGGTCAACGGATCGGCCCGCAAAGTCGACGACCGATACCGCGAACTCGTCCTCGGAGCCGCGCGCGAACTGGGGTACACGCCCAACCTCGCGGCGCAGGCCGTCGCGCGCGGCGCATCGCACACCATCGCGCTCATCGTCAGCGGGATCGCGGACCCCTACTTCTCGGCGATGACCGGCTCGATCATGCGCGCTGCGGAAGCCGCCGGACTCCGGGTGTCCGTCGCGGTGAGCGGGAGGCGTGCCGATCGGGAGCTCGAACTCGTTCGGGAACTCCGCGGCCAGCAGCCGCGCGCGATCATCCTCGCCGGCAGCGGATACATCGATGCGCCGTCCGGATCAGAGGTGGAGGCCGAACTCCGTCGGTATGAGGAGACCGGTGGTCGGGTGGTGCTCATCAGCCGTGCGGACATGCCGTTCGAGACCGTCGCGTTCGACAACTTCGAGGGTGCGCGCGACCTCGCCGTACAGCTCGCAGGACTCGGATACCGTCGTCCGCTCGTGCTCGCGAGCGACATCCCCCTCCTCGCGATGCAGCAGCGGGTCGACGGTTTCGTGTCCGGATTCGCGGAGAGCGGTGTCATCGTTCCACCGGATCGGGTGATCAGCCCCGACTTCACCTGGGCCGGTACGCGCGCGTCGATCGAGGAACTGAGCGACGAGGTGCTGGACGACATCGACCTCGTATTCGCCGTGACCGACGAGGGTGCGCTCGGTGCGCTCGCCGCTCTCCGTGCGCGTGGTGAGGGTGTGCTCGCGCGCATCGGTGTCGCCGGATTCGACGACCTCACGACGCTGCGTGACGTCGTCCCGAGCCTCACGACCGTGCACGTGCCGCTCGATGAGGTCGGTGACGAGGCCATCCATCGTGCGACGGCTGCCGAGGGTGAGCTCACCCGTCGCATCGTCCCGACCCGTCCCATCCTGCGAGACAGCACGCCGCCCCTCCTGTAGCGCGCTCGTTCACCCGGACCTCTTCCCCGGCGCCCCCGCTCCTGCCTGTCTGCCGGCGAGGTGAGGCTTCCGGTCGTTTTCGGGCCGCCTGAACCACCGGAAGCCTCACCTCGCGTGGTCCGGCAGGGCGGAAAGGCCCCGGGAGGGCCTGGGCGGGGTGCCCAGGCTGGTCAGAGGGCGCAGCGGAAGCCGATGTGGGTGGTCGCCGAGTCGATCGACTGGGCGGAGCGAGCGGCTGGACGGTAACGAAGGCAGTACTCCGGCGCGCACAGATGCGAGCCCCCCTTGAGGACCCGACGCGGCTGCAGCTCGCCCGGTGCCGTCGAAGCCACGGCCCAACGAGCGTCGCTCGCGGAGCCGGGAGCGCATGTGCAGCTCGAGTCCGCATGCGCGGCGGAGGACGAGGGCGCCGACCTTGCTGTTGCTGTTGCTGTTGCTGTTGATGGCGGTGTCGATGCGGTGGGTGCGGCGGGGGCTGTTGCTGAGGGGTCGACGGGACGGGAACCGAGCGCGATCGTCTGTGGACCACGAGCGGGAGCGCAGCAGGACTCGCCGCTCGCCGCATCGCTGCCCATCGCCTGATCCCGAGCGGCATGCCCGTGCCCGTGATCGTGACTCTGGCCGTCCTGCGCCGCATCGCCGGGACCGTCATCGCGGTGAGCCGTATCGCCGCCGCTGCCCGGGTCGCCGTGCGCGTGGGATGCGTGGATGTCGGCACGCGTCGTTCCGTCGAGGTAGTAGTCGGTGGTCCATTCCCAGACGTTGCCGATGAGGTCGGCGATGCCGTAACCGTTCACCGGGAACGAACCGACGGGGGACGTGCCGACCCACCCCGCCGCACCCGTGTTCAGGTAGGGGAAGCGGCCCTGCCAGGAGTTCGCGAGGACGGCGCCGTCGGGATTCGCGACATCGCCCCACGCGAACGCGGCGCCGTCGAGACCGCCTCGCGCGGCGTATTCGAACTCGGCTTCCGTCGGCAGTCGGCGCCCCGCCCATGCCGCGTACCTGCTCGCGTCCTCGGAGGACACGAGGACCACGGGGTGGTCGTCGAGGCCGTCGATGTCGGAGCCGGGACCCTGCGGGTGGGCCCAGTTCGCGCCGGGCTGCCATCGCCACCACTGCTGCCACATCTGGAGGTCGACGGGACCGGCGGTCGGGGTGAAGACGAGCGCGCCGGGGACGAGATCGGCTGGATCCGCGCCGGGGAAGTCTGCCGGGTCGAGCGCGCGTTCGGCGACCGTGACGTACCCGGTCGCCTCGACGAACGCGGCGAACTGCCGATTGGTCACGGGATGCTGTTCGATGGAGAAGGCGTCGACGTGGACGGTGTGCACGGGGCCTTCGTCGGGGTAGAAGTCGGTCGAGCCCATGCGGAAGTCGCCGGCCGGAATGGTGACGAGCGCACTCAGCTGGACTCCGTGCTCCGGCGCGGGCGCATGGGTCGCGTCAGTCGCGCGGGTCGTCTCCGTCGTTCCGATTCCGTCCGTCGCCCGGGCGATGTCCGTGGCGTCAGTTCTGTCCGTGGCGTCAGTTCTGTCCACCGCGTCGGTCCGGTCGGTGTGCCCCGTGCGCGTCCCGTCCGCCGCACCCGTGCCTGCGGATCCCGCCGTCTCCCCGTTGACCATGCTTCATCATGCTCCTCCGTGCCGCATCGCGCACCCGTCTGGCCGTGCTCACTCCGGCCCAGCCCCTCCGGTCACTGCTGCCGAGGGGTCGCAAACTGCGAGTTCACCGGAGTGGCACCCGCAGTTTGCGACCCCTCGGCAGCCGGGCTAGGCGACGGGGCGACGACGCAGGCCAGCGTCCAGGATCGCGGGCGTCTTGTACGCCATGTCGAGCGGGCTGACATCCGTTCCGGGCGGCACGATCTCGTCGATGCGGTCGAGCACGGCGACGCTGTACCGCCACTTCCCGCTGCGATCGGATCTCGTCGCCGCCGTCTTTCGACACGAGATCGACGACTGCGCCGCTGCAGCGCCGGTCCTCGTGGCCGCTCACGAACCCGACGAGGCCCTCGAACTGTGGCTGCAGCGCTACACCGAGTTCATCGCGACGAAGCACGGCCTGGCATCGGCCCTGCACTCGGGCGACCCCGCCTTCAACGCGCTTCCACTCTACTTCGAAGAGCGTCTCGGCCCGGCGCTCAGGATGCTGCTCGAGCGTGCCGAAGCGGCAGGGTCCGTGCGTGCAGACGTCGACCCGATGGAACTCCTCGGCGCGGTCGCGAACCTGTGCGTGCCTCCGCCCGCCTCGCAGGACGGCGCACGTGCGCATCGGATGGTCACGCTGCTCCTCGACGGACTCCGCTACCGCGCCCGCTGACCCGTCCATCCCCCTCGGCAGAAAGGGTCGGGCCGATGGGACCTGTCGGAATGGTGATCGACGCGCCAGACTGGGACCGGTCCCGCCGGGCGGCGGGCAGCCGTCGACCCTGGAGCAGCGACATGACCGATCAGCCCACGTCCCCCGCCCTTCCCGAGGCGCTGCAGGAGTTCATCGACGCCACGAACGACGGCGACGCCGAACGGTTCCTCGACGCCTTCGCGCCCGACGCGACCCTCGACGACTGGGGTCGGGTGTTCACCGGACGGGACGGAATCGCCTCCTGGGACGGGACCGACAACATCGGCGTCGGCGCGCAGTTCGAACTCGTCGAACACCAGGCCGACGGTGAAGCGCACATCCTCCGGCTGAGCGTCTCGAGCGACCGGTTCAACGGCATCGGCACGCTGCGATTCACACTGGAGCCGACGGGCGCCATCGCGACCCTCGTCATCTCCTGAGCGGTCCCGCGCCGTCTGAGGCCCTTCGACAGGCTCAGGGACCGGGCCATGGGGCGTCGGCTGATTCCGGTCGCTGAGCTTGTCGAAGTGCAGGGTTCGAGGGCCCTTCGACAGGCTCAGGGACCGGTGACACCAGGCTCAGGGGCCGGGCCATGCGCTAGCTCTTGACGCCGCCCGAGAGCAGGTCGACCCGCCAGAAGCGCTGCAACGACAGGAACAGGATGACGACGGGCACGATCGCGAGGAGCGTCCCCGTTATCACGAGCGAGTACAGCGCGGCCTGTGAAGCGCTCGAGCGCAGCATCCCGTACAGCCCGAGGGTGAGTGGGAACATCGAGTCGTCGGAGAGCATGATGAACGGCAGCAGGAAGTTGTTCCAGATGGCGATGAACTGCAGCAGGAACACGGTCACGAGCGCGGGCGCCATCAGACGAAGGCCGGTCGAGAGGAAGATCTTCCACTCGGACGCACCATCGATGCGGGCGGCCTCCATGATCTCGTCCGGTACCGACGCTTCCGCGTAGATCTTGCACAGGTAGATCGCGTACGGGCTGACGAGCAGCGGGAGCAGGACCGACGCGTAGTTGTTCGTCAGGCCCACCTGCGACAGCATCAGGTACTGCGGGATCGCGAGCATGATCTGCGGGAGCAGGACGCCGGCGATGATGACACGGAACGCGAGCTTCGAACCGGGGAAGGTGTACTTCCCGAGCGCGTAGCCGGCGGCCGCAGCGATGAGCGTGGAGGCGAGACCGCCGCCGACCGCGTAGATGACGGAGTTGAGCGCCCACCGGCCGAAGATGCCGCCGCGGAACGTCAACAGTTGCTGGATGTTCTCGAAGAAGCCGCCCGTGAACGAGGGCAGGTACGTGGTCGTCGAGAACAGTTCGCTGCTCGACTTGGTCGATGCGATGAGGATCCACAGCACGGGCAGGATGCAGTACAGGGCTCCGACGACGAGGACGGTCGTCGCGAACACGTTGGTGCGTTTGCCACCGCGGGCGAGGGCGATGCGGGGAGGGGTGAGCGTCGAGGTGGTCATCGTTTCCTGTTTCCGAGGATCGAGCCGAAGCTGTTGACGAGGACCGAAGCCCCGATGGTGAGGACGACGAGGATCATCGACGTGGCCGCCGCCTGGTGGATGTCGTCGTTGACGAACGCATCCGTGTAGACCTTCATGAGCGGCACCCAGGTGGAGGAGATCGCGTTGGCGAGCGGGCGGAGCGTCATCGGCTCGTTGAACAGCTGGAGGCCGCCGAGGACCGAGAACAGCGCGCACATGATGACGGCGGGCTTGATCATCGGGAGCTTGATGCGGAGCGCGATCTGGAACTCGTTGGCGCCGTCGACATGGGCCGCGTCGAAGACTTCCTTGGGGAGACCGCGGAGGGCCGTGTACATGATGACCATGTTGAAGCCGACGACACCCCAGACGGCGATGTTCGCGACGGAGAAGAAGATCTGGCTCGAACCGAAGTAGTTGATGACGTCTCCGCCGATCGGGCTCGTCGCCGGGAGGTACATGAAGCCCCAGAGGAGCGAGGCGACGACGCCGGGGACCGCGTAGGGGAGGAAGATCGCGATGCGGGCGAAGCCGACGAGGCGGGCCCGGTTCGCGTCGAGGCAGAGGGCGAAGAGGAGCGCGAGGATGATGGTCGCGGGGACGCCGATGACGGCGACGGCGAGCATGCGGCCGAGGCTGCCCCACAGCTCGCTGTCGGCGAGGGCGGTGACGTAGTTCGCGAAGCCGACGAAGACCTCGCTCGTGCTGCCGCCGCCGAGGAGCCCGCCGCCGACCTTGCGTTGCATGAGGCTGAGGACGAGGGCGTAGACGCCGGGTGCGACCGTGAAGAGCGCCAGCAGGATGATCGCCGGGGCGACGAGCAGCATCGGGAAGACCGGGCTCGACAGGCGCTTGCGTTTGGGGCCGCGAGCAGTGGGCGGCGCGCTCCGGGTGGCGCCGCGTGCGGGGCTCGCCGCTCGCTGGGGGGTGGTTGTTGCCATGGTCGCTCCTCGACTGAGGGTGGGGCTGGGTGGGGCTGGGCGGGTGGCGGTGCGGGTGGGGCTGGGCGGGTGGCGGTGCGGGTGGGGCTGTGTTGCCGGGGTGGTGCTGGCCCTTCGACAGGCTCAGGGACCGAAGGTTTGGGGCCGGACCGGCCGCCCGGGGAGGAACGAGGCTTCCTCCCCGGACGACACGGGAACTGCGGCTGATGCTACTTGTTGACGGTGAAGCCGAGCTTCTTCATGTCGGTGACCGTCGTGTCCTGCATCGTGCCGAGCACATCGGAGAACGACGTGTTGTTCTGGATCGCAGCAGCGAAGCCGTCCTTGTACGCGCCGAAGGTGACGGTCGCGTTGGGGCCCCAGATGTCGAAGCTGCGGGCGCCCGTCGCGATGTCGGCGATCGTCTTGTAGTAGTCGGGCTGGTTCGGCATGAACGCCGGCGGCTTGGAGAGCGCGTCGAGCTTCTGACCGCTCGTCGCGGCCGGGAAGATGTTGATCTTCTCGACCTGGAGGGCGAGGGCCTCATCGCTCGTGTTCAGCCAGTTGACGAACTTCGCGGCTTCCTTGGGGTGTTTGGAGTCGGTCGTGACGGAGATCGCGGAACCGCCCCAGATGCCGGTCGTCTTGTCGCCGGCGGTCCAGGCGGGGAGCGAGGTCATCGTCCACTTGCCGGCCGTGTTGGGGGCGATGCCGCCGAACTGCGCGGGTGCCCAAGCGCCGGAGATCCAGCCGACGAGGGTTCCGTCGTCCATCTCCTTGTTCCACTGCGCGGACCAGAAGGGGTCGCCCTTGACGACGCCCTGGTCGATGAGGCCGCGCCAGTAGTCGGCGACCTTCGTCGAGGGCGCGTCCTTGATGTCGACGGTCCAGTCCTCGCCCTTGGCGGACCACCAGTTGGCGCCGGCCTGCTGGGTGAGGCCTGCGAACCAGCCCGGGTCGCCGGCGCTGAACGTGCCGATGTACTTGGTGGGGTCCGCCGCGTGGATGGTCGCCGCGGCTGCCGCGTACTCGTCCCACGTGGTCGGCGCCTTGAGGCCGAGGGAGTCGAAGACGTCCTGGCGGTAGAAGAAGACGAGCGGCGCGAAGTCCTGCGGGACGCCGTAGGTCTTGCCTTCGAACTGGACCTGCGAGAGCGCCGGGGCGCCGAAGTCCTTGGAGGATTCGGCCGTGTAGTCGCTGATGTCCGCTGCGACGCCGTTGGAGACGAGGGCGGGGAGCGACTGGTACTCGACCTTGGTGATGTCGGGCGCGTTCTTCGCCTTATGGGCCGTGATGAGCTTGCTGACGAGCTCGTCGCCGCCGGCCGGGTTGGCGAGCTTGACCTGGATGTCCGGGTTGGCCTTGTTCCAGACGGAGACGATGTCCTCCATCCCCGGGTCCCAGTCCCAGAAGGTCAGTTTGACGGGGCCAGAGTCGCTGCTCGCTGCGCCGCCGCCGGCGGAACAACCGGCGAGCATGGTGACCGATGCGATGATCGCGCCAGCGGTCAGGATCGCTCTTCTCATGGTGCATCTCCTTTGATGTGGTGGTGTCCGGGGCCGGACGGTGCTGTGTGTCGGGTGGAGCGGGTGTGGCGGGTGGTGTCGGGTGGAGCGGGTGTGTCGGGTGGTGCCGGTGAGGGCGTTCGGCCAGTGGGGCGTTGGCCGTTCGACGGGCTCGGGGTTTGGGGGACGTCGCCCGAGCCCGCCGAAGGTTCGTGGGGTCGGATCAGTGATCCCGTTTCCGGGAATCGGTTTCGGAATGCGCTTTCCCGACCTGCTGACGAGAATAGGCAGCCGTGGGGCGCATGTCAAGCGTGATCATGCCATCGCCGCCAGATCGTTGATTCCGACCGGGCGGACCGGCTGCTCGCCTGCCGCGTAGTGCTCCACCTCGGCCAGGACGTACTCGCCCAAGCGGCGCAATTCGTTGCCGAGCGCACCCGCCACGTGCGGGGTCGCGACGATGTTCTTCGTGCGGCGGAGCGGGTGGTCCGCGGGGAGCGGTTCCGGATCGGTGACGTCGAGGATCGCCGTCAGCCGGCCCGCCTCCGCGGCATCGAGCACCGCGTCCTGGTCCACGATCGGAGCCCTGGCCGTGTTGATGAGCGTCGCGCCGTCCGGGAGCAGCCCGAGCAACCGGCGGTCCACGAGGCCGACCGTCGACGGGAGGAGCGGCGCATGGATCGACACGATGTCGTTCTGGGCGAAGAGCGCGTCGAGCTCGAGCCGACGTGCGTGCGCGAGGATCGGATCGTCGTCGGCGAGGAACGGATCGCTCACCGTGAGGTCGAAGTCGAACGGCGCGAGCAGCTCGATCACTCGGCGGCCCACACGGGAGGCGCCGAGGATCCCGACGCGCTTGCGGTAGTTCCCGATGCCCGGGTAGTCGCGGCCGAGATCGATACCGGGGTTCTCGGTGTAGTCGGCGATGATGCCGGGCACGCCCTTCCCGGCGAGCAGTATCATCGCGAGCGTGTACTCCGCGACCGGGTAGGCGTTCGCATCGGCCGCCGAGGTGACGACGATGCCGCGCTCCCAGGCCTCCGGATGCACGTGCCCTTTGACCGTGCCGGCGGAGTGGAGGATCGCCCGCAGCGACGGCATTCCGTCGAGGGCCTCCGGGGTGAGCTCGGGGGAGCCCCAGCCGGTGATGAGGACCTCGATGTCGCGGAGGCGTTCGTCGGCCGGATCGATGACTCTGAGCGGGCCGCCGGGGAGGATGTCGAGCAGTTCGTCGAGGCGGTCGAGGTCGGCCTCCGAGAAGAGGTGGGGGATGAGTCCGTCGCGGAGCGCGAACGCGGCCCGTGGCCTCCGTCGTGGCTCATGGTTCGCAGGTGCCGTGTCCATGTGCACTCCTTGTCAGCATCGTCGATGGGGCAGTATCCTCAGATCGGGAAACCGCATTCCCAGAGAATGTAGCAGCATCAGAGCCCCGAGAGGAACACGGTATGGCAACGGAGCCGTCCGACCAGGCATCCGCGACGGCGATCGCGTCCGCGCGCTCGACGCCGGACGGCGGGAGGCTCGCGGCCGGCGCTGGCACGTGGCGCGCGTTCATCCCCGGGCTCGACGTCCCCGTCGCGACATCGATCGATCTCGTCCACCGACTCTTCGAGAGCCCCCACGTCCGGACGCTCGACCTGTCGAACAACTACGGGCTCGGCGAGAGCGAACGGCGGGCGGGACTCGCGATCCGTGAATACGGCGGCGTCCCCGACGGATTCCTCGTGCAGACGAAGGCCGATCGCGACTCCGAGACCGGCGAGTTCAGCGGCCGGCGGATGCGGCAGTCGCTCGAGGAGAGCCTCGAACGGCTGGGGCTCGACCGCTTCCCGATGCTGTACCTCCACGACCCCGAGAACGTCGCCTGGGACGAGGCGATGGCCGACGACGGTCCGGTCGCGGCGCTCGTCGAAGCGCGGGATGCGGGGCTCATCGGCGTCCTCGGCGTCGCGGGTGGTCCGGTCGGACTCATGCGGCGCTACCTCGAGACCGGCCTGTTCAGCGCGCTCGTGACCCACAACCGGTACACGCTCGTCGACCGCAGCGCCGACGAGCTGCTCACCTTCGCGGCCTCGCTCGGGGTGCACGTCTCGAACGCCTCGCCGTACGGCGGCGGGCTGCTCACGGTGTGGCCCCCACGGACCGATCGCTATGCGTACGGCGAGGCGCCGGCATCGATCGTCGCCGCGGCAGGGGAGGCCGCGCGGCTGTGCGCCGAGCACGACGTCCCGCTCGCGGCCGCGGCGCTGCACTTCTCGGTCGACGACCCGCGCATCGACCGCACGATCGTCGGCATGCGGACGCCGGAGGATCACGATGCGACCGTCGAGCTCCTCGATATCGAGGTCCCGGCATCGCTCACCTCTGCGCTGCGGGCTCTGCCGCTCGACCCGTCGGGGTGGCAGGAGGCCGTCGCCACGTACGCGCACCCGCGCTGATCGTCGGCCGCACCGCTCACCTGCCTGCCTCCTCGGGGTGTTCACAACTCAGGAGCGCCCCGGCGTGTCGCGGTCGACACGCCGGGTGCGACGCGCGGCGCGCCGCAGGTCTCCTGAGTTGTGAACGGACCCGATGGTGCGCGGCCCCGGCTCGGACGGCCCCGGAGGGCTCGGGTGGGACGGGAGGGCTCGGGAGGGGCGGGTAGCTCAGGCGGCTCAGGCCGCGACGATGTGCGGCGCGACGGCCGCCTCGAAGCCCGCGACCGTGCGCTCCACGGCCTCAGCGAACGGCGCATCCCAGATGTCCTGGTTGAACAGTTCGACCTCGATGTCGCCCACATAGCCCGCCCGCAGGACCGCGTGCGTGATCGGCGCGAAGTCGATCACGCCATCGCCCGGGTAGTGGCGGGAGAGGAGGACGTCAGCGGCGAGCGGCGTCGCCCAATCGCATACCTGGTAGCTCGCGATGCGGCCTCCGCCACCGCCGATGCCCGCGCGCTCGATCTGCCGGAACAGCTCCGGATCCCACCACACGTGGAAGGTGTCGACGACCGCGCCGACGACGCCCAGCGGGAACTCCTCGGCGATGTCGAGCGCCTGACCGAGCGTGGAGACCACGGCCCGGTCGGACGCGTACATCGGGTGCAGCGGCTCGATGGCGAGCGTCACGCCCGCCGCCTCCGCGTCCGGGGCGAGCTCCGCGATCGCATCGCGCACCCGTTCCCGAGCGCCGATGAGGTCACGCGAGCCGGCCGGGATGCCCCCGGCCACCAGGACGAGCACGGCGGCTGAACCGGTCGCCCCCGCTGCGGCCAGGGTCGCCGTCTCCTCGATCGCCAGGCGGTTGTCGTCGATCGCGGTCCGCCTGATCGGACCCTCCTCCGGGGTGAAGAACCCGCCACGGCAGAGGCTCGAGAAGCGAAGGCCGGAGTCGGTCAGGCGCTTCGCCGACTCCGCGAGCCCCACCGCGGCGACTGGCTCGCGCCACAGCCCGATGCTCGCGATGCCGGCCGCGTTCGTCGCCGCGAGGGCCTCGTCGAGGTTCGCGTATTTGATCGTCGCCTGGTTGAGCGACAGCAGCGGGTGCGCGCTCATGAGCCGGCCCCGTTCGTGCTGACGCCGTTCACGCTGAGGAGCGTGTGCCAGCGCGCCGCAGCCAGTTCGGGGCGCTCCAGTCCGCCCGACGCGTTCGCCAATTCGACGATGCGCGACAGGTGGGGGAGGCTGCGTGCCGCATGCAGGCCGCCCACCATCGAGAACGCCGACTGGTGTCCGTTCAACCAGCTCATGAACGCCACACCCGTCTTGTAGTAGTAGGTGGGCGCCGCGAAGATCTGCCGCGACAGCGCCTCGGTGGGACCGAGGATGTCGAGGTAGCGCGCTTCGTCGCCCGCATCGAGCGCCTGGATGGCGGCCGACGCGTTGGGGGCGAGCGCCGCGAACGCCCCGAGGAGGGCGTCCGAATGGGCCGTGCCGTCGCCCGCGATGAGGCCGACGTAGTTGAAGTCGTCGCCCGTGAACATGCGCGCGGACCCCGGGAGCCGCCTCCGGACAGCGATCTCCGCATCGGCGTCGAGCAGGCTCATCTTGATGCCGGCGACGCTGCTCCGGTTCTCTTCGATGATGTCGATGACCGTGTCGCTCGCGATCGCCGAATCCGCCGAACCGAAGTACTCGGCGAGGATCGGATCGAACGCGGCCCCCAGCCAGTGCAGGGTCACGGGCGTGCTCGCCGCCGCGAGGACCTCGCGGTACACGCGGCGGTAGTCGTCGGCGGTCGAAGCGGCACGCGCCAGGTGACGGCTCGCCATCAGGACCACGCCGGCTCCGGCGTCCTCCGTGAAGTGCAGCTGCTCCTTGTACGCGTCGATCACGCGATCGAGCGACACGACCTCCTCATCGAGGTGGTCTGTGTTGACGCCGACGACGAGCGCGCCGCCGACCGACTGCGCCGCTGCAGCGCTGCGGGCGATGAGTTCGCGCGTCGCCGCAGCATCGAGTCCCATGTTGCGCTGGGCGGTGTCCATCGCATCGGCGACGCCCAGGCCCCACGACCACACGTGGTGGCGGAACGCGAGGGTCGCATCCCAGTCGATGTCGGCGGGTGCGCCCGGTACGTTCTCGGCGGTCACGCGCGGGACGACGTGCGCGGCCGCGTACGCGACACGGCTCGTGAGCTTCCCGGCCGGCTTGGCGAAGTCCGGTGCGGGGTTCAGCGGCACCCGGCTGGTGCCGCCGTCCCCCGCGAGCAGGGTGAGATCCGTCATCGTCATTCGCCGTTCGTGCTCGCGGTGCTCGTGACCGCGGTGCTCGTGACCGCCGGCAGGTCGATGCGACGACCGCTGCGCGAGCTCTCCAGACCGCTCTCCGCGAGGAGGACGCCGCGGGCGCCGGCCAGGAAGTCGTACGGGTTCGGAGCGTCCTCGGCAACGTGGCGGATGAACTCCTCCCACTGCGTCTTGAAGCCGTTCTCGAACACGTCGTTCGTCGGGACCTCGATCCAGTCTCCGTCGTAGTCGTGCGCATCGGCGAGGTCGGGGTTCCAGACGGGCTTCGGCGTGGCGTTGCGGGGCTGGATCTTGCAGCCGAACAGGCCGGCGACCGCGGAACCGTGCGTGCCGTCCACCTGGAACTCGACGAGCTCGTCGCGGTTGACGCGCACCGTCCAGCTCGAGTTGAGCTGAGCGACGACGCCGCCCTCGAGTTCGAAGATCGCGTAGGCGGCGTCATCGGCCGTCGCGTCGTAGCGGTTGCCCTGTTCGTCGACGCGGCTCGGGATGTGCGTGGACGCCTTCGCGTACACCGACTCGACGCGGCCGAACAGGTTCTCGAGGACGTAGTTCCAGTGCGGGAACATGTCGACGATGATGCCGCCGCCCTCTTCGTTCTTGTAGTTCCAGCTGGGGCGCTGCGCCGGCTGCCAGTCGCCCTCGAAGACCCAGTAGCCGAACTCGCCGCGCACCGAGAGGATCTGACCGAAGAAGCCGGAGTCGATGAGTCGCTTGAGCTTCTGCAGGCCCGGCAGGTACAGCTTGTCGTGGACGACGCCGTTCTTGATGCCGGCCTCCTCCGCGAGGCGCGCGAGTTCGAGCGCTTCCTCGTAGCTCTCCGCCGTCGGCTTCTCGGTGTAGATGGCCTTGCCAGCCGCGATCGCCTTCTTGATGGCGACGGCGCGGGCCTTCGTCACGAGGAAGTCGGCGTAGATCTGCCAGCGCGGGTCCGCGAGGGCTGCGTCGAGGTCGGTCGTGTAGTGCTCGATGTCGTGCTTCTTCGCGAGTTCGGCGAGCTTCGCCTCGTTGCGGCCGACCAGGATCGGCTCGAGCTGGACGCGGCTGCCGTCCGAGAGGAGCACGCCGCCCTGCTCGCGGATCGCGAGGATCGAGCGCACGAGGTGCTGACGGTAGCCCATGCGTCCGGAGACGCCGTTCATGATGATGCCGATGGTCTGCTCTGACACAGTGATTCCTTCTGGTGCGCGCTGCCGGAGTGGTGCTGAGTGGTGCTGGGGTTGGTGCTGCTGTTGTTTCGTGCAGCTGGTCCGGGAGCGGAGGCGGTCGGGGTCGTGATCGTGTGATCGTCGCTTCCGATGCGGGTCCCGTGGCCGGGATATCATCGGGAAAGCGTTTACCCGAGTGTAGGCGAGACGGACGTCGGGGTGCAAGCATCGGCCCGCCATCCGGTGCGGTGTGTTCACAACTCAGGACGGGTCCGGCGTGTCGCGGCCTGGCGGCGGCGTGTCGGCGTCGACACGCCGAGGCGCTCCTGAGTTGTGAACCGATGCGGGGCGCAGGGGAGAGGGGCGCAGGGGAGAGGGGCGCAGGGGAGAGGGGCGCAGAGAAGAGGGGCGCAGGGGAGAGGGGCTGCGTGGAGGCGGCGCGGCGAACGCTCCGGCGGCGCAGGGAGGAGTTGAGCGCGGCGCTAGCGGGAGAGCGGCGGGGTGCTCGCTCGGAGGACGACCTCTGCATCGAGTGAGGCGATGTCGGATGCCTGGTCAGCCGGAGTGGTGGCGGGGGCGCTGGTCGCGTCGAGCGTGGCGGGGGCCGGCGAGGGCGTCTCGGACGATGCAGTGGCCGAGTCGTCGCCCAGGGCGAGCCGGAGCGCGGTCCGGCCGAGGCGCTCGAGCGGGATGCGCACGGTCGTGAGCGCGGGGGTGACGTCGCGGACCGTCGGGATGTCGTCGAAGCCGCAGACGGCGATGCCCGTGCCCGGCTCGATCCCCGCGTCGCGGAGGGCCGACATGACACCCATCGCCATGACATCGCTCGCCGCGAAGACGAGTTCGATGCCGGCGGCGCCATCGATGCCGGCGGCGAGCAATCGCTGCATCCCGTCGTAGCCGCCGTCGCGTGAGAAGTCGCTCACGATCACGTGCTCATCGGCGATGGCGGCGCCGTGTTCAGCGAGGCCGTCCTGGAATCCGCCCAGGCGATCGGCCGAGGTCACGAGGACCTGCGGGCCGACGACCGCGGCCACCCTGCGGTAGCCGAGGCCCGCGACGTGCAAGGCGAGTTCTCTGGCCGCGGCGCGGTTGTCGACGCGTGCCGTCGCGTAGCCGAGATCGTTCGAGCCGATCACCGCGACGGTTCCGCCGAGCCGCGTGTAGCTCTCGAGTTCGGCGGCGAGGGCGTCCTGCATGGGGTCCTCGGTGCGGCGGGACCCGGCGAGGATGAGCACGCGGGGCCGCTGGCCGCGGAGGGTGCGGATGACCTGGAGCTCGCGTTCTGCATCGCGGCCCGTGACGGAGACGCTCACGACGAGCCCGGCCGCCTCGGCTTCGGCGGTGACGCCCGCCGCGATCTGCGAGAAGTAGGGGTCAGCGATGTCGGGGACGACGAGCGAGACGATGGAGGAGGTGCCTTTCGCGACCGCCTGCGCCGAGAGGTTGGTGGTGTAGCCGAGCTGGTCCGCTGCGAGTGTGACGCGCTCGCGGTACGCCTCTGCGACGACGCGTGCGCTGCCGTTGAGCACGCGTGACGCGGTTGCGAGGGACACTCCGGCTTCTCGGGCGACGTCGTGCAGTGTTGGTGCTCCCGTGCCGCCGCTCGATCCCATCCCGGCAGTCTAGCGGCGGCGTGCGCGTTGATCAGGGAAGTCCGCGCCCTGTGGAGAATGTGATACGGAAAGCGCTTGCCGAACGGGTGGGGGAGTGCGTTAGGCTCGGTCGCTCAGGAGGATCGACATGCCAACAGCACTCATCGTCGTCGGCTCGGGGCGCTACGCGGACCCGTGGCACCCGTTCGCTGCGAACGCCGTCCAGGTGGAACGGACGCTCGCCGAAGCTGGATTCGAGACGCGCGTGGACACCGATGTCGACCGAGCGCTCGGCCGGCTCGCCGACGTCGACCTGCTCGTCGTCCTCGCCGGCGACCCCTGGCGCGACAACGGCGACCACGCGGACGGTTCCCCGCACGCGGCCGATGTCGGAGCTCCCGCCGCGTCCATCGCATCGCTCACCACCGCGATCGAACGCGGCATCGGCGTCCTCGCCTTCCATTCGGCATCGGCGAGCCTCCGCGACTACCCCGTCTGGGCCGGTGCGCTCGGAGGCGTCTGGTTGCCGGAGATCTCGATGCACCCCGAGATCGGGACCGCGCAGATCACGGTGCACGCGGACCGGCATCCGATCGTGGACGGTCTCGCCGATTTCGACCTGTTCGACGAACGCTACAGCCGGATCCAGCGCACGGGGGAGGTCGCGATCCTCGCGGAGCACGAACACGAGGGCGTCCGCCATCCGGTGCTCTGGGCGCGCGAGCACGGTCCATCCCGCATCGTCTACGACGCGCTCGGCCACGACGAGCGCTCATTCGCCTCGCCGGAACACCTGGAACTCGTGCGCCGATCGGCGGCCTGGGCGGTCGGTACACTCGGCAGGTGACGAACGGTGGTGGAGCAGGCGGGCAGGCGATGCCTCCGGCCGGACTCCGCCTCGTCGAGGACGTCCTCGCGTGCCCGATCTGCGGTGAACCGCTGACCCTCGCCGATCGACAGCTGCGATGCCCGTCCAAGCACTCCTTCGACATCGCGAAGCAGGGGTACGCGTCACTCGTCGTCGGCGGCCGCACACCGAAGACGGGCGATACCGCCGCGATGGTCGAGGCGCGCGATGCGTTCCTGCGGCGCGGTGCGTACGAGCCGATCGCCGATGCGGTGGGCGCGGCGATCGATGCGGTCGAGACCGTTGCTGCCGGGGGCGGTGGCGGTGCTGCTGCTGCTGGTGCTGCTCACGCCACTGCTTCTGCGTCTGGCGGTGCGGATGTTGCTGCCGCTGTAGGGAGGGGCTCTGGTGCCGGCGATGACGCTGCGGGTGCCGCCGCCGTCGTTGAGGTCGGTCCGGGAATCGGTGATCCGCTGGTCGTCGACATCGCGGGCGGTACGGGGTACTACCTCGGTCGTGTTCTCGACGGGCACCCCGGATTCCGCGGGCTGACCCTCGACCTCTCGCCGTTGGCCGCTCGTCGTGCTGCGCGATCGCATCCGCGGGCCGCGGCAGGGACCGCTGATGCCTGGGCCGCGTTCCCCGTACGCACCGCGCGCGCCGATGTGGTGTTGAGCATCTTCGGTCCGCGCAATGGCCCCGAGATGCTTCGTGTGCTCCGCCCGGGCGGGGTGCTCGTCGTCGTCACCCCGCAACCCGGGCATCTCGTGCAGCTGCGCGATGCACTCGGGATGATCGGGATCGCCGAGCGCAAGGACGAACGGCTCGATGCGCAGCTCGCCGGGTTCGAGCTCGTCGCCCGGACGGCGTTCGACTACACGGTCGCCCTCGGTCGTGACGACATCCGGAACGAGGTCCTCATGGGGCCGAGCGCGCATCATCTGGATCCGGTCGAGCTCGATGCGCGTCTCGCCTCGCTCGCTGGCGGGACGGCCGATGCTGGCGGTATCGGCAGAACAGATGGAACCGATGGAACATCTGGAACCGATGTGACGATCGCGGTGACCGTGAGCACGTTCCGTCGTCCGTAGCGCCCCGGATAGCACCCGCGCCCGCGGCGCAGACCCGCACCCGCGCCCGCGGCACGGGCCCGCGCTCGCGCTCGCGCCGAACCCGACGAACCGGCCGCCTCCTACCGCGCGACGTTTCTCTGCACGAACTCCAAGGCGGTGTCCGCGACTTCCTTCCATCCACTGTCGATCGTGAGCGAATGGCCGCGGTCCGGGATCGTCACGAGCTCCGTGTCATCGCGATGATGCTTCGACTGCAGCTTGTAGGCGGCCTCCACCATGGACGTCGGCACGGTGTTGTCGGTCGCGCCCGAGATGAGCAGCAGCGGACCGCGTTCCGGGTTCTTCGTATCCACTTTCGTCTCCGCGAAGGGATTCAGGTTGGCCGTCGCCGCCTGGAACAACGGCACGCCCGAAGCGGGCACGTGGTACTCCTCGTACAGTTGCTTCGCCTCGGCCGCGTCGAGCGCGTTCGCCCACCCGAAGACGAACTGCTCGTATGTGAGGGAGATCGCCCGATTGAGATTGGCCGGATTCCCGAGGATGGGCGATCCGGACTTCAGTGCGGACAGCGGCAGCTGGAGCACGCCCTGGAACGGTGCAGGATCGATCGCGACCGTCACAGCCGACACGCCTTCCCCCGCGATCTTCTGGGCGATCAGCCCGCCGAAGGAATGACCGACGACCGCGGGTGCGATCGTGAGCGCCTCGATCGCCTCCAGATAGTGGTCGGTGACCTGTTTGACCATCTTGTGGGCGAACACATCGGGATCCTTGCGCGCCTCCTCGACGCTGTCGGGATCGTCCGGCCAACCTGGTGCGATCGTCTGGAAGCCGTTGTCCGCGAACAACTCGCGCCACCGATCCCAACTGCTCGACAGCAACCACAGGCCGTGGATGAACACGACCGGCTGCCCACCTCCAGCGTTCGCTCGTTCGATGTCGGCCAACTCAGTATCGGTCAGGGATCCCATGATCGTCCTCTCGAGAGACCGGAGATCTGCAGAGGAACGGCCACCACGGCATCGCCCCCGGAGCACCGCCCACCGGCCGAGATGCGATGCCGTGGCCGACGCTAGCCCCGCCCCGCCCCGATGTCTTGAACGAGAGCGCACTCTCGCGCGGCTGCGGAGGGGCCTGTGCCGGTGCGGAAGCGCGTCGATCGCAGTACGACGGCTCTACCGGAGCGCGCCTGCGAACACTACGCTGAAACCGCTCGGCGCGTCCGCGTGCCCGACGCTCGGTCTGCGCGATCTCCCACGCCGCCCGAGGCGAGTTCCATCCGAACGGTTCCATCCCTTTCATCTCTCGACCGGGAGCCGACATGGGCGATGCATCCATGGTCCGCGATCGCGTCGGTGGGCGTGCATCGAGCGTTGCCACCTCGACGGCGCTGGGTGAGCGCCTTCTCGCCTATCTGCGCGACCACCCCGACGGGGCAGAACTCACCGCGAAGCGCATCGCGGTCGCTCACGGCATCTCGGAGCGGTACGTCTACGTGGTGCTGGGACGCATGGGGGTCTCGCTCGGCGGTTGGATTCGTGAGCGACGGCTGCTCATGGCGGCCGCGACGTTGGCCGATGCCGATGCGGCGGACGTGACGATCTCGGCGATCGCGTACCGCTGGGGCTTCGCGGACCACCCGCACTTCTGCCGGGAATTCAAACGGCGGTTCGGTGTTTCGCCGTCGGAGTGGCGTCGGTGTGTCGGTGGCCGGGCTCAGGCCGCGGGCTCCGTGGATGGCGCGGGCGGTGTCTCGTTGTCGGCGATCAAGAGCTCGGTCGAGAGTCGGCGCCAAGCCGTGTAAGCATTGAGCGCTTTCGTCGCGGCGAGAATCAGGCGGGCGAGGAGCACGATCGCGAGGACGGCGACGAGTGCGAAGACGATCATGTAGATCGAGTAGAAACCGAGGCTGTTGCCGAACATCCCTCGACCCTAGGGCTTGGGTGCGCGTGCCGTCCAGTAATCGAGTCGATCCACCGATTTCTACAATGACTGTTGCCCACGGGGCTTGTGCGGTGAGTCCCCGGGATGTGCACAATTCCGGAACTCTCGGGCCGGAAAGCGCTTGTTCGGTCTGGAGAGCGGTTGCCTCGTCACTCCAGTCACATCTTTTCCGGAATTGTGCACATCCCCGTTGACGCAGGCAGCTTGCGCCTGACGCGCCGTCATCCCCGGTGCTACCGTCGAAGCATGTCCGCCGTCATTGCGATCCTCACCCAGCTGTTCGCAGCCATCGGGTCGACGCTCGCCGACGGCAGCCACCCCCTCTCCACGATGGTGATGGCCGGTCTGCTCGGAGCAGCCGCGGTCGCCGTGGCGATCGCCATCGTGCACACCGCCACGGTCCTGCTCGGCTGGATCGTCGGCACTGGCATCGCTCGGCCCGAGGAGGACGCTGACCTCCCCGTGCTCGTCTCATACGCGGATCCCGATGCCGACGGGCACGTCCGCTCGCGGGCCCCTGGACTGGCTGCCTAGGCCGTCAGACCCCTGCTCGCGTGCCGATCGGCACGCCGGCGCCCTGCGTCCCGCGCAATCGTTCCGCACGGGACCAGGCGATGTGAGTGCGAACGCCAGACGTTGATCAGTGGGCTCTGCGACGAGGGTCTCGCCTCGATGCGCACGTTCTGGATCGCCAGTCGGTGACATTCGCTGTCGAACGTCGGCGTCGCAAGCGCTCGCTGGCGCCGTTCGAATCGTTCGCACCCACCCAGGCATCGTCGTCGACGACCAGACGGACCACCATCCCATCTGCCGTAAGGATCACCATGGATTTCACCGCTTTTCCACCCATCGCCGCCGTGCTCAACGGCCTGTCCGCCGTCGTCACCGGAATCGGCGAGGGCATCGAACCGTTCGTCGGATCCGCGGCGCCCGTGCTCGCCATCGCGCTGCTGACCGTCGCCGTCCGGCTGCTCCTGTTGCCCGTCGCCCGCTCGCAGGTGAAGGCCGAGTTGACCAGGCGCCGCCTCGCTCCGACCGTCGCCGCGATCCGGAAACGTCACGCTGAGCGACCGGAAGTCATGAACCGCGAACTGATGGACCTGTACGCGCGCGAGAAGGCATCGCCGATGGCGGGATGTCTGCCGACGCTCGCGCAGGCGCCCGTCCTGTCCGCGGTGTACGCGCTGTTCCTCCACCCGCAGTTGTCAGGCCACGCGAACGTGCTCTTGACGCAGACGTTCGCGGGGGTGCCGCTCGGCTCGAACCTGTTCGCCGCGATCGGATCCTCGATCGTGAATGTGTGGGTATTCATCGTGTTGCTCGCCGTCCTCGCGACCGCCGTCGAACTCACACGCCGTGCGAACCTGCGCTGGGCGGGATCCGCATCGACGAGCGAAGCGCAGATCGTCCCAGGGATGGCGACGATGATGCGCGTGCTGCCGTTCGCGACGGTTGTGTTCGCGGCCATCGCCCCGCTGGCTGCTGCCGTGTACCTCGTGACGAGTGCGGTGTGGACGTTCGTTGAGCGATCGGTCTTGCGTCGCGTGTTGAGCCGGCGAGCTGCCGCTTCCGGACCCGCGGCCGGTGATGCGCTGACGGCGTGACGAGGTGTGCTGACGTGCTGACGTGCTGACGTGCTGACGCGCTGACGTGCTGCTCAGGGGCTGGCAGCCTGTTCTGCGCCGGTGGCTTGAGATGCTGCGCCGATGGTGGCCGGTTGTGCAGTGTCGGGGGCGTCCCGGTCATCGTTCGCGACCTGCTCGGTCGTCTTCGGATGTGCACAATTCCGGAACTCTCGGGCCGGAAAGCGCTTGTTCGGTCTGGATAGCGGTTGCCTCGTCACTCCAGTCACACCTTTTCCGGAATTGTGCACATCCCCGTCCCGGTGGGGGTTGCAGAATTCAGGAAGACGTTCAGAATTCAGGAAGATCTGACGGTGTGTCGGACCTGACGGTCCTGAATTCTGCCGGATGGTCCTGAATTCTGCCGGTGTTCCTGAATTGTGCAACTGAGGGGACGGATCCGGGAGGTCGCGACTTCAGGTGAGGGAGGCATCGCGGACGCGAAGCCGTCAGCGGGCGTCGATACGATTGACGACGACCCGCACCATCGAAAGGCTCATATGACGATCACCGCCGCCGCTGACGGATCCGCCCTCGGCAACCCGGGCCCCGCAGGCTGGGCCTGGTACGTCAACGACGAGTGTTGGGCGGCTGGCGGCTGGAAGCACGCGACCAACAACCAGGGCGAGCTCAAAGCGGTCCTCGAGCTGTTCCGCGCCACAGCGCACCTCGACGACGATCTCCACATCCTCTGCGACAGCCAGTACGTGATCAACTCGGTCACCAAATGGATGCCGGGCTGGAAGAAGAAGGGCTGGAAGAAGGGCGACGGCAAGCCCGTCCTCAACCTGGACCTCCTCAAGGAGATCGATGAGGCGATCACTGGCCGGAAGTATCGGTTCGAGTGGGTCAAGGGGCACGTCGGCCATGTCCTGAACGAAGCGGCGGACACGCGTGCGCGTGCGGTCGCCGAAGCGTTCCAACGCGGCTCCGCCATCCCGTCCGGTCCCGGTTGGACGGGCGATGCCGGCCGGGTGGCGACGGTCGGCGAACCGGGCGGCGCCGATGCCGCGGAGGCAGCGAAGCACACCGCTTCAGCCGTGCGATTCGCCGCTGGACCCGACGCCGATGCACTGACATCGGACGGGGCGGACGACGTGGACGCCGCACCAGCGGGAGGTGCCGGTGGTTCGGCAGCGACTGAGCATTCGGCCGGTTCGGACGGCTCGCTCTTCGCCGCGGACGACGTGGTGCTGGACATCGCATCGGCGACGCTCGCGGACGACCCGGTGCAGGCGGACGCACAGCTCGGCACCGCTGACGACGACGACGCGCTGTTCTCGTTCGACGACATCACCGAGTGGCAGAGCCTCACGCTCAACGTCACGACCGAGGAGTGGACGCGTCTGTCGCGCCGAGCCCGTGAGCGTGGTGTGAGCGTCGAGGAATTCCTCCGCAGCCTCATCTGATCCGACGCTCGCGCCGGACGCCGACGACTGCGCTTGCACAATTCAGGAACATCGGCACAATTCAGGAACATCCGAGCCGACACGCCGCCCGTCTGTCCTGAATTCTGCAACGAGTCCTGAATTCTGCAACCCCGAGTGGGCGGAATTCCGGAGTTGATGGGGCACGAGTGACGCGGCAAGCGCTATCCAGGTGGAACAAGCGCTTTCCGGGCCGAGAGTTCCGGAATTGTGCCCTTCGACAGGCTCAGGGACCGGGCGGGCGGGCTCGCGCAGGCCAGCGCAAGCCGGCGCGGGACTAGCGCGCCGCGTCGCGACCCTTCGCCGCAGGACCGTCACCGTAGACGGCGTTCACCAGGATCGGCAGGTGGTCTGAGGTGCCGCGCGGGAGCGTCTGCACGCTCTCGATCTGCAACCCGACGGACGTCGCGAAATCGAAGTGCCCACGGAACATCTTGTAGCGCGTGTACGTGCGGCGATCGCTGAGCGTCAGGTCGTAACCCGTCTCCTGCACCTTCGTGCTGAGGTTGTTCTGGAAGATCGGGTAGTTGTAGTCGCCGACCATGAGCGTGGGGACGTTGCCCATGGCGTGCAGCTGCTCGTGCGCCGCCTTGATCTGGTTGCGGCGCAGCGAGTTGAGCGCCGTCAGCGGTGCCGCATGGAACGACGCGACGATGAGATCCTGCCCGGCTTCCGTGTCGGTCAGGCGGGTGCCGATGAGGCGTTCGTGCGCGGGCGCGAGCACCATGTCGTGCAGCGACTTCTTGAGCGCGAACGACTGCGTGCTCGTCGCTGTGAACCGATCGCGACGGTAGTACACGGCGAGGCCGAGTCGGTTGCGCTTCGTCGCGTCGGCCAAGTGGAGCAGCCCGACCTCCGCCGGGAGGAGGGTCGTGTCGGCCTCCTGCAGACACAGGACGTCGGGGTCGTACGCTTCGGTCAGTTGGAGGAGTTCGCCGCTCGCGCGGTTCTTGCGGAGGTTGTAGCTGATGACTCTCATCAAGGCGCTCGCATTCTGTCGCAGGGTCCCTAGCCTACGGACTCCGGAGGCTCGCCGATGCGCGTTCACGGCGCGCTCCGAGGTCGGAGGCGCACCCCTTGACAGGGGTGTCCGCGAGTGATTCGCTACGCACGCTCGCACCGGATTGGATCGATGCCGATGCCGATGCCGATGCGTCCCCGATCCCGATCTCGATCCCGGGCGCTGATCCCGATCCCGATCCCGATCCCGATGCGTCCGCGATCCCGCGGCTGACGGCCAACGCCGCAGGATCAGCCTCGATCAGCCCGGATCAGGCTCGCTCGGCGCTGATGACCGACAGCCGTTGCGTGGCGCGGGTGAGCGCGACGTACTGGAGCGAGAGCCCCGTGCGTCCGCCATCGCCCGGAGTACCGGCCTCGCCGAGCGCATGCGGCTCCACGAGCACGACAGTGTCGAACTCGAGCCCCTTGCTCTCCTTCGCCGTCCCGATCCACACGCGGGCGCGATCGACCGACGCCGACTCAGTGCCCAGGCCGAGCGCATCGCCGATCGACCCGAGCAACGGACGGGGCCCGATGACCCCGACGATGCCGGTGTGTGCGGCGAGCCGACGACGCACGGTCGCGACCGCCGTCGGAACCAGCTCCGCGGCATCGACGACGAGCGACTCCGGTTCCTCATCGCCTCGGCGGATCGACACCGGCGCGGGCGATCCGGGATCGAGCGCGAGCCGGACCGGGTCCGCGAGGTCCATGATCTGCTCGGGGGTCCGGTAGTTGACGGTGAGGACGGTCTCCGTCCAGCGCGGCACCTGCCCGGTGAGGAGGTGTTCCCAGCTCGTGCGGTCGGCGCTCGTGCTGTTCTGGTTGATGTCGCCGACGAGGGTCATGGAGCGCGACGGGCATCGGCGCACGATGGCGCGGAGCATCATCGGCGTGAGTTCCTGCGCTTCGTCGACGATCACGTGCCCGTAGACCCACGTGCGATCCGATGCGGCGCGCTCGGCCGGGCTTCGGCCGTCGAGGACCTGCTGACGATCGGCGAGGTCGACGGCGGACTGCAGGTAGTCGTCGCCGGAGAGTTCGTCGTCGGTGCTGAAGTCGCCGAGCATCTCGAGGACGCCGCGGGCGTACTCGACGTCGTGGCGCCGTTCATAGGCGGCGCGCTGCTGGCGGAGGAGTTCCGGGCGCGGGTCCTCGCCGAGGAGTTCCGCGGCTTCGTCGACGAGCGGGATGTCGCCGGGGGTGAGCGGCTGGTCGGCGTCGCGCAGGAGGAGCGCGCGTTCCGCATCGGTGTGCTCCGTCGCGGCCGCCTCGAGGAGTTCGGCCGACGAGAAGAGCGTGCGCACGACATCGGCCGGGTCGAGGATCGGCCACAGTTCGTCGAGCAGCGCGGCGATGTCCGGCTCCTCGACGAGTTCCGTCCGGCGTTCGTCCGCGTCCTCGCCCGTGCGCGGTTCGAAGCCGTCGCGCTTGGCTTCGAGGCCGATGAGGTGGGTCAGGAACGCACGCTCGAAGCGGAGACGGGCTTCGTTGTGCGGGGTGCCGGATCGGCGGATCGACCCACGGATGCGGCGCAGCACGCCTGGCGTGATCCGCAGGGGCCCGTCGCCTGCGAGCTGGAGGGTGATGGGCGTCTCGACGGGCGCCTGCATCGTCGCGATCGCGCGATCGAGGACCTCGACCATCCGCAGTTCGCCCTTGAGCTCGGCGACGTCGAGGGCGTCCTCACCGGTCGCCTCGACGCCGGGGACGAGCGTCGCGGGCGTCACGAGGACGACACTCGTCTCGCCGAGCGACGGCAGCACGCGGCTGATGTAGTCGAGGAACGTCGAGTTGGGGCCCACGATGAGCACGACGCTCCGCATGAGTCGTTCGCGGTGCTCGTACAGGAGGTAGGCGGCGCGGTGCAGGGCGACGGCGGTCTTGCCGGTGCCTGGGCCGCCCTGGACGAGCAGTGTGCCCGGCAGGGGAGCGCGGATGATCGCATCCTGTTCGGCCTGGATCGTGTCGACGATGTCGGACATGTGCTTCGTGCGGGCACGTCCGAGCGCCGCGAGCAGTGCACCGGAATCACCGATGCCGGACTCCTCCTCGCCATCGAGCAACTCGGCGTCGAGGATCTCGTCGTGCACCTCCGTGACCTTGCGGTTGGCCGTGCTGATGCGTCGACGCATCCGCAGACCCTCCGGCCGGAGCGGGGTCGCCGTGTAGAACGGACGCGATGCGGGCGCGCGCCAGTCGAGGAGGAGCTGGTCGCCCGTCTCCGTGTCGCGCAGGCCGATGCGGCCGATGTGATGGCGCTCCTCGGTCTCGCGATCGAGCATCCCGAACAACAGACCATAGCCGGACGAACGCAACTCCACCATGCGCTGACGGTGGTGGTTGACGAGGGCGTCGCGTTCCGAGAACGTAGCCTCGTCGTCGTCCCCGAACGACCGGAGCGCTTCCTCCGACCGCCGCTCCTCGACATCCGATTGTTCCCGGATCAGCTCGTGCAGCCGGTCGAGATGCTGCTGTTCTTCGGCGATCGCGTCGTTCGGCACCGGGTACCTCATCCCTCGCGGAGGGTTCCGGACGGCCTCCGGAGTGCCACCCACCGCACACATACCGTAGTCGCTCCAGACGACACCGCCGAACGCGAGGCGCCCGCGATGCGCGTGGGACGCGCTGCTGACGGACGCACGGTGCGACGGGTTCCCGCAGATCGGACGAACGGCGAGCGCGAACGGTGGAGCAGCGCCCCGCCTCGTTAGGCTGGTCCCGACCGGCCCTCGTTCCAGGGCCGCCGTGCACGGACCGCAGGAAGGTCTCTCGATGAGCAACCCCGACCAGGACTCCGCAGGAGCGCAGGTCTCCCAGGGAATCCCCACTCCCGATCAGCCGAACGCGCCGACACCGCCGTCGAGCCCGCCCACCACACCGCCCCCGCCGCTCGCACCTCCGACACCGCCGTCGTCGCCCACTCCGGAGACGGCGCCGCAGCCGCACATCCCCGCCGGGCAGCAGGTACCGTCCGCTCCGCACCAGGTGCAGTCGTACCAGCAGCCGCCCGTGCAGCCGGGGTATCCGCAGCAGTTCTCGGCGCAGCCCGGGTACCAGCAGGGCGGGTATGCGCAGCCGGGGTACCCGCAGGCCGGCTACCAGCATGCCGGGTACCCGCAGCCCGGATACGCGCAGGCCGGATACGGGCAGCCGATGGCACAGCCAGGCGTCCAGCTCGCGGCGCAGCAGCCGTACGGCCAAGCCGGATACCCGCAGGCTGCGTACCAGCAGGCCGGCTACCCGCAGCAGCCGACCTTCGTGCAGGCGACCCCCGTGTACTTCGCGCCGTCGGAACCGAAGGGGCTCAGCCTCTCGAGCATGGTCATCGGTCTCGTGTCGTTGTTCCTCGGCTTCACCTTCGTGCTGCCGCTCGTCGGTCTCGTCCTCGGCATCCTCGGGGCGAAGCGCGAGCCCGCCGGTCGAGGGATGGCGGTCACCGGCATCATCCTCAACGGCCTGTTCATCCTCGGGTGGACGCTCCTCGTCGTCTTCTGGGTCCTGCTCGTCGGCGGCATCGCGGTCGGCACGGCGACGACGGGGTATTCCTCCTACTCCTGACCGGCGTGACCGGCGTGGGCTCCGTTGCAGGAAGATCCGCAGGCGAGTGCAGCGTGCGCTCGGCCTGCGCTTTTTCCTGAACACGGAGGATCGACCCCGCGTTGCGCACCCGAACCCGCCGCTGAACCCGCACGACCACAACCGGAAGACGCATGACCGATTCGAACGGATCCGGCACACCGCCCCGTCCGCCGCGCCCACGACCATCGCGTCCGGGGGCCACGTGGAATCGGATCGAACGCGGCGAAGGCGTGAAGCCGTCCGACGCGAGACAGACCGATGCGCGGCAGCCCGATGCGAGACCGTCCGATGCGAGGCTGCCGAACCGGGCAGGACCGGCAGGCGCGCCCAACGCGCCCACCCCGGCACACACGCCTGACGCGGTCGGCTCGGCAACCCGGCCCAAGCTGACAGACGGACCGGACAGACCCGACCGAGCCGACCCACCCGTCAGCCGGACCGCTGAATCGGCCCACCCCGCACCCAAGCCCCGGACCGTCCTCCGCCGCGACATCCAGGGCCTGCGAGCGCTCGCCGTCATCGCGGTTATCCTCAACCACGTCCTGCTCTGGCCGACGGGCGGGTTCATCGGCGTCGACGTCTTCCTCGTCGTCTCCGGCTTCCTCATCACGGATCTGCTCCTGCGCGAGCACGATCGGTCCGGCCGCGTCTCGCTCGTCGCGTTCTTCGGCCGTCGCATCCGTCGCATCTTCCCGGCCGCCCTCACCGTCCTGGTCGCGACGGTCGCCCTCGCCTTCCTCCTCTTCAACCGGCCGCGCGCGATGTCGACCGTGTGGGACGTCCTCTCCTCGCTCCTGTTCGTCTCGAACTGGCGATTCGCGGCGGAAGGCACGGACTACTTCCAAGCGGGGAACGCCGTCTCCCCGTTGCAGCACTTCTGGTCGTTGTCCGTTGAGGAGCAGTTCTACCTCGTGTGGCCGATCATCCTCGTGGCTGTGCTGGCCCTCGCCGTGAAGCTCTCGCGGACGGTCGACCGACGACGGTTCGTCCTCGGGACCGTGATGCTCGCGCTCGTCGTCGCATCGTTCGGTTTCGCGATGTGGGAGACCGTGACGACGCCGACCGTCGCCTACTTCTCGACCCTCTCCCGTGCGTGGGAGCTCGGTGCCGGAGCGCTTCTCGCCATCGTGGCGCCCTGGATCGCGAAGACGCCCGCTCTGCTCCGAGGGCTGCTCGGGTGGGCGGGACTCGCCGGCATCGTCGTGGCGTGCTTCGTCATCGGCGATGCGACACCGTTCCCGGGGCCGTGGGCGGCGTTGCCCGTGGCCGCGACGCTGCTGGTGATCCTCGGCGGCATCGGTGGGACGAACGGCACGGAGCCGTCCGACCAGAGTGCGCAACGGACCCTCTTCCCGTTGACCAACCCCGTCAGCGTGTGGATCGGGACGATCTCGTACTCGCTGTACCTGTGGCATTTCCCCGTGCTCGTCTTCGTGCCGATGCTCCTCCCGGACGCCTCGACCACTCGGACACTCGTCGTCCTCGGCCTCATCGCCGTGCTCTCCGTCCTCTCGTTCCTGCTCGTCGAACAGCCGTTCCACCGCTCGCCGTGGCTGCAGCGGTTCGCCGGTTCGTCGACCGAACGGAGCGATGCGCGGCGCGCGGCGTGGACGGCTTGGCGAGGGCGGTTCGGCTCGCAGTTCCTCCTGGCATCGTTCGGGGTCGTCATCCTCGCGGGCGTCGTCGTGATCGGCGCCGGGCCGCTCCGGGTCACCCTTCCCGGGCAGGCGCCCATCGCGCCGCTCGACGCCTCCGCCGATGCCTCCGCTCGCCTCCAAGCCGATCTCGCCGCCGCCGTCGCCGCGACCAGCTGGCCCACCGATCTGTCGCCCTCGCTCGACGACGCCATCGCCCGCTCCTCGAACGACAACCCCGCGCTCCACTGCTTCGAAGTGGGCGACACCCCCGATCCGGGCGGGTGCACCTGGGGCGACCCCAACGCGCCCAACCACATGTTCGTGGTCGGCGACTCGACCGCGCTCGCCTACGCGCCCGCGTTCCGCGCCATCGCCGAAGCCAGCCAGGGGCAGTGGCGAGTGACGACGATCGGCCTCTACGGGTGCCGCTTCACCGACGTCTCCGTGCAGAACGACGGCGCCGGCGTGATGGACGCGTGCCAGACGCGGAAGCAGGACATCACCGATCTGATCACCGCCGATGCGCCGCGACTCGTCGTCGTGTCCAACGCGTACGCGCTCGGGCAGACGCCGGACCGGCAGCCGCTCTCGACCGACGACCTCGTCGCCGCGACGGCCCGCGAAGCCGCCTCGTACGACGTCGCCGGCCGCATCGTGTACCTCGCCCCACCGCCGCTCGGTGCGGATCTCGGCCAGTGCTACTCGCCCGTGTCGAGTCCTCGGGACTGCGATGTGCCGGTCGATGCCGCGTGGAGCGCGTTCGCGACGGCGACGGAGGCCGCGACTGCCGCATCGGGCGACCACTGGATCAGCTCGCTCCCGTTCAGCTGCGCCGACGGCGTGTGTCCCGCGTTCGCCGGCACGTTCCCGACGAAGTACGACACCGTGCACCTGACGCCCGCGTACGCGGAGCACATCGCCGGAGTCATCCAGCAGGCGTTCGTGGCGGCGGGGGTCATGTAGCCGCGAGAGACCAGAGGAACCGACCGTTCGCGGAGTGTTCCCGAACCGTTTCCCCGGCCGGGGCGTCCAGGGGGATCGACGGTCGGATCCAGCGCTAGCGTTGGGGGATGCGTCTCAACTGGCTGCTGCTCGGCAGTGCGATCCTCCTCGAGGTCATCGCGACGCTCTCGCTCCGAGCCGCCGCAGGATTCACGCACCCGGGCTGGTACGTGCCCGTCGTCATCGGCTACCTCGGCGCGTTCTGGTCGCTGTCCACGATCCTCGCCCGCGGGATGCCGCTCGGCGTCGCCTACGGCACCTGGGCCGCGACCGGGATCGCACTCGTCGCGGTGCTCGGCGCGCTCATCTTCGGCGACGCGCTCAGCTGGACGACCGGCATCGGCATCGTCCTCATCATCGGCGGGGTGCTGCTGCTCGAATTCGGTTCGCAGAGGGCGATGGATCGGCGCCGTGCCGCTGAGGCCGCGCAGCCTGCTGGGGCCGCGGGGGTCGCGGGGTCCGCTGGGGCCGCGGGGTCTGCTGGGGCCGCGGGGTCCGGCTCCGCAGCGACGCCCGGAACCGCTGAACAGCGCATCGACGGATCGGGCGTGAACGGATGACGTGGCTCCTGCTCGCGGGCGCGATCATCTCGGAGGTCGGGGCGACGCTCTCGCTCAACGCGTCGAACGGTCTCAAGCGGAAACGGTGGATCGCTCCCATCGTGGTCGGGTATCTCACGGCGTTCACCCTGCTCGGCGTTGTGCTCGCGCAAGGGATGCCCGTCGGCATCGCGTACGGTGTGTGGGCGGCGTGCGGGGTCGCGCTCACCGCGATCCTCAGCCGCATCCTGTTCAAGGAGCCGCTGACCTGGGTGATGAGCGTCGGTGTCGTGCTCATCGTCGGTGGTGTGCTGCTCGTGGAGCTCGGCGCCGCGCACTGACGATGGGCCCGTTCGCCTGTCCCGCCCGCCTGTCCCTCCCGCCCGGTCCCTGAGCCTGTCGAAGGGCACAATTCCGGAACTCTTGCTCCGGAAAGCGCTTGTTCGGCCCGGTAAGCGCTTCCGTCGTCACTCCTGTCACACCTGTTCCGGAATTGTGCACACCCGGTTGGGCAGGGCGGCTCACGAGGGAAGGGCGGAGTCAAGCCCCGGGCGGGCGGCGGGGCGGACGGTACCGTGGCGGCATGAGCGAAGCAGACGTGCACGACGAGCGACCCCTGAGCGATGCCGAAGAAGCGGCCGCCCGCCACGATCAGTTGACGACCGCGCCCAACGCGACCGAGGAGGATGCAGCACCGCGCATCGCCGTGACCGACAGGGGTGACGGGGTCCGGCGCATCGACATCCTCGACGACGCGGCGGTCCGCCCAGGCGCCGATCCGGCCGATCCCGCCGTCCTCCGCGCCGAGGACGCCGACTCCTGACCCCCGTCCGAGCCCGCGAGGGGTCGCATATGGCGGGTCGGAGGGGGTCCGCACCCGCCAGTTGCGACCCCTCGCGAGCATGAAGCGGGTGTGGCGGGCGATCGCACCCGCGTTCCGACCGTGGCGGCTGCTCGTCGCCGCGAAGACCGCGCTCGCCGCGACCCTCGCCTGGAACCTCGGCCATCTGCTGCCCGGAGAGGTCGGCGACTACTCCTACTACGCCCCGCTCGGCGCGCTCGTGAGCATGGCGCCGACGCTCATGACGTCCGTCCGCACCAGCCTGCAGACCGCAGCGGGACTGGCAGTCGGCATCGGGATCGCGTGGGTGCTCATCGCGTTCGGTGTGCCCGGCTGGGTGAGTGTCGCGGCGGCGGTCGGCTTCGGCACCGTGCTGTCCGGCCTGCCCGGCCTCGGACCGGGGCGCGATTACGTGCCGATCGCCGCCCTCTTCGTCCTCATCATCGGCGGGTCGGACGCCAACGACTTCTCGGTCGGCTACCTCCTGCAGATGGCGCTCGGCATGGTCGTCGGCCTCGGCGTCAACCTGCTGATCGTCCCGCCGCTCTATCAGCGCGAGTCCGCCGCGGGCATCATCGTGCTCCGCCGGACGATCGCCGACGACCTCGATGCGATGGCGGAGACCCTCCACACGGACTGGCCGGGCGATGCCGTTGCCCGCGGCGATGCGATGAGCGATGCCGACGGGGCGGGACGCGACGGGACGGACGGCATCAAGGCGAGCGGGCGGGGCGTCCGAGCCGACCGAGCTGGCGCGCGGGCAGAGGGGGGCCACGCACCCCGCATCGATCCCGCCGACGAGACGCCGAGTGAATCCGTCCTCGCCGATGTGACGAGACCGGCACCCGACGAGTCCGCCGACGGCGAAGTGACCGCGGACGGCGAAGCGACCGCCGCCCGCGACGAGTCGACGGCGCCCACGAAGCGAGCCGAGCCGGAGGTCCCGCAGTGGCTGACGTCGGTCCGCGGGCTCCTCCAGGAGGTCGAGGCCGTGGAGTCGCGCGTGCGGGACGCCCACGACAGCCGCCGCGTCAACCCGCGAGCCAAGCTGCAACGGTACGACGTGGCGGAGGACGTCGCCGATGTGGCCGCGCTTCGTCGCATCGCCATGTCGATGACCGAGCTCGGCGACACGGTCGCCGCAGCGTTGTGGAGCGCACCCGTCGCCGTCGAGTTCCCGGTGGGCGTGCGCGAGCCGATCGCCGATGCGGCACGCGGAGTTGCCGGAATGCTCCGCGCCTGGGACGCGCGCGACGCCGACGATGAGGTCCTCGACGCGTCCGAGCAGGCCCTCATCGAGCTGCGGCGGGCCATCCGCTCCGCTCGCGCCGACACTTCCGGGACCGGGGCCACGGCGGTTCCGGATGAAGCGGCGGAGGCGATGCTGTTCAGCCTGCGCCGGATGGATGCGGCCGTACGCGCTCGCATCGACGACCTCGCCCCGACCTCCTGACCACGCGGTCTGCGAGCCGACTCCGAGACGCCCTCCTCCATCGCCCGGTCCCGACCCCTGAATCCGCCGTTTTCGGGACGAGGTGCACTTCGAGCGCACTCTGCACTTGGCGTCCACCTCGTCCTGAAAACGGAGGGGACGGGGTGGCAGGCGGAGGGCGCGGGCTCAGCCGCGCGGGACCACCGAGGTGCGCATGGTCAGCAGGAGCGCGCCGTCGACCGTCGCGGTCTCGAGCGCGACGCTCACCGTGCCGATGCTCGCGAGCCCGTCCACATGGGTCCCGCCGCATGGCAGCTCCGCGATGCCGTCGGGCAGCTCGCAGTGCCACGTGCGCCGTGCGGTCAGCGTGTCACCCGGGGCGTCGATGCGAGCAGCGCCGTCGGACGCCACCCAGGCGGCGAGGGTCGCATCGACCTGGTCGGTGAGCGAGGACGGGTCGTCGAGCGATGCCGGATCGAACCCCTTCCGCCGCAACGACTTGCCGATGCGATAGCGGTCGACGGAACCGAACGGACCGATGCGAGAACGCTCGATCGCGAGCCCGTCGAAATCGGGTCGGCCCAACGCGTCCGGCGCCGTCTCCTTCTTCCACGTCGGTGCGAGTGCCGCGTTGAGTGCGAGCGATGCGAGGTGGCAGGCGGTGTGCCCGAACGACAGGGCGCGTCGCAGCTCGGCGTCGACGCTCACGTGGGCGGCGGCGCCGGGAACGAGAGCGGCGTTCGCAGCGGTCGGTTCCGGTGCTTCGAGCACGTGCACGACGAGGAACCCCCACCCCTCCGTCCCCTTCTTCACGGGAACGTGCGCACCGACGAACACGGTTTCGCCATCCGTCGCACCGACGACGGCGTCCACGATCGGCAGCTCCGCGCCGCCGATCGTCAGCGTGCCGTGATCGGCGGGCTGATCCGGCCACGTCGCATCAACAGGGTGGACGGCGGTCTCGTCGAGCACGACGAGGAGCCGGCCCTCCACCACCTGCGCGAGCAGGACGACGCCGGCCGATGCGACACCGCCGGCCGGGTAGGTCACCCGCGTGTCCACGGGCGGGATCGCCGCCGCGAACGTCGCGCTGAACGGGGCCGGAACGGGTTCGGGGGTCTGGTCTGGAGTGCTCATCACTCCCACCGTATCCGGCATCCGTCAACCCCGCGCGGTGCATCGGGCCGTCGAACTACCGTGGGGCGCACGTGGTGGTGGACGGCGCGGAGCAATGGGCCGGACTGCCGCGACCACGACGACGACAGCGACACCGATGAGGAGCGCACGATGGGCGACACGCAGCACGGGCAGGACGATCAGACGGTTTCCGATGAGGAGCAGCTCGAGTGGGAGGGCGCCGACATCGACACCTCCAAGCTCGTGGGCGAGGGGTCGCGGACGGTGCGCGACGAGGCGCCGGACGCGGGGGAGGCCGCTGCTGTGGACGCTGACGCTGACGCTGATACCGATGGCGCACGCGATGCGGAGGGCGCCGAGGTCAACGACGGCTGAGCTCACGCTCTTCGACGGGCTCCATCACGCATAACTCCTTCGATTCGAGGTGCCGCCGCGGTGACTCTCCCGTATTTCTGCGGAATCGCGATCGGCCGATGTCGAAATCGAAGGAGTTGTGCTCGCAGTTCGACAGGCTCAGTGACCGGGGCGGACGAAGTCGGCGGAGCGACTGAAATCAAGTTTCAGGAAGACGCTCGTCATGAAATCAGCATCCGCCGTTCATCTTCGGGAAGGCTGAGGTTCACACTCCGCTCGTAGCTTCGGGTTGTGACGAAAACTTCTTCCATCGCGAGCGACTCCCCGGCACTCGATGCCGAGACGGGCCTCCCGAACGCGACGTCCAGCAGGTCGGCGAGCAGCCCGTCGAGCAGCCCGGCGAGCACGGCGACGACGGTGGGCAGCGCGACGATCCGCGAACGCATCCGCGCGGCACTCACCTCGTTCAGCCCAGCCGAGCGACGCGTCGCCGATGCCATCCTCCGCGACCCCCTCGGCGTCATCCACCTGTCGGTCAGCGAGCTCGCCGCCCTCGCAGACTCCTCGCCGGCGACCGTCGTCCGCCTCTGCGTGAGCGTCGGCCTGCGCGGCTACCAGGACCTCAAGATCACCCTGGCGAGCGAGTCGATCCCCACCGAGCGCCGCATCCTCGGCGACATCACCGAGGGCGACCGCACGCTCGACATCGTCCACAAGGTCATGGACGCCACCGCCCAAGCCGTCTCGCAGGCGTCGCTCACGATCGACGGCGACGCGATCGAACGGATCGTCGACAAACTGCTCGTCGCCCGTCGGGTCGCGTTCGGCGCGGTCGGCACCTCGGCTCCGCTCGCCCTCGACACTGCCTACCGCCTGGTGACGCTCGGCATCGACGCGACCTTCGCCCCCGACGTCCACACCCAGCACGTCTCTGCCCGCATGCTGACCTCCGAGGACGTGTTCTTCGCGATCAGCCACACGGGATCGACGTTCGAGACGCTCGCGACGGCGCGCGCCGCGAAATTGGCCGGAGCGACGATGATCTCGCTCACGAGCTTCTCCCACTCGCCGCTGACCGAGCTGAGCGATCTGAGCATCATCGCAGGCAGCGCAGAGACCGCCTACCGCGTCGAGGCGATGGCGAGCCGCATCGTCCACCTGTCCGTCCTCGACGCGATCTTCGTCACGCTGTCCCACCGCAGCGCGACGAGCGACGCCCACCTCGCCCTCACCGAGGACGTGCTCATCGAGCACCGCATCTGACCCGACCGACCTCCACGACTCGAACCCCTCACTTCGACAAGCTCAGTGACCGGCTGGGCTGACCCCTCACTTCGACAAGCTCAGTGACCGGCTGGGCTGACCCCGCACTTCGACAAGCTCAGTGACCGGCTGGGCTGACCCCGCACTTCGACAAGCTCAGTGACCGGGCGCCACTCAGTGACCTGGGCACCGCCTTCTGGAGCGCCCGGCGACCGGGGCCCGGTCCCTGAGCGCGTCGAAGGGTCCCCCACGCCTACCCGCACCCCACCACCCACCCCGAAGGATCCCACCGTGCACGGAATCGTCGTCCACTCGTCCGGAGAACCAGCCTCCGGCATCACCGTCGCAACCGGCGCCGTCGTCACCACGACCGATGCCGAAGGCCGCTTCGACCTGCCCCGCCAGGATCGGGAGGGCGGGTTCATCGTCCTCAGCCGTCCCACCGGGTTCACCGCCTCGCCGTGGTGGTTCCGCGTCCCGACCGAACCCGCCGATGCGACCGCCGCCATTGAAGACGCCGCTGACGCCGCCGGAGCGCCCACCGCCCCCGAATTCCGCTTCGTGCTCACGCCGGAGGAGCAGCCGCTGCCGTACGAGTTCGTGCACCTGACGGACACGCACATGTCCCTCCCGAAGGGCCCCGACGCCGACGCGGACGCGCTCGACTTCGGCCTCTACCGCGAGGGCAGCCTCCCCGACCAGATCACGGGCTTCCTCGGCCGTCTCGGTGAGCTCGCCCCGAACGCGCGGAGCATCATGATCACGGGCGACCTCGTCGATCACGGTCTCACCGACGAGTACGAGGCGTACGTCGCCGCGCTCGCCGAGAGCCCCGTGCCCGTGCACGTCATCCCTGGCAACCACGACCACATGAACGGCACGCACGGCAGCACCGTGAGTCGCAACAACTACCTCACGAACACCGGCACGCCCGAGTTGTACGAGCGCTTCCTCGGACCGCGCTGGTACAGCTTCGACGTCGCCGGTCTCCACGTCGTGGCCCTCGACTGGCACACGCACGAGTTGGGTCTCGATCACGAGGTGCAGAACGAGTGGGTCCGTGCCGACCTGGCCCAGCTGCCAGAGGGCAGCCCGTGGATCCTGCTGTTCCACGACCAACCGGCGGCATCGATCGTCTCGGAGCTGCCCTGGCAGCCGAAGGCGGCGTTCTCCGGTCACTGGCACACGAGCCGGGTCGTGGAGGTCGACGGCACGCTGCACGTGAACTCGCCGACGAGCTTCTTCGCGAGCCTCGACTACACGCCGCCCGCGTTCCGGAAGGTCACCTGGGACGGCGCGCAGATCACGATGGTGACGCAGACGCTCGTCGACCCGTCGACGACCGGGCTGGTCGCTGGCGCCCTCGGCGATGTGACGACGTCCACGTTCGCGGCGAGCTCGCACGTCTCGGACGACGCGTCGGTCCTGTGGCGCGCCGAGCTCGCTGCCGCGGGTCACCGCCAGCGCGTCTCGGTCGCCCTCGCCGGCGAGCACGGTGTGGAGCGCGAAGCAGAGCAGGGCGCCGGAGCGGCCCATGGCACCGAAGCGGCCCAGGGGGTCGTCTTCGCCGGCGGCCAGATCGAGGACCGCGCAGCCGGCAGCGTTGAAGCGATCGACCTCGCGACGGGCGCGCTCCTCTGGCGCACGCCGACGGCCTCGGCGGTCAAGACCACACCGGTTCCGGCCGGTGGCCTCGTGATCGCGGCCGAGGTGAGCGGCGACCTGACCGCCCTCGACGCGGAGACCGGCGATGTCGTCTGGCGGGTCCCGTCGAGCGATCCGCTGCGCCGGTTCGCCTGGGGCAGCCCGACCGTCGCCGACGGCCGCGTCTTCCTCGGCGACCAGTCCGACGTCCGTGCCGTCGACATCGCGACGGGCGAGGTCCTCTGGCGCCGCACCGACCTCTCTCCGCACCACAACCTCGTCAACCACTCCGCTCCGCTCATCGTCGGCGACCTCCTCGTGATGGGCTTCTGGCCCACGCCGAAGCACCCGATCGGCCTCGACGTCCGCACGGGCGAATCCGTGTGGACCTTCGGGAACGGGGACCGCAGTGCCGACTTCTTCGAACTCAAGCAGCTGCTGATCATGGGCACGGCGACCTTCGACGATCGGACCGACAGCGTGGTGATGCCGGCCTTCGGCAACACGACCAGGGTCGATCGGGCGACAGGACGCACCGTCTGGACCGCGGCACACGAGGGCGGATTCAGCCCGACGAGCCCCATCGTGACAGACGCAGGCTACGTCGTCACCGTCACCGGTCGCGGCATCCGGATGCTCGACCGTGAGACGGGAGAGACGATCTGGGACGCGCCTGTCACGGGCGATGCGCCCTTCCCGATGGCGTCGTACACGAAGACCCCGCACCCGGTCATCGCGCCGCCCGTCCTCGTCGGCGAGCACCTCCTGCTCCCCGGGCTCGACGGCGTCATCCGCCGCTTCGACCTCGACGGGACGCTCATCGGCCAGGCGCAACTCGGCTCCTCGATCGCGGCAGGGCTCGTCCACGCGGGCGATCGGCTCATCGCGGTGGGCGTCGACGGCAATGTGATCGCCCTCGGGCTCGATGTCGCGGGACCCCTCGCATGAGTGCCGTGACCGCGCCGGCCGGCGCCGCGACGCGCAAACGCCGCCCCAACGGTCGTTCACCGCTCGTCCCGATCCTCCTCCTGCTGCCCGCAGGCATCTGCATCACCGTGTTCGTGATCGCCCCGGCCGTGCTGTCGTTCGTCGCCAGCTTCTTCCAGGTGCCGCTCGCCGGCGGACCGTGGGCGTGGGTCGGGTTCGCGAACTTCCAGCGGGTGCTCACCGACCCGGCCGTCCTCCAGTCCATCTGGAACACGGTCGTCTATTCGGCGCTCACGATCGTGCCGAGTCTCGTCATCGGGCTGGTGCTCGCCCTCCTGGCGGACTCGGTCGGTCGTGGCCGCCCACTCGTCCGCACGGCGCTGTTCCTGCCGATGACCGCGAACCTCGTGGCGATGGCGGTCGTGTTCCGCTGGCTCTTCGCCTACCAGGGCGGCTTCGTGAACCAGGTGCTCGGCATCGTGGGGATCGGCGCGGTCAACTGGCTGGGCGACACGCACACCTCACTCCTCACGGTCGCGCTCGTCGGCGTCTGGCGGAGCGCGTCGTTCAGCATGATGATCTTCCTCGCCGGGTTCGCGACGATCCCGGGGACGATCATCGAGGCGGCTCGCGCGGAGGGCATCCGCGGCTTCGCGAGGCTCACCCGCATCACGCTCCCGATCATGAAACCGACGGTCGTCTTCGCGACGGTCCTCGCCATCCTCGGCTCCGTGCAGGTGTTCGACACCATCAACGTCATGACGCAGGGCGGGCCGCAGGGCTCGAGCGAGACCGTGCTCACGATGAGCTGGAAGCTCGGCTTCGGCTACTTCGACCTCGGCGCGGCCTCCGCGCTCTCCTTCCTCCTGCTCGTCGTCCTCGTGGGCGTCGGCATCCTCCAGCGTCGCATCCTCTCGGGAGGTTCCAAATGACCGCAGTGACCGCCACCCCGAGCACGAGACGCGCAGAGCTCCCCGGCGGGGGGCTTCCCGATGCGCGACGCCGCGACTCCGCGCTGACGAATCGACCGCAGCGGGTCACCTCCACCGCCGCGGCGACCGCGGTCCGGATCGGCCGCTGGGTCCTCATCACCTTGGCCGTCCTCGTCTCGCTGTTCCCCTTCTACTGGATGCTGCGCACGGCCCTCGCGCCGGCTGACGAGGTCTTCTTCGACGGCATCTCGCTCATCCCCTCGAAGCTCGACTGGGCCAACTTCGCGAGGGCCTGGACGCAGGGCAACCTCGGGCCGGCCGTGCTGAACGGCGTCATCGTGACCGTGTCGATCCTCGTGCTCCAGCTCGTCACCTGCATCCCGGCCGCATACGTGCTGGCCAAGGTGAAGATGCGCGGCGTCGGCATCGCCCTCGCGATCGTCCTCGGCTGCCTCCTCGTGCCGACGCAGGTGACGCTCATCCCGACGTTCATCGGCGTGAACCTGGCGGGCCTCGGGGACAGCCTGCCCGGCCTCGTCGTCCCATTCATGACGAGCGCGTTCGGCATCTTCCTCCTTCGCCAGCAGATGATGTCGATCCCGGACTCGCTCATGGAGGCGGCGCGCACGGACGGGCTCGGCCACCTGCAGACCCTTCGTCGGGTGGTCATCCCGATGGCTGCGCCCGGCATCGCAGCGTTCTCCGTCTTCTCGGTCTTCACCCACTGGAACGACTACATGTGGCCGCTCCTCATCGCGAGGAGCCCGAGCGTCGCGACTCCGCCGCTCGCGCTCGCCGTGTTCCAGCAGGGCGACATCGGCTTCGACTACTCGGCGCTCGCAGCGGGAGCCGTCATCGTGACCGCGCCCGTCGTCATCCTGTTCCTCGTCGCCCAACGCCGCTTCGTCCAGGGCATGAGCGGCGCGGAGATCCCCGGCTGATGCTGTCCGCACTTCGACGGGCTCAGTGACCGGGCCACCCGATCCCTGAGCTTGTCGAAGGGCCCCGACCCCGGTCCCTGAGCCTGTCGAAGGGCCCCGACCCCGGTCCCTGAGCCTGTCGAAGGGCCCCGACCCCGGTCCCTGAGCCTGTCGAAGGGCCCCGACCCCCACCCCCGCCCCCAACACCCCTCAACACACCCCACACCCCAAGGAGTACCCCCATGCCCAGAACCCGCCTCGTGGCAGCGCTCGGCGCCCTCGCCGTCGGAGCCATCGCCCTCACCGGCTGCGCCACGCCCGCCGCATCGACCCCCAACGCCTCCGTTGCGACGGCCGCCGCGATCGACAGCTGCAACCCGAAGGACGTCACCCTCGACGTCACCTTCGGCAAGCAGGCGAGCGAAGCGATGACGATCGCCGTCGCGAACCTCCAGAAGGAGTACCCGGGCGTCACTGTGAACGCCGAACCGCAGGCGACCACGAGCTACGACGACCTCACCAAGACGATCGTCGCCGACATCGCCGTGGGCAAGCGACCCGACCTCATCATGACGGGCCTCGGCCAGCTGCGGTTCTGGGTGGACACGTACCACCCGTCGCCCATCGACACCGCGGCGCTCCCCGCGACGTACCAGAAGCAGTTCCTCGACGCCGGCACGGTCGACAAGACGGTCTACCTCGCCCCCGGCCAGATCTCGGCGCCGGTTCTCCTGGTGAACCAGACGGCCCTCGACGCCGCCGGTGCAGGAAAGGCCAAGGACATCCGCACCTTCGCCGATCTGGAGAAGGCAGCCGAGAAGGTCTCGAAGCAGACCGGCGCCCCGTCGGTCTCCATCCCCGCCCAGGGCCTGCCCGACTGGTTCAGCCAGGCGTTCGTGCAGGGCTCCGGCGGCACGTTCGTGAAGGCGGATGGCACTGCCGGATTCGGCGGGAAGGACGGCGTGAAGGCGCTCTCCATCTGGTCCGATCTGAAGGCCAAGAACCTCGAACTCGGCGTCGGCGACCAGGACGCCATGGCGCAGTTCATCGGCGGCAAGGCGGCGTTCCTCGTCTACACGACCTCCGTGATCGCGACCGTCCAGAAGGGCATCGGCACGAGCTTCGACTGGACCCCGGTCGACCTCCCGAGCGTCAACGGCAAGGGCGGCGCGCTGCCCGCCGGCGGCAACGGCTGGATCGTCCTGAGCGAGGACAGCTGCCGTGCGGCCTTCGCGAACGCACTCGTCGGCAAGCTCCTCTCTCCCGAGGCCGTCGCGGGCGCATCGGGTACCTCGTTCAGCTACATCCCGGTCGACACCGATGCGGGCAAGGCGCTCCTCAAGAGCGATGCGGCGACCCCGCAGCTGACCTACGCGTGGAGCTACGACAAGAAGCTCACCCCGTGGGGCGGCTTCGCCGGCAAGTCGGTCACGCAGGTAAACGACGCGATCCGCACGATGGCGCAGCAGATGCAGTCCGGTCAGGACACGGCGACGTCCGTGAAGCAGGCCGTCACGAGCATCGACGCGATCGTCGGGAAGTAGGACGACATGGCGAGCGTCGAACTGGCCGGCATCAGCAAGGCCTTCGGAGGGATCCAGGCTCTCGACGGGATCGACCTGACGATCGGCGATGGCGAGAACGTTGCCATCCTCGGTCCGTCCGGTTCCGGGAAGTCCACCCTCCTCCGCATCATCGCGGGACTCGAGGACCAGGACGCGGGCACGGTGTCCTTCGGCGGTGTGCCGCAGGAGGGCGTGGCTCCGCACGAGCGGGATGCGGCGATCGTGTTCCAGCACTTCGCCCTCTACCCCCACCTGACCGCACTCGAGAACATCACCCTCGGGCTGCGGCACGGGCTGAAGCTCGGCAAGCGCGAAGCGGACGAGCGGGCCCATGACATCGCGAGTCGGATGCAGGTCGAGCCGTTGCTCGGCCGCAAGCCGAAGGAGATGTCCGGCGGGCAGCGGCAGCGGATCGCTCTGGCCAGGGCGCTCGCCCGTCGCAGCGGGATCGTCCTACTGGACGAGCCGCTGTCCGGTCTCGACGCGCAGCTCCACGCGGTCCTGCGCCTCGAGATCGCCTCGTTGCTCCGTTCGGTCGGCGCCACAGGCATCAACGTGACGCACGATCAGCTCGACGCGATGGCGATGGCGGACCGTATCGCCGTCATCAACCACGGCAGGCTGGAGCAGGTCGGCACGCCCGACGAGCTCTACGCGGCGCCGGCGAGCCTCTTCGTCGCGTCGTTCATCGGCTCACCTCCGATGAACCTGCTGCCGTCCGTCTCGGGGATCTCCGCCTTCGGGATGCTGCGGCCGGGGGCGGTCGTTGAACCGATCACGCTCGGCGTCAGGCCGGAGCACCTCGCGCTCCGCCCGCTGCCCGGGGCGTGGACGGTGTCCGGCGTCGTCGGGCTCGTGGAGCCGACCGGCAAGGACCGCGTCGTGCAGCTCGTGACCGATGACGGGACGCCCGTCGCGTTCCGGGCTGAGCTGTCGGAGCGGCCCGTCGTGGGGGAGCGGCTGACCGTCGGCTGCGACCCGGCCGACGTCCACGTGTACGCGACCACCTCGGGTGCACGGATCAGTGATGCGCGTGGGCTCGGGCTCGAGGTGCTGGCCGGCGCGGGCGGTGGCGGTGAGGCCGGTGGTGTCGGTGGTGCTGCCGATGCCGCCCCCACCGACGTGGCCGCAACGTCCCGTCCGTCCGTCGCCCGTCCGCTCGCCGACGGCGTTCCCGCGTGACGGCCGTCGACGCCGTTGTGCTCTCCCCGGTGCTGTCCGGGGAGAGCACGATGGTGCTCTTCGACTGGAACGGGACCGTCGTGATCGACGACGAGCGGGCTCGCGCATCGCTCAACGCCGCGCTCGTCCGCCGCGGGCTGGCATCGGTGGATCGGGAGTCGTTCGCCACGGTCTTCCGGCTGCCGATGGCGGAGATGTTCACCGATCTCGGTGTGCAGGCGGGGGAACTCAATGCGGCGGAAGCCGAGTGGAACGAGGCGATGGCGTCCGAGGATGCCGTCCTCCGCGACGGCGCCCTCGACACGTTGCAGGTTCTGCACGGGGCGGGTGTCTGGTTGGGCGTCGTGTCCGCGGCCGCCGCTCCTGCCGTGGACCACGACCGGCTGTCGCTCGCGGTGCCGGAGGTGTGGCGGCTGGTCGAGTCGTCCGTGTCGGACAAGGTCCGGGTGCTCGCGGCCAACCGCGGTGAGCGGGAGCGTGCCGTCTACGTCGGCGATACGGCGTACGACATGCGGTCGGCCGTTGCGGCCGGGTATCTCGCGGTGGGTGTGACGGGAGGGTACGGCTCCGCTGAGGCGCTCCTCGCCGCCGGCGCGCAGCATCTCATCGCGGATCTCGCGGACCTCGTGCCGCTCGTCCTCGGTCCGGTGTCTCATCCAGCCAGCCCCTGAGTGGCCCCCATCACGCATAACTCCTTCGATTCGAGGTGCCGCTGCGGCGACTCTCCCGTATTTCTGCGGAATCGCGATCGGCCGATGTTGAAATCGAAGGAGTTGTGCTCGCACTTCGACAGGCTCAGTGACAGTGACCAGTGACCAGTGACCAGTGACCAGTGACCGGTGACCGGTGACCGGTGACCGGTGACCGGTGACCGGTGACCGGTGACCGGTGACCGGTGACCAGTGACCAGTGACCGGTGGCTAGTGACTGTGACCTGTGATGACCGGTGATTGGGCTCCGCGACCGCGACCGGACCGGTCCCTGAGCCTGTCGAAGGGCGGACTCGTCCGAGCTGAAACGCAGAACGGCCCCGACGCGCATGCGTCGGGGCCGTTCGTGGTTGCGCTTAAGCGCGGCGGGAGGTCCTCCCGGCCGGACGGCGTGGTGCCGTCGCGGTCGCGGTACGGCCGGTGGCCGGTTCGCTCGTGCGGAGACCGAAGCGGTAGGTCAGTTTGTCGGTCGTGTGCTGACGGGTCACGCGGGTGCTCGTCTGCGTCGACGTCGACGTCGTGCTGGCCGGGTCGGTCATGAATGGTGCTGATGAAGTGAATGAAGTGGACATGATGGTGCTCGTTTCAGATGGATCGGATCGTGGATGAGCCGAGTCGTTGCAACGCCCAGGAGTAGGGGCGTGGAGCATGACTGCGAACGGTGCCCGTGGGGAAGGGGCGGAACGTTCGGTCCTGGTGCTGCACGCTGAGAGCGGCTGCGACTTCGGGACTCAGAGAAGAACTTACCCCACCGCCCTGTGAGCCTGCTGAGTGCGACCGTTCTCCTCCGTAGAGTGGACGACGGTGCGCCTCTCGACGGGGTGTGAGCGCGCGGAATCGGATGAGGGGATCGTATGGAACTGATCGGGGTGGGCGTCACGATGACGCTGACGGATGAAGGCGTCGAATGCGTCTCAACGTCGTTCTCGGGCAAAGTAACACTGGGTACGACTCATCGCTTGGTGCCGTACAGCGACGTCATCGCACTTCGGTTCCGCGAACGAACCGTCCTCGCAGAGGGGAACCTCGGCCTGCGCACGGAACGGGGTCGCACACAGGTGGTGTTCCGACCGAAAGCGCATCAGGAAGCTGCGCGGTTCTTCGTGGAGTTGTGCCTCCGTTGTCCGCAGGTCGTTGACTCGTCGATGTCCGGTCCGGTTCAGAACGAGCGTCTCGAACGCATGCGTGAGCGCACGGTCGAGTCTCAGGCGAAATATGAAGCGCTCGTGGCCAAACAGGCAGCGGCCGCCGCCGAGCGGAAGGCCCAGGAACGTCTCTCCGTGTCCGATCAGCTCTTGCAGCTCGCGGTCCTCCGCGGAGCAGGCATGCTGACGGAGGAGGAGTTCGACGAAGCGCTCTTGGCCATCCTTCCGAACTGAGCGACGCCCTCACGCGCGGAGGCGCTGCGCCTTCGGGGTGGGGTCCACGAAGATGCGGAGCAGGGTGATGGCGCCGATCACCGCGGCGACGGCGATCCCCGCGATGAGGAGTGCACGGATGACGCCGTCCTCGGTCGCTGCGATGAGCGCGATCGTCTCGGGATCCAGGGGTGTGTTCGGGACGGTGCCGAGGAGTGCGACGGTGGCCACGAATGCGCCCACCACCGCGAAGGCGATTGCTGCGGAGCGGATGATCGTGCGCACGGGGTCCTGTTCGGGTCGGGCCGTCGTCGATCTCGGATCGGGTCGATCGGTGCGGCTTCGGCACCTAACATACCAGGATGTTGCATCTACAACAAGTGTTGTGCTGTTGGTGTCTTCCGTGGACGATCAGTCCGCGAACGGGGCCGTGCGCGGCCCGGCGTCGTACCTGGCGAGCGCATCGGCGTCCTGGGCGATGCGCGACGCCCGGCGCACGATGTCGAGAGCCTCGACGGGGTCGTCCGCAGCGGTCGCCGTCGCGAGTTCCAACTGACGGGTCGCCTCCGCGAGACGCGTGCGCGCATCGGCGCCGACGCGTGAGCGGTTGGCCGTGATGTAGTCGGCCGCGACGTCGAGGTGGCTGCGCGCTGCGAACATCGCCCCGGCGAGCGCGTCACTCGCGTTCGCGAGGCGTTGCTGGGCGCTGCGTGCCGTCGCGAGCGCGGCATCCAGTTCGGCTCCGGTGGCCCGCAGGCGGCTGAGATCGGCGATCGGGTCGGGGAGCGGGGATCCTGGAGCGGCGAGTGTGCGCTCCTCCGATTCGGCGAGGATGCGTCCCGTCCGCTCGATGGCGCGGGCGATGACATCGACCGTTTCCGGCCGACTCGCGCCGTCGCGCAGGGTCGCCGCGCTCGCGAGATCGCGCCGGGTGGCATCGCGCAACGGCCCGAGTTCCGCTTCGGCGGCGGTGATCCCGCCGAGTGAGCGGTCGACGGCGTCGAGGCGCGTCGTCGCGAGCTGCAGGGCTCGGGAGGCGCGGTCGAGAGGGTCCGCAGCAGGCAGGTTCCCGGCGATGCGGTCGGTCGCGCGTTGCAGTTCGGCGGCGGCGGTGTCCGCGGCCTCCTTCGCCTGGCGCCGCACGTCGGAGGCGTCGGCGAGGGCCGATGCGGCGATGCGCGAGGCGAGGCTCGCGAGCGAGAGACCGGTGGCGGTCAGGCGTTCGCCGGCGGCGTCGAGCCTGGCGCGCAGCTCGTCGACGCGATCGGGAGCAGATCGTTCGACGCTCCGCCGATCGCTGAACGCCCGCACCTGTTCGGCGAGCGTCCGCTCCACATCGGTGCAGATCTGCGTGATCCGCTCATTCCACTGGCGGCGCTGCGCATCGGTGTCCGGGATCTCATCCTCGAGCGCCTGCCGCAGTTGGAAGGCCTCGCGGATCGACGATCTGGCCGATGCGACGGCCGCCGCATACGCGCGCGACGCCTCCCGGCCGAACTCGGCCTCGGCGAATCCGACCTCGTCCTCCGCCTCACGGATGAGGTCGTCGGTGCGGACGAGGGCGATGCCGGCGCGGCGGTGCAGATCGTCGATCGACGCCGTGGGGGTGCGCGGCGACTTCCGCCGGAAGAACGAGGCGACGAGCCACACGACGAGGGCGGCCCCGCCGAACACGACGAGTGAGGGCAGCCACCAGAGGCCGTTCATCGGACGCGGCCCGTCGAGCGAGGGAACGGGGCAGACGGGCCGGAGGGGGTCGGCTGGGTGAACGCTTCGATCCCCGCCCTCGCGGCGTTCGGAACTCCGACACCGTCCCCGCGTCGGGACGGTCCTCCACAGCGCAGGGCAGCCATGCGCTCCAGTGTACGAAGTCCGGAAGGCGCCCACCTGGGAGCCGGCCGGGCGTACCCTGAAGCACATGACCCGTCAGCAACGCCTCGTCCTCGTGATCGCCATCCTCGCGTCGTTCGTGGCCTTCCTCGACGGGTCCGTCGTCAACGTCGCGCTCCCCGCCATGACGAAGGAGCTCGGCGGCGGACTCGCCGTGCAGCAGTGGGTCGTGGACGCGTACCTCATCACCCTCGGCGCGCTCATCCTCCTGGCGGGCTCACTGTCCGACGCGTTCGGCCGCATCCGCATCCTCCGCATCGGGCTCATCGGGTTCGGGATCACGTCGATCCTCTGCGCCGTCGCGCCCACCGCGGAAGTCCTCATCATCGCCAGGCTCCTGCAGGGCGGGACGGCGGCGCTCCTCGTCCCCAGCTCGCTCGCGATCATCATCTCCTGCTTCAGCGGGGTCGCTCAGTCGAAGGCGATCGGCACCTGGACGGCCTGGACGGGCACTGCGATGATCGCCGGCCCGCTCCTCGGCGGCGTCCTCGTCGACACGTTGTCCTGGCGGCTCATCTTCGGCATCAACGTCATCCCGATTGCCATCACGATCTGGCTGATGAGCCGGCTGGACGCGGTGCCGGAACCGGAGAACCGGCCGAAGATCGACGTCCTCGGGGCCGTTCTCGGGGCGGTCGGCCTCGGTGGGCCGGTCTTCGCGCTCATCGAGCAGGAACGGTACGGGTGGGGGAGTCCGGTCGTGCTCGTGCCCCTCATCGTCGGCGCACTGTCCTTCGCCGCGTTCCTCTGGTGGGAGGGCCATCACAAGCAGCCGATGCTGCCGCTCTCGCTCTTCCGCGTCCGGAACTTCGGCTTCGGCAACATCGCCACGGCGTTCATCTACGGCGCCCTCTCGCTCGGCTTCTTCGCCATCGCCGTGTTCGTGCAGCAGACCGCCGGGTTCTCAGCGACCGCGGCAGGCATCGCGACCCTCCCGCCGACCCTCGTGATGCTCGCGCTGTCGTCCTGGTTCGGGAAACTCGCGGGGGTGCACGGGCCGCGCCTGTTCATGACGTTCGGGCCCATCGTCGCCGGCGTCGGCTTCCTCCTGATGTCCACGGCGAAGGCGGACGTGAACTATTGGACGCAACTGCTGCCTGGCATCGTGCTCGTCGGTGTCGGCCTGGCGGCGACGGTCGCTCCGCTCACGAGCGGGATCCTCGGATCGATCGACCCCTCGCAGGCGGGGATTGGCTCGGCTGCGAACAACGCGGTGTCGCGGGTCGCCGGGCTCGTGTCGATCGCGTTCGTCGGCGTGATCACGGGCGGCGCGCTCGATGTGGGCGGGTTCGGGAGGGTCGTGACGACGACGGCCGTGCTGATGTTCGTGGGCGGCGTGATCTCGTTCATCGGCATCCGCAACCCAAAGGCGGCGCCGGCGCCCGTCGCGTGAGCCTCGACCACTGACCTCGACCTTCGACCGGCTCAGGGACCGGTCTCCCTCCCTGTCACTGAGCTCGTCGAAGTGCCCTGTCTTCTGCCCCACCCTCCGACCGGCTCAGGGACCGATCGTTCCGGTCACTGAGCTCGTCGAAGTGCCTCCACCCGCACCCACCACCTGTTCAATAGACTCGCGCTGTGCCCGCCGATCCCGGGTCGAATTGGAGCAGCATGTCCACGTTGTCCGCTTTCGCGACCGACATCACGTCCGACACCTCGATCACCCAGCTGCAGAACGTGGGTGGCTTCGGCGGGTTCGTGTTCTACGTCATCACCGTCATCGCCCTGTGGAGCGTCTTCTCCAAGGCGGGCCGTCCGGGGATCCTCGCGATCATCCCGATCGTCAACCTGTTCATCCTCATCCGCATCGCGGGCCGGACCGGTTGGTTGATCCTGCTCTACATCATCCCGATCGTGAACATCATCGTCGCGATCGTCATCGCGTTCGACATCGGCCGCAAGTTCGGCAAGGGCGGCGTGTTCTCGTTCTTCCTGCTGTTCCTGATCCCGTTCATCGGCTACTTCATCATCGGGTTCGGTTCGGCTCGCTACAACGAGCGCGCTTGACCCGCGGCCCCGCCGCCCTCCCATCACGCATAACTCCTTCGATTCGACAACGGCGGTCGGGCGGAACCCCGGAATTCCGGGGAACTGCTGATCGGGAGTGTCGAAATCGAAGGAGTTGTGCTCGACACTTCGACAGGCTCAGTGACCGGGTGTGGGGCTCAGCGACCGGTTGAAAGGCTCAGTGACCGGGTGTGGGGCTCAGTGACCGGGGCCGGCCGGGTAGAGCAGGGGTGGGGCGAGGCCGTCTCAGTCGGTGGCGGCGGCGATGACGGAGTGCAGCATCTCGCGCATGCGGGCGAGCTCCTCGGCGGACATCCCGAGCTCGGACATGACGCGCGGCGGGATCTCCTCCGCCTGCTCCCGGAGCGCGGCGCCCTCCGCGGTGAGGGTGATCTCGAGGAGCCGCTCGTCGACCGTGCTGCGCACACGACGCACCAGCCCCGACGCCTCGAGTCGCTTGAGGAGCGGGGAGAGCGTCGCCGGTTCGAGCTGGAGCGCCTCGCCGAGCCCCTTCACGGATCGGGGGCTCTCCTCCCAGAGCGCGAGCATCACGAGGTACTGGGGATGCGTGAGGCCGAGGGGTTCGAGGATGGGCCGATACAGCGCGATCACACTGCGCGAGGCGACGGCGAGGGCGAAGCACACCTGGTTCTCGAGCTTCAGGAGATCGATGTCTGTGGTCGTCATGGTTCCATCGTACCCAAATGCTTAGTACACTAACTATATGAGTGAGCGCAAAACGTTCCGACAGGCCGTCCGCGAAGCGGGTGGCTTCTACAACTGGGCCAACGCCAAGATGCTGCCGTACATCGGTCCGCCGCCGCTCGGTCCATACGGCGAGGAGCCGTTGCCGCCGACGTCCGGATCCAACTGCCCCCTGTGCGGGCACCTCATGTCCGAGCACGAGATCGACCGCACCGGTCCGCGCACGCAGCTGCACTGCCCGGTCGAGACCCCGGCCCCGGCTCCCGACGCCGCCTGACCGGAGCGAGCGAACGGGTGATGGCGCGGGCCGCGTGGCCGGAGTAGTTTCGTCCGCATGGAACATCCGATCGTGCACGCGCCGGGCGATCCGTTCGTCGAACGGGTCCGCGCGATGGCCGTGCGCTACCCGGAGGCCACCGAGGTCTTCTCCCACGGCCGTCCCGTGTTCAAGGCGGGTGCGTCCGGCAAGGTCTTCGTCCGCATCGGCTCGATGATGGAGATCCCGCACAGCATCACGTTCACGCCGGACCCGCTCGAGCGACAGACGTGGCTGAACGATCCGCGGGTGTGGTCACCGCCCTACGACGGGCCGTCCGGGAAGCTCGCGTTCGACGCCGGTGTGGGCGACGAGGACGTCGACGCCGCGGACTGGACGCTCATCGCCGAGCTGATCGACACCTCGTTCCGACAGGTCGCGCTCCGTCGCCAGCTCCGTGCACTCGAATCGCTCGACCTGCCCTGACCTGCTGGTCTGACGAGGCGCCCTGGCAGCCTGTCGATCTGCGCCCTCGAGCTGTACCCGTCCGGCCGACGACACCGCCGACGACGCAGCCGACGACGCAGCCCGCGACCCGTGGCCCGATGCTGCTCCAGAAGGACTGGCGCAGCGACGAACGACGAATCGCGGGCTGGACGAGGTCTGCGGACGACTACGTGGCCGAGGGGACCGCCGTACCGATCTGCCAGATGTAGGGCGGCGGTGTGCCGTTGATCGACCAGTCGCCGATGATCCGCGCCTTGTAGATGACGGGGTTGTGCGATGCGACGACACGCGCGTTCCGCCAGTGCCGGTCGAGGTCCTTCGAACGGCTCACGGCCGACGCGCCGAGCGTGTTGAACAGGACGGTCGCGGCACGGGGCACGAGCTCGGAGAGCAGCACCTGCGCCTGGGCCGAACGGATCTCCGCTTCGATGTTCACCGCGAGGTCTGCGGCCGAGTCGCGCTCGACCGAGGGGTCCACCGCGAGCGCGGCCGCGGCATCGACCGCGGTCGCCACACCGAGGACGGTCTGCTTCGCGACGAACGCGATGGACGAGATCTCACCGACGACTGCCTGGATCTGACCGTCGTCCTTCGCGAGCGGTGCGAGGCCGTGGCTGTACACGCGCGTGCGTTCGCGGATCTGCTGGCCCGCATCGCGTTCGACGGCAGCCGCGATGCCCGCGAGCACGGATACGAGCGTCAACTGGTAGAGCGCCGTCTGGTAGCGGAACCGGTCGTCGAAGGCGCGCAGCTCGACGCGCTCGACCTCGGCGTTGTCGAAGATGAGCGTCCCGGTGCCCGTCAGCTGCTGGCCGAAGCCGTCCCAGTCGTCGAGGATGGTCACGCCGGGCTGGTCGGCCCTGACGAGGACGGTCGCGTCCACGGGCGGGAGGCCGTCGATCTCGGCGCGTGCCGTGGCATCGATCCAGTCGCCGTAGATGCTGCCGGTCGTATAGAACTTGCGGCCGGCGATGACGAGGCGTTCCGGGTCGATGGCGCCGACCGCGGTCGTCGCGTTGGACACCACGGTGCCGGAGACGCCGATCGCGCCGGCGCCGATCTCGCTCCACGCGTTGCCGACGAGCTCGCCGTCGACGAAGCGCCGCAGCCACCGGTCGCGCGACTCACTCGTCGGGGCGACGAGTTGGTCCTCGACGAACGCGATGTGCCCACGGAAGATCTGCGGAAGGTTCGCATCGGCCGCCGCGAGCTCGATGAGGAGCTCGGCGAGCTGCACGATGCTCAAGCCTGCGCCGCCGAGTTCCGCGGGGACGCGCAGCGAGCCGAAGCCGGCGGAGGCGAGTGCACGGACCTCGTCGCGGGGGAGGCGGTGCTCCTGTTCGCGTTCGACGGCCGTCGCGGCGATGTCCGCGAAGACCGGGAGGAGACGCTCGCGTGCTGCGGTGAAGGCGTCGGCGGGCCCGGTCGCTGAGCCTCCTGATCCGGCCGCTGAGCCTCCTGATCCTGCCGCTAAGCCTCCTGATCCGGTCGCTGAGCTTGTCGAAGTGCGCCCTTCGACAGGCTCAGGGACCGGGGTGGTCACTGAGTTCACTGTTCCGGTCGCTGAGCTTGTCGAAGTGTTGGCGTGGTGCCCTTCGACAGGCTCAGGGACCGAGGCCGTCGTCGTACTGGTGTCCGTCATCGTCTCGCCCAGGCTCACGTGTAGAGGGAGATCGGCTGGAATTCGCCGTTCAGGTGGTGGGCGCCGACCTCGAGCTTCTTGAAGTCGACCGGGTCGTGGAGGGAGTGCGTGCGCACGTTCCGCCAGTACAGGTCGAGGCCGACGCTCGCCTTCGCGGAGCTGGAACCGGTCACCTCGAAGATGCGGTTGGAGACGTCGATGCCGAGCTCGTTGGACACGACCTTGAGCTTGGCGATCTCGATGGCGAGCGCCCCGCGGTCCTCAGCGGTCACGGCCGCCCCCTTGGCGACGACGGCGTCGAAGCGAGCGCCGACGCGGTCGGCGAGTGCTTCGACGGCGGCGATGTTCGCGACGAACTCGCCGACGACGCGCTGCACGAACGGGTCGTCGCGGTAGGTCTCCGCCGAGCTCAGGAACCAGGCGTTCTTGCGGGCGCGGACGAGTTCCGTTCCCTGCGCGAGCGCACCCTCTGCGATGCCGAGGTACAGGTTGCCGAAGGCGAGCTGGATGCCGGGGGTGATCAGCGTGGAGAACGGTTCGTCTCCGCCGACGCCGAGGACGTCTGCCTCCTCGACGCGTACGTCCTCGAATCGCACCGATCCGCTCGCCGACAGGCGCTGGCCGAGTGCATCCCAGTCGCCCAGGTAGGTGACGCCGGCGCGGTCGTGGTCGAGTGCGAAGAAGAGGAAGCGACCGTCGAGGTCGCCGCCCTTCACCACGGCGTTGACGAGGACGATGTCGCCCGCCGATGCGCCCGTCGAGAAGCGCTTGAGGCCGTTGAGACGGTAGCCGCCGTCCTCGGGGACGAGCTCGAGGTTGGGGTCGGTCGGGTTGACCGAGTCGCCCCAGATCCACCGGCCGTCGATCGTCTTCCGGTACCAGTCCGCCTGCTTGGCCGGGTCGGTCGCGAAGCCGATGTTGCCCGAGTTGATGTAGTGGTAGGCGAGGACCTGGGCGACCGATGCGTCGGCGCGCGACAGGATGCGGATCGCGCGGAACGCACTCTCCCAGTGTCCGCCTCCGCCGCCGAACTCGGCCGGGTCGAGGAGGTTCACGAGGCCCGCGTCGCGGAGGAGGTCGAGTTCAGCGGTCGGGTCGAGGTTGGCGCGGTCGCGTTCGAGCGCGTCGACGGCGAGCTTCGCGGCGACCTCGGTCGCGACGGCGTCCCAGTGCGCGAGCTCGGCGGCATCGGCCTGGCCGGTCCAGTACGAGCGGGCGGACCCGGTCCCGGTCACTGATCCGGTCCCGGTCACTGAGCCTGTCGAAGTGCGCCCTTCGACCCCTTCGACCCCTTCGACCCCTTCGACAAGCTCAGGGACCGGGGCTCCGCCCTCAGGGACCGGGGCTCCGCCCTCAGGGACCGGGGCTCCGCCCTCAGGGACCGGGGCTCCGCCCTCAGGGACCGGGGCTCCGCCCTCAGGGACCGGAATGGCAGTGGTGGTGTCAGTCGTGCTCATGATGCTCCTTCGATGGCGTAGGCGGTCGCCTCGCCGAACAGGGACGGTGCGGTGTCGTCGGCTGCGCTCGGCTTGCCGATGTACGCGCCGCGGTACTCGTGGGCGGGGTGCCATTCGGGGATGACGGGGGAGCCGGTGCCGTTGAGGCGCCCGCGGAGGGTGCCTTCCGGGTACTCGTCCCACACGCGGCCGCGGCGGCGCAGCTCGGGGACGAGGAGGTCGACGACGTCTTCGAACGTGCCGGGCGTGACGACGTAGGCGAGGTTGAAGCCGTCGATGCCGCCGACCTCCACCCAGCGTTCCAGCTCGTCCGCAACGGTCGTCGGGCTGCCGATGATGACCGGACCGATGCCGCCGATGCCGACGTACGCGGCGATGTCGCGCGGCGTCCACTCCCGGTCGGGGTCGGCGAGGGTGAAGATCGAGAGGGCGGACCGCGCAGCATCGGTGTCGATGTACTTGAGCGGCGCGTCCGGATCGAACTGCGAGAGGTCGAGGCCGGACCAGCCGCCGTACAGGGCGAGGGCTCCGTCGAGGCTCACGTACTGGCGGTAGTCGTCGTACTTGGCCTGCGCCGCCTCATCGGTCTCGGCGACGATGACGGTCGCGAGGGTGAGGATCTTGACGCTCTCGCGCGGGCGTCCGATCTGCTCGGCGCGGTCGCGGATGTCGTCGGTCACGCGGCGGGTGAGTTCCGGCTGGAGACCGTTGATGAACACCGCTTCGCCGTGCTTCGCGGCGAACTCGCGTCCGCGGGGCGATGCGCCGGCCTGGAAGATGACGGGGGTGCGCTGCGGGCTCGGCTCGGAGAGGTGGATGCCGGGCACCTGGAAGTGGACGCCGTCGTGGTTGATGGGGTGCACCTTGGTGGGATCCGTGTAGACGCCGTTCTCACGGTCGATGATGACCGCGTCGTCCTCCCACGATCCCTCCCACAGCTTGTAGGTGACGTCGAGGAACTCTTCGCCGATGCCGTACCGGTCGTCGTGCGCGATCTGCGTGCCGAGGCCGAGGTTCTTCGCCGCGGAGTCCAGGTAGGAGGTGACGACGTTCCAGCCGACGCGGCCGTTCGAGAAGTGGTCGAGGGTCGAGAAACGACGGGCGAGCGCATAGGGCAGCTCATAGGTCGAGGCGACGGTGATGCCGAAGCCGAGGTGCTCGGTCGCCTTCGCCATCGCGGACACCTGGACGATCGGGTCGCCGACGGGGATCTGCGCCGAGTCGGTCAGCGCGGTCGCGGCCGAGTGGCGGTACACGTCGTAGATACCGACGACATCGGCGATGAAGAGCGCGTCGAAGGTGCCGCGTTCGAGGAGCTTGGCGAGATCGATCCAGTAGTCGATGTCGTTGTACCGGTGCGCCTGCGTGTCCGGGTGGCGCCACAGGCCGGGTGCCTGGTGGGTCACGCAGCTCATGTCGAAGGCGTTCAGGATGATGCGTTGGGTCACAGGGAAAACCGCCTGGATGGTGGGGATGGTCGTTCGGGCGAGCCGGGGGAGACGCCAGACGACGACCGAGAGGGCCGTCGTGCCCACGAAGCTAGCACCGAGGTTCGCGCACGCGCGCGAAGCCTGCAACGTAACGACATGTTGGCGTCCACCATGTCGTTTCATGACGCGGGGAGTAGGCGTCGGGCCCGCCGTGGCCGTACATTCCGAGGACCCCCAACACCGCAGCACAGCAGGCTGCCCCGCCGATGCATCCATCCCCCAGGAGACCCAGCATGACGAGTTCCGCCCCCAGGAGCCGCGCCGAGCGCACGCGCCGCATCCTCCGCACGACCATTCCGGCCATCGCCGCCGTGACCGCCGTGGCCCTCTCGGGCTGCTCGACGGGAGCCGATGCCGTCGCCAACGCCGACGGCAGCTTCACGGGTCAAGAGCTCACCGTCCTGATGATCTCCTCGCACGAGGGCGCTTCGAAGTGGCTCGCGAAGGAGTTCGAGAAGAAGACCGGCGCGAAGATCAACCCGGTCATCGTCCCCTATGACGAGATCGGTTCGAAGCTCGCGCTCGACCAGCAGTCCGGCGCAGACACGATCGACGTCGCAGCCCCCTGGTACGTGTCGCTCGGCGACCTCGCGTCTGACGGCGCCATCCAGGACCTCACCGACTGGATCAAGACCGACAAGGACATCGACACCAAGGACTTCATCCCCGCGATCTACGACCCGTACAGCCTCGTCGACGGCAAGCGCTACGGCCTGCCCTTCGACGGCGACACCCACGTGCTCTTCTACAACAAGGAGATCCTCGCGCGGAACGGCATCACCGAGCCGCCGAAGACCTGGGACGAGTACCTCGCCGACACGAAGCTGATCACGCAGAACGAGTCCGCGAACGGCGTCTACGGCGCCGCGGTCTTCGGTCAGAAGTCGCCGCTCATCCTCGGCGCCGCGTTCGCGAACCGTCTCGCCGGATTCGGTGGAGAGTTCCTCGACAAGGACGGCAAGCCCGTCATCAACTCGCCCGAGGCCGTTCAGGCCGCGCAGGCGCTCGTGGATGTGAACCCCTACGCCCTCCCGACGCCCGCGGAGACCGACTTCGGCGCCGGCAACAGCGCCTGGTTCGCGGGCAAGGTCGGCTTCATCGAGAACTGGACCGACCTCGGCGTCCGCTCCGAGGACCCCTCGAGCGGTTCCGAAGTGGCCGGCAAGTGGGGCGTGAGCTTCCTGCCGACCGGCGGCTCCAACACGACCTCCCGCGCGTCGCTCGTCGCCGGCTTCAGCTGGGTCATCGCCGCCAACACGAAGAAGACCGAACTCTCGAAGGCGTTCATCAAGTGGGCCTCCTCGAGCGAGGTCAACGCCAAGCTCCTCACGGCCACCCCGCCCACCGGCATCGACCCGAACCGCGAGTCCTCGCTGAACGACGAGACCTACGGCAAGGAGTTCCCGGCCATCCAGGAAGCCAACCGTGCGACGCTCAATGGCGCACTCGCCTGGCCGACGGGCAAGCACGCCACGGAACTCGCCCAGATCCTCACCGATGAGCTCGCGAAGCTCCTCGCCGGCCAGGGCGGCACTGCACAGCAGACGCTCGACACCGTGCAGAAGAAGTGGGAAGACGTTCTTGGCAAATAGCCTCGCCACGTCGGTGCGCCCAGCGGTCGACCCGCGCGGCACCCGCCCCGGCCCCGGACGCAGCACGCGTCCGAGGCTGAGCGGCGGGGCCGCGTCGGGCGGCCGGTGGGCGCATCGTGCGTTCGTCACCCCTGGTGTGCTCGCGCTCATCGTCCTCGGGGTGTACCCGCTCGTCTTCATCGCGCTCGCCGCGTTCAGCGAGTCGAGCCTCGGGAAGCCCTTCCAATCGTGGGTGGGCACAGCGAACTTCAGCGAGGCGTTGACGAACAGCGATGTCACGGCATCGCTCGTCCGCAACGTCCTCTACGCGCTCGGTGTCGGTGCAGCGAGCGTCGTCCTCGGCGTCGCCGTGGCCGTGGCGCTCTTCCGGACCGTGCGCGCCGGATCGCTCGTCCGCACGCTCCTCCTGCTGCCGCTCATCACGCCGCCCGTCGTCGTCGGCATCCTGTGGAAGCTCATCTTCAACCCGTCCGGCGGCCTCCTGAACACGGTCATCGGGCTGTTCGGCTACTCGGGTGAACCGGTCTCCGTGCTCGCTTCGCCCGTGTTCGCGCTCGGGGGCGTGGCCGTCGCGGACGTCTGGGAGTGGACACCGCTCATCACCCTCCTCGTCTTCGCCGCCCTGCTCGGGCAGAGCCCGGAAGTGACCGAGGCCGCGAACCTCGACGGCGCGCACGGCTGGCGCCTCTTCCGCCACATCACGCTCCCCGCGATCGCCGGCACCGTCGCCGCAGCGTTCCTCATCCGTGTGGTGCTCGCGTTCAAGGTCTTCGACCTCATCTACATCATGACGTCGGGCGGTCCGGGCACGTCCACGACGACCCCGTCCTACCTGATCTACCAGGCGGCGCTGCAGCAGTTCGACCTGGGGCGGGCGGCGACGATCACGCTCCTCCTGGCGGTGGTCGTGACCGTGGTGACGCTGCCGATCGTCGCGATCACGAGGAGGCTCCACAATGACTGAGCATTCCCCGTCCCCCGAGCTCGTCGAAGGGCGCTCCCCGGTCCCTGAGCCTGTCGAAGGGCTCGACGCTTCGACAAGCTCAGCGACCGGTTCGGCCCGCAGCTCTGTGACTCCGGTCCCTGAGCCCGTCGAAGGGCGTATTCCTCCGGTCCCTGAGCTTGTCGAAGGGCGCTCCTCCCGCACTCGCCTCCCGCGCCGCACCCGTCCCCGTCGCACGCCCGGCGCGGTCGCGTTCCTCGTCGTCGCCCTCGTGTTCACGCTGGTACCGATCGTCTACCTGATCTCGGTCTCCGTGATGTCGCGTGCCGACGTCGCATCCGGCATCCTCTTCCCGACCAACCCCGTGTGGGGCAACTGGGCTGCTGCGTTCGGGCAGTCGAATCTGCCTCGTGGCATCGTGAACTCGCTCATCGCGGCGATCCTCGGCGCCGTCCTCACACTCGCGTTCGCCCTTCCGGCGGCCTGGGCGATGGTGCGCTACCGGACAGGCGGGAAGACGCTTGCCGGGACGATCCTCAGCCCGTGGCTCTTGCCACCCATCGTCGCCGTCATCCCGATCTTCACGCTCCTGCGCATCCTCGGCCTCAACAACACGCTCGCCGGGCTCACGCTCGTGTACGCGTTCGCGAACACCGCCGTGGCCGTGTGGTTGTTGGAGGGCTTCGTGCGGAAGCTGCCGGTGGAGCTCGATGAGGCCGCGCAGTTGGACGGTGCGGGTGCGTTCCGGGTGCTGTTCAGCATCGTGACGCCGCTGCTCACCCCTGGTCTCGTCGCAGTGGGTGTGATCGTCGCGGTGCTCAACTACAACGAGTTCGTCCTCGCGACGTTCCTGACGCAGGGTCCGGATGCGCAGACCGTTCCGGTCGTCCTGTCGCTCATGCTGGGCGAGCGGATCCAGGACTTCGGGAAGATCGCGGCCGCGTCGCTCATCGGTGTCATCCCCGTCTTCGCGGCCGCAGCCTTCCTGCAGCGCTGGCTCGTGGCCGGCCTGACCTCCGGCAGCGTCAAGTAGTCGCCCGCCTCCGACCCTGCCCAGGCCGCCGAGGTGAGGCTTCCGGTAGTTTTCGGGCTGCCAAAACGACGGGAAGCCTCACCTCGGCGGCCGTCGGGAGGGGGTGGTTGACTACTTAAGGCATTAAGTGGTTGAGTTGCGACGGAGCGGACGAGATCCGCACGGCAGCGTCTCAAGGAGGAGATCGTGAACCACGAATCACATACGGGCAGCTCGGAACCGGCCGGCGGTGAGCCGGTGCGCGGCGTCAGCCGCAGGACCGTCCTCGGGGTGGCGGGAGCAGCGGCGGCAGTCGCCCTCATCGGCGTCGAACGACCGGCCTTCGCCAGGGCGGACACGCTCGACACCTGGGACTTCACGATGGGGGTCAATGCGGCCGGTCTGGAATCGACGGGCGATGTGATCCCCGGCGAGGTCAACACGCACTACATCGTTCCGACCCAGAAGCAGCTCGAGCACTACCAGAAGCGCGGTATGACCCATGTCCGCGTCCCGTTCAAATGGGAGCGTCTGCAGCCCGTGCTCGGCGGCCCGCTCGACACCGCGTACCTCGGGTATCTGCAGAGCGTCGCCGACATCGCGGCCAGCATCGGGATTACGATCATGCTGGACAACCACAACTACGGGCGCTTCAACAACATCCCGTTCGGTATGCCGGAGACGCCCACGAGTGCGCTCGCGGATGTGTGGAGTCGCCTCGCAACGGTCTTCGTCGGTCACACCGGCGTGTACGGCTACGACCTGATGAATGAGCCGCACGACATGCCGTCACCGTCGGCGTGGCCGACTGCGGCGCAGGCTGCCGTCGACGCGATTCGACTGGTGGACACGACGACGCCGATCTATGTCGAAGGAGATCACTGGTCGTCATCCGCGTCCTGGGCGACCGTCAACGCATCGCTCAACATCATCGACCCGAGCGACAACATCATCTACTCGGCGCACATGTACTACGACCGTGACTCCTCCGGCGGATTCTTCAATTGGGACACGGAAGTGGCCGCCGGAGACCTGCTCAAGTGGCCGGTCGGCGTTCTGGATGTCGACACGGGCAAGAACCGTCTCGTCGGATTCGTCAACTGGTTGCAGACGAACGGATTCCGCGGCCACATCGGTGAGACGGGTGCGCCGAACACGCACCCGAACTGGCTGATCGCGCTCGATCACGCGCTCGCCTACGCGCAGGCGAACGGCGTCCCCGTGACCTACTGGTCCGCTGGTGGCTTCTTCCGGAGCTATCCGCTCGGCGTTGAACCGACGGGCGAGGTCGACACCGTGCAGATGGCGGTCCTCACCAAGTACTCCGGAGGTGCGCAGCCGACGAACTACCTGCTCACCGGTCCGAACCGTGGAACCGCAGGGACGGCGTCTGCGCCGTTCACGGTCGACTACCGCGGGCTCATCTCCACCGCCGTGACGGTGACCCCGAACGACGGCGGCGCGGGCGGGACGTTCTCGCCGACGTCCATCACTCTCGCCCCGGGCTTCAACGGCCTCGGCACCTTCACGTACACCCCGAGCGGTGTGGCGAGCTACGCGATCGCGACGACGAACTCCGCTGGCCTCACCGATCCGGAACCGGTCGGGTTCTCAACGAGGACCGATGCCTTCTCAGCCATCCCGGACGCCGCACTGCTCAACGTGCTCGCGGCGACGCGCGTCTTCAGTCCGTTCGCCGGCAACGGCCTCACGCTCCGGCGAGCGAGCGATGGCACCGAACAGTCGTTCCCGTATGCATCGGGGACCTCTGACGCCCTCGACAACGCGGCCATCACGGCGTGGGCCGGCGGCAGCACGGTCACGGTCAAGACGATCTTCGACCAGTCGCCCGCTCGGCGCGACGCCGGGCAGGTCGTCGGCGAGAAGAATCAGAACGGGCCGACGGGTGCACCGCTCCCGACGCAGCTCAGCGACTATCCGCAGCTCGTCCTCAACGGTCTCGCGGGCCAGCCGGTGCTCCGCTTCAACAAGAGCCGGATGGATGCGGTCTCGCCGATCGCGAACATCACGGGGTTCACGACCTTCTTCGTGGCGAAGCCGACGAATGTCGCCGGGATGCAGCGTCTGCTGAGCTGGGTGCTGACCGACTACGTCAGCATCGGCAACGAGAGCGGTGGATGGGGGATGAGCGCTGAGGGGACGGTGGCCCAGGCGCTCGGCACCGATCCGACGAAGTGGCACATCTACGCGGTCAGGTGGCAGGCCGGCGGCGCGCGCACCTCGTGGGTCGACGGCAAGCAGATCGCGTCGACGCCGGCGACGAATTCGATCATCCCGATGGCGCACGACGACCACGTCAACATCGGCTACTTCCGCTGGTATCGCAACGTGCACTTCAGCGGTGACGTCTACGGCCTGTTCCCGTTCAAGGCAGCGCTGTCCCCGACCCAGATGACGGCGATGTGGACGGATCTGTCGGCTCGCACGGGCATCGCGCTCGTCCCGTAGGAGGCCGGGTGCGGTCGGGTCGGCGGTTCGTCGGCCCGGTCGCGCGCCGTCCGGTCGCGCAGCCGCCCAGAGGCCTGACCCTCGCGCCGCCTGACCCGCACACCGCCCAGCCCGAACACCGATCAGCCCGCACCCATCCGGCCAGCCGGAACACCCAGCCCGATTCGCTTCATCCGTGGAGGACCGCAAGACTTGAACACCATGACCGACCTTCCCGTCAGCCGTCCCCGAACCGATCCGCCGAGCCCACCCGCCGACCTGGCGTCGTTCTGGACCACGCGATTGCGCAGGGCGACCGCCGTGGAGGTCGGGCCTCGCATCCTCGCCGATGAGATCGTCGCGTCGGATGTCCGCCGGTTGCGGCTCGAGTACACCTCGACGGACGACGTGACGATCGGTGCGTGGATCACCCTGCCGGCGGACGGCGTCGTGGATCGCGGGATCGTGCGCGTCCACGGCTACGGCGGCACGGCCGAGGCGGACGTCATCCACCCGGACCTGCCGCGCACCGCCGTGATCTGGCCGTGCGCCAGAGGCCTCGGCGAGCTCAGCCTGTCGCCTGCTCTCCCGGCGGCCGCGCCGGAGCACGTCCTGCACGGCATCGAGTCCACCGCGACGTACATCCACGGCGGCTGCGTCGAGGACGTGTGGTGCGCGATCGACGCGCTCGAGGAGCTCGTCCCAGGGGTGGCCGGACGCATCGATCTCATCGGCGGCAGTTTCGGCGGCGGCATCGGGATCATGGCGACGGCCTGGGACCCGCGGATCCGTTCGGCCGTGGTCGACGTCCCGAGCTTCGGGGATCATCCGGTGCGGGTCACGATCCCCTGCGAGGGCAGCGGGGAGGCCGTCCGCCTGCGCTGGCTCGACGACCCGGCCGTACTCGATGTGCTCGCGTACTTCGACGCCGCGAGCTGTGCGCGGTTCATCGACGTCCCCGTGCTCATCGCTCCGGCGCTCTCCGATCCGTTCGTCCCACCCGCCGGGCAATGGTCGATCGCGGATGCGCTCCCGGACTCCAAGCAGGTGTTCCCGCTCACGGCGGGGCACGTGGCGTACCCGGAGGAGGCCCGCGAACGCGCGGCGTTCGAGCAGGCGACGATCGCGTTCCTCTCCGACGGAGAACCGGTCGTTGCATCGATGCCGGGAAACTCGGCGGCCAAGTAAGCTGACGCGGTGGACAAGAAGGATGCTTCACCTCGGGTTCGGCCAGCGGCGGCACGGAAGGCCGGTGGCTCCGAGCGCCTGAACATCGCGGACATCGCCGCTCTGGCGAATGTGTCGACGAGCGCGGTCTCCTATGCGCTCAACGGTCGGGAAGGCGTCGGCGACGAGACGCGGAAACGCATCCTCGACATCGCCGCGGCGGCCAATTGGCGTCCCAACAGCGCCGCGCGTTCGCTCATCATGGCGCGCTCGTCGGCCGTCGGCATCGTGAACCAGTACGACCCGGACAAGCCGGCGCTCTCCGCCGAGTTCACGGGGCACTTCCTCGTCGGTCTGCAGGACTCGTTGCGGCGTGAGGACGTGCTCCTCGTCATGCACATGGTCGACGACGTCGATGCCGCGTGCGGCGTCTACCAGCGCTGGTTGGGTGAGCGGCGGGTGGACGGCGTCCTCATGCTGAACCCGTTGCTCGACGACCCGCGCATCGCGGAACTCGAACGGCTCGGTCTGCCCGCGGTCGTCGTGGGGGATGCGCGACGGCGCTCGACCTTGTCGTCGGTGTGGACGGACGACGCGGTCGCGACGGGGCTGGCCGTCGATCATCTGGTGGGGCTCGGGCATCGCCGCATCGTGCGGATCGGCGGCGACCCGCTCTTCCTGCACGTGGACATCCGGCGTCGGGCGTTCGCGAAGGCGATGAAGGACCACGGCCTGGTGCACGACGAGCGGTTCAGCGCCGGGGCCACGACGGTCGAGGAGGTCATCGCGGCCGTTCGGGATCCGGAGCGGCCCGTGACGGCCCTCGTGATCGAGGATTCCGCGGAGGCCGTGAAGCTCGTCTCCGCGCTGATGGAGCATGGTGTGCGGGTGCCGGAGGACGTGTCCGTCATCGCGTGGGACGACGAGTCGGAGTCGACGCTCGTGCGCCCTCCGCTCACGGTGCTTCGACGAGACATCGAGGAGTACGGCCGATTGGCCGCGCGGGCGCTCCTGGACGCGATCGAGACGGGGACGAAGAAGCACGTGCGGGGGTCGCACACGGAGCTCATCGTCCGTGGCAGCACCGCGGCGCCTGCTCGGTAGCGGTCGCAGGCGGGCAACGATCACATGAATTCCCACACGATCGCTTGACAACTTAATGCCTTAAGTGATTTGGTATGTGACATCGTCTTCCCCCTCAATGATGAGAAAGGTACCCAGTGCCCACAACCGACGCATCACCAGGCAGCGCCTTCGGCGCCCTCGCCTCCGTGTCGAACAACGTGCTCTCCCGCCGATCCGTGCTCCGCGGCGGTGTCGCGGGTGCGGCACTCCTCGGCCTCGGGGGACTGCTCGCAGCGTGCGCGCCCTCCGGCGGTGCGGCGACCGCGACGGGCGGAGCCGCGAAGCTCACCCACTGGGACTGGTGGGTGTCGCAGGAGCCGTGGATCAAGAACGAGATCACGCTCTTCCAGAAGGCCAACTCCGGCGTCACCGTCACCCGCACGCTCAACCAGTTCGACCAGTACGCGAACCTCATCGCACTCGCCCAGCGCAGCAACACGCTGCCGGACACCTACATGCTCCCGTACGTGCCGAGCCTCCCGGACCAGGTCGCCGGCGACTGGCTCACACCGCTCAACAGCCACATCGACGACGCCTGGATCAAATCCTTCCCGAAGTACTCCTTCGTGGAGGGCGTCAACGTCTTCGACGGCAAGGTCTACACGGCCCCGGTCACGGCAACCGCTCCCGGCTTCCAGCTCTACATCAACAACACGGTCTTCAAGGACGCCGGACTCGTCGACGGGAGCGGTGACGTGCTCATCCCGAAGACCTGGGACGACGTCACGAAGTACGCGGCCGCCATCAGCAAGAAGGGCAACGGGAGCGTCTACGGCCTCGGCCTCGGCAGCAACGGCGGAGCGATCTTCAACGCCTGGGTCAACACCTTCGTCCTCGGCGCCGGGGCCCCGGGCGGCTACAACCTGCCCGACTACCGGACCGGCGAGTACACGTTCGGGACCGACAGCACCTACGAGGACTTCATCACCCTCCTCACCGAGTGGAACACGAAGGGGTACCTGAGCCCCGACTCGCTCTCCGCGACGGACGAAGTGTCCAGGGCGAACTTCGCGAGCGGCAAGTACGGCATGACCGTGGGCGGCTCCTACGTCATCAGCCCGTGGGTGGAGGCGGGATTCACCGACTTCACCGTCACGACCCTCATCAGCCCCACCGAGAAGAAGGCCGGCTACTTCCAGTCGACGCCCGGCGGTTTTATGCTCGGGGTCAGCTCCGACACGAAGAACGCCGACGCCGCATTCTCCTGGCTCTCCTGGTGGGCGAGCAAGGACGCGGGTGCCAGGTTCACGCAGAAGTACAACATCGACCTCTCCGTGCACCCGGAGAACAACGATCCGTCGAAGATCTCGTCGAAGCAGTTCGGCGAGTACGCGTCGCTCGTCGACCTCGTACGCCGCGCCCCGTCGCCCGCGATCCTCAACCCCGACGTGCGCCTCGTCAAGACCGCGAGCGTCACCCCGGGGCTCCGCGACGTCATCGTCGGTGTGCTGACGGAACAGATCACCGATGTCAAAGGGGCGCTCGTCACCCTCGGCGACGCCTCCAATGCGGCACTGGACGCCGGCATCGCCGAAGCCGTCGCCGCCGGCGCCAAGGTCTCCAAGAAGGACTACACCTTCGCCGACTGGGACCCCACGACCGACTACGCCTACGACATCCCGGAGTACCCGAAACTGTGACCAGGGAACTGACCTCTGCACCGACGGCCCCCGTCTCCGCGCCCACGCGCGGGACGGGGCGCCACCCCGGGCTGCTCGCCACGCTCGTCCGCGCGCGGTGGTCCTACCTGTACCTGCTGCCGTTCGTCCTGTTGACGGGCGCGTTCGTCCTGTACCCGATCGGCGCATCGCTCGTCTACACGGTGTTCAAGTGGGACGGCATCGGTTCGCCGTCCGCGTTCGTCGGGCTGACGAACTTCGTCAACGTCATGAACGACGACTTCTTCTGGAAAGCCGTCACCCACTCGCTCATCTACACGGCCGTGCTCGTCCCCGTGCAGCTCCTCCTGGCGCTCGTCCTCGCGGTCGTCCTGAACGACCGCAAACTGCGCTTCTCGACCTTCTACCGGTCCCTCTTCTTCCTCCCGGCCGTGATGTCACCGGCCATCATCGGCGTCATCTTCCAGCTGCTCATCTCCAACTTCGGGCAAGGGCTCGGCGAGGTCTTCGGCACCAAACTCGGCCTCCTCGCGGACCCGAAGACCGCGCTCGGCGTGGTGATCGCCATCGGCATCTGGAACACGCTCGGCTACAACCTCATCTACTTCCTCGCGGCGCTGCAGACCATCCCGGAGGAATTGTACGAAGCCGGTCGGATCGATGGGGCGTCGTGGTTCCAACTGTTCCGGCACATCACGATCCCCGGACTCGCGACGATCGGACCGATCATCGTCTTCCTCGCCATCATCGGCAGCCTGCAGGTCTTCGACCTCGTGCAGGTGTTGACCGGCGGCGGCCCCTACTTCGCGACGAGCGTCGTGAACACGTACATCTACCAGATGGCCTTCGGCGGCGCCGGCAGCGGCGGTGTGCCGGTGACTCCCGACGTCGGGCTCGCCTCGTCGGCCGCGTTCCTCTACGGCCTCCTCCTGATCGCCATCGCCGCCGTCCAAGCCATCGTGCTCGGACGCATGCGCCGTCGGGCGCAACCGACCGGAGAGGTCACGACCGCATGAGCGTCCAGACAATCCAGCACTCAGAGCCTTTCGGGACCGCCGATGGGGTGGGGGCGGCCGGTGCTGACGGCCCCGCAGGGCCCCCACGGGTGGCTCGCACGCGCAGTCCTCGCGGCGCCGGACGGCTGCGACGTCTCCTGACGCACGTCGTGCTCCTCGTCTTCGGGTTCGCCTGGGTGTACCCGCTGCTGTGGGCGCTCGCCGGGTCCACGAGGTCCAACGCCGAGTTCCTGAGCGGCGGTGCCGGTCTCTCGTTCGGCGACCAGGCACTCGCGAACTTCACGGCCGCCTGGAACGACGCCAACTTCTCGCAGTACTTCTTCAACACGCTCTTCATCACCGTCGTGACCGTGGTCTCCGTCGTCCTCATCTCAGCCGCCGCCGGATACACGCTCGCCCGCACGGTGTTCCCGGGGCGCCGGATCATCCTCATCGTCATCGCCGTGACCTTCTTCCTGCCGAGCGGCTACACGATGATCCCGGTCTACGACCTCATCACCCGCCTGGGCCTGCTCAACAGCCTCTTCTCCGTGATCGTCGTGCAGGTGGGCAGCGGACTGATCTTCTCCACGTTCCTCTTCATGGGGTTCTTCCGGACGGTCCCGCTCGAGCTCGAAGAGGCCGCGAAGATCGACGGCGCCGGCTACAACCAGACGTTCTTCCGAGTGATCCTGCCGCTCTCGAAACCGATGATTGCGACGATCGGACTGTTCACGTTCATCTCCTCGTGGAACGACTTCCTGCTCCCGCTCATCTTCACGCTGGGGCAGCCGAATCTGCGGACGATCCCCGTCGGGCTCTACGCGTTCATCGGGCAGTCCTCGACGAACTGGACGGGGCTCGCCGCGGCGAGCATCCTGTCGCTCATCCCGATCGTGATCGTGTTCGTCGTGGCGCAGAAGTACATCATCTCCGCCATCGCGGGCGCGGTGAAGGGCTGATCGCCCCGGGTCGATCCCTCCGGAGCGATCCGCTCGGGTCGATCCCTCCAGGGCGATCCGCCGCCCGCCGCAACCCGTCAGAGTGAGGCCGCCCGATCCCATCGGTCGGAGAGAAGGACGTTCGCCGTGCACAACGACGCCGTGTTCGTGGAGGGGCGGATCGAGAAGTTCCTCCGTCTCCTCGTGCCCGCCATCGACCGGGAGACCGCGCCCGTGCGGCTCGCGCAGTGGCGGGTGGGCGGTGAACCGGTGCCGTTCGCCATGGCCGTCGCCGCCGAGTACTCGGCGATGGCCGTCGGCGATCGGTGGGGCGCGCCCTGGGACACCGTGTGGATCAGGGTCAGCGGCGAGGTGCCGCTCCGATGGCTCGGCGGTGAGCTCGGCGACGAGCTCGCGTCGGGTCGCACGGCCGTCGAACTCGTCGTCGATCTCGGGTTCGACGACCGGCCCGGATTCCAGGCCGAAGGCCTTGTGCATCGCCCGGACGGCCGCATCGTCAAGGCCATCTCACCGCGCAACGCCTGGGTGCCCGTCGACGAGGCGGCAGTGGACCTCCTCATCGAAGCGGCGGCGAACCCGGACGTCGCCGGCGAGTACACCTTCGATCCCACCCCGCTCGGTGACCGCGCGACGGCGGGCTCGGAGCCGGGGTACACCCTGCGTCGTCTGGAGCTCCGGCTCCGCGACGTCACCGTGTGGGAACTGCAGCAGGACGTCGTCGCGCTCCTCGGCCTCGCCAGGGCGCTTCCCGTCGAGCTGCCGCGTCGCGCCGAGCTCCTGAACGCGCTCGCGGCCATGATCGACGTCGTCGATCCCGACGACATCGCGGGGACGGCGGCGGCCGGTCGCGAGGCACTGCAGCCCGCGCTGGCGAAGCCCGCCTACGCGAGTGCGCATCAGATCGTCGCCGTCGGACACGCCCACATCGACTCCGCCTGGCTGTGGCCCGTGCGGGAGACGATCCGCAAATGCGCCCGCACGTTCTCGAACGTCCTGGCACTCGCCGAAGCCGACCCGACATTCCGGTTCGCGTGCTCCTCGGCGCAACAGCTCGCCTGGATGCAGGAGCACTACCCGGCGCTGTTCGAGAGGATCCAGGCGGCGGTCGCCCGTGGGCAGTTCATCCCGGTCGGCGGCATGTGGGTCGAATCGGACACGAACATGCCGGGCGGTGAGGCGATGGCGCGGCAGTTCGTCGAGGGGAAGCGATTCTTCCTGGACGCATTCGGCATCGACACGCAGGAGGTGTGGTTGCCGGACTCCTTCGGCTACTCCGCCGCCCTCCCGCAGATCGTCGCCGCGTCCGGATCGCGCTACTTCCTCACCCAGAAGATCTCCTGGAACGACACCAACCGGATGCCGCATCACACCTTCCTCTGGGAGGGGATCGACGGCACACGGGTGTTCACGCACTTCCCGCCCGTCGACACGTACAACTCCGAACTGAGCGCCACCGAACTGGCGCACGCACAAGCGAACTACCGCGAGAAGGGCACCGGCACGGTGTCGCTCGTGCCGTTCGGCTGGGGCGACGGCGGAGGCGGCCCGACACGGGAGATGCTCGCGGCGGCGAAACGGACGGCATCACTCGAGGGCTCGCCCGCCGTGTCGATCGACTCTCCGCTCGCGTTCTTCGAACGGGCGGAGGCAGAGATCCCGGATCCGCCCGTCTGGGTGGGCGAGCTGTACCTCGAACTGCACCGCGGCATCTTCACCTCGCAAGCCCGCACGAAGCAGGGCAACCGCAGATGCGAGCACCTGCTGCGGGAAGCCGAGCTGTGGGCGGCCACGGCCGCGGTCCGATGCGGTGCCGTCTACCCGCAGGACGAGTTGCGCGTGCTCTGGCGGCTGGTGCTCCTGCAGCAGTTCCACGACATCCTGCCCGGGAGCTCGATCGCGTGGGTGCATCAGGACGCCGAACGGAACTACGCGGCCGTCGGGGCACGGGCGGAGCGGATCATCGCAGAGGCGTTGCGAGTGCTCGGGGGTGGTGTTCCGGGTGGCGCGGGCGGGTCGGACGGGGTGGACGGGGCGCAGCGGACGGTGATGCTCGCGAACGCGAGGCCGCATGCAGCATCCGGTGTCCCCTCGCTCGGCATCGGGCCACTCGCCGAGGCGGGCATCGACGCGGACGATCCGGCCGCCACCATCGAGGAGGACGCCGACGGCTTCGTGCTCGACAACGGCATCGTCCGCGCGCGGATCGATCGGCGAGGGCTCCTCGCATCGCTCATCGACCACGCGAGCGGGCGGGACGCGGTGCCGGCGGGGCAGCCGGGGAACCTCTTGCAGCTGCATCGCGACATCCCGAACCAGTGGGACGCGTGGGACATCGACGCGCACTACCGGCGCACCGGTCGAGACCTCGTGGCGTGCGAGTCGGTCGTAGGGATTCTCGTCGAGGGCGCTGCGACGGTGACGGTCACACGATCGTTCGGTGCGTCGCGCATCGTGCAGCACCTGTCGCTCCGCCCCGGCAGCCCGTCGCTCGAGATCGACAACCGGGTGTCGTGGCACGAGACGCACAAGCTGTTGAAGCTCGCGTTCCCGTTCGACCTGCGTGCCGGCCAATTCGCCGCGGAGACGCAGTTCGGGCATGTGTTCCGGCCGACGCACACCAACACCTCATGGGACGCCGCGCGGTATGAGGTGTGCGCGCATCGCTGGGTGCACGTCGGCGAGCCGGGGTACGGCGTCGCCGTCTCCAACGACTCGACGTACGGGCACGATGTCACGTCAGCCCCCGCTGCGGGGCAGGGTGCGGAGGTCCGTGCTGCTGCTGGTGCCGGTGCTGGTGCTGGTGCTGCTGGTGCTCGTGCTGCTGCTGATGCTGGTGCTGGTGCTGATGCTGGTGCTGATGCTGATGCTGATGCTGATGCTGGTGCTGGTGCTCGTGCTCGTGCTGGAACAGTGACGACGGTCAGACTGTCGCTCTTGCGCGGGCCGACGTTCCCCGACCCGTTCGCCGACCAAGGCGAGCATCGGATGCTCGTGACGGTCCGGCCCTGCGCATCGCTCGGCGACGCCGTCGAAGAGGGCTATCGGGTCAACCTTCCCGCTCGGGTGGTTCGGGCGGTCGCACCCGTCGCTCCGCTCGTGAGTGTTTCGTCGCCCGCGGTGATCGTCGAGGCGGTCAAGCTCGCGGAGGACGGGAGCGGCGATGTCATCGTGCGGCTCTACGAGTCGCTCGGCTCGCGTGCGTCGACGACGGTGACTGCCGGTTTCCCCGCGTCTCGCGTCACCGAGGTCGATCTCCTCGAGCGCGACCTCGGGCCTGGAGCCGCTCCCGTTCCGGCCGCACCTGCCGTCGGCCCCGACGTCGGTCCTGCTGTGGGCCCGGACATCGGTCCTGCCGCGGGCCCCGACATCGGTCCTGCCGTGGGCCCGGACATCGGTCCTGCCGTGCGCCCCGACGTCGGTCCTGCCGTGTGCCCCGACCTCGGTCCTGCCGTGCGCCCCGACGTCGGTCCTGCCGTCGGCCCGGACGTCGGTCCTGCCGTCGGCCCCGACCTCCGTCCTGGTGGCGGCCCGGACATCGGTCCTGCCGTCGGCCCCGACCTCGGTCCTGCCGTCGTGATCGACCTCGTCCTCCGGTCGTTCCAGCTGGTTACCCTGCGTTTCGCCCGCTGAACATCCTGCCAGTGCGAGCCCTCCCCGACTCTGCTCTGTTCACAACTCAGGAGACCCTCGGCGTGTCGGGCCCGACACGCCGCCCTCACGCCCCGACACGCCGAAACGCTCCTGAGTTGTGAACAGGACCATGCAGCGTCTGGGGTCGTGGACGCCGCACGGATCGGGTGTCGGGCGCAGGTGCGCGGTGCCCACGACCGCCACGGGCCCGCGCCGCGTGCTGTGACGCCGACGTGTCAGCGCATCGTGATGACGACGTCCTGCGGGCCGATCGCGGTCGCCGACAGATGAATCGCGGCATCGGGATCCACGTCGGCGCCGTTGATCCGGATCGTCTCGACACGCGCGCCGTGGCCGACGAGCGTCACCGTGAGCTCAGCGGATCGGTACGTGACGTCGTGCAGTCGTGCATCGGCGAACCGTTCCGGGACGAGCGGTTCGAATCGGAGGCCGTCCGGTTCGAATCGCAGCCCGAAGAGGCCCTCGTGGACGAGCTTGAGGAACGCCGTCGCGGACCAGGTCTGATTCGGCAACGACGTCCAGACCTCGCTGATCTGCCAGCCTCCGTCCACGCTTCCGTCGCGCGCGTTGTAGACCTCGAAGAACGCGCCGTCGCTGCCGTCGACGAGCGTTTGGAAGTCGGTGAGCGTCTGATCGAACGTCGGCAGATGGCGGGCTTCCGCCGCGCTGCTGCCCCACATCCCCATCACCATCGGCCAGAGGATCGCGTTGTGCCGGCCCGGGTGCGATTCCGAGTAGCGATCGGTGTAGTGCGGCCACACGTTGACGTAGCCGTAGGGCTCCCGATGCGTCGTCTCGAGGAGGTGCGCTGCGCGCTCAGGCGAGCACAGGCGGGATTCGATCGCGAGGGCGAGGCCCGCGAGCTCCACATGCGGTGCGTTCTCGTGCCACGCGTCGTCGTCGCCGGACAACAGGTACCGGTACGTCCGTCCGTCCTCGTTCCAGAACGCGGAATCGATCGCTGCGCGGAGTGCTGCGGCGCGTTCGAGGAGTTCGGTGGAAGGCTCGCCTGCCGACTCGTGCAGTCGGGCAAGCGCTTCGATCCCGAGGACGTAGGAGAGGTTCGTCGAGAAGGAGAACAGTGCCGCGGAGGATGGGTAGTCGAGGACGAAAGAGCTCGTGATGGTCGGCTCGTTGGGTGGTGACGGGTAGCCAGAGATGCCGTCCTGCATCAGGGCCGGGCCTCGGTAGAGCCCGGTCGCGAGGTCGAATCGTTCTGCGTGGAGTCGGTCGAGGGTGCGCTGTCCGATGTGCCTGGCGTCGCGCGCGAAGGCGTCGTCGCCCGTGCGCAGGACGTGGCGCCAGGCGGCCGTGATCCAGACGATCTGGTCCCACCACTGGTCGTCCTGGGCGACGATGCGCTCGCCGTCGGCGGTGACGTCGCAGACGAGTTCGAGGGTGGATCGCGCAACGTCGGGGGAGAGGAGGCTCGCTGCGTTCCAGCTGTTGATCGAGGCATCGCGTGTCCACGGTTCCGCATAGCCTCCGCCTGCTCTGATGAAGGGGATGCCGTCCGGCGTCTCCACGGTGTTGAGGTCCAGCAGGTTGTGGAGGGCGTTGGCGTGGAGGCGTTCGAGGGCGGGTGCGTTCGACAGTGAAGGGCGCGAGCTCATGCCGATAGCTTAAGGCATTAAGTTAGGTGCGCGACAAGCCCCTTCGTTCGATGTGTTCGGCCGCCGTCGACGACGTCGCTGGCGCCCGGCGGCCGCCGAGGTGAGGCTTCCGGTTGTTTTCGGGCGGTCTGAACGACGGGAAGCCTCACCTCGCGTGCCAATGGCCGCTCGTCGGTGTCCAAGTGTTGTTCGTGATCGCCCTGGACCGCAGGTGGCCGCCGATGAACCGCGTGTCGCGTGTCGCGTGGCCCGTGCCGCGTGCGCGTGCCTCACCGCATGTGCTCGTTGGCGGCCTGTTGCGGTTCGTGGACGCCCCAGTCAGCATCTGGCCACCGATGAGCCAGAAGCGCGGAGGGGTTAGCGCGGGGAGTAGCTGGTATCGGCCTCGAGGACCGACGGGGCGTCGTGCAGCATCGCGATGATCGCAGCCTTGCCCATCGGGATGCGCGGCGGACGTGGCTTGCGACTGCGGCGACGACCGGAGCCCGAAGCAGTCGCGGCGAGTGCGGCGGATCGGATGGTCGCAGCGTCGGGGTCGGCGATCGACGTCTCCGTGATGAAGCGCTCCAGCGTCGGGACGTCTTGCTCGCGGATGCCACGCATCAGGACGCCGGTGACAGGTAGCCGGCCTGCTTCGCCGCCGGACGTCTCGATAGTGAGCGTCAGCACGTTGAGCGCGAGCGGGTCGCGCTGGAGGCTGCGCCATGCGGTCGTGACGTCGCGGAGCGGAACGGTCGTCCCGTTGAGCGTGCACGTGCCTGCCGCAAAGTCGACGACGACCGGTGGATACGCCCGGCCGACCAGGACCATGATGACGACCACGATGACCACGAACAGGATGGCCGAGACGATGACGACGCGTCCGAAATCCTGCCCGTAGAAGGGCTGCACGACGAGTGCGAGGGCGATGCCGGCGAGCAGGCTGAGGATGAGGAGGTACGCGGCGTTGCGGAGCACGGGGTTCGGGCCGAGGCGGACCGGTCCGGCGGGTGGGGCGATGGTCACGGGGGCTCTTTCGGTGGGTGGCCGTCCGAGCCTAGCCGCCCGAGCTGCGGGTTGAGTCCCGTGGCCGTGCCGCACCTCCGGTCCCTGAGCCTGTCGAAGGGTCGAGTTCGTCAATCCGACGCCCGCTTCGACAATCGGTCTACGACCGACCTGCCTCCGGTCCCTGAGCCTGTCGAAGGGTTCGCTCCAACAATCTGAACCCCGACCCGACCTCCTGCCCGAGCGCCGCAGCATACTCGTCGCGTCCTCGTGCATCGCTGCGCGCCACCCGCCAAACCGCCCCTCGTAACAATCGCCTCCCGCCTCGCCGCCGCAGGTACGGTGCACCCATGCCCCTCGCCATCGCCCCGCGCACCGTCACGATTCCCGCAGGCGGCGTCACCCTTCATGACGCACGCAGCAGGCGCACGTGGGACACCGATGTCGCAACCTTCGAGATCGGGATCACGCCGGTCACGCAGGTGGAGTACGCGGCCGTCACGGGGGCATGGCCGGCGTCGACGCGTGGTGGCCTGTTGCCGGTCGAGGGCGTCTCGTGGAGGGACGCGATCGAGTACTGCAACGCGCTGTCCACGCAGGCGGGCTTCGCGGCCGCTTATGCGCGCGATGGCGATGACATCGTGTGGGATCCGACATCGGACGGGTACCGTTTGCCGACCGAAGCCGAGTGGGAGCGAGCGTGCCGGGCGGGTTCGGATGGGCCACGGTATGGGGAGCTCGATGCGATCGCCTGGTATCGGGAGAATTCCGGCGAGCAGGTGCATGCGGTCGGCGGCAAGGAACCCAACGTGTGGGGTCTCCACGACATGTTGGGGAACGTGTGGGAGTGGTGCTGGGACTTCGCCGATGCGGATCGCTACGGCACGTACCGGGCGATGCGCGGTGGCGGGTGGTACGACCAGCACTGGAGCTGCCGGGCGTCGGTGCGGCGGGGGAGCTATCCGGGGCTGCGCATCGATGATGTCGGGTTCCGTGTGGCGCGGTCGGTTGCGCCGTGAGCCCGGTCCCTGAGCTTGTCGAAGGGCGTTCCTTCCCGGTCCCTGAGCTTGTCGAAGGGCGTTCCTTCCTGGTCCCTGGGCCTGTCGAAGGGCCCCGCGACACCCCGACGCGAACGCTCGATTGGCGGTCTCGCCCGACGTGCGATAGGCTCTACTCTGGCCTGCGGAGCTGATGTTCACATCGAAACCGCGAGGCAATGCGCCCGTAGCTCAACGGATAGAGCATCTGACTACGGATCAGAAGGTTGGGGGTTCGAATCCCTTCGGGCGCACATTTTGAAAAGCGGTCCACTTCGGTGGGCCGCTTTTGTTTTGCCCTGATGTGGTCTCCGGTTGACCTCACGATTATGAGATAGTTGCGGTGGGCTGACGGGCACCTGTTCGCCCCGGTTAACCGCGTGACTCCACGGAAGTCGTCATGGTTGGTCGCGGCTGGTTGATGGTGGTTGCAACGGAGTTACCGGCACAGGACCGGCACAGCTGGCTCAGGCGCAGAGGTCGACCAGCCGCGCGCCAACTTCGTCTCGAAGCTCGGTGGACATCGCAAACCCCGCTGACAGTTGGAGCAATCGTGGACGGTCCATGATCCAACCTGCACGTTGCGAGTAGCGAATCCACTGAGGCTGCGGAACCGAAATTACGCTGAGTACATAGAACACGCGGACGGGGTGTACGGCCCACTTGACATGGGACGCAATCACGTCGAGATTGATATCCGAGAGTTTTTCATCCCAGTTCTTGCCGGTGGCGCATTGCACAAGGAAATGTAGGTATCCGCTCCTGTTGTCGATGGATGGAAGCCACGCGACGACGTCCATTCCAAGGTCCTTGTCCTTGGGTAGTGGTTCGTTAAACACCTCAAGGTTGGTGAGGCTGGACGCCTTGGCATAGTCCTTGATTCGCTTCCGAAAGGACTTAGGCATTCCTTCCCGCGCGGGATGTCCGACTCGCACCACGCTGCCACCCAAGCGGAGGGCTAACAAGTGACGAATGAGCTCCTCGAACAGCGTCCGGTCTTCAGCGTCGATCTCGCCGAGAGCCAAGAGGCATAAGTAGGCATGCAGCATCACGACGTCAGTGTCAGCGTCCTGGTTCGGAACCAGCCGCGTTTCGGTGATCGAGAGTGGCCAGCCGTCGCCGTACAGAGCCTGTCGGTTTCGAAGTTCTTGCCAAGTCTGCTGCTTGAGGAGATCGGGGTTTCCAATGTCCTCGCGCGAGATCACCGATTTCAGGTCGCCGCGTTTCAGGTCCCGGCCCTGTAGGAGCGCGACACATTCACACCAATCGGCAACCTCAGATGCGCTCGGAGCGGACCCTACGGGGAAAGCGGGGCTGATGTTCACTCGGCATCTACCACCGCGCTGAGGCCCTCAACGACCTGAGCAAGACGGGCGACACCCGAGACGATGTCATCATCGGTGCGGTAGATGCTTATCAAGCTGGCCACATCGCGGAGGGCACGTTCCGCGCTCTGTACGCGCTTGAGCAGGTATGCTTTCTCGCCGTCGCTGAACTCGTAGGCGGCTTCAACATCACGTGTCTTTCGAAGGTAGGCGGTCGCGGTCTCGCTGGCCAATACCGGCGCAAGCCGATTCGTGATCGCACGCGAGTCAGAGATGACAGGGGCGGTTTCGTCGGATCCGAAGACCCAAGTGACAACTTCTTCGAGCTGGTCTAGATGGTCGTCTGGGACCAGAGCATCGACTCGCTCGACTGGGAGCCGGCGTGGAATGTTGAGAAACGTCTTGATCGAGCGCTGTCCGAGGGTGACCTCGAGCAGTGAAAACCTTTCACGGATTGGGCGTTCCGGTAGTTCGAGATCCTTTTTTACCTGCTCGAAAACTACGTAGTCCTGGTAGAGCTTCTTGACTGTTTGCCCCGTGTCTCCCACGAGGTCCTCGATCTCGCTAAGGTCCTTGTCGTCGTCAATTAGCTGGGCGATGAACCGTGCGCGCTGGAACGGCGCCCACTTCTTGGGCCCGGTGATGTGTCGAAACCCGAGAAAAGGGAACACATCTTCGCGCTTCTCGTATTTCGTCCACACCGCCAGCGGCTCGTCCTACCTCTTCGATCTCGACCGCAGAACAGTCGAGCGGCGCCGCGCACTCGACGCGCCGCGAACCGTCAACGACAGGGAGCGCCCGCTCCACGAGATCCGACACTGTTCAGTGGGCCAGCAGGGCTTCTGGACGATGGAGGAAGACGGGATCGCGGCTGATGCGTACTGGGCGATGAGCTCGGTGATCGTGCGGATTGAGCGCGTGGGCTCGTAAGCGTGGGATCGCGTTGACTGGCACTCGCCCGCGAGCGATCACCAGCGGTGGGAGTTAAGCAGAGGCGCTCCTCGAGCCTCGGCAAGCAGGCTCAAGCTTGGTTTAAAAACCAATCGACCCGTTTATGATGTAGGCAACCTTCTACTTCTGGGCCGCTCTTTCCTTCCTGCACGTCGTCCTGCGCAGCGATAGCGACGATTCCTGTACCCAGTTGTGGGTACCACTACACGAAAGGACGCGTCCCGTGCTGACTGACGCGCGCCGAGCACCATAATGGGCCCCATGGATGGGATCAACGTCGTCTCAACGGGGGATGCCGCCGTGCTCATACTCGAAGACGTCTCGGACGAACTGAAAGAGCTACTGCGTAAACGTCTGGCTGCCTTTTGTTACGGCGCCGCGGAAGTCGCACTCGATGCCGACTACTACTCGTTCGAGGCCACGATCACCGAGTTCATGCTGCGCTATGACAAAAAGGAGCACACGACAAAGATCGGAATGATCGGCGAACTCGTTGTGCATGTGTTGGTCGAGGGCGCGCATCCCACTCTCTCGAGCTCCGCAGTCTACTTCAACAAGGAAGAGCGCAGCATCAAAAAGGGGTTTGATCTGACCTTTCACGAGTCCAGCAAGCAATCCCTGTGGTACGGCGAGGTCAAGTCTGGAGAGGTTGTGGATGGACAGTCAGCGGACGAGAAGTCCGAGTCTCTCCTCAAAATCGCAGCGGCCGACATAGCGGGAAAGCTCAACGGGGATGTTCGACGGTCACGATGGGATACAGCGATTATTGACGCGGGACTGACCCTCGGCGCTAGCGAGGCGACCACGGTGAAGGCGCTGCTCCGCAGCGACTCGAAGCAGATCGTCAAAGGTAACAAGATCACGACCAACGTTCTGCTTGCTGCCGTGGTTCTTCACGAGCTCGATCACTGTGTCGTCACGGAGGACCCAACTGTTGCCGCAGTGAAGACCATCATGACGAGCGGTCGATTCGACTCGACGCGTGCGCTGGTAATTCAGCAGGCAGCATTGGAGACCGTAGTGGACTTCCTCCGAACCGTGCTGGCTGCCCGTGCCTAGGCCCGTCGAACTTACGATTGGTAAGCTGCGCCACGCATCCAACCTCGAGGACTCTGAGTTTCTGCGTCTTTATGAAGCCCTCATCCGTGCGGAGCGGTTGTCGGATGATGAGCTCACGGAGCTACTGAGATTCGCGATTCTGTTCTCTCGATCCAGTGATGAGGTTGTTTCGCGACTTGGCTACCGCATCATTCTTCAATACGGCGAGCTAACTCGGGACTACGAACCTCTGCATGCCATCGCGCAGGCACGCGACTTGATGCCGATCGTGGCGGCGACTGAGCGGCTAGACCCGGAGCTCTCTGCTGACGAGTCGTTCTCGCAAGTGTTCTATGCGGCTCATCGAACGAACTTCGAGACGCCTGGGCAGAATGGCAAGACAATCGTTCGTACGCGAGGGCAAATGGAGCTTCGCGCGTTCAACACTCGGGAACATCAAGCGATCGTCGTTGCACCGACTTCGTATGGGAAGTCCGAGATGCTCATTGAGAAGGTCGTCGCAAACCTAGATGGCGCAACGTGCATCATTGTTCCCTCGCGGGCTCTAATTGCCCAGACATGCGCGCTACTGATTAGCGATCATCGCGTGCGGGCCTCCAAGGTTCGCGTGATCAGTCATCCAGATGCTTATGCGGGTGGGACCAGGTTCATTGCAGTGATGACCCAAGAACGTCTCCAGCGACTCTTTATTGAGCAGCCTGAAGTCGCGCTCAACCAGCTTCTGGTAGATGAAGCGCACAATCTGCTTCCCGACGAATCACGGGCAATCGAATTGTCACAGGCCGTTCTCACAGCGCGATCTCGCAACGACGATCTCGCCGTGACGTACTACACGCCTTTCATCTCAGCCCCCGAGAACCTGCACCACGTGAATCAAGCCGATGCGGCTACGAAGAGCAAGACAGTAAATGAGCACGTCAAGGCCGAGCGAATCGTCATGGCGCCCCTAGGCGGTCAGCAGGAGCTCTACGATCAGTTCCTCGATCGGATGATCCCCATCAACGTCCGAGTGCCATCGGACGAGCTCGCCGCGGTGCTGTCATTGTCGGGCCATCGGACGCTCGTCTACGTCAACCGGCCCAAGGAGGCCCAAGAGCTTGCGCTCCGGCTCGCAAGAGTGAACGGCAGCGTCGCACTCTCCGCTCAGGCAGCTCGTGCGATCAAAGCGATCGCAGATCTGATCGACCCCAGCTACGGCCTCATAGATGCAATCAGGGCAGGCGTGCTCTTTCACCACGGAAAGGTTCCAGACGTCCTCCGGCAATACATCGAGAACCTTTTCCGAGAGGAAAAGGCCACCGAAGGGCGCCTACTCGTCACTACGTCAACCCTTCTCGAAGGGGTCAATACTCCCGCAGATCGTCTCATTATGATGTCGCCGAAGAGGGGCCTCGGCTATCTTTCAAGGTCCGCGTTCCGCAATCTGATCGGGCGCGTCGGGCGCTTCAGTGAAGTCTTCGACGTCGCCCGCCAAGATCTAGACCTTCTGCAGCCGAGGATCTACCTCGTCCCCAGCAGCTATGCCCGCCAAGACTGGAATGTTCCTAACTACCTTTCAAAGGTTGCGAACCTCGCCAAGGTCGTAGAAGACGACCCCGAGAACCCTTTGCTTGCGGTCTCCGATTCGGACGAGCGACGTCACATTGCACTCGAGTACCTCGAGAACATGGAACCGGGTGTGAGCGGATTGATCGATCCACGACACGCGCAAACCGAGGTCGGAAGGCTTTGTTTTCGAAACGGAGTCAGAGATTTCGACATTTTTGAGAATGAACTGGAGATCCAAGGCCGAATTGACGCGCTGCGGGTGAACTCCAGGATTGCTGACGTGTCAGCGGTGGTCCCGGTGATTTGCAGTGTCTTCTTGGACGGTATTGACCTGGTCGACGCAGCCGACCTCGTGCGCGTTCGCGACACGGAAGGCGCACAGAAGTTCTACACCCTGCTCCTGAGTTGGCGATCGCGGAACGAGCCCTACAAACGACTCATCGCGCACTTTCTCGGGTATTGGGAGACGCTCGACGATGAGCTGGTCTACGTCGGCTCAACATGGGGAGAAGAAACCTATGGCCCGGATGGCTTCAGAAAGCTGTTCGTGAGGATGAAGAAAAAATCGCACGCAGCTCGCGTCAACCTCGCCGTCGTGAAAGTCAAAGAGGAGCAAGACTTCGTCGATTTCCGTCTGGTGAAATACATCGAGATCCTGAACGCCCTAGGACTCATCGAAAGTAATCTCTACCTGCAACTGAAGTACGGCACGTCTGACGCCTACATGATCTGCCTGTTCAAGAACGGGTTCTCCCCTGAACTCGCGCGACTCGTAAAGGATTCATACGTTCGCCACGTCGTGGTCGATCACAGGGAGAGCGCGGTCGCAGTCCGGCCCTCCCTGGCCGACGCAATGGAATCTCAAGGTGAGAACGATGTACTCATCTACGAGGCTCAAACGCTCACGAATGTTGGATTGCGAATCCCCTCGTAACACCCGACTCGGCTTCCTGAGGGGCGAACCACAAGCGCGCCGTGAAATTGAGATAACTCCGGAACCGGCCGATTCCCCACCCGATCCAGTGCGCGGGATGCCAAGCCCTAGAATAATACCGATCGGTAGGATTTTTCCTCGACTGGCCAGGGCCTCGACTCGAAGACCGCCGGCACACGCTGACGATGCTCCCGCACGAAAGAGAGACCATGGCACACCAACCCGGCTGCGCAGATTCCATCGCCACCCCACGGGAAGATTGCGAGTGCGACTGCCTAAAGCGCCTGCACGGCCTACCGCATAGCGCGAGGGTCGGAGCGCTGTTTTCAGAGGGCCCTGAAAGAAGGCGGCTTCGCGACGCGACCGCGCGGAGAAGAAGGCTCGCGCGCAGGGCCGAAGGGACACCCGAATTCGCAGTTCTAGCGACGGACTTCCTTGTCTCACGAACTGCGGAATGGTTCTTTGCTGGCGAGTGGGCCACGGCGAAGGAGCCGTTGGAGTCACTGCTCGACAAGCTCAGCGTCTCGTTGCACAAAGAACTACTCGATGCGGCCAGCGATAGGGCGACCCGTGATGAAGTGGTCCGGCTCATCAACACAGAGCATTTCATTTGTTCGCTGTGCATCGGATACCTCCGCCTCGTTGATCTTGGCCAGGATCTCGTGCAGTTGGCTTGCGAAAAGATTGTCGACGTTGCTCTGGATGCTGCATTGCCGGAAGACACCGACGTCCTAGTCAGAACCGCTACGTCCAAGGTCCTCAGCAAGAGCCTCCTCGCAGCGTTCCCAATTCCTGGCAATCCGGCAGAAACGGCAGCAGTGCAGTTCCTGGCGCTGATCACCTGCCCAGAGTGGTCAGCTCATCCTGACAACGCGGTGGTCAAGGAATGTGTGACGCCGCACTTTGCTGCAGCGTTCAGCGAGATAGAGCTCGATTGGATAGAGAACGGTATCCCCGGGCCGGTCCCACGCTAGTTCAGCTTCGCCCCAGAATCGCCGCATGTGCGCTTTGTAGGTATCAACACCTCTGACGCACGTAGGAAGGCGACGACAATGTTCAACACACATGGCCTGGAAGAAGTGACTCTGGCGGAGGCCGGCGACCTCCCAGCAGGAAGCAACGTCATTGCTTCAGCGGGCAACTGGCTTGCCGTGACCATGCGACACGGTTTCGCCGGGCGTGCGCCCAAATGGGGCGTCGTCGGGAAGGTGCACGCGGACGAACTCTGCGCCGACCTGTTCGATCGAGACGACAACGCCGGACAGGCCACCCTCTTTACCTCCTCACACAGCCTCGAGTCCCGCGTCGGCGAAGAGTTGGAAGACCTACTCGCGTCCGCCGACGATATCCAAGTCGGCAGCGTCCTCATCTCAGGTGACGGGAAAGGAAACCCAAACTTCGTGCAGTATGAAGTCGCGATCCTCTTCGATGCCGCAGGGGGCACTGGAACGGAACGTCGTGCAGTTACACATCCGACGGTGAACACAATGGGCTCGTGAAAGCCCTCGGCCACCACGACCCGAGCGCGCTTAGGTTGTTCAGCTTGCCGATCACGCTTCGGATGCCGGCGTGAGAGCGCGCCGACGGACGACGCGCGGGCCGGGTCCCATGCACACACCCACGCTGCTGGCCATGAACAGAACTGCACAGTACGGCTGACCCAAGGTAGATTCCTGGGGTCCTGCGTTCGGTTGGTGTCACCACGGACCGGTCAGCGGTATGCCTGAAGTCCCGAGCCGCTCCCTCCCTCACAGGTAGGTATCCTTGGGAGCCACACAAAAAGGGGGTTGAGATGCGTGAGTTTGAGCGTCCCTGGCAGGGCACGGACCAGCACCGCGAAGCGTCTGACATTTCGCGATGGCTAGCAGGAGTGGGATTCGAACCCGCGACCTCACGATTATGAGTCGTGCGGTTGGTCGCTATTCGATGAGTGGGATGCCCTTGATGCTCAGCGTAGCGGCGGGCGCTCGCGAATGTCGGTCTCCAAGCTGTCCTCACTACGGCGGTCGAGAGCTTGTGCCACGCTGGCCCAGCTTCATAGTAAGTTAACTTGGTAATGCTTGCCGATGTGGGCGAGCCGCCGAGGAAGAAGTCGCCGTGGATGCCCTGGATCGCCCGCCCATCAGCCCCGCACTGCTCGCGGACGGGTTGCTCGCCATCGTCCGGTCGACGACCGTCGCTGACGCGGTGAGGCGCGGGGTCGCTCTCGCGGCCGGCGGAGTGCGCGTGCTCGAGGTGTCGTACACGCTCGCCGAAGCAGGCGACGCGATCCGCGAACTCCGACGCGAACTGCCGGAGGGCGTCGAGATCGGCGCGGGCACGGTCACGACACCGGCGATCCTCGAAGCCGCGACGGCGGCAGGAGCCGAGTTCTTCGTCTCGCCGAACCGCGCGAAACGAGTCGTCCGGTCCACGCGCGGCACGGCTCGCGCCTTCTATCCGGGCGCGGTGACGCCATCGGAAATCATGCAGTCGTGGAACGACGGTGCCGCCGCCGTGAAGGTGTTCCCCGCCGGAGCGTTCGGGCCCGACTACCTGTCCCTCGTTCGCGATCCACTCCCGCACATCCCGCTCATCGCCGTGGGTGGCGTCACGGTTGCGACCGCGGCGAGCTACCTGCGTTCCGGCGCAATTGCGGTCGGCATCGGCGGAGGGCTCGGCATCGAACCGGCCCGGCTGGAGGATCTCCTCGCCGAATTGCGCGCGATCCGCGCCGAAATGACGAGCAGGGCTTCGCGATGAACGGCGGGCGAACCGCACGGACCCCTCTCGTGGTCACGGCCGGCGAGACGATGGGCGCCTTCGCCGCTGCAACCCCGGGCGCGGTGATGCGCGGCCAGCAGTTCGCGCTCGGGGTCGCTGGATCCGAGTCGAACGTGGCGATCACCCTTGCGCGCCTCGGCATCGCGAGTCGATGGGTCGGCTGCGTCGGCGATGACGCGATCGGCGCGATGATCCTCCGCGAACTCCGTGCGGAAGGCGTGGAGACGCAGGCGCGTGCGCTCACCGCTCATCCGACCGGCGTCATGGTGAAAGGGAGACCATCCGCTTCGCAGTGGAGCGTCTCGTACCATCGCCGGGACTCCGCAGGAGCGCAGTTGTCGAGCGATGACCTCGGCCCGGCGGCACTCGACGGCGCAACCGTCCTGCACCTCACCGGCATCACGCTCGCCCTCAGCCCGACGGCACGCGAGGTCGTCTTCGCCGCCGTTGAGCGAGCCCGCAACGCCGGCATCCTCGTCTCCTTCGACGTGAATCACCGACGCGCGCTCTGGGCCGATAGTGAAGCATCGTGTGTCATCGGCGAACTGCTCCCGATGGTCGACATGCTCTTCGCGGGACTCGACGAAGCGCAGCTCCTCGCCTCCGGCACCGACCCAGAGACGCTCGCCCGCGCGATCGCCCGACTCGGCCCCCGAGAGGTCGTGCTCAAGATGGGCGCGCTCGGGTCATGCGCGTGGACGGAGCCGACGGGGTTCATCGAGCAGCGAGCCCATCCGGTGACGGTCGTCGATCCCGTCGGCGCCGGCGACGCGTTCGTCGGCGGCTACCTCGCTGCGCTCGTCGAGAACACGTCCATCGCCGATCGTCTCGCCCTCGGCGCCCGTCTCGGCGAACGTGCCGTCTCCACCGTCGGCGATTGGGAGGGCGCGCCAACCCGCGCCGACCTCGCCGCGCACCACGCCGACGAGGTCGCCCGGTAACTCCCACCCACCCCGAAACCTCCGTTTTCGTGCAATCCGCCCAGTATCGAGGGCACTTCTTGCACGAAAACGGAGGTTCGGGGCAGGGGAGCGGGAGGTCAGGCGGGGAGGGCGGAGACGATGGTGGGTGGGGCGTCCGCGAGAGGGGCGCTGCCGTCGAGGCGGATGCGCTGCAGCAGGATCTCGCCCAGAGCGCCACGCTCACGGTCGTAGACGACGGCGAGCGTGCCGTCGGCGAGCTCCATCGCATCGGGATAGGTGAGTGTGCCACGCGAGTCGATGACACCGAGCGTCGACCACGTCTCACCGTTGTCGGATGAGACGTCGATGCGCATGCCGTGACGCTCGGTTGCATGATCGTTGCGGACCAGAATGATGCGACCATCACGCAGCCGCGAGAAGAACACCCGACTCGAGGTGTGCGGGTTGAAGCCGCTCGGACGAACGAGGGTCCACGTCGCACCGCCGTCCTGCGAGAACGACTCCGCGAGCCCGTCGAGCGTCCGGATGACCATCCACAGTTCCCCGGGTCGACGCTCCACGATCATGTGCTCGTCGAACGTCCGGATGCCGACCGGCACGTGCGCACCACCACGGAACGACCAGGTCTCACCGCGGTCGGTCGATGCGTAGACGTTCGCGTCCGACGGCTCGTCGAGACCACGATCCGGGCCCTGACCCCAGACCGACGCGGGGAGCAACCAGTCGCCGTCCGCCGTCACGATCGGCTTGTTCATCGAGACACCGTTCGACAGGCGCGCCGGGACCGACCATTCGATTCCCATCGGAACAGAACTCGCGGAGCCGGAACCGGCAGACCCGGAACTCGCAGAGCCGGAGCTCGCAGAGCCGGAGCCCGCAGAGACAGCCTCGACCGAATGCCGCGCCCACACCCCACCGGCCCCGTCGAAGAGCTCGTTGATCGACTCGTCGGTCTGGTTCCACAGGTGCCAGAGGCGCCCTGCGGGATCGACCCAGAGGTTCGGATCGAACACGCGCACACCACCGGGCGCAGCGATGGTGCAGGCGTGCGTCCACGTGACGCCATCGTCGACGCTGTGCACGAGCACAGCCACGTTCTCCGCCGACGGCTCCTTCGGCCCGCCCGTGTACCAGGTGACCCAGAGCGCGCCGTCGGCCGTTTGCGCGACGCCGGGGATCCCCTGCCACACCGGCAGGGCGGGCGTACCACCCTCGGTGATCACGGGAGCGGGATGCGATGCCGCGGCACCCGGCGATGCCGATGCAGGAGCGGCGGACGAGGCAGCAGCAGCCGATGCCGCGGCGCGCACATCGGTCGATTCAATGCTGGTCATAACGAGCCTTTCGGGGAGGGATCAGGTTCGGGGTGAAGCACACGAAGCACGAGGAACAGGAACAGGAACAGGAACGAGGAACAGGAACACCAGCACCAACACCAGCACCAGCGCCGGGAACACCGACACGAGCACGGCGTCCACGCGCACCGCCGGCCCGTCGATCACGCATGATCGACGGGCCGGCGGTGCTCACAGCAACAGCCGTGATCAGCCCTTCGCCCAGTCTTCAGTCCACCCACCGTCGACGGCGAGCTCCTTGGCGGTGTCGATCCACTGCTGGTTCATCTCGGCCAGCTGCTGGTCGAGGGTCTTCGTGCCGGTGAGGTACCCGGTGTAGACGCCCTGGCCGGACTGCGCTTTGGGAATGAACTGCGGATCCGGGACGGTGGGGCTGAGCGCCCAATCGCCCGAGGTGAGGCCTTCGAGGCCGGGTGCGGGAGCGGCATCGGCGAGCGATGGGATGCCACCCGTCTTGTCGAGCCACGGCTGGGCGCCTTCGGGGGAGCTGACGAATTGCAGGAACTTGATGGTCGCGTCGAGCTGCGCGCCCTTGATGTAGGACGGGATCATGTAGCTGGTGCCGCCGATCGTCGCACCGAGGCGCGCCTTCTCACCGGTGGACAGCGGGCTGTCCTGCTTCGTGATGGTGGGGAACGGCATCGTGCTCCACTTCCAGTCGACGTCGGCGAGGTTCGTCGCCGAGAAGTTCGCGCCGAACGACATCGCTGCATCACCGGCGAGGAACTCCTGGCCGCCCGTGAAGGCTGCTCCGGTCGAGGAGACGCCGGACCAGTTGTCCGTGGCGCATGCGTCGACGACCTTCTTGGCCAATTCCAGACCGGCAGCGATCTCCGGCGTGTTCTCGGTGGTGAACTCGCCCGTCAGGATGCCCTTCGCGAAGTCCTTCTTCGAGATCTGCGTCGCCGTTCCGGGAGTGCCGTCGGCGGCGAACTGGTTCAGCTCGTCGAAGTACTTCGTGAGGAGCATCGACATGATCGGCTTCACGGTGCTGTTCTGCGAGATCCAGCTGTTGTCGAACGCGAGGGGCGTGACGCCGGACTTCTTGAGCTTCCCGCAGGCGTCGAGCAGATCGCCGAGCGTCTCGGGCGCTGCCTTCACGCCGGCCTTCGCGAAGGCGTCCTGGTTGTAGTAGATGCCGAAGGTGTACAGGTTGAAGGGGATGAACTCGTAGTTGTTCGCTGCGTTGCGGGCGGCGGTCGCGTCGGGACCGAAGTAGTCCTGATTGAAGACGTCGATCCACTTCGTGTTGCCGTCGACGTACGGGTTCGGCTTCTGCAGCTCCTTGTCGAGCGAGTGCACCTGCTCGGGCTTGTGCGAGGTCTGCGCGAAGATCAGCTCGGGCGCAGTTCCAGCGGCGAGCTGCGTGGCGAGCGTCTGCTTGAACTCCGCGAGCGGCAGGACCGTCGTCTTCACCGTGATGTTCGGTTCGCGCTTCTCGAACCGCTTCACGAGGTCCTCCCACGCGGGCCCGAACGAAGCAGGATCGTTGTTCCACTGGTTCGGTCCGGAGAGGGTGATCGTCACCTTGTCTCCCGATGCCGCGGGCTGGCTCGTGCAACCGGCCGCGCCGGCGACGAGCGTCGCGGCCATGGCTCCGGCGAGGGTCACTCGGAGGAAACGTCGATGTTTCATGGTGTGCCTTTCTGGGCTGAGTGCTGTGGATGCTGGGTGGTGCGATGGGGTGTGACGGTGAAGTGAGAGGTGGTGCGAGGCGGTGCGATGAGGCGCAGTGCGGTGGTGCGCAGTGCGATGCAGCGCCGTGGCGAACGCCGGATCAGTGCGACCCGGGCAACCCGCCCTGCACCCCCGCGAGGAAGTACTTGGAGAGGAACGTGAAGAGGAGCAGGAGCGGCAGGCTCGCGAGCAGGTAGCCGGCGAACATCGGCCCGAAGTCGGTCCCGGACTGCCCCTGGAAGAAGATCAGCCCCACGCTCACGGTCTTGAGCTCGTTCTGCGTCACGGTGAGGAGCGGCCAGAAGAAGTCGTTCCACACGCCGATGATCGTGATGAGGGAGACCGTGCCGATGACGGGGAGCGAGAGCGGCAGCATGATCGAGCGGAACAGGCGGGCGGGTCCGGCGCCGTCGATCCGCGCAGCATCGAACACCTCCTGCGGGATCCCCTCGATGAACGTCTTCATGAGGATGGTGCCGAGCACGGATCCCGCGGCGATGTGGGGGATGATGAGCACCCAGATCGTATTGAGCAGGCCCATGTCGCGCATCATCACGAACAGGGGGATGAGGCTCGCGATGCCCGGCACCATCATGAGCGCGATGACCAGCGTGAAGAAGAAGGTGCGGCCGGGGAAGTCGAAGCGGGCGAGGACGAAGCCCGCGAGGAGGCTGAGGGCGATGATGCCGACGATCGATGCCGCCGCGACGAGCAGCGACGTGATCATGTACGGCTGGATCTGTCCCCACGCCTTCGCGTAGTTCTCGAGGTGCAGCGGCCAGGACGGCAGCCAGTAGTCGGACGCGAACTGCTGCGTGGATTTCAGCGAGGTGCTGAAGACGAAGAGGTAGGGGAGGAGCCCGAGCGTCGCGAGCACGGTCAGGGCCGTGTAGATCCAGAACTGTCCGGTGTGCTTGCGGCGGGCGCGCGGCACGCGGGTGCTGGCTGTGGACTGCGGCGGCACCGGCACAGATCCGGCGCGTTCGATGGTGGTTGCGGTCACGATGCTCACAGCCCCTTGATGTTGGTGGTGGAGTCCTTGCGACGGAAGATCGCCACGATGGCGCTCAGGACGACGGTGAGGACGAAGAGGGTGGTGGAGAGCGCGGCCGCGTAGCCCCATGCCTGGCCGTCGTAGGCCTCGTTGATCATGCGGAGGACGGGGACCATCGTCGCGTTGTCCGGGCCGCCGTGGGTCAGGATGTACGCGACGAAGCCGTACTGCAGCGTCTGGATGATGACGAGGATCACGAGCAGCTGCACCTGGCGGGCCATGAGCGGCACGTCGATGGTGAAGAAACGGCGGATGCGGCCCACGCCGTCGAGCGAGCAGGCCTCGAAGATCTCCTTGGGGATGTTCTGGAGGGTCGAGTAGAAGATGAGGAACGGCAGGCCGGCGACGAACGGGAAGCCGATGAAGAGGAGCGCGAGGAGGGCCGTGCGGGGGTCGCCGAGCCAGTTCTGGGCGAGGTCGGCGAGGCCGATGCTGCGCAGGATCTCGTTGAAGACGCCCGAGTTCGGCTGGTAGAGGAACGACCAGACGAGCGCTGTCACGACGCCGGGGAACGCCATCGGCACGATGAGCAGCGTCCGGTAGACGAACTGTGCGCGCTGGCTCTTGAGCGAGACGAGGAGTTCCGCGGCGATGAGCGGGAAGATCCACGAGACGACGCTGAACACGAAGATGATGCCGAGGTTCGCGAACGACTGCCACCAGAGGCTGTCGCCGAACATGCGGATGTAGTTGTCGAACCCGGTGAACGTCGACGTGAACCCGGGGTTCCAGTCCCAGAAGGAGTGCCAGATGCCGCTGAGTGCGGGGAAGTACTGGAACGCGATGAGTGTGAGGGCGAGCGGCGCGAGAGCGATGTAGACGCCCCAGGGGATCCGTCGCTTGCGGGGGACGGCTGGTGGAGTGTCGTCTCCTGCTGACCTGACGCGTTCCAGCACGGAGGCGACCTCCTCCGTGGGCTGCAGAACAACCACTGTTTCTCCTCTTCGAGTGCAGCGTGAACCGTGACGCTCCGGCGTGCGGAGCCCGGTCGTGCTCGGGTGGATCGAACCGTCGAATGCAGCGGATCGTTTCCTTGTCGCTCGTCAGTATAGGTATTAGCATCTTAACTTGTCAAAGCCCTCTCGCGCTGCGAGGAGGGCGGCCCACACCGATGTGGGCACGGCCCCCGCGATGCTGCGGGGGCCGTACGGCCGGCGGCCCCACGCCGCCGCGACACGAACCGGAGACCAGACGATGACGTTGTTCCGAAGATTCCCCGCCCTCGCCCCACCGCTCGCAATCGGAGTGATCGCCGTCCTCGCGGCGACCACGGTGACGGCGAGTGCAGCCGTCGCCAGCCCGGCCGCCGCCGCAGGAGCGCAAGTCGCTTCCGCGGCGACCGGGCTCGCGGCAGAGACCACGACCCCTGCGGCCCACCCCGGTCCGACAGGCGATGACTACTTCATCGGCGCCAACTACTTCAGCGGGTGGCGGAGCGGCGACAACTTCCACTTCGATTACCTCGACGGGACCGACTGGCGCCCGGACCATCCGGAACTCGAACCGACGTACGGCTGGTACGACGACACGCAGCCCGTCATCGATCAGCAAATCGTCGATGCCAGTGCGAACGGCCTCGACTACTTCGTCTTCGACTGGTACCCCGAGCGCCCCACGATCGGCGACGGCGGCGAACTCGGCGGCCTGCACACGGGCATGAACCTGTTCCGCACCTCGGCCGAGAAGGAGCGCATGCAGTTCATGGTCAACTACATCGACGGCGGCCCGTTCAACATCGGTGCCCTCCGCACGAAGGACATGACGCAGGCGCAGTACGAGACGGTGCGCGCGGCCGAGTGGGACACGATCACGACGAAGTGGGTGGAGCTGTTCCAGGATCCCTCGTACGTGAAGATCGACGGCAAACCCGTCATCGAGATCTACGACGTGCAACGGTTCACGACCGACTTCAGCACTGGCACCCGTCCGAACCTCAATCCGCACGAGCTCGCCCAGGTCCCGCAGGAGCGTGCGGTGATGACGGCAGCAGTCAACGTGCTCAAGGCGAAAGCCGCGACCGCAGGATTCCCCGACGTCCTCATCGGCGGCGGTCTCCAACAGCCCGGGTTCGCGGGCGAGTACGTGAGCGCCCACGACTACGACGGGCTCTACGACTTCTTCACCGCCTACGCCTGGCACGACATGAAGCGCGTGCCCGATGCGGACAACAGTTACGACAACCTCATCCGCGACAACCACGACTACGTGTGGGACTACTACGCGAAGTACAAGGATCCGGCCGTCGACTACGTCCCGATGATCACGCAGGGGTGGGACAACATCGTGCATCCCGACTATCCGAAGTGGTCGATCGACAAGACCCCGGAGGCGTTCGGGAACTCACTGCGTGAGGCGAAGGCGTACCTCGACGAGCACCCGCAGACGAACCTGTCCTCGGGCAACCCGCTCAAGATGTCGATCATCGGCAGCTGGAACGAACTGTTCGAAGGCCACTACTTCCTCCCGACGAAAGCCGACGGCGATGCGTACACGAGCCAAGTGGGTCGGGTGTTCGGCACGAACGACGCCGGGTCCACCACGGCCGCGCGTGCCGTGAACCTCGTGGCTGAAGCGCAGACCGTGCTCGATGCGATCCTCGCGGCGCTCGCCGGATTGGATGCGACCGAGGGCTCACCCGAGCAGACCGCGCTCGCCGCGGCCCGGGACGGCCTGCAGTCGCTCGTCGCTGTTGCGACGCCTGTCGGTGCTGCTGCTGAGGCCGCCGATGCCGCTGACGCCTCGGAGGCAACTCGTGCCGCCGACACCGTGACGAATGCTGCACCGATCGTCGCAGGCATCCCTGCTCTGCTCGCAGCGACGAACCTCACGGGCGTCGACGCGTCGGGTCTGCAACGAGCCTGGGCGGGTTTCGTCGAGGCGGCGTTCGGCCTCGCAGTGACGGCGGGAGCGTCGGACTACTCGCTCACGGCGGGCGAGACGACCGCGCTGTACTTCGATGTCGAGGGCTCCGCGGCCGTCACCGACGTGGACTGGACCGTGCAGTACCCGGACACCTGGGATGCGGCGGACGTGCCGCTCACGGGAAGCCATCCCGACACATCGATCGTGGTTCCCGCATCGGTCGGCGACGGTCGTCTCTACAACGTCTCGGACATGTTCCCCGGCCCGAGCGACATGATCGGCAACCGGCAGGAACTCACCGTGGCGTACTCGTTCGAGGTGGGCGGCGTCACGGTGTCCTCGACGATCCCGCTGCCGCTCACGATCATCCGCGACCTCTCGTCACGGGTGATCCGGAACGGGTTCGACGGCACCGCGAACCACCACTCGGTGTGGATCCACAACCAGACCGATCACGCGGTGACGGGCACGCTCGCCATCCCGACCGCACCTGGCGTGACCGTGTCCGCGTATCCGACGATGGTCTCGCTCGCCGCGGATGAGCGGCGCGAGGTGCCGGTGACGATCACGAACGACAGCGGGTACGACGTCGAACTGCCGATCACGTTCACGGTGGGCGGCACGGTGGTGCCGCTCGGCACGGCGTTCGTGAGCCCGGATCAGGTCGCCATCCCGTCCGTTCCCACTCAGGACGCCACGACGCGGTCAGATGGTCCGGCCGAGGTGAACAACGCCAACGGTCGGCTCCAGGTGGGCAACGCGGCAAGGGTCGGCGGGACCAACACGGAGTACCGTCCGGTCGTCTCGTTCGACCTCACGGCCGCGCGGGCCGGCGACGTCACGCGGGTCGTGCTCGACCTGACCGAGTTCGAGTCCGGCAACGCGGCGCCCATCGTGCTCGAGCACCTCGGGCCAGTCGCGGCCCCGAGTGCAGCCGACTTCGCCAGTCCTGCGCTCGCGACGGCTCCGTTCCCGATCTCGGGCACGCCGTCGTCGACGGGCACGCACCGGCAGGTCGATGTGACGGCGTGGGTGAAGGCGGACCTCGCGGCCGGCAAGTCGCTCAGTTCGTTCCGGATCCGCCTCGACACGCTCGTGCCGACGTCGACCTCGTACCGCGCCTTCCGGCCGGCCGAGTTCACGCCGGCCGATCCGAAGGATGCGCCGCAGCTCCTCGTGGTCTTCGCGCCGTAGACGGAGGCGTCCAGCAGATCGCCGCCCCTCGGGCCGCGGGTTCCCACCCGTGGTCCGAGGGGCGGCGTTCAGCCGTGCGGCCCGGATGCCGCGGGACCGCTCACGAACCGATCGGGCTGAGCGCTTCGTCCTCTTCAGAGGCGAGTGAGACGGCGAGCTCTCGCGCCACGCCGCGCGCCTGCTCGCGAAGCGCGAGGTAGTGGGCGTCCAGGTCGTCGATGCCCTCGCCGAGCGTGTCGTGGAGCAGGACCACCCGGCTGTCGCCGACTCCGCACAGCCCGGCGATGCCGACGTTGAGGTTCCGCGCGATCATGTCGTCGTACTCGCGCTTGCGGAACGCCTCTGCGCTCTCCCCGGCGAGGCCGATCCATCGGGCAGCGGCGATGCCGGACCGGCGTCCCTCGCCGTAGAACAGGCCGTAGTTCCAGACCCGGTCGATGTACCCCTTCATGACGGCGGGGATCGAGTACCACCACACGGGGAACACGAACACCAGCGCGTCGGCCGCCTTCGTGCGTGCGGCCAGCTCCATGACCTCGGGCGTGTACTGCTTGTCCACGTCGTCAAGGTCGGGCTCGTCCGCTTCCCACAGGACCGGGTCGAATCCCACCCGGTGCAGGTCGACCTCGTCGACGTCGAACCCCTGCGCGGTGAGTTCCTCGATCACGTCAGACGTGATTGTTGCGGTGAGCGAATCGGTACGGGGGTGCGCCCAGATCACCGTTGCGCGCTTCGTCATGCTGTTCTTCCTTCGTTGTGTGTGTTCGGCCGGGCCGGGCACGCCGAAGACCGCCGTGTCATCGAGACGATGACGGCGGGCGGCGGCTGCTGAGCTCGTGAGCCGGCGGATCAGGAGCGGGTTGCTCATCTCGGATCCGCGTCGTACCGTAAGTCAAGCAGGGCGCTACGAAAAGCATAAGTATGCACATCTTTGTCCTGTACTAACCGATTGGATAGTGTCATGCGAGACAAGACGGCGGCAGCGATCGCGATCTGCTCGGTGGAGACGACCGTGAGCATCATCGGCGGCTGCTGGAAGCTCACGATCATCCAGGAGTTGTTGGACCGGACGCTGCGTTACGGAGAGCTTCGCCGAGCCGTCGGCGAGGTAACCGACCGCGTGCTCACCCGGCAGCTGCGTGAACTGGAGGAGGACGGCCTCGTGCACCGGGAGGTCTACGCGGAGGTGCCGCCGCGGGTGGAGTATTCGCTCACCCCGATGGGTCAGACGCTGCGCGGGCTGGTTCGAGAGATGGACTCGTGGGGTCAGGCGTGGGTCGCCGAGCAACCCGTTTCCCCACCCGCGCGCTGAGCGTCGCCCTCGACTCCACCCTTCGACAGGCTCAGGGACCGGACTCGTTGCCCCGCTCGGGGACGGCTTCCCTCACCCGGTCGCTGAGCTTGTCGAAGTGCCCCGCAGTCCCGCTGTTCTGGTTCCGAGCGCCCGGTCGTCGCTCGGGAGTGAGCGAGTCAGAGGTGCACACCACCCCCCCCAACGACGAGAACCGCGGGAAGAGGACGGTGCTCCATGAGCCGTCCCGTTCCCGCGGTTCCGTGCGGTGGGTCGTCGTGCTACTTGCCGGCGTCGTACATCGTCTGCCAGATCTCGAGGTAGCGCGCCATGCCGAGGTCGTCGAGGTCCTTCACGTAGGACTTCCACGCGGCATCGTCGTTGACGTTGCGTTGTCCGGTCACGAACTCGGCGTTCGCCTGCGTGATGTAGCTGGCGATGTTCGTCTGCAGCGTCGCGAGCTCACTGGACGTATCGTTGTCCGGCCAGAGGCTGTTGAACGGGAAGACCTCGTCCTTCGGCGCCGTGCCGTCGTACTCCTTGGTCGCCTGGAAGAGGCGGCGTTCGTAGCCGTTCGAGTCGTAGATGTCCGTCGAGACGGCCTCGGAGTTCCGGAACGACTGCGGGCTGTAGTACTGCGCGAGTGCGTCCCACGCGACCTCGCCGCTGCGGTTGCTGCCGGAGACGCGCGAGAACTGCGGTTCGAGCGACTCGTCGAGCGCGACGTCGCCGGCCTTCGGCGGGTTCCAACCGACGCCCTCTGCGCCGAACTGACCGGCCAGCTGGCCATCGAGCGTGTAGAGGTAGTCGATCATCTTGATGGCGGCGATGCGCTCCTCCTCCGTCGACTTGTTCGTGAGGACGAACGTCGCGTTGGAATCGATGGACGACTGGAACGTCGCGGTCTTGACGCCCTTCGGTCCGGTTAGCGGCGGGACGGCGTCGTACTGCTTGTCGCGGCCGTCGTCCTGACCGAGGCTCGTGAGGATGGCCGGGTGCGTCATCGTCGCGGCGCCGACGATGACGGCGTCCGCGTTGTCGCCGAGCGCCTTGAGCGCATCGGAGTTCTGCGTGAACGCACCGTTGTCGATGAGTCCCTCCGCGTACAGCGACTGGATGTACTCGAGGCCTGCACGCCAGTCTTCGGTCGTGGCCTGCATGGAGACCGTGCCGTCCTTGAGCACGATCGGCGCGGGCTTGTTGTCGCCGCCGATCGGAGCGTAGGTGAACGCACTCATGAGGTAGGGGATGATCGAGTTCACGGTCGAGCCGCTCAGCGGGATCTCGTCGGCGATGCCGTTGCCGTTCGGGTCCTGCGTCTTGAACGCGCGGAGCACGGTCCGCAATTCCTCCGTCGTGGTCGGCTGGGACAGGCCGAGCTTCTTCAGCCAGGCCGAGTTCATCCACAACTTGTTCGGGTACGAGCAGTGGTAGCAGTCGTTCCAGCTGGAGACGCCGTAGATGTGACCGTCTGGAGCCGTCATCGCCTTGAGGCGCTCCGGGTCGGATTCCAGCGCCTTCGACATGTTCGGCGCGTATTTCTCGATCAGGTCGTCGAGGGGGACGATCACGCCCTGCTTGGAGTACTTCAGGATCTCCGACTGCGAGAAGGTGTCGACCCAGGAGATGAGCATGTACGCGTCGGGGTAGTCGCCGCTCGCGAGGGAGATCTGACGCTTCTCCTTCGCCGCACCGTTGTCGTACGTGGTGGTCTGGAAGTCGAAGTCGAGACCGAACTTGTCTTCGACGATCTTCGTGAACGCGTTGTTCGACAGCTTGCCGTCGGCGCCCTGCGGGGCGAACACGGTGAACTTGCCGTTGTCGGATGCCGCTGGCGAACAGCCGGACATCGCCACCGCCGTGACCGCGAGCGCGGCGACCGCGATGGCGAGCTTGGTGAACTTCGGACGCATGGGAGGTGCTCCTCTTCGTTGAGTCGATTGCTATGGAGTGGTGCGGGTGGTGGATCTGTTGGATCGGGTGGGTCGGGTGGAACGACGAACGGGGAGGGACGGCTCCGGCGAATCGCCCGGCGTCGCCCTGATCAGCCCTTGACGGCGCCGATCATGATGCCCTTCGTGAAGAACTTCGCCACGAACGGGTAGACGATCATCATCGGCACGGTGGAGACGACGATGAGCGAGTACTTGAGGAGGTCGGCCAACTGCTGGCGTTCCATCTGGTTCGCGATGTCGCCGCCGGCCGAGTTGTTCAGGATGAGGATGTTCCGCAGCACCAGTTGCAGCGGATACAGCTCGGAACTCCTGAGGTAGAGGAGCGCGTCGAAGTACGAATTCCACTGCGTGATTGCGTACATCAGCGCGATCACGGCGATGAGCGGCTTCGACAGCGGGAGGACGATGCGCCACAGGACCTTGAGGTCTCCGGCGCCGTCGAGCTCGGCGGCTTCGAAGAGCTCCTCCGGGATGGAGCTGCGGAAGAAGACCATGGCGATGATGACCTGCCATACGCCGACCGCCTGCGGGAGGATCATCGCCCACCTGGTGTCGAGCATGCCGAGGGACTGGACGACGAGGTAGGCGGGGATGAGCCCGCCGGCGAACAGCATCGTGAAGATGATGCCGGCCGTGACTGGTCCGCGTCCCCAGAGGTTCTTGCGGGACAGCGGATAGGCGATCGCGACGGTGAGGACCACGCTCACGAAGGTTCCGGCGACCGTGTAGAAGACGGAGTTGGCGAAGCCGGTGAGCACCTGCGGGTCGCTCAGGGCGACCTCGTAGCCGCGGAGCGAGAAGTCGACCGGCCAGAAGAGGACTCGGCCGGAGGAGACGGCGGCCGGGCTGCTGAGGGAGGAAGCGACGATGTTCAGGATCGGCAGCAGGACCGCGAGCAGGAACGTCGTCAGGAGGATGTAGACCGCAACCATGAACACGCGGTCGGTGGAGTTGTCCTTGATGCGGACGGAGCGTTCTGCCCGGGCGATGTCGCGCCTCGACCGTCCGGTGCCGCGAGGCCCGCGCGCGGTGCCGACGACGATGGCCGCAGTCGTCGTCTCGTCGGGGACGTTGGTGGAGTTGGTCGTGAGATTGGTCATGTCGCTCACCAGAGCCCGTTCCCCGTGACGCGTTTCGCCACGGCGTTCACGATCAGCAGGAGGAACAGGTTGATCACCGAGTTGAACAACCCGATGGCGGTCGCGAGGCTGAAGTCGGCGTTCAGGAGGCCGGTCTTGTAGACGTAGGTCGCGATGATCTCCGATTGGGAGAGGTTCAGCGGATTCTGTAACAGGAACGCCTTCTCGAATCCGATCGCCATGATGTTGCCGACGCCGAGGATCATGATGATCGTCGCGGTCGGGAGGAGCGCCGGGATGTCGACGTGGATGATCTTCTGGATGCGGGAGGCGCCGTCGACGCGGGCGGCTTCGTAGAGTGATTGGTCGACGCCTGCCAGCGCGGCCATGTAGATGACGGCCGAGTACCCGGTGGTCTGCCAGATGTCGGTCACGACGTAGATGTTGCGGAAGAACTCCGCGTCGCCGAGGAAGTCGACGGACGCGATGCCGAACATGTTGAGACCCTTGTTGAGGAGGCCGATGCGCGGGGAGAGGATGAGGATCGTCATGGAGATGATGACGACGGTGGAGATGAAGTAGGGCGCGTAGGTGATCATCTGCACGGAGCGCTTGAAGAAGCGGTGCCTGACCTCGTTGAGCGCGAGGGCGAGGATGATCGGGATCGGGAAGCTCGCGATGAGGACGTAGGCCGCGAGGATGAAGGTGTTCCGCAGGAGCCGCCAGAAGGCCGGGTTCGAGATGAACGCTTCGAAGTGCTTCCAGCCGACCCACGGGCTGCCCCAGATGCCCTGGACGGGGTTGTAGTCCTTGAACGCGATGACCGCGTTCGTCATCGGCACGTACTTGAAGATGATGAAGTAGGCGATGGGCACGATCATGAGCAGGTACAGCTGCCAGTGACGCCTGAGGCTTCGCGCGGCTCTGGCTCGTCCGCTCAGTCGGGGGCGTTTGGTCGGAAGATGCTCCGGGCCGACCCTGAGCGGGGGCGCTTGCTCAACGTTGAGCGCCATCTGTGACTCCCTCTCCATCTATGACTGTTTGTCAGCACATCATTACACAGCTCTGGGATTTCGCCCACCCATTGATCCGATGTCTACTTGCCCCACTGCAAGAAAATGCCGCGTTTCTGGGGCTTTGGAGGGCACAATGGCCGAGCTAGTGGTTTTCGCTCGGCTGCGCGAATCTGCTGGAGCAGGTAACGTCAGATGTATGGCGCGTGCTGGCGACCGGTAGTGAATAGCACGAACACCCGCACATTGACCTGTCACCATCCAGATCTGAAAGCGAGCCGAGTCGACGATGACGACCACCGCACAGCCCACCGTCGTCTCCGTCCTCGACTTCGGCGCCGATCCGACCGGAGAGCACGACTCGGCGCCCGCCGTCCGGGCGGCTCTCCTGGAAGCGCGGCGGCAGGTGTCGAGCGTCGTCGACTTCCCAACCGGGACCTATCGTTTCCGTCCGGAGGGCGCGGAGGTCCGCGAGCTGTACGTCTCGAACACGGTCGGGGTCGACCAGGACCACCGGTTCAAGTCGGTCGGTGTGCTCATCGACGGGCTCACCGATGTCCGACTGCGGGGCAACGGCTCTGCGCTCGTGTTCTCCGGGCGTCAGACGACGATCGGGGTGCTCGACAGCGCACGCGTTGTGATCGACGGCTTCAGCATCGACTTCGACGTGCCGACCGTCATCGATCTGACGGTCGTCGAGAGCGGGATCGAGAACGGGCGCGTGTTCCGTGTGCTGTCGGTCCCGGCGTCGAACCCGTTCACCCTCGGCGACACGCTTCCGGGCGCCGCCGGTCGTATCCAGTGGCGATCCGCGCCGAGTCTCGACGGAACGCCCTACTGGACCGGCTGGGACGCACTCGCCTACACGCAGATCCATGATCCGGTGGCGGGTCGGTCGTACCGTGCGGACAATCCGGTCTTCACCGATGTCACGTCCGTGGCCGAGCTCGGCGACGGACGGATCCGCTTCGGCTACGGCCCGGAGGCGGCCGAGCCGACCGACCAGGGGCTCGTCTACCAGATGCGCGAGACCACTCGTGATCACCCCGGCATCGTCGTCATCGACGCGGAGGACGTGACGTTCCGCGACCTCGACGTCCGCTACCTCCACGGCTTCGGCCTGGTCGCCCAGTTGAGCTCGGACCTCACGGTCGACCGCGTCCGGTTCGAGGCGCCGCGGAGCGAGGGCCGGTACACGGCCGGCTTCGCCGACTTCCTGCAGTTCTCGGGCGTCGGCGGTCGGGTGCTCGTGAGCGATTGCCTGTTCGACAATCCTCACGACGACCCGATCAACATCCACGGCACGTTCCTCGTCGTCGACGAGCTGATCGATGAGACGACGGTGCGAGTGTCGTTCCGTCACGACGAGACCGGCGGGTTTCCCCAGTTCCGGACGGGAGACCACGTCGCGGCCCTCTCCGGCGAGTCCCAGGAGTCGTTGGCGACCGACCTCGTCGTGGCGATCGCCGACGGCCCGGATGGCCGGGGCGGTGTCGGCTCGACCGGCAGCCTGCTCGAGACGGTGCTGCGGTTCGCGCGGCCGTTGCCCGATGCCGTCCTGTCGCACGCGAGGGCCGGCGGGCGCATCGTGTTGGAGAACACGACGCTGACCCCTGACGTCGAGATCCGTGGGAGCGTCTTCCGCAACTCGCCCGTCCGGTGCGTCCTGGCCACGAGTCGACGAACGATTCGCATCACCGACAACGTGTTCGAGCGTGCCGCGATGCCGTCCGTCTTCCTGAGTTCGGATGCGGGCGAATGGTTCGAGACGGGCCCCAGCCCGCTGGTCATCATCGAGGGCAACGAGTTCATCGAGTCGGGCGGCCCCGCCATCGTGCTCGAGGTCACCAATGCCATCGGTCTGCCGACGACCGCGGTCTACGGTCGGCTGGAGGTGCGGGACAATCGCTTCACGCTCGCCCACGGCCGAGTGCTGGAGGCCGAGAACGTCGAATCGCTGAGCTTCACGAATAATGTGCTGATGGCGTCGCCGACAGGATCCCGCGCCGTGCCGACGGGGCAGATCGAGGCGAACCTCGCGCTCAACGACGTTCGCGAGCTGCGCCTCGACGGCAACGAGCTGCGCGGGGTGTCGGCGATCGCGATCACCGACCCCGCAGTGCTGACCGCAGCCCCGTAGCGCTGACCGCAACAGACACGCCGTAGACGCCAGAGACGCCGTGCGGCCCGATCGAAAGAGATGTGCAACATGACAGCAACCGACCTCGACCGCACGACATGGTTCCGCGACGCGCGTTTCGGCATGTTCATCCACTACGGCCTCTACTCGGTGGCGGGCAGGCACGAGTGGGTGCAGAACTACGAATCGATCGGCGCCGACGAGTATCGGACGTATTTCGACCACTTCGAGGCCGATCGGTTCAACGCCCAGGAGTGGGCTCGGGCGGCCAAGGCGGCCGGCATGCAGTACGTCGTCCTGACGAGCAAGCATCATGAGGGCTTCTGCCTGTGGGATTCGGAGCACACCGAGTTCTCCGCCCCGCACTCGCCGGCAGGGCGGGATCTGGTCGACGAACTCGTCACGGCATGCCGTGCGGAGGGACTGCGGGTGGGGCTGTACTACTCGCTGCTCGACTGGCATCACCCGGACTTCCCGCTCGACGGATTCCACCCGGATTGGAAGGACCGTGCGACCATCGCGCCACGACCGGGCGATCAGTACGTCGAGTACCTCCACCGGCAGGTCGAAGAACTCATCACGACCTTTGCGCCGGACGTGCTCTGGTTCGACTTCTCCTACCCGGGCGACCGTGTCGTCGAGCAGGGCAAGGGAGCCGACTTCTGGGACTCTCAGCGTCTGTTCGCTCGGATCCGCGAGCTCGCCCCTGACGTGCTCATCAACGATCGCCTCGATCTCGCGGGCTCCGGAGATTTCATCACGCCGGAGGAAGTGCAGCCGACGGGCGACATCGTGAACGGTGAGAAGCAGCTCTGGGAGGCCTGCCGAACGCTCAACGGATCGTGGGGGTACGCGCCCACCTACCAGAACTGGCTCGATGCGGGTCAGGTCCTCCGGTTGCTCATCGACAGCGTGTCCAAGGGCGGGAACCTGCTCCTCAACGTGGGGCCGACGGGCAGAGGGGACATCGAGAAGCGGGCCAATGACCTCCTGCACGAGGTGGGTGCGTGGATGGAGCTGCACGAGTCCTCGATTCGAGGGGCCGGCGTCAGTTCGATCGTGGCGCCGGAGGGATGCCGAGTGACGGAGCGGGACGGACGCGTCTTCGTGCACATCTTCGATTGGCCGACGGGGCACCTCGTGTTCACGGGGCTTCCTTCGCCGCTGGAATTCGCGCGCTTCGTCCATGACGGGGTGGAGGTCCGATACGACGTCGTGCCGGCTGTCCACGACGCGGCGCCGCACGAGGTCGCCGCCGGGCCGGCGGGTTCGACGGTGCTGAAACTGCCGAGGAGTCGCCCCGATGTGCTCATCCCGGTCATCGAACTGGACTTCGGCCGGGTTCCGCCGCCGACCCGGTAGGCGTCGCGTTCAAGCAGGCCCTTCAGCGTCCCGGTCCGCCACATCCAAGCGTCTGCTCCGCGTGACGGCAATCCAGTAGCGAATCACGTTCATCGCGATGATGACAGCGAACACAATCGCACTCGAGACGGACCGGAACTGGGTCGAAGCCCAGAAGGAGCCGATGACCACGGCGGCGCAGCACGAGACGACGATCCAATACGTGTAGGCGAACGGACCACGACGGAGAGCCAGAGTGAACTCGGTCTGCCAGGAGGACATCGGGTGCTCTGATCGACTCACGGACAGTGCTCGATCACGGGATGCATGAAGGCGCCGTTGATTCTCCACCACCGAATTCCTGCGCACTTTCCGTAGCTGCGGGCTTCGTTCGCCTTCGCCCAGACAAGACCGATCATTGCCGCGCAGATCGGCACGAACGCTCCAGTGAAACTGCAGAGGATTCCGGCGTTGAGCGCGTTGTCGGCAACGTCAGAATTCTCGCTCTTGTTCAGGAGCACGGTGCACCAGAGAGCGTCGCAACCGAAGGATGGGTCGGCGACGACCGGATATGCAGCGCCGGCGTGATTCACGTGTTGTACGAGCACATTTCCCTCGACGCTGTAGCTCGTCGGGACTGAATGACCGTTCGCGTCGACGGCCCAGGGCGGAAGCACGATGTTCGCCATTGTTCCGTCTGGGCCGAGCACGTGTACTGAATCGTCTTCGGCGAGTTCCAAGGATGCATCGGTATCGCCGATCCGAATCGCGTACCGAAACTCCGATGGAGCAGTGGCGTCGAACATGATCGAGTAGCCAGCAGTGCGTCCAAGGGCGGCATCGCTGAAGGCGTATGAGAACGATGTGCTTTGTTCATAGAGCAGCAGGCCGGAGGGGTCCAACGCGGGGGAGCCGGCTTGCGCTGGTGCGACCCGGAGCGGTTCCCCGCCGTCGCCGGTGGGGACAACCAGTCCCTCCACCGAGTCGACGTAGCTGTTCGACTCCTCTGTCGAGTCGTGCGTGCCGTCGCCGCGGAGCAGACTGAGCGCGTCCAATGCCGCTGCTTCAGGTGACGCCACCTCACCCGTTCCCTGTGCCAGGGCGGCTGATCCACCGCCGAGTGCCAACGATGACGTCAGCGCAACAGCGATGCCGATTCCAGTCCCTTGCTTCCTCCAGGACATGAGATGTTCCCTTCGTTGTGGCGCACACCGTTGCGCGCTCATCTCCTCAATCTACGAAGGACTCATCACGAAGAATATTAAGCTTTAGTAACGACTCGTTGCCAGGCGTCCGCTCCCCGTTGCGGAACCAGCCATGTTCGTCGGCGACGACCGAATCGCCGAGTGCGAGGGACTTGGCCCTCGGGCGAGGTGCTCTACGCGCCCGCGGCCGCCACTGCGGCGGAGTGCAGGTGGATCTCGACGGGGAGGACGATGTGCTCCGTCTCGCCGTCGGGATCGGCCTGTGCGATGCGATCGAGGAGGATCTCGGCCGCACGACGGCCCATCTCGTAGGAGGGGAGCGATGCGGAAGCGACCGTGAGCGGCAATGTGTCGTACGGGCCCGCCTCGTCCATCCCGGCCAGCTCGATGTCCTCCGGGACGCGCAAGCCGGACTCGGCCAGCTCGTTCATCGCCGTCGCGAGGACGAAGCCGTTGGCGCAGAGGAGCGCGGTCGGCTTGGCCTTCAACATCTGCTTGAGGACCGATGAACCAGCACGCGCATCGGCCGGGTAGGAGGACCGGAGCGCGGTCAGTTCGCCGATGACCGGCAGGCCGTGCTCGCGGAGCGCCTGCAGATGCCCGGAGAGGCGGTCACGAACGGAGGTCGCCGTGATCTCGCCCCAGAGGGTGCCGATGCGCGTGTGACCGCGGGCGATGAGGGCCTGGGTGAGTTGGTAGCCGATCGCGAAGTCGTCGAGGAGGACCGCGTCGAGCGAGATCTCCGGCCAGTAGCGGTCGGCGAAGACGATGGGGACGGCGCTCCGCCGCAGCTGCGAGACGGCCTCATGATCCGCCGAACCCTCGACGGGGTAGATGATGACGCCGTCAACGCCGCCCATGCTCGCTCGCACGAGCGCCTGCGACTGCCGGTCCTCGAGACCGTGCGAGTCGGACAGGAGCAGGTGGTAGCCGCGGTCCGTGCACATCGACTCGACGCCACGGACGAAGTTCGACACGTGTCCGCTCGTGAGGCTCGGGACGACGCACTGGATCGTGTGCCCGGCCGGCGTGCGCGAGAGCGTCTTGGCCTCGGCGACGAAGGTGCCCTTGCCGCGACGGCGCGTGACCAGTCCCTCGACCTCGAGCTCGTTGAGCGCACGAGCGGCCGTCAGCATGCTCACCGAGTACGCATCGCAGATCTGCTGCTGGGTGACGAACGGCTGGCCGGGCGTGTAGTCGCCGCGGATGATCTGGAGGCGCAGGTCGGCTTTGATCTGCTCGTATTTGGGAGGCGCGCTGGGAGGCATTGGAGGTTCCCTCGGTTACGATCGGCTTCGTCGGGTAATTAACATCATAAAGTACCCCATTCGGCGCTCACGAACGGGAATCGCAGTGTGAGCAGTTGGAACGGGCGGAGGGCGATGCGGGTCGCCGCGGCCTGTCCATCGCGATCGTCCACCTGCTCGACGAGCCCCGCCGCAGCATCGACGGGCCGCTCCAGGACGTCGACGACCGAGGGCCGCCCCAGCCGCTCATCCGTCCGCAGCACGGCCGCACCGTTCTCGCCGAGCGCTTCGTAGAGCCGCACGACGACATCGCCGGACCCGTCCTCCGCGAGCTTGACCGACTCGACGACGATCCCCGGTTCCGAGACCGTGACGAGCGGCGCCACGGCAGTCGACCCCGTCACCGCGCGCAGCGGCACGTTGAGGGCGTACCCGTCGGCGACGGCATCGGCGATCGTGGCATCGGGTCGGATCGTGAAGGCGAACGAGTGCCGGCCTTGATCGGACTCCGGATCCGGGTAGAGGGGCGCGCGCAGGAGCGATGCACGGACCACGGTGCTCGACGTCGACGACGGGAGGGTGTGCCGGTGGATGTCGTACCCGTAGGTGGCGTCGTTGGCGAGCGCGACGCCGAAACCCGGTTCCCCCACGTGCACCCAGCGGTGGGCAGGCGTCTCGAACTGCGCGAACTGCCACGAGGTGTTCTGGTGCGTCGGCCGGAAGACGTGGCCGAACTGCACTTCCGATGCTGCGCGATCGGCTTTGACGGCGAACGGGAACGTCAGCTTCAGGAGCTTCTGTCGTTCATGCCAGTCGATCTCCGCGGTCACGTCGACGACCGGTGATCCGCGACGCAGCCCGATCGTCTGCACGGCGGTCGATGCGCCGAAGGAGCGGGTGATCACGATTCGTTGCCCGTCAGTCGTCTGATCCACCTCGATCGCGTCGACCATCGTGAGGTCCTCGCTGCTGGCGAGGTAGTGGCGGTCGATGTCCCACGCATCCCACTCGTTCGGGGTGTCGACGTGGAGTTGGAGGAGGTTGCCGGCCGCGCCGCCCGCGATGGACTCGCGTCCGAGGCGGGCGGTGCGGGTCTCTGCCCCGCGTCCGGCGTTCGTCGTCCGCAGTGAGCGGATGAGCCCCTGCTCGTCGACGGCGACCCGGACGAGCCCGTTGTCGAGGATCGTGAGCGGGCCCTCGATGAGGACCGAGACCTCCGGCACGGCGGCGCCGACCGCGGTCGGGCCGGCGGCGGCATCCCGGGTCGGACCAACGGTCGCCGCCGTCTGCCCGCCGAGCGCGAGCGGCCCAGCGTTCGCCAGCATCGGCACATCGCCGTCGCCCACCAGGGTGCGCAGCGAGCGGTCGATGATCGCGGTCAGCCGTTCGGCGATGGACGCGTAACTGCGTTCGGCGTCGCGGTGCACCCAGGCGATCGAACTGCCGGGGAGGATGTCGTGGAACTGCAGCAGCAGGACCGTCTTCCACAGCTCGGCGAGCTCCTCGGCGGGGTACGCGACGCCGGTCCGGACGGTTGCGGTCGTCGCCCACAGTTCGGCTTCGCGCAGGAGGTGCTCGCTCCCGCGGTTGCCGCGTTTCGTCGGAGCCTGGCTCGTGTAGGTGCCCCGGTGCGACTCCAGGTACATCTCGCCGACCCAGATCGGCGGGTTCGGGTACTCCGCCTCCGCGCGGCGGAAGAACTCGGCCGGGGAGGCGATCTCCACGGTCGGCGAGCCCTCGAGTGATCGCAGCCGGTTCGCCGTCTGCACCATCTCCCGCGTCGGGCCGCCGCCGCCGTCACCGTAGCCGAACGGGACGAGTGACATCGTGGCCCGCCCCTTCTCTCGGAAGTTCGCCTCAGCATGCGCGAGTTCGGCTGCGGTGAGCTCCGCCACGTAGGTGTCGACGGGTGGCAGGTGCGTGAAGATCTGCGAGCCGTCGATGCCTTCCCACGTGAAGGTGTGGTGCGGGAGGTCGTTCGTGCGGCTCCAGGACATCTTCTGGGTGAGCATCCATCTGGCGCCGGCGGACATCGCAATCTGCGGGAGCGATCCCGAGTAGCCGAAGGAGTCCGGCAGCCACACCTCCTCGCACGGCCGTCCGAACTCCTCCGTGAAGAACCGCTGGCCGAAGAGGAACTGCCGCACGAGTGCTTCGCCGCCCGGCAGGTTCGTGTCGGATTCGACCCACATGCCGCCGACGGGGATGAACTGGCCCGTCGCGACCTTCTCGCGGATGCGCGCGTAGACGTGCGGGTGGAACTGCTTCATCCACTCGAACTGCTGGGCCGAGGACGCGGCGAAGCGGAACTCGGGGGAGCGGTCCATGAGGTCCAAGACGTTCGAGAATGTGCGCGCGCACTTCCGGATCGTCTCGCGGATGGGCCACAGCCATGCGGAATCGATGTGGGCGTGGCCGATGGCGACGATCGTGTGCGCACTCTCGTTGGCGCGCTTGGCGAGGACGGGTGCGAGGCGCTCGCGACCGGCGCTCGCCGTGTGGTGGAGGTCGAGCGGGTCGACGGCGTTGAGCATGTCCTCGAGCGCCCGGAGGATGGTCGCGCGCCGACTGGAGGTCTTCGGCAGCTCGCCGAGGAGCCCGCTGAGTACGCGGATGTCCGCCTGCAGCTCCCAGACCTCGCGATCGAGCAGCCCGATGAACGCTGAGCGGAACCGGTAGAGCGGAGCGTCGCCCGCCGTCTCCTTGTCGCCCATCGCGGTCGGCTGGAAGAGGAACTCCTCCACGTCGAAGTCCGGATTGGAGGCGGCTTCGAGGTACAGGTCCAGGCGGCCGTCTGTCAGGTGATCGATGCCGTAGTGGTGGTTGAGCGGGTTGATCGCCTTCACGGGCACGCCGTCCACCGTGTGGAGGAGGCCCTCGGCCTGGTAGCCGGCGCGGTGCCAATTGAAGCCGAGGTCGATCACGAGTTCGGTGCTCGTGTGCTCGTCCGCGGTGGCTTCCGGAGTACGCCAGGCTGCCGGGACCTGGCCCGTGAGGTGGAACCACGTGGTGCCCCACGGCTTGCCCCATTCGGAGTCGAGCGTGAACGGGACGAACTCGGTAGCAGCGTCGGCGGCGACCGCTTCGCTGAAGGGGACAGGCTCGCCGGGCACCTCCCATGCGGTGATCCGGAGAGGGATCTGCTCGCGGTAGAGCGCGGCTCCGAGTCGGTCTCTGACGAATCTGGTCAGGCGACCCTCGACGTCGGAATCGTCGTTATGCATCGGCGCACACCTTGCTCTTCAGGAGGGAGAAAACCCGGTCAATCAAATAACATGTTAACTATACAAGTGGGACGGGTCGAAGCAAGTCGGCCATGCATGCCCATCCATGAACAACTTTTCAGTTCGAGCGTTGACAGTTAGAACTCAAACAGTTAGAGTTCTGATTATGAACGAACGGGAGATCACCTTCACGAGCAGTCTCGAACTGGTCCGCTGGATCGGTTGGGCGCAGCGGAAGGCCGGCGAGGACTGGATTCGCGAACGCGACCTCAGCCACGAGCAGGCCTTCGTGCTCGGCTACCTCGTGCAGAATCCCGGTGCGATCCAGCGCGACATCGCGCAGATCAGCCGCACGAGCGCCGCGAGCGTGTCGAGCCTCCTGCAGGGACTCGAACGACGAGGCCTCATCGAGCGTCGGACGGAGGGCGGCAACGAGCGCAGCAAGCGCGTTTACGCCACACCTGCAGGCGCCGAACTCATCGCGGGCTTCGAAGACGCGATGGCCGCAGCCGACGAGACGATCCTCGCCCCGTTGGACCAGGACGAGCGGGACACCCTGCTCGCCCTTCTCACGAAAGTCACCGCGGTCCTGCCACAACCGACTCGCGGATGACCGCTCCCGCGCCCGGCATCTGACGCCGCGCGCATCCTGAACCTCCCCTCGCCGTGCCGGCGTTCGTCGGCGCGCGCTCGAACCTGCCCGGAAAGGAGCAGTCATGAGCACCTCGAACCCTGAAACCTCTGAAACGTCCACAGCTTCGTCAGTCTCCCCCGCCGAGGCGGGGGCGCCATCCGCTGGCCTCGCCGATACGTCCGCTGGCCTCGCCGACGTACCCGCGAAGGCAGATGCCGTCGGCACCAACCGGTGGTACCTCTCCTCAGCACCGATCTTCCGGGCTCTCATCCACCTCTGTGTGCCGATGGCGTCCGCGATGATCGTCGGCGCCCTCTACAACGTCATCAACGCGGGCTTCATCGGCTCGCAGCACGACAGCGCCCTGCTCGCCGCGATCACCTTCGGCACGCCGTTGCTCGGTCTCGTGATGGCGATCGGCGGCGTCTTCGGCGTCGGTGGTGGCGCGCTCATCTCGCGCCTCCTGGGTGCGGCGGAACACGATCCGGCGAAGGCCGGCGAGATCAAGCACGTCTCGTCGTTCGCCGTCTGGGGCGCGGTGATCACGGGTGCCGTCCTCGGCGTCATCGGCCTGATCTTCCTGGGGCCGCTCGTCACCGTGCTCGGTGCGGATGCCGCCGCAGTGCCCGCGACGAGCGCGTACGTCGGTGTCATGCTGGCCTTCGTCCCCGTCCTCGCCGCCGCGTTCTGTCTCGAACAGATCGTGCGCGCCGAGGGGGCGGCACGACAGGTGATGATCGGCCTGATCGCGTCCACGATCCTGAACGTCGTGCTCGACATCCTGTTCATCCTGGTCCTCCACTGGGGCGTCGCCGGCGCGGCACTCGCGATGGGGCTCGCGAACCTCGGCGTCGTCGTGTACTTCATGGTGTGGCTGCAGCGGAACAGCGAGCACATCAACCTCGCGCCCCGCTGGTTCACGCTTTCTCCGACGGTCCTGAAGCCCGTCTTCGGTGTGGGCGTCGGCGAACTGTTCCAGTCCGCGTTCCTCATCGTCACCTCGCTCGTGCTCAACAACCTCGCCGTCGCCTATGGGGACAGCGCCCTCGCGGCGATGGGCGTCGCGGTCCGGATCGCTCAGGTGCCCGAGTTCCTCGTGATGGGCGTCACTCTGGGTGTGCTCCCGCTGCTCGCCTACTCGTACGGCAAGGGCGACCGTGGCCGTCTGATGTCCTCGCTGCGCGCATCGGCGTTGACCGTCGGCGTCATCGTGCTCGTCTCCTCGACGCTCGTGTTCGTCTTCCGCGAGCAGGTCTTCTCGGCCTTCTCCTCTGATCCCTCGGTGCTCGGCATCGGCATCACGATCCTCACGGCGCAGCTCGTGGCGATGATCGTCAACGGCTTCACGGGACTCATCACCTCGTTCTTCCAGGCGGCCGGGCGGTCGGTTCCGGCGATCGTGATGTCGATGTCGCAGGGCGTCCTGTTCATCCCGATCGTGTTCCTCGGCAACCTGTGGTTCGGGCTGGCTGGCATCATCTGGTCGCTCACGGTGAGCGAGGCGATCGTGTTCGTCGTCGGGATCGTGCTGTGGCTCGCGTCTCGCAAGGCCATCGATCGCGGCCTCGCCGAGGGGAGCCCGGAGCGCGCCGAGCAGGTGCTCGAGGAGGCTGCCGCCTAGGACTGTTCCTCTGTGGAGTCGAAACGCCGTCCGGCTCGTGCCGGGCGGCGCTTCGGCTGAGAGGTGCGGTGCCGTTCGACGGAGGGGGCGTTCGCATCCAGCTTCGAGAGCGGATCGCGTCGCTCATCCGGGAGCGTCGTCGGCTCGAACGTGCGGAGTCCGGTCAGCCGAGCTGAGGCGCGAGGGTGCGCAGATGTGCGATCGCCGTGTCCAGCGCGGCTTCGAGCGCGACGGTGTCGCGCCGCGTCTGGCTGAGCAGCAGGCCACCCTGGACGGCGGCGAGGAGCGCGAGGGCGAGCGTGCCCGGGTCCGCTTGCGGTCCGAGGGTGCCGTTGTCGCGCATCGCGCACAGTCCGTCGCGCAACAGTTCCTCCCATCTGGCGAACGACTCCTGCAGAACTTTCCGCGCCGCGGCATCGGATTCGGCGAGGTTGCTCGCGAGCGACCCGATCGGGCAGCCGCCGACGCACTCCTGGCCGCGGACCAGCCCGACGACCAGCTCGCGCCAAGCCTGGAGGCCTTCGAAGTCGTCGAGGCTCGTCAGTGCCGGTCGGTGGACGGCGAGCACTCCTTCGGTCTGGTGATCGATGACCGCGTGGATCAGCTCGTTCTTATCCGCGAAGTAATGGTAGAGCTGCGATGCGTTCACGGTGGCTTCGCGCTGGATGTCGTCGACGGTCGTGTGCTCGACGCCGTTCTCCAGCACCAGCCGTGACGCGGCCTCGACGATCCGGGCCCTGGTCGATCGGCCTTTGGCCGTCAGGGGGCGTCCGCCGACGGCGAGCTCGACGTGCTCGACTGCGGTCTCGTTGGTCATGTTCCCAGCCTACGTCGTTTTGGAGTTGCTGTTCCATTTTCATCGATCAATCATTGGAGTGTTCACTCCAATCGAAAGGACGAGCTCATCATGGCTCAGTACGATTTCACCTCCCAGACCGCCCTGATCACCGGCAGCACGAGCGGCATTGGTCGACAGGCGGCGCTCAAGCTCGCGGCGGGCGGCGTCCACGTCATCGTCAGTGGTCGCGATGCCGGGCGCGGGCAAGACGTCGTGGCGACGATCCGCGATTCCGGAGGGGCCGCGGACTTCGTCGCCGCCGATCTGAGCGACCTCGACAGCGTGCGCTCCCTCGCCGCCGAGGCAAGTCGCCTCGGCAACGGTCACGTCGACATCCTCGTCAACAACGCGGGAGTGTTCCCGTTCGGTCCGACGGCCTCCGTCGACGCGTCCACCTTCGACGCCGTGATGGCCGTCAACGTACGCGCTCCGTACTTCCTGGTCGGCGCTCTTGCGCCTGCGATGGCGGAACGCGGTCACGGCGCGATCGTGAACCTCTCCACCATGGTCGCGACCTTCGGCATGGCCGAGATGTCGCTCTACGGATCGAGCAAGGCGGCGTTGCAGCTGTTGACGAAGTCCTGGTCGGCCGAGTTCGGTCCCCGCGGTGTGCGCGTCAACACGGTGAGCCCCGGACCGACCCGGACCGAGGGCACCGAGGCGATGGGCGACGGCCTCGACCAGCAGGCGGCGGGCGCTCCTGCCGGACGCGTCGGCCTCGCAGCCGAGGTTGCGGACGCGATCGTGTTCCTCTCCTCTGATGCGGCGAGCCACATCCACGGCGTGGTTCTTCCCGTCGACGGCGGGCGTCTCGCCGTCTGAGGCGTCTCGTCGGCCGAGCGGTCGGTCGCGGTGGTGGCGGTTGGTCGCCGGCATCGGTCGGGTCGTTGATGAGCTGGACCTTCCGCAGCCGTTGCCGCCGGTCTCGCTCATCGGTGTCGACTATCTGTTCGAGCCGGATGTGCTCGTCGAGCTGGAGGCGTTCGCCGTGCTCGAATGAGGCGGCGTGCGTTTCAGCGGAGGAGAAGTCACCGACCGTACGGCGGCAGCTGTTCGATGAGTCGTTCCGACAGCTCGAGGATCGCAGTGGCGGCGAGAACGGCCTCATCCAGGTCTTCCGCCTCAATCGTCGGGGTGTCTGCGCTGGGATCCTCGGTGTCGTTGCGGGTTCGACGCATCCAATCGAAAGGCTTGATCGTGCGGCCCATCGGCGGATGGAACTGGGCAAGCGCGCTCTGGTACACCGCGACGTGGCCGCCGGCGGACGTTGGTCGCAGCCCCTGAGCGGCGAGGAGCGCTGTGAGGGCTTTGCGAGCAGCGTCGTAGGCTGCGCTGAAAGCGAGCTCGAGGTCGCTCTCCCGGAGGGCGGACGCCGATGACACGTGTCGGCGCGCTTGCGTCAGAATGTGTCGGGCGTGTTCGGGATTCGCCGTGGCGCGTTCGAGGCGTCGGTTGGTCAGAAGGTCGTCGACCTCGGCCCTGCCTTGCTCCCAACGGATCATGCAGCCCCCGCTGAGCGCAGTGCTCCGAGGTCGAGCGGGACGAGCGGTCGGCTCTTCAGCGTTCGGATGAAGGCGTCGGCTTCGGAATCCCAGCCTGCGCGGCTCACGGATCGGATGTTCACGTCTCGGCTCAAGCGCTCGGATGCTTCGGCCGCAGCATCGTAGATCGCGGATCGGTCAGGGCGTCCGATGACCAGCACGTCGATGTCGGCCGGATCTGGTCCCGGCTCTCCTGACAACCGAGCGGCCCAGGACCCGTACACATATGCTTCATCAACGCCCGCGATCGGCGCAAGGAGAGGCGGGAGGACGGCGCGAGGTCCGTACGCATACTCGATGATCTGTCGCACAGGCGTGTAGAGCGGGTGCTCCGTGTTCGCGCTGATGTAGCGATTCCGGCCCGATCGACGCTCCGTCGCGAAGCCTGACTCGATCAACCGCTCGACCTCTCGATGGACGGTCGGCATCGTCGTGCCGACTGCGGCGGCGAGTTCGGTGAGTGTCCGGTTCCGCTCGGGGGTGAGGAGGAGCTGCGCCAGGAGGTGCCCTTGCGTGTCCGAGCGAAGGAGAGGGCTGATCATCGGAACTGACGCTTTCATATTGAGTATCATATTGAACCTTTTGTGAAAGTTTCAGCTCTGCGTGGGAATGGCGCTTAGCGCTGAGGGCTCGACCTCTCGACCGTGGCTGCGTCCGCGTGAGAGGCCGCCGCTCGGGAGGCTGTCATCGCCGATGCCTCAGCATCGGCATACCGTGTGCCGTTCCGGCGATAGACGGCGGTGATGCAGAGACCGAGCCCGATCGCGGTGAGCGCGCTGCCGCCGAAGCGCAGAATCAAGGGCTCGGCGATCACCAAGACCGTGACGCCGGCCGCTATCAGTACGATGCTCACCGTAAGCAGGGCGCGGAATCGTTCGGCGGTGATGCGCCCGCCGGTCCACGGTTTCTGACGAGCGAAGAGGAGACCGAAGAGCATCACGGGGAGCCCGATGGTGTTGCCGATGAAGTTCGCGGGGACCACGCCGATGAGCGACGGCAACCAGAACAGGCCCGCGAGCCCCACGATGAATCCGAGGATCGCGATCCCCAGCCCTGTCACGCGTCTCCGTGCTCGACTCATCTCCCGAGCCTAACCGCGCGCTCGCTCCCCATGTCGATTCGGCGGAAGCTGTGGAGAACCACGTACAGGGGTCCTGAGTCTCATGACAAGACTGCGATGCTGTGACGGTGGACATCCTGACCGATCGACTCATCCTGCATCCGATCACCCCCGTTGAGGCGCAGCGGATCATCGCGCAGACGCCGGCAGCGCACGATCGTTGGCACCCCGAGTACCCGCTTGGAGATGAACTGGGACCGCTCCGCGGACTTGCCGTCCTCACGGACCCTCATCCCTTCTTCACGCTCTACGCAATCCAGACGTTCCCTGAAGGTCTCTCGATCGGCGGCATCGGATTCTTCGGGCCGCCCGATGAGGAAGGGAGGGCCGAGCTCGGCTACGGGCTCGTCGAGTCGGTACGCGGGAGCGGGCTCGCAGCCGAAGCGCTTCGCGCATTGACAGACGCAGCATTCAGAACTGGCGCGCACATCATCGAAGCCGACACGGCTGTCGAGAACATCGCATCGCAGCGTGTCCTGCTGAACGTCGGATTTCGTGAGGTTCGGCGGACGGACGACTCGGTGTTTTTCGAGCTCCGCTGAAGCGAGCGTTACGTCGCTGGAACGAGCCGCTCGCGCAAGAAGGCGACCGTGCGGGCCCGCGCCTCGAACGCGGGTTGGCCGGCGATTTCGCGGACCTCGTCGGTCAGGACGGAGTGCGCGCCCTTCGAGAAGCCGCCCGCGTTGCCGGGGGAGGAGTCCAGCTCGATGACCTCGAATGCATCGCCCAGCCGGTCGGCGATCGTCCGGAAACGCTCGCGGGGCGCGGCCGCGTCCTCGCTGAACCGGAGACCGAGTGCGCACACCGAGCCAGCGTCCGCGCGCTCGGCCACCCGGTCGAACTCGGCTGTGGACATCGACGGGTCGAGACGTCGCGCGCGACTGATCGGGAACGGTGCCGCCGGCTGACTGAGGACGGCGGCCAGGACCGAGTCGTCCATCGCCGCAGCGAGCGCGAACCCGCCCGTGAAGCACATCCCGATCACACCGACGCCGTGCCCGGGCGTTCGCGAGGCGAGATCGACGGCGAGCGCCCGCAGGTAGTCGGCGAACGGGCGGCGTGCATCGGTCGCGAACGCCTTGAACTCCGCCGTGACGCAGATCTTCGCGACCGTTCCCAGCGTGTAGCCGACGGTCGACGGCTTGCCTGGCACTCCGAACGGCGACGGCATCGACACCGTGAAGCCCTCGTCGACGAGATGCTCCGCGAGCCCGAGCACCTCCGGCGTGATGCCCGGGATCTCGGGGATCAGGACGACGCCGGGCCCGGAACCCTTCTCGAATCGGTCGTGCGTGATGCCGCCGCCGGTGAAGGTGGATCGCGCCCACCCGTCGAGTGTGCCGGTGGGAGCGGAGGTCGGAGCGGTGCCTGCCATCGGGAGTCCTGTCGGGTCGGGGCGATCGCCTGGGCGGACGATGCTGACGCGAGCGTACTCCCGCGGCGGGTGCTTCGAAGAGCGACTCGGCGGGACGGTTCGCGCGTCGCAGGCGGTCCCCGGCGTGCGAGCGGTGGCGTGGTGGCATCGTTCCGCAGCTGGCGCGGAAGGCCTTCCGGACGAGATCGCCGATGCGCAAGCCCAGCGGTCGCGCAGCTCGGCCGGGTTATGGTCGCACTGTGATTCAGGAGCCTGCGATGGATGGTTCAGCGGACGGTACCGCAGAGGAGCCGGTGAACGGTGCTTCTCCCGCGCCGAACGCTTCGACCGCTCCGCAGCCAGGCTCGGTGTCGGGCGATGTCGTCCAGCCTGCTCGTATCGAACGGCCGGTGCCCGTCATGCGGGAGTGGCTCATCGTGATCGCTCCGCTGATCGCACTCGCCGTCGGGTTGTTGAAGATGCTGGTCGCCACGGACAGCGGCCAGTTCTGGGCGGGCGTCGTGACGGCCGCGATCGGTCTCGTGCTCGTGGTGGTCGGCGTGCTCGTCGCGTGTCGTCGGATCCGGTCGTTGCGAGGCGGCCGGGACTGAGCCCCGGCCGTCGCTCGTCGACCGACCAAGGGCCCTCGCTCGTCGACCGACCAAGGTCCCTTGCTCGCCGCGGCCTCACCCGTGCGCCCTCACCCGTGCCGACTTCACGTGCAAGCGGTGAGCGCGGGGTCACGCCGCGAATGAGGGTGCGGTCCGGGCCGCGCCCGCGGTACGGATCCGCGCTCGCGCGAGCGCATCGCACTGCCCAGTACGAGGTTGCTCAACAGGAGTACGACGTCAGCCGACGCGACCCTCGGCCGTTTCGCGGCTGTGCTTGCGTAGGGCCGAGAGCACGGCGCCGCGGATGATCAGGTAGAGGACGATCAAGCTCACGACGACGATCAACAACCACATCGAGACGATGATGACGAGGGACAACATGGGCAGGTTTTCAGGGAGCACCTCCGAAGCGTATCGATCGCCGAGCGGCGTTCGAGACAGAAATCGGTTGCTCACCCGGGTTCTGCCATGAATCCCGCCATACTGGAGCGCATGAGTACTTCGGGTCGTTCGGCCATCGCTTCCGATGGTGCCGGAAACCTGAGAGATGACCGCCCCTCCGCGGTGCGGTCCTTCGTCACCGACGGCGTCCTGTATCTGAGCGGATCCCTCGTCGTCGTGGCCTCGGGGGTTGTGGTCGTCGCCTTCGGTTCCGCCTTCGCCGGCGCGAACCTGTTCGGACTCGATCTTTTGTGGATGCTCGCAGTGTGGGCCGCGTCGGTCTTGCCGTTTGCCGCGGTCCTGCACCCGTTGCTCTGGTGGTTCACCCGTCGGGGATGGTCCCGTGGCCACCTCATCGCCGTCACGCCGCTGCTCACCTTGGCGGTCGCCATCGTTCTCGCCATCGCGGTGCCGCTCTTCTTCCCGAGCGACTCCGGCGATTTCGGGCTCACGATGCTGGTGGCCGCGTTCCCAGCCATGTGCGCGACCACGATCATCACCGCAGTCGTGATCGTGTTCGGTCGCAGGCATCCGCGGACGCTGCTCGCCGCCGGTGCGGTGCTCGCGATCCTCGCCGTCGTCGGATGGTTCGTGCGCTGAGGCTCGTCCAGGCCGCCCCTGCTGCGCTTTCGGTTCGAGCGCGGGTCTGTGCCGCGAGCGCGGGTGCGGTCAGACCCGCGCTCACGGCTGCAACCTGCGCGTACGCGAGCGCTTCGCGCTACGCACTCACCAACGCTCGATCCCCGCGCTCGGAGGACAGGGGCGACGGGCATCGCGTGCTGACATCCGGAGAGCGGACTCGCGCACCTCCATATGCCGTTGTCGGAATAGGGCTAGAGCTCCTTTGCTGCGAACGGGTCGCTCGCCTGCGCGATCCTCGTCGCAGCATCGCTCAGCACCGCCTCACCGTGGCCGAATCCCGCTCGGCCAGCGCCAGTCGCAGCGAGCTTGGCGGCCGCCTGCCACACCAGGGACCGGTCCGTGTTGAAGACGCCGAGGATCACGTCTCCATGGAACTCGGCGATGGTGTCGCCCGTGAGCAGCAGGTCCACTGCCGGCAGGTGCAGGGCGATGCTTCCAGGCGTGTGCCCGGGGACGTGCAGCACGTGCGCCCCGCCCGCGAAGTCGATCACGTCACCATCGGTGAGCTCGACATCGACCCGGCAGGCAGCGGCACGTGGGGCGACGGTCGGCTCCGGGTGGATCGCCCGCTCGCCGTCCGTGTAGTGGGGGAGCGGCCCATCGACCTCGCCGCGAACGCTGGCCGCATCGGCAGCACCTGCCAGCACGATCGCGCCGGACCAAGCGGCGATCTCGGCGGCCGCACCGGCGTGGTCCTCGTGGAAATGGCTGAGGATGATGCGATCCACATCGTCTCGTGAGCGGCCGAGCGTGAGCAGCGCCGCTTCGATCACAGGAGCACTGTCGGCCCATCCCGTGTCGAACAGGGTCACGCCGGCCGGCCCCACCCAGAGATAGCTGTTGAGCAGGTGCGCCCCGCCGCCCGGGATGCGCAGACGGTGCAGATTCGGGGCGATCTCGAGGAGGTCGGGGCTCAGGTCCATGCCTTCACGCTACGGTTCCGGGATCGGTCGTGACGGCGATTTCGCAGACCGCAGAATCGCGACGGCCGGCACGCACGGGCGAGCGCAGCGACTTAGGCTTGCAGCATGGCAACGATCATCCGCCCGGCCGACGACACCGACGTCCCGCACGTCGAAGCGATCGAGACGGAGGCGGACTCGCTCCTCATCGACCGGTTCGCCGCGACGGACTGGCCGCCCGCCGCATCGGGCGAGGAGCGTGCCGAGATGCCCGGGTTCCTTCTGGTCGCAGCGGAGTCCGACGGCGGCCCGGCGATCGGTTTCGTCCACGTGCTCGAACTCGACGGGCTGGCTCATCTCGAACAGCTCGCCGTGCTCCCCGCGCATGGCCGGAAGGGCCACGGTCGTGCTCTCGTGGCAGCGGCGATGGCGGAAGCGCGCGATCGCGGGTACGCCTCGATCACCCTCCGCACCTACGCCGACGTCCCGTGGAACGCCTCGTTCTATCGGAGCTGCGGGTTCGTCGAGACGGAGCCGGACACGGACTTCCATCGTCAACTCGTCCAGGTCGAGGACGACCTGCGGTTGGACGAGTACGGTCCGCGCGTCCAGATGACGGCGCCGCTGTCCGCGTGATGTCGGCGGCTGCCGAAGAAACTTGGCGGTGACTTCTGCTGCGGCGACGGTACGGACGGAACCAACCGCAGCGATGCGATCACGCCGCGTGAAGCCGTAGTCTGGCCCGATGGCACGCCCGGCAGTCACCGCGACCGACGACTCGATCGCGGGTCCGCACGGCCCCGTGCCCATCCGCCGGTACACGCCCCCGGTGGGTACCCCGTCTGCCTCCTCTGCACCGATCGTCTGGGTGCACGGCGGCGGGTTCTTCGCCGGAGGGCTCGACCTCCTCGAATCCGATGCCGTCGCCCGCGCGCTCGCCGCCGACGGTTTCTCCGTCGTCACCATCGCGTATCGACTCGTTCCGCCGCCCGGCCTGGTGGCGTCCGGTCGTCGGACGCGAGCGTCATCGGCAACGGCGTCAGCGGGAGTGGCCCGATCGGCGGGAGGGGCACGGTCGACGGCTGCGGTCCGGTATCCGATCCCGCTCGATGACGTCGTCGCCGTCGTTCGCCAGGTCCAGAGCGAACACCCCGGCGGCGTGATCCTCGGCGGTGCGAGCGCGGGCGCGTGCCTGTCCGCCGCGACCGTCCTCCGCCTCGCCGCGATGGGTGACGGCCAGCCCGTGCGAGGCGTCTTCTTCGCCTACGGCCTGTTCCATGCGGTCTTCCCGGCCCCGCCGGCCGGCCTCGTTCGGCCCACCGGCCGTCGTCGATACACGCATGCGCCGCGGCTCCTCAACCTCATGACGCGCAACTACGCGGGCACCCCGGAGGCGATGTCGGACCCGTTCGCATTCCCGGGCGGCCATCCCGTCGGCGAGTTCCCACGGACGCTCATGCTCGACGCCGACCGCGATTCGATCCGCGCCTCGAGCGACCAGTTCGCACGCGAGCTCGAGGCGGCCGGAGTCGAGCTCGACTACCATCTGCTCCCCGGAACGCAGCACGCGTTCCTCAACCGTCCGAGCGACCCCGCGTTCGCAACGGGTGTCCGCTTGATCGCCGACTGGGCCGGCGCCCTCTGACGGTGACCATCGTCATCGGCCGGTCTGCTCCGTGCCGTCGGCAGCTCCGTCCGGTTCGGCTGCGAATGGGCGAGCCGCGCTCGTCGCCCGCCAGCCGCTCCACGCCGCACACACCGTGAGGATGATGAACGACGCGACGAACACCGCCATCCGGCCTTCCTCCGTCACGACGAACGACACGAGCGCAGCCCCGACGATCGTCGCCGCGCCACCAACGATCGATGAAGGGATCGCCGCCCGATGCCCTTCCTCCCATGCGCGCTCCGACGCCATCACCGCAGGCAGGCGGACGCCGAGGACGTTGTTGCGCGCCAGCACGCCACGGCTGGCCGCGACGGGCGTCACGATGATGAGCAGCCCCGCCAGCACGAGGATGATCTGAGCGAGGAGCATGGCGGACCTTTCGGCGGCAGTGGCAGTGGCAGGTGATGGGCGGTGGAGGAGTGGCGGTGGGGGAGCGATGGTCGGGAGTGACGGCGACGAATGAGCGCGGCGATTGAGGGGCGCTCGATCGTCCGAGTCAATCACGACACCGGTGACTCTCGCTCGCAGGTGACGCATCGTCCCCGTCGAGATGCTGCCACCAGCGCCACTTCGTTCGGGCACATTTCGAGTTGGTGACGGCGAGGAGCGCGATCGACCCGAGCATCAACACTCCCCACCCGACGGTGAACCACGAATGCACCTCGGCGTGCAGCATTGGATGGGTCAGATAGGTCGCGAACGCGACTGCCGAGAAGGTGCCGAGACCGATTGGGAGGACGAGACGGATCCAGATCTCGTTCGCTCGCGCAAGCACATGCAGCGTGCCCATGCCGCTCTTCCCGCTCTTCCCCATGCCTCACGGTACGTCGCGGTCCACCTGCTCGCCACTGCTTGCGCTCTGACGCCGCACGAGAGAAGGAGAACCGCACGAGAGAAGGATCGCTTCACGCGAAGCGTCCTTCTTTCGTGCGGTTCTCCTCGTGCGGTGCGCGCCGTCAGCCGGTGCCCTCAGCCCACGTCGGCAGCGACCCGTTTCGCCGCGACGACCGCCTGCCGTGTGCCCCACAGCATGGTCCCCGTGAGCACGATGCACGACGTCAGGATGACGAGGCGCTGTGCGCCCACTTCGGGGATCGCGAACGAGGCGAGAGCCGCCACGAGCAGTGCGCAGCCGCCGACCATCGATGACCGAATCGCCGCACGATGCCCTTCCCGCCAGGTGTCTTCCGATGCCAGAACGGCAGGGACACGGAACCCGATGATCCGGTTCATCGGAAGGATTCCACGCGCTGCGGCGATGGGCGTGAAGGCGATCGTGACCGCGCCGATCAGGAGCAGGACTTGGGCGAGCAGCACGGCGGTCTCCTTCGAACGACATCGATGTGGAACACACAAGCACAGGCGGTGTGATGGCGGCGTAAGGACCCGCAGCCGTCAGGTGGTGCGTATATGCGGTGGCCGATCTTGTTAGGTTCGATGGATGGGGAACAACTGGGGAACCGGGCAGAATCCGATGAATCCGGGCGGTGCTTCCGCAGCGACCGGCGATGGCGGGGCAGGTCTCGATCCGAACGCGGCGAGCGAGCCGGCGGTCCCTCGCCCGCGTCGCTGGCCGTTCCTGGTCGGACTCGCGATCATGATCGCGACCCTCGTCACCGGCGTGCTCCTCTACCCATCCGTTCCCGACCCGATGCCGGTGCACTTCGACGCCGCCTTCCAGCCAGATCGCTGGGCGCCGAGGTCGTTCGTGCTCTTCCTCACGCCCGCGGTCGTCGGCACGGTCGTCCTCGTCGTGCTCTGGATCGCCGCCGCTGCGATCCCGCTCACCGCTCGCGCAGGCGTGAGGGGCGCGTCATCGACCATGAGCAGCACGTCGACGACGCAGCTCTCCCCGCGACCCCGCCCGACCATGCAGGCGCTCGTCGAGACCATCCGGATGATGGAGCACTTGGCGATCGCGACGTCGCTCCTCCTCGGGATCAGTGCTGTCGCGACATGGATCGACGTGCCTGCGTGGGTGTCCCCGTGGCTGCTCCCGGTGATGCTGATCGCGTACCTGGGGCTCATCGCGATCGAGTCGCTGCGCGTCGTTCGGGCGCAACGGTTCGACATGGCCCCCTGAGCGCCCGCGCGAGAGAAGGAGAACCGCGGGAGAGAAGGACGAATGCACGCGTAACGTCCTTCTCTCGAGCGGTTCTCCTCGTGCCGTGCGAGCAGCCCTACGAGGCCCGACGCTCCAGATGCTTGAGCTCGACACGCCCCGCTCCCACTCGCCCCGCCGCCGTCACCCCGAGCACGATGCTGCTCGAGTGCCTCGCCGCCGCCCGCTCCGTCCCGACGCCCTCCTCGAAGCCGAGCCGCGCGGCGAGCGCCAGCGATCGTACGTTCTCCGGATGCACGACGGCGTGCACGATCGTCGCACCCACCACATCGAACAACTGATCGAGGAGCGCCGATGCAGCCTCAGCCGCGTACCCGCGGCCGCTGAACGCGGGGTCGAACACCCATCCGATCTCCGCCGACCGCCGTGCCGGATGGACGTCGCGCAGGTGTGCTGACACGTCGCCGATGAGTCGCCCGTCCAACTCGACGGCGAGTGCCAGGAAGTCGTCGGCCTGCGACAACCGCGTGTGCCTGGTCCGATGGGCGAGGTGCTCGAACGACTCCGCCCGTGTCCGCACCGGCCACGGCAAGTATTCGACGACCGACGGGTCGGACTGGATCACGTACCACTGGCGCGCATCGGTCAAGCGGTGCGGTCGCAGCGTCAGCCGCGGGGTGCTGATCGATGGCGCGTCGAACGGTTCCCCCAACCGCTCACCGCTCGCGCGCCGCCGTCTGACGAGCGCCCGCAGCGCGGCCATGGCGAGGATCGAACGGCCGGAACGACCTGGACCACCCGAACTGCCGGGGCGGGCGGAACCATCAGGATGGGGGATCGGCCTCGTGGGGGACATGCCGGAACCGTAGGCCGCGAGCTCATGGACCCGACATGCAAACATATGAGACCGGCATGAATCGTCGCCCCACCTGGTCTGACCGCGCCCACCAACGGATAATGAAGGATGCCTTCGTCCACCCCCGAACACCTCGTGGACTCCGGACGACGCCGCGCGGTGCTCGCGAAGCTGCCCAGGATGTACCGCTCGGACGGTTCGCCGATCCGTGTCCTCCTGGTCGACGACGAGTCCGTGCTCACCGATCTGGTGTCGCTCGCCCTCGGCTATGAGGGCTGGGTCATCGATGTCGCCCGCACCGGTCGTGATGCGCTTCAGCTCTACCGCAACGAACGGCCGGACGTGGTCGTCCTCGACATCATGCTCCCCGACATCGACGGGCTCGACGTCCTCCGCCAGCTGCGTCAGTTCGGAAACACGACGCCGACCCTGTTCCTCACGGCGCGGGACTCGGTCGACGATCGCATCATCGGCCTGACCGCCGGCGGCGACGATTACATGACGAAGCCCTTCAGCCTGGAGGAGCTCGTCGCCAGGCTGCGCGGCCTCCTCCGCCGCGCCGCCCACACCGTGTCCGAGGAGGACTCCCGACTCACGGTCGGCGACCTCTTCCTCGACGAGAGCAGCTACGAGGTCCGTCGCGGCGGCGATCCGATCACGCTCACGACGACCGAGTTCGAGCTCCTGCGATTCTTCATGCACAATCCGCGTCGCGTCCTCAGCCGCGCGCAGATTCTCGATCGCGTCTGGAACTACGACTTCGCCGGGAAGGCGAGCATCGTCGACCTCTATGTCTCCTACCTGCGCCGCAAGATCGACGCCGATCGCGCACCGATGATCCACACGGTCCGTGGCGTCGGGTACGTGCTCAGGGCCGTCGAATGACACCCGATGCGATGCCGCCGGGCGGCGATTCCGCTGACGATGCGCGGGCGCATCGGACGGTCGGAGAACCAGCGCCCGCGACCCAGACACCCGGCACGGCGACCACGGGCACGCTGACCACGGCGCAGCCGACTCGCCGTCGCCGCCCGTGGTCGCTCCGCCGACGGCTCGTCGCCAGCATCGGCGGTCTCGTCGCGGTCGTCCTGGTGCTCGTCGGCGTCGTCAGCATCGTCACGCTTAACGCTTCGATCACCGCCGTCGTGGACACCCAGTTGTCTGGCTCGCTGTCCGCCCTCGACCACTCCGTGGCGAAGTACCGCGCCGGTGGACGTCCAGTTCCGACCGGCAGCACGCCGAGCCCGACCGATCCCGCGACGCCGGGCAGCAGCGTGCCGACGCCGACGACCGTGCCCGCACCAACATCCACGGCGACCCCCACGCCCGGGAGCACCCAGGGCCCCAACGGGCCGATCGATCCGCGGAAGGGCTTCAGCAAGAAACTCATCGACTTCGTCGGGCACGGACGCGGCACGATCATCGCGCTCGTCGAGGAGGGCGTCGTCGTCGACTCCGCGCTGTTCTCGAACGCCGATGCCGTCGCCCTCAGCCCCGAGGTCATTGCGCAGATCGAGGCCGCCGTGTCGGCGCCGGGCGAACGGCAGAGCATCGAGCTGTCCGGTCTGGGTGGGTACCGCGTGGCGATGCAGGAGAAGCCGAACGGGGAGGTCCTCGTCGCGGGAGTCTCACTCGCGACGGCCCGGGCTGCCGTCCTGCAGGAGACGATCGTCATCGCGATCCTCGCCGCGCTCGCTCTCGCGGTCACGATCGCCGGCACCATCGTCGTCGTCCGGTTGGCGCTCCGGCCGCTCGATCGGGTCGTCGCGACGGCCGTGGAGGTGTCGACCCTGCCGCTCGACAAGGGCGACACGGGCATCGCGATGCGCATCCATGAGCCGGATCGCGATCCGCGCACCGAGATCGGCAAGGTCGGTGAGGCGTTGAATCGGCTCCTCGAACACGTCGATGCGGCGCTCGCGGTCCGTGCCGCGACGGACAAGCGCATGCGCCGATTCGTCACCGACGCGAGCCACGAACTCCGTACGCCGCTCGCCGCCATCCAGGGCTATGCGGAACTCACCCGGCAAGACAGCGCGCAACTGCCGCCGATGACGGAGCACGCGCTCGCCCGCATCGAGTCGGAGGCTACTCGGATGAGTTCGCTCGTGAGCGAGCTGCTCCTCCTCGCCCGGCTGGACGAGGGCCAGGACCTCCACCTCGACGACGTCGACCTGAGCGATCTCGTGGAGACGGCCGTGAGCGATGCGCGCGCCTCGGCGCCGTCGCACACGTGGATCGCGGACGTCCCCGACTCCGCCGTCATCGTTCGGGCAGACCGTGAGCGCCTCCACCAGCTGGTCGTGAACCTCCTGTCGAACGCGTCCGTGCACACGCCGGCCGGTAGCTCCGTCACCGCGACGCTCCGGACGGCGGGCATCGGTCAGTGCCCCGACGAGGCGTTCGCCGACGGGGTCACCGCGACCGTCCGCCTGACGATCGTGGACGACGGCCCTGGCATCCCGTCGGAACTCCTCCCGGAACTGTTCGAGCGATTCGCGCGCGGCGACGCCTCCCGCGGGCGCACCGCGGGGAGCACCGGTCTGGGACTGGCGATCGCGCTGTCGATCGTCGAGGCGCACCACGGCACGCTCGACGTCGCATCGACGCCTGACGGCACGACCTTCACCGTCACGCTGCCCATTCGCGGCTGAACGGAACCGCGCGGCAGCATCGCGTCGCCGTCTCTTCGCCCCAGCTGCTTCGCACCCAGCTGCGTCGCCCCCAGCTGCTTCGCACTCGCGTCCGGACACACGAGAACGCCGGCCCCGGAAGGTTCCGGGGCCGGCGTTCTCGTGCTGCGATCGGGAAGTGGCTGAGTCGTTAGAAGGTGGCCGAGTCGTTAGAAGACGGAGCCGGAGATCGCCGCGAGGCCGAAGAGGGCGACCGCGCCGACACCGAACAGGATCGCGCCGAGGAGCATCACGCCGGAGATGATGACGGCGGTGAGGGCGAAGGCCTTCGAGCGCGGCTTGCGGGCGAGGGCGATGATACCGAGCACGAGCGATGCGATCGGCAGGAGCACGAACGACGGGGTGATGACCGCGGCAACGGCGAGGACGAAGCCGATGATGCCGAGCGTCTGCGTCGTGTTGTCGCGGTCGGCTGCGGTGCGAGGCGTCTTGCTCGGTGCGGCCGGCTGGCTGTACGGGTTGTACGTGCTGTTGCCGTACGCCGGGTGGTCGAAGTGCTGCGGGTGGATCACCTGGGTGGTCTGGTCGGAGGTGATCGCTCCGGTGTCGGCGCCCGTGGTCGTCGGTTCGAGGACGTCCGTCGCGGTGCCGGTGGCTGCGGTGACGGTCCCTTCGGCGACGATCGAGCTGGAGGAGGTCTCGGGGGTGTTCTGGGCGGACATGGTGTGTTCCTTTCTCCGTTTGTGGCGGAGCTCGTTGATGTGCTTCAAGCCTCGCCGTTCGCGCCTCCTTATGAATCGACTCACGGAGTTATCTCGTGTAGCACCACGGGACGATGTTTCCCCTGGTGGTGTGGTCCTTCCCGGCAGCGGCTCGGCATCGGATCCCTCGCACTGTTCACAACTCAGGACGGCTGCGGCGAGTCGGCGCCGACACGCCGCCGGCCGGGCGCGACACGCCGGAGCGCTCCTGAGTTGTGAACCACCACGGGCGTTCGGGACGGGCGGCGGGTCAGCCCCGCCGGGGGAGGCCGCTGGTGGCGGGGCCCTCGAGCAGCTTGCCGTCGGCCGTGAAACGCGACCCGTGCGCCGGACAATCCCAGCTGCGCTCCTGGTCGTTCCACGAGACGACGGCGCCCAGATGCGGGCAGACGCCGGACACTCGACAGGTGACGCCGTCGACCGTCGACACCGCCGTCGGTCGGAACCCGACCCGCCCGACCGTGCCCCAGCCCTCGCGGGGAGGCGTCGGCTTGAGCGGACGACCGAGGGCCCTGGTGTAGCCCGTCGCGTAATGCTTCGCGACCGCGGCATTCATCCCCACGCCGCGAGCGATCGCCATCGGGAGCGTGAAGCGATGGTGGAGGGTCGCTGCCCAGTCCGGGAGGCCTGTGTCGAGGATCTGCGCCGCGAGGGTGATCGCGCACTGGACGCCGTTCGTCATTCCCCACTTGTCGTAGCCGGTCGCGATCGAGATGCGCCCACGACCGCGCGGCAGCAGCCCGACGAACGGCACTCCGTGCGGCGTCTCGTAGTCCTGCGCGCTCCACACGTGCGTCCGTTCCGCGCCCGCCCAGTACCGCTTCGTCCACGTCGTCAGCTCCGCGACCCGTGCCGCAGGCGACGGTTCACGACCGACCCCGTGACCGTTGCCTCCGACGAGCAGTTGCACGCCGTCCGCGGTCTGCGCGGTGCGAATGGAACGGGACGGCGCGTCGACGCTCAGGTACTGGTGCGGTGGCAGCTGGTCGGTCACGGTGAAGCTGGCGGCGTAGGAGCGATGCGCGCTCAGCTTCGCGAAGTAGAGCCCGCGGTCGAGGACGGGCGTTCCCGTCGCGAGGACGAGGTGGTCGCACTCGAAGCCGCCGGCCGTCGTGGAGACCTCCACAGGTTTCGTCGCACGGGCCCCCGTCACCCGGACGCCCTCGATGATCCGACCGCCGAGTCCCCGGAACTCCGCCGCGAGAGCCGCGAGGACGATCATCGGATCGAATTGCGCCTGGTCGGGGAGGACGACGGCCGCCGTGGTCCGGAAGGGCAGGTCGACGTCGTTCGCCGATGCGACGGGCAGACCGCTTAACCGAGCGACGGCCAGTTCTCGGCGGATCGTCTCCACCCCCGCGTGCGTGGTCGAGTAGCTCACGGCATCGACTCGCTCCACGGGCACGTCGTTCTGGTCCGCGAAATCGAGCATCCATCGCTGGCCGGCGAGGTTCGCATCGACGTACGCCTGCACGACGGCCTGGTACGTGCGTCGTTTGATCCGCTGCAGGTGGGCGCCCTGGAGGACGCTCAGCTTCGCGGTCGTATTGCCCGTCGCGACGGCACCGACCTCGCGGGCCTCCAGGACGGCGACCCGATGCCCGGCCCTCGCCAGCAGGAGCGCCGTCACGAGTCCGGTGATGCCTGCGCCGACGACGATCTCGTCGAATCGACGTTCGCTCCCAGGCCCGTCCGGAGCGTCCGTGGGGATGGTGCTGGTGCGATCGAGCCACAACGAGGTCATGCGCATCCTTCCGTCGCCGAACCCTCACGCTAACCGTGTGGTCGCGCCTCTGGCAGACCCTTGACAGCGACGAGCGGCCGATGCGTGGACCGGCGTCCGCGCCGGTGCTAGCGTTCACACATCGGGAGCGCGGACTCCCGCGACACTGGTTGGCAGCACGATGCACAGACGCTTCTTCGCCTTGCAGACGGTCATCGTCGTGATCGCCGTGCTCGCGTGCACGTCGTCGGTCGACCGGCGGATCACGGAGAGCATCATCGAGGAGGCCGGCGATCCGGGATTCATGTCGGTTCCGGAACCGCATGCGGCCGGCGCACCGGGGACGATCTACCGTTCGGAACCGATCGCGAGCATCGGCGACGGGATGCGGGCATGGCGGATCATCTACCACAGCACGGATCTGTTCGGCGCGGACGTCCTCGTCTCGGGGGTCGTCGTCGCGCCGGACGCGCCGACCCCTCCCGGCGGGCGGCCGATCGTCTCGTGGGGACACCCGACGACGGGCGCAGCGGTCCACTGCGCGCCGTCGCTCAGCATCGACCCGTTCGACCTCATCGAGGGCCTCGATGCGCTCGTGGGCGCCGGGTACGTCGTCGCAGCGACCGACTACCCGGGGATGGGGCTGCCGGGTCCGGACGCGTACTTGATCGGTGAGACGGAAGGCAACAGCGTGCTCGATGCGGCACGCGCAGCCCGCGCGTTGCCGGGCACGGGCGCCAACGATCAGCTGCTCCTGTGGGGGCATTCGCAGGGCGGGCAGGCGGCGTTGTTCGCGGCCCAGGACGCTGCGAGCTACGCGCCCGAACTGCATCTCGTCGCCGCGGCCGTCGCCGCACCCGCGGCCGACCTCGCGGCGCTGCTCCGCGACGACATCGGCACCGTCTCCGGCATCACGATCGGCTCCTACGCCTTCTCGGCCTACGCCTCCGTCTATCGGGAGCGGTATCCGGGGCTCTCGCTCGACTCGATCCTGTCGCCGGAGGGGGTGCGGCAGACGGCCGTCCTCGACGAGCTCTGCCTCGTGAGCGGCCACGACGAACTGCACGGGATCGCCGCGAAACTCCTCGGGACCTATGTCGTCAACGATCCGGGGACGACGGAGCCGTGGGCCACGATGCTGCGCGAGAACACGCCGGGTTCGGTCCGCATCCCGGCACCGTTGCTCGTTGCGCAAGGACTCTCCGACACGCTCGTACACCCGACCGCGACCGCCGGATTCGTTCGGACGGAGTGCGCGATCGGCACCGCCGTCGATTCACGCACCTACCCGGACACCGGGCACGGGCTGATCGCGTTGCGGGCAGTGCCGGCCGTGCTCGACTTCTTCAGCGCGGCGTTCGCGGGCACGACGACCTCGACCTGCTGAGACCGATGCATGCTGGGGCAGGTCTGCTGAAGCCGATGCGATTCGAGGCGGACGGGCGGTTCAGGGCGTCGGGCCGGCCTGGCCTGGAGCGGGGAATGGCGCCGGTTGCGGCGCTGGTGCAGCTGCGGGCGCCGTGGTCGGGGTCGGTGATGCGCTCGGAGTCGCAGGGATGACCGAGGGATGCGCGGGCGCCTGCAGCTCGCCGACGATGAAGCGGTCCTGCCCCTCGAGGAACACCTCGGCGGGAAGCTGTGCAGCCGTCAGGAGTTCGTCGACCGATCGGTATCCGCCACGTTGCGCCCGCAACTGGACGAGGTAGTCGCCCCACGCCTGGTCGACGCCGAGGTGCTCCTGGAAGTCCGCGGACGACGCCGTGTTGAGGTCGATGCGCGCGTGCGCCTGCTTTGGGAGCGCAGGCGGCGGCGGCAGGTGCACGGCGTTCTCACGCACGACCGGGATCGCGGGCTGCGGCGCGAATCGGCGCAGCCACTCACGGTTCGCGAGCAGCGAGTGCACGGCGCCGCCGGCCCAGATCCCGATGATCACGAGTCCGCCGAGCGTGTTGGACTCGAACTCCGTGACCATCCATCCGACGGCGATTGCGGCGGCGAGCCACGCTGCCGACGCGATCAACCAGGAACGACGGCGAGCGGCGATCCCCACGTAGAGGAATCCGGCCCACGTGAACATGCCCAGTCCGACGATGCTCGGGATCACCCAGATGCTGCGCAGGAGGGTCCAGCCGAGACCGGTGCGTGGTTCCGTCGAGGTCATGCCTGGTCCTTCTCATCGGGTCGTCGTGCGAGGTGCAGGATCGGGAACGGGTTGCCGTCCGCATCGAGTTCGGAGCGGCCGGTCTGCGCGAAGCCGCGGCGTTCGTAGTAGTCGACGGCGTCGGGGTTCTGCTCGTTCACGTCGACCGTCAGGGCGCCGCGCTCGCGGATCACTCGTTCGAGGAGGGCAGTGCCGATGCCGTTGCGGTGCAGGTCGGGGTCCACGAACAGCATCTCGATGTGGCTGCCGTCGACGCCGATGAATCCCGTCGGCCGGTCCAGCTCGTCGACGGCGACGATCACCTCGACGGCGGGCAGGTACTCGTCTTGGATCTTCGGGAGGAAGCCCGCGATGTCCTGTTCAGAGAGGAACGTATGGGTCGCGCGCACGGCACGCTCCCACACATCGGTGATCGCCGGCCCGTCGGCTTCGACGGCGACCCGCAGCCGGATCGGGGCCGAATCCGTTGGCGTGATGGCGTCCATGCCTCCAGCCTAGCCAGCCGAACGACCGACTGAGCGGGCCGGCGCGACGTACGTCGAAATGTGATGTGCCGGCCCTTGGCCCCCGAGTGGGGATGCTTTAGCCTGACACCATGAGACGTCGGCTCGCCATCACCTCGCTCGCGCTGCTCGCAGCGGCCGCAACCGTCTTCACCGGCGCCATCCCCGCGAGTGCGGCGACGACGGGGACGTGGGCGTCGTGGACCGATCTCGTCGGAACGAGCGGCGCGTTCACCGGATCGATGACCCTCGCCGGGCAGCCCGCACTCACCGCGACGATCAAGACGGATTCGCGCTCGGGCCAGATCGGCGTCATCTCCGGCGCCTCCACGTGGCTCTCGCAGGGCACGCCCGTCGGCGCGAAGTACGGCTCGAGCGTCGGCAAGCCGTACCTGAACCTCCGGCCGAAGGCGGACACGGCCGTCGCCCCGTCGACCACCACCTACTCCTTCGCGACCCCCACGCCTCCGTCGGGCTGGACGTTCGTCCTCGGCGACATCGATGCGGACAAGGTGCAGGTGAAGGCGATCGGCCCGGACGGCATCCCGCTCACCGCTGCGGAGCTCGGCTACCAGAGCTCGTTCAACTACTGCGCTCCCGGTGTCGTGGGCAAGCCCCCCTGCACCGGGGCAGCCGATGACGTGCCGGCGTGGGACCCTGCGACGCAGACGCTCACCGGCAACGCCGCAGCCCTTGACACCTCCGGCGCCGCCGCCTGGTTCGAGCCCTCCACGGAGATCTCCTCGCTCAGCTTCGTCTTCACCCGCCGATCCGGCTTCCCCGTCTATCAGACCTGGTTCGCATCGCTCGCCCGCGACATCAGCGGCGTCGTCAGTGATCAGAACACCGGTCCGCTCGACGGCGTGGACGTCCGCCTCGTCGACCGCAACGGCACGGTCGTCTCCACAACGACCACGGCCGCCGGTGGCGCGTACTCCTTCCCGGGATTCATCGCGACCGACGGGTACATCGTCGAGACGGTCGTCCCCGCCGGCAAGATCGCGGTCGGCGCCTCGCGGGCCCCGGCCGACCTCACGACGGCCGACGCCGTCGTGGACTTCACAGTGCGAGACATCATCCCGGTCCCCGTTTCCGGAACCGTGAAGGACCCCTCGGGCACGCCGATCGCGGGCGCCGTCGTCACGATCCCGGGGCTCGACCCCGTCACGACCGATTCGGCAGGCAACTACCTCTTCGACGCCGTCGCCGTGGGCGATCACGTCGTGACCGTCACACCCCCGCCCGGATACACGACCCCGGTCGACACGCTGCCGTTCACCGTCCCTGTGGACTCGGAGACGCCGATCACCGGCCAGGACTTCACGCTCGTCCCCAACCCGACGCTGTCCGGGACCGTCGTCGCCGGCGGTGCCGGAGTGGCCGGCGTGACCGTCGTGGTGACGGGCTCAGGCGATCCGATCAGCGCCGTCACCGGTTCCGACGGCTCGTACTCGTTCCCCCGTCTGCCCGCCGGCGACTACACGGTCACGGTGCTCACCCCGTCCGGATACGTCATCGTCGGACCGGAGAGTCGCGATGAGACGGTCGCCGCCGCGAACGTCACCGGCGTCGACTTCGAGCTCGGTCAGGAGGGCAGCTTCGGCGGCGTCGTCGTCGCGGGAGACGACCCCGTCCCCGGCGCGACGATCACCGTCAGCACGGATGAGGGACCGACGACGATCACGACCGATCCCGATGGCGGGTACTCGCTCGGCGCGCTCCCCCCTGGCACGTACACACTCACCCTCACCGTTCCCGACGGATACACGGCCGGAGGCCCGCTCGACCGCACGGTCGAGATCGACGGCTCCGGCGCGGCGGTCACGGTCGATCCGTTCATCCTCGTCGCCGACGCGGTCATCCCGACGCCGACCCCCACGCCGACGCCGAGCCCCACCGCGACCGACGTCGCGACGGTCGCCCCGCACGCAGGCCAACTGTCCTCGACCGGTGTGACGCCGATCCTGTGGGTCGCGGGAGGAATCGCCCTCGTCGCCATCCTCGCGGGCGCGGGCATCGTCATCGGCCGTCGGATCCGCAACCGGTCGTAGGCGCGAGGTCTTCGGCCCTCGCATCGACACCGCCTCGACCATCCCCAGCCCACACCCGACGGGTGAGGGGTGGCCGGCGGCCGGTTAGGCTCGGGTGCATGACCGACTACCCCGACCTCGTGATCTTCGACTGCGACGGAACCCTCGTCGACACCGAACGGATCTCGGTCAGGGTCAACCTGCGCCTCCTCCAGGAGGCCGGCAGCGACTACACGGAAGCCGACATCCACGAGCACCTCGTCGGCGCCTCCTATGAGACGTACCTGGCGAAGGTCGAAGCGCACCTCGGACGCCCGCTCGAACCCGACTGGATCGACCGGTGGGGGCAGGAGTTCCGGGACGCGTGCGCGACCGAGCTCGAAGCGGTCGACGGCGTCGCCGAGGCGATCGTCGAGATCCTCGAAGCCGGTTCGCCCATCTGCGTCGCCTCCAACAGTGCGCACGACGACATCAACCGGAACCTCGAGCACACCGACCTGCTCCGCCACTTCGACGGCAAAATCTTCAGCGCGAGCGACGTCGCCGTGGGCAAACCGTCCCCGGAACTGTTCCTGCACGCGGCCGCGTCGTTCGGCATCGATCCCTCGCGCTGCATCGTCATCGAGGACTCGCCCGTCGGCGTCGCCGCTGCACGCGCTGCCGGGATGCGGGTCTACGCGTACGCGGGCGGTGTGATCACGGAGGAACGGCTCGTCGGCCCGGACACCCACGTGTTCCACGACATGCGCGAACTGCCGGAGCTCATCCGCCGCACCTGGTAGTCGAAGGTCGCGAGAGCGGCGGGTTCGGCGTGTGGCCCTCAGCGGGCGTCGGTCACCGGTTCCGTCTGAGCAGCGGGCCCGGCGTTGCCGGAGCGGACGGCGTTCGCGAGCACCTGCGGGCCCGTGACGAGCGCACGCTTCCACGGGGCGACGCCGTCGATCTCCACCTGGAGGGAGAAGCTGAGGACCGTGCGGATGAGCACGATGAGCGCGAGCACGGCGGCATCGGTGAGCGACGGCGTCGAGGTGACGGTCTTCACGAGGTCGGCGGCGACGAGGATCTCCAGACCGAGCAGGATGACGCCGCCGATCGTCTCCCGCAGCGTCTTGAAGGCGTGTGCGCCATCGCCCGATCGCAGCCACACGCGGATCGAGATGCCGACGGCGACGAGGAACCCGACGACCATCGCGCCGACGCCGAGCACCTCGAAGACGATCGTCACCGTTTCGAAGAAGCCCGTCACACTGTCGTGGTCCACGCCGCCATTCTGCCCTGCCGCGCCCCGTCGGTCCCGCTCGGCTCGCGAGGTGTCGCAAACGGTTCGGGCTCGATGCTTCCAGGAGCGTCCCGATCGCGGACTTCGACCCCGGCCCAACGATCACTTCTCCTTCCCCGTGCACAGGCACCGCCCGGTCGGCGACCTCTGGCGGGCGCTGACTGATAGTGAACACGTCCCGATACGGACTTGACGAAGTCCTGTCTTGTCCCCTCGCCTCGCGCTCTGCGGGGATGAGCAGGCGCTCACTATCATCGGCTCCGAAGCGAGCGCTCGTTAGGCGTCACCCTGGTTCGCCGCGATGGCACCGGTGCGACCCCGCTGGCGATCAGCGGCACCAGCAGCGTTCGGCCATGAACAGGTCGATCCCGGACTAGCAGGCTTGCCAGCCGCGACGGCAGTCTCGACCTCGGGAGTAACAGACCATGAGTCATACCAGAAGCTTGATGTTTAAGCTACTTGTTTAAGAACTCTTGGAGTTCTAGATTCGGTATCAGAGTCGCCGGACGTGCTGTTTTGCCGAGTGACTCGACGTGTGTTGTGTGTAAAGGAGTTCACATGAAACCCCTGGCGCCGAGTTGAGGATGTAGTTCGGCTCCTGGCGTGCGTGAGGTGCACTCGAGCTGAGCGCACTCCATCACCCACGTGAAACAGGCTTGACGTGCACCGTCATTGGTGCAGGTCGAGAGTCGAGGCCGCACCTGCAGCCTCGAACATCGAATCAATAGATTGGTGAAGAGAATGACAACAGCGTTTGTGCCAATGACCCGAGCCGCTACCGTGAAGCCGTTCGATCTCGTGTCACTCCGTCTGGGACGTGTCCGAGTGGACCGATGGGTGTGGATCGTTGCAATTGCGATCGCCCTGATTCTCGCCGTCGGTCTGGCGGTGGCGTGGTGGATCACTTGCCAGAATCAGGGTGGCTTCCCCGCGCTCGATATGCCGAGCTGGGACGCCGGCGGCACCTGGAAGGCGTACTGCGCAAAGTAGCGCTAGCTGGGAATGTGGAGGGAGCAAAGTTGATCGCAACGCTGGACGCATTCGAACTCTCGAAATCGTATCGGGGAAAGACCGCGCTCGACGCGTTCTCGCTGTCTATCGAGCCTGGTCAGATTCACGGCCTTCTCGGACCTAACGGCTCCGGGAAGACAACCTGCCTCCACATTCTCACCGGCCTACTCGCCCCTGATACAGGCGCTGTGACGATTGCCGGAGTTGCGATCGAGAGCAAGAAGTCCCGCGGTCTACTCGGATTTGCTCCCGATGATCTGCCCCTACCGGGCTCCCTCACCGGTCGCGAGTACCTCGAGTTCCACGATGCCATGCGGAAACGCAACGACACGAAACACGCCGCCGTGCTCGCTCAAGCATTAGGCATCGACGCCGACCTCGAACAACATATTTCGGAGTACTCACACGGCATGCGGCGAAAGATCCAGATCGTGGCAGCAACAATGCACCACCCTCAAGTACTGATTCTTGACGAACCGTTCCGTGGGCTGGACCCGGATGCCGCCGCTGTACTTCGCGGTCTCCTCGTTTCGTTCACCCACGGCGGAGGATCGGTGCTCATCGCAACTCACGACATGCTCCGGGCTCAACGAGACTGTGACGAAGTCACGATCATGAGTGCTGGGATCACGGTCGCATCAGGGAGCCCCACCCTTCTGGTCTCTGCTCACCCTGAGTCAGAAACCTTGGAAGATGTCTTCCTCGGCGTCACTGGTCTACTCCGAGACAGTGCAGCTCGGAGCCAGTCAATTGAGAACCTATTTGAGAGGCCCAACCATGTCTAACTTTGTGAAAGCAACGCTCGGAGCAATCGTCGGGTTCCTCGCTGGCGCGTCCATTCTCTTCATCGCCCTTGTTGCATGCGTCGGATACGCCTGGATGACCAAGACCGAGGTCATCATCCCCGGCGTATTCAAAGCGTTCTTTACAACCGAGAACGACTTGCCCGCCCTCAACTTCGAACCCAACGGGATCGGGATGCTCGTCATTGTCCTAGTAATCGCCGCACTTTCAGTCATCGGCTCGCTGCGGGGACCCCGGAAGCGAACGCCACAGGTGTCAACATAGTGAGCTCACGAGGAGCAGTGTCTGCGGTCGCTCAGATGACTGTGCGCCTGTGGACGCGTGAAATCGCAATTATGTTTCGCGTCAGCGAGCGTCGCCTGATCGTATGCGTCTGCGGCGGGTCAGCCGTCGCGGCGCTATTCGGGTTGCTGTTGGGTGTCGCGAGTGCAGGCCAGCTCACAGTCGACATACCAGCCATACTGCGACGAAACATCCTCCGCACCGCCTTTGGGGGCGCGATCTTGACGGCGACGTTGATCACCTCGATACTCTGCGTTACAATGCCCGCTCGCACCGCGCTACAGACGTTGCTCGACCTATTGCCCATTCATCGGCACATCGCACGAGCCGGCCAACTCGCACCCCTGTTTGTGCTGGGGCTCGTCTTCAGTATCGCCTTGTCAAGCATCTCCATTGCCGTTGTCGTCAAGATGTACGCAGACCCCGGACATATCGCTCTTGCCATAGCGCTGCTGCTGATCGTAGTTGGACTCACGCAAACCATCGTCGTCGCAGTCTTCACGATCGTCAGCAGCTCTCTGACGAGGTTCCTAAGGCTTCCGCAACAATACAGTTCCGCCATCGCCGCCGGCGCAACCATTGCGTTGGGGATGCTGTCGATGGTTGGAGACGTCTTCGCGCTTGGACCGGTGAACAGTGATCCGTTTTCTTGGCGAGACCTACTGCCCAATCGCATTGCAGCGAACCTCGTCGCGGAATCCACCTTGCTTGTAGGAGTCGGCTTGGGGGCGTGGATTCTCGTCGCAATCTCTTGCTTGGCTGCGTCGGCTGCACTCTACCGGCAGGACGTCGGTTCCGCCGTGATTCGATTGTTCCCCAACACCCATCCTCACCCAACCCCCTTTGGCGTCTCAGTGTGGGCTGAGACTCTGATCGCGATCCGCACGCCGCAGGCGATCCTGACCGTGTTGGCGATCATCCCGTCGATCGGACTCGTGAAGTGGATGCTGAACAACCCACTCTTGAACGACTCGGCCATGTTTCTAGCGACTGCGATCCCGCTTCTGCCGTCCTACCTCAGCGTATATGCCGTCGGACGGACGCTGCGCACACATTGGATCGGCGCTCAGCTGCAAGGTGAGCGATTGTGGTGGACGATGCCGAAGATGCTCAGTGCGCTCCTCATCTCGAGCGTCCTCGGGATCTGCACCATCGGCATCGAGCTCCTGCTTGCGATGGTGCCGATAGAAGCTGTTCCAACAATCCTCTCGCGAGCACTCCTCGCGTTCTGCGCAGCACTGCTCGCTGGCACACTGGTTCCCTATAGCGAAGAACAGCCTCTCTCAACCACCGTCTCCGGCTTCACCGCCGCGCTTCTCTACATCAGCATCAGCGTGGGCCTGTCCTGGGCGGCCGACTCCATCGGCACCGTTGCGGCAAACATTCTGGCCGTCCTCGCTGCAATCCTTCTACTAGCGACCTACCGGATAGTCGCCTCGAATCAGAATGCCGATGATGTTCGTCGCGTATAGAACGATCGACTCCCGGACCCCTGGGGTATACGTCCTCTCGAAGGCTTGGATCAGCGACGAACTCAGCCTCACCATCCCTCAAAACCACCGTCATCTGGCCTACGAATACGGTCTGATCAGTGAGTATCGATACCTCACGATCAAGACCAGGCATGTTCCTCTCCTCTTTGTGCCGCAATACCGAACGGAGCTGCTCCCACCGAAGTTGCTACCGGCGCTGGCTCTATCGATCAGCCACAACGCAAAGGGCATGACGGCCGAACTAAGTGCCTCTGCCGCTCTCATCGCGGGGGGATTGTTACTCTCCCTCGGCGCCTTCATCGCCCTCGGCTCGATGCTCCTCATGTTCCTGCTATCAGTGCTCACCCACGAAGCAGGCCATGTCGCCGCCTACCGCATCATCACCGGACCAGAGACCCCCGCCTATTTGGTTCGAAGAGGTATCCAGTCTCATCTCGTCCGACTCCCCCTTCCTCGCAGACCAGACCGTGCCGTCATCATCGCGGGCCCCGCTTCACCCCTCTTTATCGCCGCGCTCTTGCTCCCGATTGCATGGGTCTTCCCGGTCCCATACTTCGCCTGGCTCGCAATCGCTCTCGGCCACTTCGTCCTACTCGTAGCGCCCATCGGTGACGGAGCCAACCTCCGCGAGAGCTATCGGAGGCGCCTCCGGTAGCTCTCGCGCTAGGCCGTGCCTACTGGCGCTTTTGGTCCAGACGGTGATGGCAGCCGGAAGACTGCTCCGACGCGGTAGGTGATGGTGAAGTTTGTCGCAGCGATTGGCGATGCCTTGCCATTGCTTGAAGGTCGCGAAGTTGAGTTCGACAACGCTCAGCTGGTCCTTGGCGCCGCCGACTGGATGGCCTCGGCGAGGTCGCGGGGACGGCTCCACATGGGCCAGTGACCCGTCGGGAGGTCGATGACATCGAGATGCTCGAGGCTCGCGACCTCGGCGAACATGGCGTGACCCGCCCTGGCCAGCTCCAGCACCTGCGCGCTCGGGACCGAGCAGCACACCAGGGTGGTCGGGACCGTGCGCCTGGCATCGTTCGTGAGTTCGACGGGCTGACGGAGCACGGGGCCGGGCTCCGGGACGGCGCGGGCCCGGAAGCGCTCGAGGGCTTCCTCGCTCAGACCGTCGAGGCTCGCCTGCTGGCCGAGGACGTCGAAGGGCGGCAGCTGCAGCTCTTGCACTGACTCCGGGAGGTCTGGGGCGAAGACGCTTCCCGCAGCGACGGGGCCGGAGTCGACCCACACGACCCGCTGGACGAGCTCGGGGTGGCGGTCGAGGACGAGGCTGACGGGGCTGTTCGCGCCACTGTGAGCGACGAGCGTCGTGGGTCGTTGCTCGGAGACACCGAGGCTGGCCATGAGGTCGAGGATCGCGGCGGCCTGATCGTCGAGCGTCGCGGTGGCGCGGTCGGGGTCGTCAGCGTCCAGGCCGGGCAGTGTCATCGCAACGGTCCGGGAGTGGCCCGTCTCCAGATGATCGAGGACCTCCGCCCAGGCCCAGGCGCCCAGCCAGTGGCCGGGGATGAGGATGGTGGTCGGAGCGTTCGTCGTAGGGGTCATGTCTCCACTCTCCTCGGCGTCGAGCGCAGGTGTATGTCACTATTTCTGTCATGAATGTGCTGCGAGTTGCACCGTGAAGCGAAGCGAACGACTCCACGCCCTCTCCGAGATGCTGCGACGCAGCGGATCGCGGGGATCCTCTGCCGAGCGGCTGGCAAGGGAATTCGACGTCTCGGTGCGCACCGTCAAGCGAGACCTCGCCGCGCTCGCGAACAGCGGCGCACCGCTCTGGTCACGCCCCGGTCCGGGCGGTGGTTACGGATTGGCCGAAGGGGCGACCCTGCCGCCCGTCAGCCTGTCGCCGGCTCAAGCCGTAGCGCTCATGGCGGCCGTGTCCGCCGCGCCCGACGCACCGTACTCCGATCTGGCTGCGGCCGGTGTGCGGAAGATCCTGGACGTCCTCGATCCCGCGACGCGAGCACGAGCCGACGAGCTCGCCGGCCGGGTCTGGGTCGACGCGCCCCGCTCGTCGTCCCGCGCGATCAGATCGGCGCTCGAGGAGGCGATGTCCGAGCAGCGAGTCATCCGCCTCCGCTACACGGCTGGAGACGGAACGACGACGGTGCGCGACGTCGAACCCGTGCTGTTCGCCTCCACGAACGGCCGGTGGTACCTGGTGGGGTGGTGCCGTCTGCGTGATGCGATGCGCTGGTTCACCGTGTCGCGCATCGAGCGGGCCAGCATCACGACGACGGCCTGCGGCACCCACACCGTCGACGAGGTCGGAGAACCGCCGGCGAACGCCAGACCGGTGCACGGCCGAAGCGACCGCGCTGGCTCGTCCAGCTAGGCAGCTAAGCCGGCTCGTGGAGGGCGGCGTCGGCGGGAGTGACGTGCCAGGAGTGGAAGCGGACGGTGAGGCCGGGGCGGGTCGGCGCGCAGCAGAACGGGCCCGCGGCTACAAGGGCGTCCGCGGCGAACGGAGCGACGCGGACGAGCGACCACGCCTCCTCATCGACGCGGGCGCGGATCGTCACGGCGTCGCCCGAGCGACTCGCCCGCACGGTGACCAGACGGCCGGCCCATGACGGGACGGGGGCGACGGACCAGTCCGAGCGGACGTCGGTCACGACCGCGCCCACCTGCGGCAGCCCGTCGGCGAACTCCACCCCGGCCTTGATCCAGTGCTCGTCGTCGCTGCGGAGGAACACGCCCGCCTGATCGAACTGCGCGGAGAACGCCGCCGTGAACGACACCTCGACCGCGGTGTCGGCGGCGAGCGGGGTGAGGAGTGCGTGCTCGGAATCGTGGACGAACCCGTAGGAGGTGTGCCGCCAGGCATCGCTTCCCTCGACGGCCGTCACGAGCAGCTCGTCGCCGTCCTCTCGGGCCTCCGCGGGTTCGTGCGTCCACACGCCGACGCCCCAGGGCACGGGGGTCGGTGCGGAAGCGGCGGTCGGATCGGACTGGTTCACGTCATCGGTCACGGCATCACGATACCGGCGCGCTAGGGTGGTGGCGAGTGACACGGGGTGCCCGACGCGAATCGAGCGGGCTGAGAACACACCCGTCGAACCTGATCTAGTTCGTACTAGCGAAGGGATGTCGCGAATGAGCATTCGCACACCGCAGCAGTCTGCCCACCCGTCCACCCAGGCCGTCGACGGCGGTGACGTCATCGACCAGGTGGCGCTCGCCCAACGCTCGGCCGAGCTGCTCGATGAGCTGCGTTCGCGCACCCCTCTCGTGCAGTCGATCACGAACGCCGTCGTGACGAACTTCACCGCGAACATCCTGCTCGCACTCGGCGCCGCGCCGGCGATGGTCGACATTCCGAGAGAGGCAGGGCCGTTCGCCCGCATCGCCTCCGGGGTGCTCGTCAATCTCGGCACACCGCACGCCGAACCCCGCGAGGCGATGCTGGAGGCCGCTGCCGCCGCATCCGATGCGGGGACGCCGTGGGTCCTCGACCCCGTCGCGATCGGCTCCCTTCCGGTCCGCACGGCGCTCGCCGCGGAACTGCTCGCGCTGCGCCCGACGATCATCCGCGGCAATGCGTCGGAGATCATCGCGCTCGCAGGCCTCGGCGCAGGCGGCCGCGGCGTCGACGCGACCGACACGGCCGAGAGCGCCCTCGAAGCCGCCAGCGTGCTCGCCCGCACGGCTGGATCCGTCGTGGCGATCTCCGGACCGACCGATGTCATCACCGACGGCACACGCACCGTCCGCGTGAGCAACGGCCACGTCTGGTTGACCGCCGTCACCGGCGGCGGCTGCGCCCTCGGATCGGTCATGGCCGGGTTCGCGTCCCTCGACGAGGACCGGCTCGTGACGACTGTCGCCGCGACCGCCGCGTACACGATCGCCGCCCAGCTCGCCGCGGCCGAATCGCGCGGGCCGGGGAGCTTCTCGGTCGCCTTCCTCGACCAGCTGTCGCTCATCGACGCCGATGCCGTGCGGCGGCTGGCGGTCATCGCGTGAGCGCGGGGGAGGCGGTGCGGGTGGGGCCGTCGGCGGATGCTGCGGGGAGCCCTTCGACAGGCTCAGGGACCGGGGGTTCGGATGTGGCGGGCCCTTCGACAGGCTCAGGGACCGGGGGTTCGGAGGGCTCGAGGAGCGGGGCGCGCGGTGTCGGGCGTCTCGACGCGGACGCGTTGTCGACCTACCTCGTCACCGACCGCGAGCTCAGCGGCCCGCGGGGCGTGCTCGAGGTCATCGGGCGCGCGGTCGACGGCGGCGCGACGGCGATCCAGCTGCGTGAGAAATCCGGGACGGCACGCGAGCTGTTCGAGCTGACCGTCGCGGCGAGCGCCGTCATCGATGGGCGGGCGCTGTTGTTCGTCGACGATCGGGTGGACGTGTTCCTCGCCGCCCGCGCGGCCGGCGCGCGAGTCGACGGCGTGCACGTCGGCCAGAGCGATCTGCCCGTGCTCGAGACGAGACGGATCATCGGGGCGGATGCGATGCTCGGCCTCACGGCCAACACGCCTGCGCATTTCGCGGCCGTCGCGGCGTTGCCGACCGGCACCGTCGACTACCTCGGCGTCGGCGTCATCCGTCCGACCTCGACGAAGCCCGACCACCCCGCACCGCTCGGGGTCGACGGGTTCCGGGCGCTCGCGGCATCGACCGGGCTGCCGTGCGTGGCGATCGGCGGGGTGTCCCTCGACGACTCCGCTGCGCTCCGGCGGGCGGGTGCCGCCGGACTCGCGGTCGTCTCCGCGATCTGCGCCGCCGATGATCCCGACCAAGCGGCCGCCGCCTTCCGCGCCGCGTGGACGGAGGCCCGCGCGTGAGCGATCCCCGCTCCCTGCCCGACTCCCGGTCCTTGAGCCTGTCGAAGGGCGATGCAGCTGACTCCGCCCCCCGGTCCCTGAGCTTGTCGAAGGGCGATGCCTCTGATCCTCGGTCCTTGAGCTTGTCGAAGGGCGATGCCTCTGATCCTCGGTCCCTGAGCTTGTCGAAGGGCGATGCAGCTGACTCCGACTCCCGGTCCCTGAGCCTGTCGAAGGGCCCCCACCCGCGCATCCTCAGCATCGCCGGCACCGATCCGAGCGGCGGCGCCGGCATCCAAGCGGACCTCAAGAGCATCGCGGCGAACGGCGGCTACGGCATGGCCGTCGTCACGGCGCTCGTCGCGCAGAACACGCACGGCGTCCGCAGCGTCCACACGCCGCCCGCCGAGTTCCTCCGCGCGCAGCTCGATGCGGTGAGCGACGACGTCGTGATCGATGCCGTGAAGATCGGGATGCTCGGCAGCATCGACGTCGTGGAGACGGTCCGATCCTGGATCGCCGCGAACGCATCCAGCGGCACGGCGCTCGGTCCGATCGTCCTCGACCCGGTGATGGTCGCGACGAGTGGGGATCGACTGTTGCGCGCCGACGCGGAGGCCGCGGTGCTCGCGCTCCTCCCGTCCGTCGACCTGGTGACGCCGAACCTGCCCGAATTGGCCGTGTTGGCGGGGGAGCCCGTCGCAATCGACTGGGCTGGAGCCATCGCCCAGGCGCTCGCGGTCTCCGCCCGGAACTCCGTCGTCGTCCTCGTGAAGGGCGGGCACCTGGAGGGTGCTGAGAGTCCGGACGCGCTCGTCGACGCATCGGGATCGCTCGGTGACGGGCGCACGGTCGTCGAGGTCGCCGGTTCACGAGTGCAGACGTCGAACACGCACGGCACGGGCTGCTCGCTCTCGAGCGCGATGGCGACGCTCGTCGCTCGCACCGGCGACTGGGAGCAGGCGCTGCGGCAGGCGAAGGCATGGCTGACCGTCAGCCTCGAACGTGCGGACGAGCTCGAGGTCGGCGGCGGCAACGGCCCCATCAACCACTTCGCCCAGCTGTGGGACGCGGCCGACGCGATGGCTGCGGGCGCCGTGACCGTTCCGGTGACGGTTCTCGAAGCGGCGCCTGGGAGTTCTCGACCGGTGGAACCCCTCTCCGCCCACACGGCGGTCGATGCCGATCCGGCCTCGGTCGCCGCAGCATCGATCACCGACGCCTGGTGGGTGGAGATCGAACCGCTGCGCACGCGCATCGACGAGCTCCCGTTCATCAGCGCCCTCGCCGACGGCACACTCGACCGCACCGCGTTCGCCGACTACCTCGCTCAGGATGCGATCTACCTGCGGGAGTACGCGCGCGTGCTCGCGAGGGCGAGCCAGCTCGCGCCGACCACCGAGGAGCAGGCCTTCTGGGCCGAGGGCGCGAGCGGCTCGATCGTCGCCGAGATGGAACTGCATCGGACCTGGCTGATCGAACATGCCGAGAGCGGCATACACGTTGCACCGACACCTGTGACGGCCGCGTATCTGTCGCACCTGCTCACCGCGGCGGAGAGCACCGACTACGGCCTCGTCGTCGCCGCACTGCTGCCGTGCTACTGGATCTACCAGGACCTGGGTGAACGGCTCGTGAGCCGGTCGCATCCGGAGCACCCGTTCGCAGGGTGGCTGGACACGTATGCGGACCCGGCGTTCGCGATCTCGAACCAGCGCGCGATCGACATCGCGGGTGAGGCCGCCGTCCGGGCTACCGATGCGGGTCGCGAGCGGATGCGGCAGGCGTTCCTGGTGTCGTCGGCGCATGAGGAGGCGTTCTTCGCGGACCCGCTCACACGCTGACGGCTTACGACCTCCCTCGACCTCCTCCGACCCTCTGAACGCCGACTCACCCCGTCCCCGCACCACCACAACTCCTTCAATTCGGAGCAGGGCCCGGTCGAAATCCGCGTGATTCCGGAGGTCTGCGGTCGGGCCGTGCTCGAATTGAAGGAGTTATGCGCGATGCGGGCACTTCGACAAGCTCAGTGACCGGGCATCCGCTCCCTGAGCCTGTCGAGGGGGGTCGAACTGCCAGGAACCCCTAGCGTGCGGCCAGCGTGGGCGCGAGACGCAGCGCATCCTCAGGAGCAGCGACGAGCGCGCCGTCCCGCATCGTGAGCACCTGGTCCATCCGATCCAGGTGCGAACGATCGTGGGTCACGAGCAGCGTGGACGTGTGCGCCTCCTCGGTCAATCGCAGGATGAGGTCGATGATCGCCGAGCCGCGCTCGTGATCGAGAGCGCTCGTCGGCTCATCGACGACGAGCGCCGCCGGCCCGCCCATGAGTGCCCGAGCCACGTTGACCCGCTGTCGCTGACCACCCGACAGCTGATGCGGCCGCTTGCCCGCATGATCGCTCAGACCGACCTCCTCCAACAGGTCCAACGCGCGCGAGCGAACAGCGGCCCGGCGCCCACGGCTGCCGCGTCCGCCGAGCTCGTTCATCACGGTGAGTTGCTCGATCGCCGTGAGTGACGGGATGAGGTTCGACTGCTGGAAGACGATGCCGAGCGTCGTGCGACGGAACTCCGCGGCGGCCCCGCGGTCGAGTGCCGTGACATCGATGCCCGCGACCTCGACCGTTCCACTGTCCGGACGGATGAGCGATGCGGCGACCGCGAGCACGCTCGACTTGCCTGAACCGGACGGGCCGGTGAGCGCGGCGACGGTCCCGGGCGGGACGGTGAGGCTGACGTGGTCGACGGCGGTAACGGTCGAGTCGCCGTCGGGGAAGGTGAGGGTGACGTCGGTCAGTTGGATCATCTGGTGCCTCCTGGAGTGGTGGGCGTGGTGTGGGTGGGGCACTTCGACAGGCTCAGTGACCGGGTCGGGTGCAGTGACCCGGTTGGATGCAGCGACCGGGTGGGGTGCAGTGACCGGCCGTCTCGGGGCGCGCTCATCGGTTGCCGCCGAGCGCTGTGAGCGGGTCGGCCGTGAGGATGGAGCGGAGCGCGAACGCGGCGCCGGCCAGACCGAGGACGATCATGACCACCCCAGGCGCGAGCGTCGTGAGCGGGCTCAGGACGAATGGCAGCGCGGTTCCGGCGAGCGAGCCGAGCAGAGCGGTGAGCCCGATCCCGACACCCACGCCGACGAGCAAGAGCACGAACGCCTGCCCGAGTGCATCGGCCGTGAGTCGCTTCGTGGTCGCGCCGAGCGCTTTGAGGATCGCGACGTCGCCGCGGCGCTGGATCGTCCAGACCGTGAAGAACGCGCCGATGACGAGTGCCGAGATCCCGAAGAGCATCGCGACCATGAGCAGGAGCGAGCCGATCTCGGACCGGAAGGAACCGATCGCCATGAGCGCCGGGATGATCGGCTTCGCGACCGTTCCCGCCTGCGCGTCCGCGGCATCGCTCGCTGCGCCGGTCGGGTTGCCGAAGACGGCGATGACGGTCGCGAACGGAGCGCCGGATGCAGCGGAGGCCGTCGTTCCGGCCGTTCCCGCCTCGGCTCCGGTCGTCGGAGCCGCGCCGGCTCCCGACATCGCTGCGGCCATCGTCCGCCAGTCCGCGGCCGTCATCCACACGACGGGTGTGTGGCTGTACCAGGCGTCGTCGCCCACGGATTCGACCGTGAACTGCTTCGCGCCGGCCGACACGCTGTCACCCGTCGTGACCTTGAGCTCCTTGGCGGCGGCGGCGCTCAGACGGAGCTCGCCGTCGGCGCTCGGCGCATCGGCCCCGAACGACGGCTCGACGCCGAAGAGCGACACCGAGGTGCGGGTGTCGTCCGTTTCCAGCCGTGTCTGCGTGATGCCGATGGGCTCAGCGCGATCGACGCCGGGAACGGCCGCCCAGTCCGACGCCATGTCCTTCGTCACGACGGAGTCGGAGAAGCTCGCCTGCTCGCCGTCGGCCGGTGCGGAGAAGACGATGCTGTTCGCGCCGAGGCCCGTCACCGCCGAGATGTTCTGATTCGCGAGTCCCGCGGTCAACCCGCTGAGGAACCCCACGAGCAGGGTGATGAGTGTGACGACCGCGCCGATCAGCACGAACCGTCCGGTCGCGAATCGCATGTCACGCCAGGCGACGAACATGGAACCTCCTCGATGCACCCGTCGGCCGGCCGGCGGATCCGGTCGGGTGGTGCACTGTTCCAGCCTCGCTTCCGGCCGCTCCCGCGGCATCGGCCGGGATGATGCTCTCCGGCGGCGGGAGTATGGAGCGTTCCTTCCACCTTTCGGACGATCCGATTCCGGGTCGATCCCCGTACGCTGGGCGGATGACGCAATCGGTTCCCGCCGGGGCTCTCGGAGCGGGCTCGCCGCGGACGGACCACTCCGCGTTCAGCCCCGTCTTCACGGCCTTGAACGCCGGGCTGCACGTCCTCTTCGCGGCGCTCGCCCTCGTCGTGGTCGTGCGTGCGGTCCTCGTGCCCGGCCCGTACTCCGTCGTCTCGATCGTCTTGACCGCGGTCATGCTCGGCACGTACCTGCTCGGAGCCGTGTTCGGTTCCCGGGCGCGGATGCGACGGGTGTCGGCGGATGAGCGAGGGGAGGTGGTGGGAGCGGGTGTCGGTGCCGCCGCTGCCGCCTCTGCTGCCAGCGCCCCTGCCGCACGCCCCGCACGGCTGATCATCGGCGTCTGGCTCGCGGTCCTCAGCATCGAGTGGATCGCCCTCGTCTTCGTGAGCCTCGATGCCGCCTACCTCGTGTTCCCGCTGTTCTTCCTCTACCTGCACCTGCTGCGCTGGCGGCTCGCGGTCGTCGCCGTCCTCGCATCGACCGCCGCAGCCATCATCGCGATCGGCGCCCACTCCGGGTTCAGCCTCGGCGGGGTCGTCGGGCCCATCGTCGGGGCGGCGGTCGCGGTGGCGATCGGCCTCGGTTATCAGGCGCTCGCGCGGGAGGCGGAGGCGCGTGAACAGCTCATCGTCGAACTCGTCGCGACTCGCGAACAGCTCGCCGCCACGGAACGCGAAGCCGGGAAACTGGCCGAACGGGAACGACTGGCGCGCGACATCCACGACACCGTCGCGCAGGCGCTGTCGAGCATCCAACTCCTCCTCCACGCGGCCGAACGCGATGCCGAGATCGATCCGCCGCGTTCCGCCGACCACCTGCGGAGCGCCCGGGCCGCCGCCGCGACGGCCCTCACGGAGACGCGCGGCCTCATCGACGAGCTCAGCCCGCCCGCCCTCGCCGGGAGCACGATCGCCGACGCGCTGTCCCGCCTCGCCGCGACGACCACCGCGCAGGGCGGCCCCGTCGTCTCCTTCACCGTGACCGGCGACCCGATCGACCTCAGCACGTCCGTGCAGACCTGCCTGCTGCGCGTCGCGCAGAGCGCCGTTTCCAACGCGATCCGTCACGCCGAGGCGTCCCGAGCCGACATCACCCTCAGCTACCTCGACTCCGAAGTCATCCTCGACGTGGACGATGACGGGATCGGCTTCGAACCGTCGATCGTGGGCGGCGCGGGAGATCGGATGGCCGGCGGTTCGTTCGGGTTGGTCGCGATGCGCCAGCGGATCGAGGAACTCGGCGGATCGCTCGACCTGCGGAGTGCACCGGGCACGGGGACGACCGTGACGGCACGATTCGAGGAGGACGCATGAGCCACGAACAGCCGGGAACTGCCGACATCGCTGGAGGCGAGGATCGCATCCGCATCGTGATCGCCGACGACCACCCCATCGTCCGGGCCGGCCTCCGCGCCGTGCTCGGGACGGTCCCGGACTTCGACGTCGTCGCCGAGGCGTCCACCGCCGAGGAGGCGGTCGGGCTCGCGCTGCGGGGGGCCGGTGCTGGGGCGGACTCCACTTCCGGTGCTGGTGCCTCGGCCGGTGGTGACGAGTCGGTCCCGTCGCGCGCGGATCTCGTCCTGATGGACCTCAGCTTCGGCGACGGCATGTCCGGCATCGAAGCGACCCGCGCGATCAGCGGAGCGATCGATGCGCCGCGCGTGCTCGTCCTGACGAACTACGACTCCGATGCCGACATCCTCGGCGCCATCGAGGCCGGCGCCGCGGGGTACCTGCTGAAGGACTCGCCGCCGGATGATCTCATCGCCGCGATCCGGTCCGCCGTCGCCGGTCGCTCCGTGCTGGGACCCGCGGTCGCCACCCGACTCGTCGCTCGCGTGAGCGCTCCGCAGACGGCGCTCAGCGCCCGCGAGATCGAGGTGCTCGCGAACGCCGCCGAAGGCCTCACCAACCAGGCGATCGCCGCCAGGCTGCACGTGAGCGAGACGACGATCAAGTCGCACCTCGCGCACATCTACACGAAGCTCGACGTCACGAACCGGTCGTCCGCCATCGCCGCCGCCCAGCGACAGGGCCTCTTCCGCCCCCGCTGACCGGGCTTGCCCGGTCCCTGAGCATCCTCGGGCCCTGAGCCTCCCCGGTCCCTGAGCTTGTCGAAGGGCATCCCGAGTAGCACGCCCTTCGACAGGCTCAGGGACCGGTCGGATACGGTCCCCGGTCCCTGAGCTTGTCGAAGGGTGAGGTCCCGCAGGGTGCGCCTTTCGACAGGCTCAGCGTCCGGTCCGGGGTCGGCCCGTCGGCAGGCTCAGGGTCAGGCGGTCAGGCCCTACAGCTGTTTGTACGCCGCCAGCGCCGCCTGCCGCGTCACGCTCAGATCGACGAGTGGCTCCGGATACGCATCGGTCCCGTACTCCGGCACCCACCGCTTGATGTACGTGTCATCGGCATCGAACCGCTCCCGCTGTCGTTCCGGGTTGAAGATGCGGAAGTACGGCGCAGCATCGGCCCCGCTCCCCGCGACCCATTGCCAGTTGAACGGGTTCGATGCGGGATCCGCGTCCACGAGCGTGTCCCAGAACCACTCCTCGCCGCGGCGCCAGTGGATGAGCAGGTTCTTCGTGAGGAACGATGCGACGACCATGCGCACGCGGTTGTGCATGGTGCCGGTGTGCCAGAGTTCGCGCATGCCGGCGTCGACGAGGGGGATGCCGGTGCGGCCCATCGTCCAGGCTTCGAAGGCCTCCTCGTCGGGGTCCGGCCAGGGGAACGCGTCGAAGGAGGAGCGCCAGTTCTCGGTGGCGAGCGCGGGGAACGCGTAGAGGCAGTGGTGGGCGAACTCCCGCCAGCCGACCTCCTTCAGGAAGACGGCGCCGTCATCGCCGAGCCGTCGACGCCCGTCCTTGGCGGCCCACCAGATCTGGTTCGGGCTGATCTCGCCGAAGCGCAGGTGCGGTGAGAGACGCGATGTCGCGGGCTTGGCGGGCACGTCGCGATCGTTCGCGTAGCCGATGATCGCTCCGTCGATGAAGTCGGCGAGATGCTCGTGCGCGCCGGCCTCACCGGGGGTCCAGCTGTCGCGGAAGCCGCCGGCCCAGTCCGGTTTCGTGGGGAGCAGGCGCCACGCGGCGAGTTTGTCGCTGTGGAGGTGCGCAGCATCGGCCGGTCCGTCGATCCGCTCGGGCGCATCCAACGGATGTCGTGGCGGGTTGCGTGCGAACTCGGTCAGGCACGCGTTCCAGAACGGGGTGAACACGGCGTACGGATTGCCCTGGCCGGTCGTGATCTCCCACGGTTCCGCGAGGAGCATCGCCGAGAAGCTGCGGGCGTCGAGCCCGCGTTCGCGGAGCGACGCCTTGATGCGTGCGTCGAGTTCTCGTTCGGGTCCGCCGTAGCGACGGTTCCAGAGGACCGCGCCCGCGCCGCTGGATTCGACCAGCTCGTCGATGATCGCCGCCGCATCGCCTCGCCGGAGGAGGAGTGTGCCGCCCATCGAGCGGATGTCCGCGCCGAGGGCTTCGAGGCTGCCGTGGAGCCACCAGCGTGATGCGCCGCCGTGCGGTCGGAGGTCGTTCGTGTCCTCTTCGAGGACGTAGAGGCAGATGATCGGTGCGCCGAGCTCCAGCGCTGCGGTGAGGGCGGGGTTGTCCGCCAGCCGGAGGTCCTCACGGAACCAGACGATCGTTGGGGAGTCGGGCATTCCTCCACCCTACGCGTCCCGCCCACCCCACCCCCGGGGTTGCACAATTCCGGAAGTTTTGGGCCGGAAAGCGCTTGTTCGGGCCGGTAAGCGTTTCCGTCGTCACTCCTGTCACAGTTGTTCCGGAATTGTGAAAATCGCCGGGGTCGGGTGGAGGGGCAGGAGGGAGGAACAGGAGATGGGAGACGGGCCCCGTCAGGCGCTGAGGGCGGCCTCGCGGGCGAGCAGTGAGCGCTTCACATCGAGGCCCCAGGCGAAACCGCCGAGCGAGCCGTCGGTGCGCAGGACCCGGTGGCACGGCACGAAGAGCGCCGGGGCGTTGGTGGCGCACGCGCTCGCCGCGGCCCGAACAGCGGAAGGCCGACCCGACGCGGCAGCGAACTCCGTGTAGGTGACGGGATGCCCGGCCTCCACCGTCCGCAGCACGGACCAGGCGTGCGTCCGGAACGGGCCGCCGGACTGAGCCACGAGAACGTCGTCGATCGCGGACAGGTCGCCCGCGTAGTAGGCGTGGACAGCCGCGCTCGCCGCGATCTCGCCGGGGACGGACGAAGCGAGACGATCGGCCGGGCGGATGCGATCGAGCATCACCTGCACGTCGTCGCTCCAGCCGGAGGCGAGCACGGCACCGTCCTCCTCGCGGGCGATGATCGTGAACGGGCCGTCGGGGGTGCTGATGGTCTGGTGGATGGTGGTCATGCTGCTGGACCTTTCTCGAAGTCGGCGGATGTCTGGAGGACCGCTCGTGTTGCGGTGGCGGGGGTGGATGGAGGAGCCGATGCCGGGAACGCGGACGCGGGGAGCGCCGCCGCCTTCCACAGGTGCAGGCACAGGTAGGAGCGCCATGGCGCGAACGCCGCGGCCTCGACGGTGAGCGGACCCGCCGCGTTCGGGAAGCCGAGCCGTCCCGCGCCCGTCCGCACCGCGACATCGCCGGGGAGGAATGCATCGGGATTGCCGAGGACGCGCATACTCACGTAGTCGGTCGTCCACGGGCCGATGCCCTTGAGAGCGAGGAGACGATCGCGGAGTGCGGCGCGGTCGTCGCCGAAGCCGATCGTCAGTTCGCCCGACGCGAGTGCCTCGGCGACGCCGATCACCGTCTCGATACGAGCCTTCGGTCCGACGAGCGCAGCGCGCCCACCCTCCGCGATCTGCGTGGCGGTCGGGAACAACCGGCTGAGCCCGTGCCGTGGTTCGACCGTCGACCCGACGGCTTCCGTCAACCGTCGGAGCGCCGTCCGCGCCGCCGCGACCGTGATCTGCTGGCCGATGATCGCCCGGAACAGCATCTCCTCCGCACTGACCGCACCCGGCAGTCGGATTCCCGGTGTCGCTTCGATCGACGCCGCCAGCCGCGGATCGACCGACAGCGCAGCATCGATCGCCTGCGGATCCGCATCCAGGTCGAACAGTCGTCGGACGCGTGAGACGAGGACGGGGAGGTCGGCGAGTTCCGCCACCTCCGCGGTGAGCGTCAGCGCGCCCGCCTCTTCCCGCACCTCGAACCAGGCGACGCCGCCGGGGAGCGCGAGGAGCCGGGCGTAGCGATCCGGCCCGGCTGATTCCACGCCTTCGACCGCGCGCGGACCCAGCCAGCCGAAGACGCCGGCCGCGTTGAATGGTTCGCGATAGGGGAGCGTGAGCCGGATGGTGCCCGGCTCCGTTCCCGGGGTGCCGCGATGTTTCGAGCGCAACTGGCCTGGCGTCAGTTCGAAGACCTCGCTGATCGTCTCGTTGAACTGGCGGATGCTGGAGAAACCGGCGGCGAACGCGATGTCGCTGAACGGCAGTTCGGTCCCCGTGAGGAGCGTGCGGGCGTTGTGGGCGCGATGTGCACGGGCGAGCGCGAGCGGACCGGCGCCGAGTTCCTGCGTGAGGATGCGCGTCAGGTGTCGGCTTGAGTAGCCGAGCGTGGCTGCGAGTCCGGGGACCCCTTCGCGTTCGACGACCCCGTCGGCGATGAGTCGCATCGCGCGGGCGGCGAGGTCGTTCCGGAGGTTCCAGTCCGGCGTTCCGGGGACGGCTTCCGGGAGGCAACGCTTGCATGCTCGGTAGCCGGCTTCGTGGGCGGCGGCGCTCGTCGCGTAGAAGGTCACGTTCTGCGGATGCGGCGTGCGTGCCGGGCAGGACGGGCGGCAGTAGATGCCCGTCGTGCGCACTGCGGTGATGAACTGCCCGTCGAATCGGGTGTCCTTCGCCTGGATGGCGCGATACCGTTCGTCGAAGTCCATGCTTCGAGTCTCGCACCCCTCCGAGGCTCCTGCCAGCGGAAATCGGACATGGCTGTGGAGTCCAATCCGCCCGACCCACGGCGCGCGCAGATCGAGCGCAACTCCTTCGATCCGATCGCTGCAAACCTCAGCGTCCCCGGAAACCCGCGGGTCGTCGCTCGGACGTGGTCCGGATCGAAGGAGTTATGCGCGATGAGGGTGCGCTCCGACAGGCTCAGCGACCGGGGTGATGCTGAGTGACCGTCGGGAGGTGCGGCTCAGCTGCCGCGGAGCTTGTTGCTGAGCGCGGCGAGTGCGCTCATCTCATCGGGGTTGAGCGATGTCGTGACCCGTTCGGCGATGGCCGCGCCGTGTTCGAGCGCGACCTTGCGGAACACGTCGTACCCCGCATCGGTCATCCGCACGAAGGTGCCGCGGCCGTCGTCCGGGTCGGGACACTTGCCGACGAGTCCGCGCGCGACCAGGCGGTCGACGAGGCGGCTGATGCTCGGCTGTGACAGGAGGACCTGCGTGTTGAGGTCGCGGAGTCGGACGCGGCGGTCCGGTTCCCGCGACATCGTGAGCAGGACGTCGTACTCGTTGAGGGAGATGCCGTGGCTCGGGAAGTCGTGCGACAGATGGCGCATGACGTCCACCTGGGCGCGGAACAGCGCTTCCCAAGCGGTGACCGCCAGCCGTCTCTCGTCCATGATGCCTCCCTGCAGGAGCACAACGCTCCGCACCCCGAATCTAGTCCGGACGGACGACATCTGGCAGCGGGTTGACCCGGAAGCCGTGGAGAACCTCCTGGGGATGTGCCCGTTAACGGATGAGAGCCGGTCGAAGAGGCTCCCGACCGGCTCTCGTTTCCCTTGCACCAAGAGTGTCCTGCAATCACATTCCGTCAGTTGCCACAGCAAAACAACTAACGTTCTTGAACTGTATAACGGATCGGTAACGAGCGCTAGTTACCGAACCGTTATTTTTACTGAGAGTTTTCCGAGCGCGTTGAAACGGTGCAACGACGGGGCGATTCAGCGGGCCCGATCGGGGTCCGCGGCGTGGAGCGTGTCTGTCGCGCGCCGCACCACGTCGGCGGGGGACGACCGCAGGAGCGGGCCGTGGCCGGGCAGGACGACGGTCGCATCGATGTCGATGAACGTGTCGATGGCGCGGATCGCCTCGAGCGGGTCGGTGTGCCAGATCGCCGGCAGGAGCTGCGGGCCGGTCACCGTCGTGGTCGGGTGCGCGGACACGATCGCGTCGCCCACGACGAGCACGCCGTGCTCCGGCAGCCAGTAGCCGCTGTGGCCCGGCGTGTGACCTGCCGACGGGATCTGGACGATGTGGTGGCCGGCGAGGTGCGCGGCCGGCCATCGGACCGCGCGGTTCCCGGCAACGACGCCGCCTGCCGACTCCGGCATCCCCTGCACACGTTCGACACCGACATCGGACAACCCGCCGGCCCCGATCGCGTGCGTCACCCATCGGGCGATGCGCGGCTTCCAGAGCAGCGGGAGGATGTCGCCGATGCCGATCTGGTGTAGCTCGGCCCTCGTGATGTTGCCGTGCTCGTAGGGATGGCCGTAGACGTGCGCGCCCGTGCGGCGGGCGAGCGGTGCGACGGTGCCGATGTGGTCGCTGTGGCCGTGGGTGATGAGGATGGCGATGAGGTCGTCGACCTTCCCGCCGGCGCGACGGATCGACTCCTCGACGAGTGGCAGGTCCTTCGGGTACCCGGCGTCGATGAGGACGACGCGCGGTGCGGATGCGGTGTCGTCCGTCGAGGACGCGGGAGCGCCTGCGGCCGTGCTCGCGGCCCTGCTCGCAGTATCGCCAGTGCCGCCGGAGTGCCCGACGAGCACGGTCCAGTTCGACGCAGGGCCCTCGACGAAGTGCACGCCGGGCGCGACCTCCGTCATCGAACGGATGCGACCGCCCGCAGCTGCGCTCATCGGTGGGAGCCGGCGTGGTCACCGGCAACTGCGGCGCGGAGCGGCCGGATCAGATGCACGTCGCTCGTGTTGCGCACGCGGAACCCGAGCCGTTCGTAGACCTTCCTGGCCGGGTTGCCCTCGACGACGTGCAGGAACGCACGGTCGCCACTCGCATGGACGTGTTCGACGACCGCCGTCACGAGGCGCGCCGCGAATCCGCGTCCGCGGTAGTCGGCGTCGGTGCACACGGCGCTGACCTCGACCCAGCCGGGCGCGCGGAGGCGTTCGCCGGCCATCGCGACGAGGACCTCGCCGTCGAAGATCCCGAAATAGGCGCCGATCTCGATCGTGCGCGGGAGGAACGGCCCCGGCTTGGCGCGGTCGATGAGGTCCAGGATGCGCGGCACGTCGTCGACGCCGAGGCGGACGATGGGGAAGGGGGCGAAGAGCTCGGCTGTCTCGGCCACGACCGGAGTCGACACCGATCCAGAGACCGACTCCGCGGCGAACTCATCGTCCGTCAGCTGCAGTCCGGTGAACCGTTCGAGCGATTCCCAGCCCTCCGGCATCGGCGATCCGGGTTCGAACGCGATGATCGTCGCCTCGTCGCCGAGGAGCGCAGCAAGTTCCGCCCATGCCGCCGGATCCGTGGGGTCATCGACTCCCGCCATCGGCGTCACATCGGCTGTGAATCGTCGGGCGCGGCCGCTGTCGGTCGTCGCGAACGCGCTCTGCGGACCGGTGAGCGCGTGCCACACGACGTTGTCGAGGAGGTGGGACCGGACTGCGGGGGCCGCGTGCCGGTCATCCGGAGTCGGGGTATTCGCGGGCTGCGGGTCCGGTGATCCGGAACCCGCCGATCCGTCGGTGAAGGTGGTGATGGTGATGGGCGTCGTCTCGGTGATGGTGCTGTCCTCCTCGCCGTCGACCTGCACGACGGCACACGGGAGGATACGCCCTCGGCCGCGCGATCAGCTGTGCGGATGCCGTGCAGCCGCACCTGTTGCTCTGTTCACAACTCAGGACGGGCGCGGCGTGTCGCGCCCGTGCGGCGGCGTGTCGGGGCCGACACGCCGGGGTGCTCCTGAGTTGTGAACAGTGCGATGCAGGAGATGGGTGAGCTGAGCGGGGTTCCGGGAGCAGACGGCCGGGCCGGGCCGCAGGCGGGAGAGGTCAGGGGCGCACGTCGATGACGCGGACCGTCACCGTGCACTCGCCGACGGCGTCGAGCGCTGGGAGCGCAGCGGTCACGGCGTCGCGGACGGCGGCGGCGACAGCGGGAGCGACCGCGTCGGCGGCGACGGCGATGTTCGTCTCCACGGTCACCGCGCCACGGATGCGTTTGACGCTCACGAGGGCACGCACCTCAGGGGTGCCGACGATGACGCCGAGCGTCTCCTTCGCGGCGCGCACGAGCGCGGGCTCGGCGGCGTAGACGCCGACGACCCCCGCAACGCCGGCCACGACGGCATCGAGCGCGATGGCAGTGGTGCGGGTGTCGTCGCTCATCGGGATCCTCCGTCGTCGGGTGCGTCGGGTGCGTCGGGTGCGTCGGGTGCGTCGGGTGAAGTCGCGTCGGGTGCGGGTGCGTCGGGTGAAGTCGCGTCGGGTGCGGGTGCGTCGCGCCGAGCCGCCCCAGGCGTGGGCTCGCCGGGCGAAGCCGTGTCGGGTGCGTCGGCCGCATCGAGCGGCACTGCGCCAGGTGCGTCGGTCGTCTTCCCCGCACCCGCTTTCCCCGCACCCGCTCCGCCCAGGTCCTCGTGGAGGTCGTCGACCACGACGTCGATCGACGTCAGGACGAGGTCCGTGTGCCGGCGCAGCGCCGCGTGCACGTTCCGGCGGAACTGCTCCGTCGTCTCCGCCATCGGCCGCCCGAGTCCGGCGCTCACCGTCACGCGGACGGCGATCGGCGCGCCCACCCGGGTGACGTCGCCGTCGAGGATGACCCGTCCGACGAGGATGCCGGGCGTCGCGTCTCCCGCATCGCGCACGAGACCGCGCACGGTCCCCTCGGTGATCATGAGCTTCGAGGACTCGTCGGCGGCGGCGAACGGGATGTCGCGACCGGCCTTCGCCTCGCGCCCGATGTTCTCCATGATGCCGCGGATCCAGTTCTGGTCCAGCGCAGTCACCGCGGCCGCGTCGGCTTCCAGCAGCGGCGCCGCGAGCGAACGGACCTGCCGGAGCGAACGCAGCACGCGCTGCGATTCCGGGGACTCGTCGATCGCTGGATCGGCGGGTGTCATGCCGCGATCCAAGTACTCGCCGAGCATCTCGATGTCGGGAGCGCCGGAGCCGCCGCCGGCCCCGCTTTGCGCAGCCCCGCCCTCGATGGTGGGATCGGTGTCGTCGGTCATCGCCAGCCCTCCATCTCTCGAACGAGTGTTGCGCGAGCACGGGCGAGATTGCCTCGCACGCTCGCCGTCGTCTGCCCCAGTTGCTCGGCGATCTCCTCGTACGAGTATCCGCCGATCTCCCTGAGGACCCAAGACTGACGTTGCCCCTCCGGCAACCGGTCGAGCGATGCGGAGAGCGCGTCCAGCTGCGACGACGCCTCGGCGCGACGCTCCGGCCCGTCGCGTTCGGGCGACTCGATCATCACGTCGTCCGTGGAATCCGCATCGCGCCGCTGCCGCATGAGGTCGATCGCCCGGCGGCTCACGATGCGCATGAGCCAGCTCTTCACGAGGTCGCCGTCCGCGAGGGTGTCGATGCGCTTCCACGCGGAGATCAAGGACTCCTGCACCACGTCGTCCGCATCGGCCGGCGAGCCCGTGAGACGCACCGCGTACGCTTTCATCATGCGGCCGTACCGGGTGATGAGCGTCTCGAAGGCGCGGGTGTCGCCGTCGATGCACCGTTCCACGAGGGTGCGGTCGCTCGCGCGGTCGAGCGGGCTCGGACCGACGCGCTGCGTCACATCCGCCATCTTCCGCCCGCCTCGCCAGTCGTCGTCCGCCATCGGAGACCCGCTGTACCACGAATTCGAATTCGATCGTGACATCTTCCCATCGGGCTCCGTCTCACTACTGTAAACACAGAGGGACGGTCTTGACGGCCGCCGCACGAAGGAGAAGCACGATGTACAGATTCCAGCCGGACACGGACGGAGCGGCGGGTGCGGACAACGTACCCGGTTCGACCGTCATCCAGGACTCGGTGATCGGGAAGGTCATCGGGCTCGCCGCTTCCTCCGTCCCGGGCGTCTACGCCCTCGGCGACAGCACGACGCGTGCCCTCGGGATGCTGCGCGAGGTGATCGGCACGGCCGACGCCTCGCAGGGTGTCACCGTCACGAACGCGGAGGGCGTCGTCTCGGTCACCGCCGTCATCGTCGTCGAGTACCCGCACCCCGTCCACGAGGTCGCCGATGCCGTTCGCCGGGAGATCGCGAACGCCGTCACCGTCCTGCTCGGGATGTCCGTGGGCGACATCGACGTGACCGTCAACGACGTGCACGTGGCGGACGCCTCGGCTGCCGACGCTCCCGCCTCCGGCGCTGCGGCAGCCGGCGCGAACGACAGCGATTTTGCTGCGGAACCGGCCGGTTCGGGCCACACTGGAACACAGGACGCCGCGGAGCACACCGCGACGAACGAAGGGGGAGCGCTGTGATGAAGAAGCTGAGGCGTGCGGCGAAGCCGTCGCGAGGCACCGACCGCCAGTCCGACCAGGCGGCGCGCAGCGCGAAACCGAGCCCCGCGGCGGCGGGCACGTCCGCCGCGGCGATCAACGGCACACCGGAATCGGGACCGTCGATCCGCATCAACGCATTCCGCATCGGCCTCGTCGGCGGCATCGGCGTCCTCGTCGCCCTCCTGCTCGGCTCGATCGTCTCGCAGCTCAGCACCACCCTCATCTACGTCGGCGTCGCCCTCTTCCTCGCGCTCGGCCTCGACCCCCTCGTCGCCTGGCTCGAGAAGAAACTGCCGCGCGGAGCTGCCGTGGCCATCATCGTCCTCGCGGTCATCCTGGCGTTCGCCGGCATCGTCTTCGCGATCGTCCCGCTCCTCGTCACGCAGATCTCGAACCTCGTGAACGACTTCCCGAAGATCTCGAACGACTTCGTGAACAGCGACTTCGTCCACTGGGTGCAGGGCGTCGTCGGATCGAACTTCGACATCGACAAGACCCTCGGCGATGCCGTCGACTTCATCAAGGACCCGAACAACCTCCTGTCGATCGGCGGCGGCATCCTCGCCGTCGGCACCGGCATCGCGAGCGGGGTGACGGGCTCGATCATCGTCCTGATCCTCACGCTGTACTTCATGGCGTCACTGCGATCGATGAAACGCGTCACCTACCGCTTCGTCCCCGCCTACCGCCGCGAGGGCTTCGCGCAGGTCCTCGAGGAGATCACGCAGGCGGTCGGACGCTACGTCGTCGGGCAAGTCGGGCTCGCACTCGTCAACGGCGTGCTGAGCTTCATCTTCCTGTCGATCATCGGCGCTCCGTTCCCGCCGCTACTCGCCCTGATCGCTTTCATCGGCTCGATGATCCCGCTCGTCGGAACACTCAGCGCCTCGATCATCAACAGCGTCATCTGCCTGTTCGTGTCGCCCGTGACCGCGCTCATCGCGATCATCTACTACCTCGTCTACATGCAGATCGAGGCGTACATCCTGAGCCCGCGCATCATGAACCGTGCGGTCGCCGTCCCCGGCGCGCTCGTGGTCATCGCAGCGGTCGCCGGTGGTGCGATCGGCGGCATCCTCGGTGCGCTCGTCGCCATCCCGGTCGCCGCCTCGGTCATCATCATCGTCCAGAAGGTCATCTTCCCCGCACAGGACTCCAAAGTGGCACCGGCGACTCGGAAGGGTGATGTCGCCCCGGTGGTGAACAGCTGATGGCGGGACCGATCGCCACGACGGCCGTGAACTGGGTCGTGGTGTCTGCGCTCGCCCTCAGCGGCGCGTTCGTCGTGCGCGACGGGTTCTCGTTCGAGGTCGACATCCCCACGATCTCGGTGACGCCATACCAGGCCATCGGCATCCCGTTCGCGCTCGTCGGAGCGGTGTTCCTCGCGGTCGGCACACAGCTGCAGTCGCGTGGCGTCGGCAAGGTGGAAGCCGCGTCGTCCGCATTCGGCCTGCGCCAGCTCCCGAAGCTCCTGCGTCGACCGTCCTGGGTCATCGGGACGCTGCTCCTCGGCCTCGCGGTCGTGTTCCAGCTCGTCGCGCTCGGCTTCGCACCGCTCATCGTGGTGCAGCCGCTCGGGGCGATCGCACTCGTCATCACCGCGCTGTTGAATGCGCGGCTGACGCACACGCGCATCGACAAGGCGCAGATCCACGCGATGATCTTCTGCGTCGTCGGCATCGGCCTGTTCGTGATCACCGCGGCGCTGTACGCCGTGGAGGAGCCCATCCAGCAGCCGCAGCTCATCATCATCCTCGTGATGCTGGGCATCGTGATCCTCGGCTTCGTCGCGGCGTACGTGTTCCTCCGCACCAAGCTCGGAACGGTGTTCTTCGTGGTCGCAGCCGGTGTGCTCTACGGGTTCGTGGTGACGCTTGCGAAGGTCGTCATCAACCGGGTGATCACCCAGAACTTCGAAGGTCTCACAGTCGTCGGGATCATCGCGCTCGCCGCAGCCGGTCTCCTCGGCGGGTTCTTCGTGCAGAAGGCCCACCAGACGGGCCAGCCGGAGCTCGTGGTCGCCGGACTGACGGTCATCGATCCGATCGTGGCCGTCGGCATCGGCATCGTGGTGCTCGGTGAGGCGTCGAATGCGCCCTGGTACGCGCTCGTCGCCTTCGTGGTGGCCGGTGCGATGGCGGTGTACGGCGTGTGGAAGCTTGCGACGAGGCCGGTGCCTGCGCCCGTGGCGGCTCCCGCCGACTGACTGCGTCCCCGCCGGGCCGGTCCCGGTCGCTGAGCCTGTCGAAGCGGCCTGCTCACCGAGCCAGTCGAAGTGGCTTGCGCGCTGGGGTCGTCGAGGTGGCCCGCTCACCGAGCCCGTCGAAGCGGCCCGGTCACCGAGCCTGTCGAAGTGGCCCGCTCACCGAGCCTGTCGAAGTGCTGCGATGCGGCGCGTAACTCCTTCAATCCGAACACACGCCGTCCGGCGGCCCCCGGATTTCCGCGGATGCTGGTCGGGGATGCCTTCGGATTGAAGGAGTTATGGTGGCGCCGGAAGGTGAGAACCAGCCGGTCGAACTCAGAAGAGGTCGGGCGAAGGCGTGCTCGCGTAGCGGATCGAGACGTCGGCGTGACGGTCGAAGCGGTAGCCGACGCCGCGCACCGTGCGGACGATGTCCTCGTACCGGCCCAGCTTGGAACGCAGGCGACGGACGTGGACGTCGATCGTGCGCTCGTTCGGGACTTCCTCGTCATCTCCGGCGCGCCACAGGGACGAGATGAGCTCGGCGCGTTCGATCGTGCGGCCCTCGCGGAGCACGAGGTACTGGAGCAGCTCGAATTCCTTGTAGGTGAGCGGCGCGACCTCGTTGTCGAGGACGAGACGCTTGCGCGAGATGTCGACGACGACCCCGTCCAGTGCGCGGTCCTGCTCCTCTTCGACCGCCTGGCGGTTGGCGGCGAGGGCGGAGGGGTCCTGGAGGGCGAGGCGGACCACGTCGATGTCGCGTCCACCGGCGCCGCGAGGGGCGAGGGCGACGGCTGCGTGCGTCTCAGAGCTCGGAGCGAACTGGGCGGTCAGGGCCTTGATCGCTTCGACGATCTCGCCAAGGCTCGTGCCGGCTGCTGCTGCCTTTGCCTCGTCGAGTCCGACGTAGAGCACGAAGCCGCGAGCCTCGGGCCCGGCCGGCACGGCGCGGACGTGCGGCGCGGAGGTGGGACGTGCGTTGTCGGCGGCCACGCTCAGCGCACGGCTGGAAGCGTGTGCGGCGGTGTGGCTGGCGGTGTGGCTGGTCTGAACGGCTGCAAGAGACATGGGATGAATCCTCTGAAGTGATGATGCTTCGGTGAATCGGGAGCTCTGGCTCCTGGGTTCGTCCTGCCGGTCGTTCGGCTCGGGACGGTTCCGCGATTCGGTGGTGGCCCTGGGGCCGGTGGGCGGATGCCCGGTCATCCGGGAGTTCGGCCCGCGTGTTCGGGGCTCTGAACTCGGCTGAGCTCGTCAGCGCACCTGCTCCTCGGGAGGGGTGCTTCGCTGGAGCGGTCGGGTTAGCGACACATTCGACAGCACATGACAGCGCCGCCGGGCATCATCATGCCGGCGTTCCCAGGGGCCTCGAAGGAGGTCGGGGTGGGCGCGTTGGTCGTCATAGTTGGAAATCAAACCGGAACTGGCCGCATGTGTCAAGTCTTTGCGCCAGATGACGTTTTATTGCGTGGTGTTTCCCAGCGTGTGCGCGGGTGACGTCGTGCGTCCCCTCGCCTTGCGCATCGTCACTGGTGCCCCGACCTGTGGATCCCACAACTCGCGGTTTCCACAATTCAGGAGCTTCTGCAGAATTCAGGACGATCGAGCGGCGCGTCGGCCTGAATCATCCTGAATTGTGCAAATGTTCCTGAATTGTGAACAGGCAAAAAGGTGAGGGCGAAAGGGAGAGCACGCGCGAGGGGATCAGACCAGGCCGTAGAGGCGGTCGCCCGCGTCACCGAGGCCCGGCACGATGTAGCCGTTCTCGTCGAGCTTCTCGTCGAGCGCACCGAGGACGATCGTGACATCGCGGCCGGCGGTCGCCTTGTCGAGCGCTTCGAGGCCCTCGGGGGCGGCGAGCAGGCAGATCGCGGTCACGTGCACGGCGCCGCGAGCGAAGAGGAAGTCGATGGCGGCAGCGAGCGAACCGCCCGTGGCGAGCATCGGGTCGAGGACGAAGCACTGACGGTCCGAGAGGTCGTCCGGCAGACGCTCCGCATACGTGGTCGGCTGGAGGGTCTCCTCGTTGCGCGCCATTCCGAGGAACCCGACCTCGGCCGTGGGGAGCAGCTTGACCATGCCCTCGAGCATGCCGAGACCGGCACGGAGGATCGGGACCACGAGCGGACGCGGTTCGCTGATGCGGACGCCGACCGTCTCGGTGACGGGGGTCTCGATGCGGACCTCCTCGACGATCACTTCACGCGTCGCCTCGTACGCGAGAAGTGTGACGAGTTCCTCCGTGAGCGCCCGGAACACGGGTGACGGGGTGCGCTTGTCCCTCAGCACCGTGAGCTTGTGGGTGATGAGGGGATGATCGGCTACGTGCACTCGCATAGGCTCAATCTATCGGTTCCAGGCGGTTTCCACGGTTCAGGAAGGCGGACGCATGCACCTTCCGGGTGAGTTCTCGGGCTGGATGGCCGCGGCGATCGCTGAGGCGCGGCTCGCTCTGGAGGGGGGCGACGTCCCCGTCGGGGCGATCGTGCTCGATGCCGACGGCACGGTGATCGGGGTCGGCCGCAACGAGCGGGAGCTGCATCAGGACCCGACGGCGCACGCCGAAGTGCTAGCGATCCGGGCCGCGGCTGCAGCGACGAAGGACTGGCACCTGACCGATGCGACGCTCGTCGTGACGCTCGAACCGTGCGTGATGTGCGCCGGAGCGATCCTCGCTGCACGGATTCCCAGAGTGGTGTTCGGTGCGTGGGACGACAAGGCGGGGGCCGCCGGATCGGTCTACGACGTCCTGCGGGACCGCCGTCTGAATCATCGCGTCGAGGTGTTCGCGGGCGTCGAGGCCGACACCTGTTCCGCCCTGCTCACCGACTTCTTCCGCGGGGCTCCGGAGCCGATCGACTGACGAATCCGTCTCGTCGGGCCTCCCTGTGACCACCATAACTCCTTCATTTCGCACAGTCGGATCATCTGGACCCGCGGAATTCCGGGGATCCTGATTCGGCGATGTCGAGATCGAAGGAGTTGTGCTTGACCAACGAGGGAGTGCGGGCGGCGGGCTCACGGGCGCTTGGCGGGACGCGCACGCACGTGCATCCGCTCGCCCTGCCGTCCGAAGAGGCTCAGGAACTCGACGGCACCGTCGGCGGTGCGCCCGAACCAGTGCGGCGTGTGGGTGTCGAACTCCGCGGCCTCACCGGCGGGGAGGATGAGGTCGTGCTCGCCGAGGACGAGCCGCAGCTTCCCGCCCAGCACGTAGATCCACTCGTACCCCTCGTGCACCTGCGGAGTCGGTTCGAGCAGCGGCGAGCTCGCCGGGATGACGTGCTTGAACGCCTGCACCCCCGTTCCCTCCTCGCCGCCCCGGCTGAGCGGCAGGATCGTCATCCCGTAGCGCTTCACGGGTCGGATGTGGATGCGCGGATCGCCCGTCGCGGGTGCGCCGACGAGTTCGTCGAGCGGCACGCCGTAGGCGCGGGCGAGTGGGAGCAGGAGTTCCAGGGTCGCCTTCCGCTGGCCGGATTCCAGGCGGGAGAGGGTGCTCACGGAGATGTCGGTCTGCGCGGAGAGCTCCGCGAGCGTCCTGTCGCTGATGAGGCGCAGCGATCGTAGCCGCGGGCCGACGGCGGAGAGGACCTCCTCGGTCGTGGCGCCCGCTGGGCGGCTGGGCCGGTGGTCGTGGGTGCTCGGAGTCATGGTACCAGTTTGCCACTTCGGCAACGAAGTTTGTCGTTTCAGCGAAGTCGGATCGACGATGGGGACACGAGCCGATGCGACGCCACGGCTCGACGAATCGAGAGTCAGGACCCCGCGATGACCATGCCAACCCCCGCACCCACGCCAACCTCATCAACAGCGCCCGCCCCGGCCGCATCCGCCGTGCCATCGGCCGCCCGTGACGACTACGACGTCGTGATCGTCGGAGGCGGCGCGGCCGGCCTGAGCGCCGCGACTGCACTCGGCCGAGCACGCCGACGCATCCTCGTGGTCGATGCAGGCGACCCGCGCAACGCCCCTGCGGACGGCGTGCACAACTTCCTCACGCGCGAAGGCCTGAACCCGCTCGACCTCCAGCGCATCGGACGCGAGGACGCAGCGCAGTACGGCGTCGAGTTCGTCTCCGGGGTCGTCGAGAACGCGGAACGCACCGACGACGGCTTCGCGGTCACTCTGCACGACGGGACTCTCCGGATCGGCAAGCGCCTCATCATCGCGAGCGGCCTCCGCGACGAGCTTCCGCCCGTCGACGGCCTCCTCGAGCACTGGGGGCACGACGTCCTCCACTGCCCGTACTGCCACGGCTGGGAGGTGCGCGACCGGAAGATCGGCGTCCTCGGCAGCGGATCGATGGCGATGCACCAGACGATCCTGTTCAGCCAGTGGAGCGATGACGTCACCCTGTTCCTCGGGACCGCCCCCGAGCCGAGCGAGGAGGAGCTGGAGCAGCTGGCCGCGCGCGACATCCCCGTGATCCGCGGCATCGTGTCCTCCGTCCGTGTCGACGACGGCGCCCTGTCCGGCCTCGTGCTGGAGGACGGGACCGTGCACGCCGTCGAGGCGGTCGTCGTGGCTCCGCGATTCTCGCCGAGGGTCGATGCGTTCGCCGGGCTCGGCATCGAACCGGCGGTGCACCCGTCCGGATACGGCACGTACGTCGTCGCCGATGAGCAGGGGCGCACGCCTGTTGCGGGCGTGTGGGCGATCGGCAACGTGAGCAGTCCGATGGCGCAGGTCGTCCTGGCGGCTGGCACGGGGATGATGGCCGGCGCCATCATCAACGCAGAGCTCGTGAACGAGGAAGTCGCTGCCGACGTCGAGCGGTACCGCGCCCGGCTTCGCTGAGCGCATGCTCCGGTCGCTGAGCCTGTCGAAGTGCGCCGTCATAACTCCTTCGATTCGACCCTGTCGCGGTTGAACATCCGCGGATTTCCGGGTGGGGGCCGTTCCGCAGTGTCGAATTCGAAGGAGTTGTGCTCGATGGGGCCCTTCGACAGGCTCAGGGACCGGGCGGGAAGGTTCAGAGATCGAGGGGTGGCGTTCGGGGGCCTGGCGCGAGGACTCAGGGACCGGGCGGAAGAGCACAGAGCCGGTCGGCGCTCAGTCCTCGCTCTTGAGGATGATCGCCTCGGTCGGCAACGGCGCCGCAGGTGCACGGTACACGTCGGGTTCGAGGTAGATGACCCGAGCGATCGGCACAGCGGCCCGGACACGCTGCTCGATGGCATCGATCGCCCTCGCGACCTCGCCGAGCGGCAAGTCCTTCGCGAACCCGAGCTTGGCGGCGACGAGGAGCTCGTCCGGCCCCAGGTAGAGGGTCTTCATGTGGATGAGTTTCTCGATCTCCGGGCTACCCTCGATCGCCGCGGCGATGGCGGCATGGTCCGCATCCGTCGCGCCCTCGCCCACGAGCAGGCTCTTCGTCTCCACACCGAGGACGATCGCGACGAGGATCAGCAGGATGCCGATCGCGAGTGTGCCGATGGCATCCCAGGTCCCGTCGCCGGTGACGACCGTGAGCCCGACGCCTATGAGCGCGAACAGGAGACCGGTGAGCGCCGCGACGTCCTCGAGGAGCACGACCGGCAGTTCCGGAGCCTTCGCGCGGCGCACGAACTGCACCCACGTCTGCTTCCCCCGGAGCGGGTTGCTCTCCTTCACCGCAGTTCGGAGGGAGAAGCTCTCCAGGCCGATCGCGATCGCGAGGACCAGGATCGGCAACCACCAGTTCTCCAGGGGGTGCGGGTGCGTCAGCTTCTCGATGCCTTCATAGACGGAGAAGACGCCGCCGACGGAGAACAGGATGATCGAGACGACGAACGCGTACACGTACCGTTCGCGGCCGTAGCCGAAGGGGTGCTCGGAGTCGGCGGCGCGTTTCGACTTGCGGCCGCCGAGGAGGAGGAGCAGCTGGTTGCCGGAGTCGGCGAGTGAGTGGACGCCCTCCGCGAGCATGGAGGACGAGCCGGAGAAGGCCCAGGCGACGAACTTGGTGATGGCGATGCCGAGGTTCGCGGAGAACGCCGCGATGATCGCCCTGTTGCCGCCGGAAGCACTCATGTGTGGAACTCCTTCGATCGGGCCTCGAACGGAGACGCCGTGACGAGAAGGCAATTCTAGGGGGAGGCCGACACCTGATGGGGAGTGGTTTCCGGGCGCGTCTCCCAGTGTTCCCGGAGCTACCGGACGGCGGGGGATGGGAGGATCACTGGATGGAGCCAGGGACCATTCTCGACATCGTGCTTGTGGTGCTGCTCATCGCGTTCGCCGTCCGTGGGTGGCGGACGGGCCTCATCGGCAGCCTCGGCAGCCTCATCGGACTCATCGCCGGCGGTGTCGCGGCATTCTTCGCCATCCCACTCGTCGCAGGCTGGGTGCCGGCCCCGGAATGGCGGGGACTGGCGGCGGTCGGCGCGGCTCTCGTGCTCCTCGCGCTCGGCTATTCGATCGGCGCGGCCATCGGCGGCTTCATCGGCTCCGCGCTCCACAAGACCCCGCTGCGAGGCATCGAACGGCTGCTCGGCGCGGTCCTCAACGTCGTCGTCACGGCGCTCGTCGTCGTGACCGCCGCGGTCGGCGTCGGCTCGCTCGGCATCCCCGTGCTCTCCCAGGCGGTCGGGTCCTCGGCCGTCATCCGCGCCATCGACCGCTACACACCCGACCCCGTGACGGCCGCGCTCGCCCAATTGCGCGCGACCGTGATCGACGGCGGTGCGCAGCGCGTCATCGAGGCGTTCGGCGGCACTGGCGAGGTTCCTTCGGTTCCCGATGTCGACACGCGATCCGATGCGCTGGTCGCGGCGAGCGCATCGGTCGTTCGTGTGAGCGGCAACGCGGTCGGGTGCGGGCGTGGCTCGGTGGGCAGCGGGTGGGTGTTCGCCGACGACCTCGTGATGACGAACGCGCACGTCCTCGCCGGTGTCCGCGAACCGATCGTCGAGGTGCCGGACTCCGTGCCGCGCGCTGGGACGATCGTGTACTTCGACCCGGTGGACGACCTCGCCGTCGTCCGCGTCGACGGCCTCGGTGCCAGAACGTTGCCCCTCGCACCGAATCCGGCGCCCGGATCGGTCGCGGTCGTCGCCGGGTACCCGTTCGGCGGTCCGTACACGATGGGCGGAGCCCGCGTCATGACGGTCGGTCCGAGCCTCGTCGCCGACATCCACGGACAGAACCCGGCACCGCGCGAGGTCGTGACGCTCTCCGGCCAGGTCCGGCCGGGCAACTCGGGCGGACCGTTGCTGACCGAGGACGGCCACGTCGCCGGTGTGGTCTTCGCGCGCGACGCCAACTCCGCGCCCATCGGGTACGCGCTCGCGATGGACGAGGTGCTGCCCGTCGTCGCTCAAGCGGGTGCGCTGACGGAAGCGGTGCCGTCGGGGACCTGCATCACGAAGTAGGGTGCGGGGTCGTCGGGGCTGGCACTTCGACAGGCTCAGTGACCGGGTGCGGCTCAGTGGCCAGGTGCAGCTCAGTGACCGGTTCCCGACTGAGCGATCGGACGGCCGGTCCCTGAGCTTGTCGAAGGGTGGGTTCGGAGCACTTCGAGATGCTCAGTGACCGGGTGCAGCTCAGTGATGGGGTGCGGCTCAGTGACCGGCAGGCGCGGAAGGCTCCGGGTCCACCGGCGCGCGGAAGGTGGCGCGCATGTGATCCGAGTCGAGGTAGTCGGCGACTCCGATGAGGATGAGGCTGAACACGATCTGCTCGGTCACCATCCAGAGCGGATAGAACCCGGGGATGGCCGCGATCACGAGGGTCACGACGGGGAAGATCTTGCTGAAGAGCCGAAGTCGCGAATACGCCCATACGTACCCGGCCGCCGCCCTCCACGCGAAGTAGAAGAGCGTCGCCGTCATCGCGAGCACCACGAGGCTCCGCATCCACACAGACCACGGCACCTCCGCACCGTTCGACAGCAGCACGATGGCGACGACGACGGCGGCGATGCCGATCACGAACTCCGCTGCGAGCAGCCAGGCGATCGCGGTGAACGCCCGACGGGTCTTCGGATGGGTGCGGGCGTCCTCGGTGATCTTCACGCCGGCCTTGCGACCTCCGGCGACCCGGTCGACGGCTGCGAACAGCGGATTGTCCTCCAACGAAGCCATGTGCGCTCTCCTCCCCGTGACGCTGCAAGCCTAGACTCGGAGGGTGACCGAGACCACTTCCCTGCCCAGCATCGCCATCATCGGAGCCGGTTCGATGGGGGGTGCGATCCTCCGCGGACTCGCGCAGCCCCATGTCTCGGTCGACGGCGGGATCACCGTCACGAACCGGACCGCAGCGAAAGCCGAGGCGCTCGCCGAACTGCCCGGGGTGACGTCGATCGCCCTCGAGAACGAGCCGGACGGCAACGTGCGCGCGGTGCGTTCCGCGAAGGTCGTCCTCGTCGGTGTGAAGCCCGCGATGGTGCCGGACCTCCTGCGCGAGATCGCCGACGAGCTGCAGCCAGGCGCGATCGTCGTGAGCATCGCAGCGGGTGTCACGGTGGCGACGTTCGAGTCGTTGCTGCCGGCCTCGGTGTCGGTCATCAGGTCGATGCCGAACACGCCGTCCTTCGTCGGGCTGGGCGTCACGGGAGTCGCCGCAGGCACGCGGTCGAGCGATGACGACCTCGCGACCGTGCAGGCGCTCTTCGAGACGGTCGGCCAGGTCGTGGTGGTCCCGGAATCGCAGATCGATGCGCTCAGTTCCATTTCGGGGTCTGGTCCCGCGTACGTCTTCTATCTCATCGAGGAGCTGACGCGGACGGCTGAGGGGCTCGGGTTCACGCCCGAGCAGGCGGCCGTGCTCGTCGGCGGCACGTTCCGCGGCGCGACCGAGCTGCTCGCCGCATCGGACGAGTCGCCCGAGCAGTTGCGCATCAACGTCACGAGCCCCAAGGGCACCACGGAGCGCGCGCTCGCCGTGATGCAGCAGGCCGGCCTCAAGGAGATGTTCGACGAGGCGACCGCTGCCGCGATCGCGCGGGCCCAGGAGCTGTCGAAGGCCTGATTCCGTGGGGTCGCCCTTCGACAGGCTCAGGGACCGGGTTCCCGCTTCCGGTCGCTGAGCGCCGTCGACCGGTCCTGAGCGCCATCACCCGGTCGCTGAGCACCATCACCCGGTCGCTGAGCCTGTCGAAGCGCGTCCACCTTCTGGTCACTGAGCTCCACCGTCCGGTCACTGAGCTCCATCACCCGGTCGCCGAGCTCCACCGTCCGGTCACTGAGCCTGTCGAAGTGCCCCGACCTCAGCGCAGCCGCTTCTCCAGTTCGATCTCGTCGCGGGAGCGGTCCAGGATGTAGGGCACGCGCAGCCCGTTCGGTTCGTACCCGAGCCGGCGGTAGAAGGCGATCGCGCGCGCGTTGTCCTCGTGGACGCGCAACCGCAGCGAGTCACCTTCCTCAGCGGCCCACCGTTCGACCTCGGCGATCATCGCCTCGGCCACGCCGTGCTCACGTCCGCGATGGTCCGCCGACACGTACACGCCGACGAGGAGCGGGCCGCGAGCATCGGGCTCGCGTTGGACGAAGCCGCCCATCGTGCCGACCCACCGGCCGCCGTCGCGCAGGGTCGCCGCGAGCAGGATCGTGTGCGGCGGCATGCCGCGGCGAGCCCGCATCCGCCATTCCGAATCGTCGTGGGTCCTGGCGACGTCGATGGTCTCGCCGAACGCGATGGGCGTGTCCTCGAGCATCTCCAGGCGGAGGCCGCGCAGGTGCGGCCAGTCCGATTCGACCACCTCGCGGATGAGGTACGGGGAATCCGCCCGGAACGCCGAGGGGATGTCCGCGGTGGGGTCCGCGGGACTGCTCGTCGCATCGGATTCGTGCACGGTGCCCTCGCCTCTGCGTCGGATGTCCGGGATGGTTCGCGGTGGGAGCAGACTACCCGGGGCGTCCGGGAGTCGCATCGACAATCGCCGTTCGAAGCACACCAGCTCGGGCCGGGCGTCCCAGCTCGGGACGTCGACGAAGCCGTTGCGGCGGTAGAGCGCGATCGCGTCGGACCGCCATGACCACACGGACAGGCGGATCGATGCGGCGCCGCGCTCCTCGGCCAGGGCGAGGGCATGCCGGACGAGCGCGCCGCCCGCGCCCGTGCGTCGTGCGGTGGGATCGACCCAGAGGCGGCTGAGGTCAAGGCTGAGGGCGGCGGGAGCGCCTTCGACGGATGGAGACCCGGAGGCGGCGTCGAAGGACGCAGCAGCGGAGGCGCCACGGGAGGCCGTGGCGGAGAAGGAGTCGCCGTCAGAGGCCGCGCCGGAGGAGTCGGCGCCTGAGCCGCCTGGGGCTCCGGTCCCCGAGAGGATCGCGCAGCCGATCGCGACGTCGTCGGAGACCGCCAGGAGGACCGTTCTGCCGGCGAAGGCGGCGCACGGGGAGGTGACCTCGGCGCGATACCGCTCGGGGAGATCGTCCACAGTGCGAGCTGGGTCGCTGAGCCCGTGCGCGGTCTTCTCCGCCTCGGTCGCCAGATGGTACGAGGCGAGCAATGCTCTGAAGCCGTCGATGTGTTCGGTGCCGTTGATGTGTTCGGTGCCGTCGATGTGTTCGGTGCCGTCGATGCCGTCGCCCGGTGTCCACTCGATGATCGTCAACGCCGTTGCCGGGGCGACGGCGCCGTTCACTGCGGAGCCTCCTCACGCGCGAGTTCGAACGCCTGGAGCGCGCGCTCCAGTGCCGCGAGCTGCGCCTTGGGGGAGTAGCGGTCGAGGTCGGCGGTGCTGAGGACGTTGAGCCCCTCCACGAGACCGATGAGCGCCGTCGCCGTGCTGACGCTGCGCGACTCGGACCAGTCGGGCCTGGCCGCCGCGACGAGCCGACGCATGCGCGCCACGAAGACGTCGTTGCCCGCCCGGTGCCGCTCGGCGAGCTCATCGTCGCCGAGTGCCGCGGCGAGGTAGCCGAGCCAGACGCGCGCCTCCTGCTGCGTCGCCGGTGTGAGCGAGAGCGCTTGTGTCAGGACCGCCCGGACGGCGTCGACGGGATCGACCGCCGCGGCCTCGACGGCCTCGGTGTGCTCTGCGGTCCTGGCGTGCAGGAGGTCCCTGGCGTGGAGGAGCAGCGCGCGCTTGTCGGGAAACCGGTGCAGGACGAGCCCTGTCGTGCAGCCGGCGCGCTCGGCGACCGCCCGCAGCGTCAACCCTTGCGGGCCCGATGTGGACAGTACGTCCCAGAGCGCTTCCGAGATCCGTCCGGCCTGTTCGTCGGCATCGCGTCGTTTCGCCATGTGGCATCACCTCGTAACAGATGTTACCGTACTGTTCGTTACGGAAACGGTGGCGATGGATGAACGAGGCGAGGAGCTCACGATGGCAGTCACGATCACAGCGATGGCGTGGGACGACCCGGCCGGCGCGGCTCTCCGCATCGCACAGCGCGCCGAGCTCGACGAGCGCTACGGCTCAGACGACCACGAACCGGGATCGCCGCCGAGCGCTGGTGACATCACGGTGTTCCTCGTCGCCCGTGACGCAGACGGCATGCCGGTCGGCTGCGGCGGCCTGAGACGACTCGATGCGAGGAGCGCCGAGATCAAGCGGATGTACGTCGCGCCCGCCTCGCGGGGGACGGGCGTCTCGGTCGCCGTGCTGCGTGCGCTCGAGGACGAGGGGCGAAGGCTCGGCCTCAGCGAGCTCAAGCTCGAGACGGGGACGGCCCAGCCAGACGCCATCCGCTTCTACGAACGTGAGGGCTACACTGCGATCCCGGCGTTCGGCCCCTACATCGGCAGCGAGATCTCCCTCTGCTACGCTCGCGCCCTCTGATCGTCGGACCCCGGCTCGCTGGGCTGCCCTTCGACGGGCTCAGGGCCCGCCTTCTGGTCGCTGAGCCCGTCGAAGCGCCCCTGCGTCTGTTCGCAACTCCTTCGATCTGACCCCGGCTCGGATGGGAAACACCGGAAAGACGCGGTTCTGCGATCGGCACTGTCGAAATCGAAGGAGTTGTGCTCGATGTGAGCAGGGCAGAGCAGGGCAGGAGGAGGAGGAGGAGGAGGAGGAGGAGCCGAGGCTAGTTGTCGAGGCTCGCGAAGCGCTCGATGTCCGCGGACGTGCCCGACACGATGATGAGGTCGTGGTTCGAGACCACGGTCTCGGCCGTCGCGTAGGTGAACGGCTTGCCGGGCGACTTCACGCCGACGACGGTGATCCGGTACTTCGACCGCACCCCGGACTCGGTGAGGTTCAGTCCGCGGATCGGCTTCGGCGGGTACATCTTGACGAGCGCGAAGTCGTCGTCGAACTCGATGAAGTCGAGCATCCGGCCGGACACGAGGTGGGCGACGCGCTCGCCCGCCTCGGCCTCCGGGTAGATGACGTGGCTCGCGCCCACGCGGGCGAGGATCTTGCCGTGCGACTGCGAGACGGCCTTCGCCCAGATCTGCGGGATCTTCAGATCGACGAGGTTCGCGGTGATGAGCACGCTCGCCTCGATCGACGAACCGACGGCCACGACGGCCACGGAGAAGTCCTGCGCGCCGATCTGCCGCAGGGCCTCGATGTTCTTCGCATCGGCCTGCACGGTGTGGGTGACGCGCTCGGACCACTTCTGGACGAGGTCGGAGTTGTCGTCGATCGCGAGTACTTCGCGGTCCAGCCGGTCGAGTTCGCCGGCGCACGCGGCACCGAACCGGCCGAGACCGATGATGAGGACCGGGGCGTCGTGTTTGATGCGGTCAACCAACGATTGGCCTCTCTTCCGGTCGTTTGTACAGCTGGGCTCGCTGGCTCGCGGCGACTGCTGCGGCGAGAGTCACTGTACCAACGCGTCCGAGGAACATGGTGGCAGCCAGGACGTAGACGCCGGCATCGGGCAGATTCGCGGCGAGGCCGGTACTCAGGCCAGTGGTCGCGAACCCGGAGATGACATCGAAGAGGACATGGTCGAGTGGGGCCTTCGTCATCTGCAGGAGTGTGATCGTCGAGATCGCGACGATCGTCGCGCCCCACAGCACGACGCTGACGGCCACGCGGAGGACGTCCTGCGGGATGCGGCGGCCGAAGACCTCGACGCCGTCGTTGCCGCGCGCCTCTGCGAATGCGGCGAGGAACAGCACGGCCAGGGTCGTGACCTTGATGCCGCCGGCGGTCGATGCGGATCCGCCGCCGATGAACATCAGCATGTCCGCGACGAGCAGGCTCGATCCGTTCAATTGGCTGATGTCGACCGTCGAGAAACCGCCGGATCTCGTCATCGCCGATAAGAAGAAGCCCTGGAAGATCGTGTCCCACAGATTCCATTTACCCCAGGTGTTGGGGTTGTTGAATTCGAGGACGATGAAGAGGATCGCACCGAGGACGAAGAGGATCCCCGTGGTGATGAGGGTGAGTTTCACGTGGAGCGACCAGCGACGCGGCCGGCGGAAGTTGCGGCTGATCGCGTAGATGACGGGGAAGCCGATGCTCCCGAGGAACACGCCGAGCATGAGGATCGTGAGGAACCAGTAGTCGTTCTCGAACCGGGCGAGACCCTCTGCGTTGGGGGTGAACCCCGTGTTCGTGAACGCCATGGCCGCGTAGTAGAAGCTATTCCAGATCGCATCCCACACGTTGACGCCGTCGAGCAGCATGCGCGGGAACAGGAGGATCGCGAGGCCTGCCTCGATGACGAGGGCGCTGACCGCGACCGTGACGAGCAGGTTGCCGATCTCGCCGAGGCGGACCGCCTGGCCCTCTGCGACGGGTCCGTGGTGGGAGCGCATCGGATTCGTGTCGCTCGCCGCCATGAGCTTCTGCCGGAGGCCGAGGCGTCGCGCGATGATGAAGCCGAGGATCGAGGCGAGCGTCAGGACGCCGAGCGCGCCGATCTGCACGCCGATGAACACGAGGATGTGTCCGAAGAGCGACCAGTGGGTCGCCATGTCGACCGTCGACAGGCCCGTGACGCAGATGACGGACACCGCCGTGAAGAGGGCGTCGGCGAGCGGCGTCACCTTTCCGCTGGAACTCGCGAGCGGGAGTGAGAAGAGGAGTGTGAAGACGAGGATCAGGAACGAGAAGACGAGGATCGCGAACCTGGAGGTCGATTTCGCGGCGAAATCGCTGATGATCTCGCGGATCCTGGCGAAGCCGTGGCGCGCGGTGATCTCCCGGCGCTGTTGCATCGCATTGCCGCTCATGTGGCCCCTCGTCGTCCCAGTCTGTGCCGGTGTCATGGTACTCCCCGCGTGGGGTCACTATCGTTGAGCCTATGGCCGACATTTTCGATGTGATCGCTGACACCACGCGTCGCGACATCCTGTCATTGCTGCTCGACCGTCACAGCAGTGCGCAAGGGACGAGCGTTTCCGAGATCGTCGCGCAATTGGGGCTCAGCCAGCCCACCGTGTCGAAGCACCTGAAGGTGCTCCGCGAGGCCGGCCTCGTCGAGGTCCGCGAGGAGGGGCAGCACCGCTACTACAGCCTCGACTACGCGCCGCTCGAGGACATCGAGGACTGGCTCATCCCGTTCCTGAGCGTCGACTATGCGGGGGAGGACGATGCCTCGTTCGCGGCGCTGTCCCTTCCCGAGCAGGCGAAGGCCGTGGCCGGGACCGTCGGCAAGGTCGCCGCGGACACGACGCACGCGGTGTCGAACGCCGTGCACGCGGTCACGAAGAAGCTGCAGCGCTAGCCGTTTGCCCGGGCGCTAGCCGACGAGTGACGCACAGGGGATGTACAGGATGACGCCTCAACCCGTAGAGTGTTCTGTCAGCACCCCTGTGCCCAGGGGTGTCGATCCAGGAGGGTTTCATGTCGCACGACGTGTCGGACATGCGTTTCCTCACGGTGGCCGAAGTGGCCGACGTGATGCGTGTGTCCAAGATGACCGTGTACCGCATGGTGCACTCCGGTGAGCTTCCCGCCATCCGGTTCGGGAAGTCGTTCCGGGTGCCGGAGACGGCGGTGCAGGCAGTGATGCAGCGTCCCGTGTCCGACGTCGGTTGACGCATCGATCGTCCTCGGAGGCCGTCACTACCAGGCCTCAGCGGACGTGCGGTGAACGACGCACCTTTCTGATCAGCTAGACTCTTCCCAGGCATTCGTTCTCTCGGCCGCGAATCGTGCGGCCATACCCCCAATTTTGTGAGGTTATCCGTGGGTTCTGTTATCAAGAAGCGCCGCAAGCGTATGGCGAAGAAGAAGCACCGCAAGCTGCTTCGCAAGACCCGCCACCAGCGTCGCAACAAGAAGTAGTCGAAAGACTTCTTCGCGTCAGCCAAGAGCGCCGGTCCACTTTGGACCTGGCGCTTTTTGGCGTGCGCTCCTGTCCCGGATCCGTGAGTCTCCGGCCGTGATCGTCGGGCGCTTCGCCGCGGATCCGATGCGGTTGAGGCTGCCTCACAGGGGATCGTCAGGGTGAGTTCTCCACAGGTGGATCCGGGAGGCCCGTTGGGGACCGTCTGGCGTCGCTGGTGGTCCGTAGCGTGCGGGTATGAGTCGTTTCGTCGAGGTCATCGTCCGCTCGAACCGTCGAGAGCCCGCCTACCGAGTGCCGTTCGAGGTCGAGCGGGAGGACGCGCCCAGATTCCGGTTGCGCAACGTGGGCGTCGAGCCCGTGCACTGGGTCACGGTGCGTCTGTTCGGTCCCGGGTTGTTGGCGCCGATCCGGCCGAGCCGACTGCCCGTGGGCAGCGCACTGGAGCTGCACGTGCTCGGTGACGAGCTCGAGCACCGGTCGAGCATGCAGGTGTCGTGGTTCCGCCCCGACGGCGTGCAGTACCTCTGGCGGGTGACGTTCTGAGGGCGGATCGACTCAGTCGGTGCCGTGCTCCTGCTTGCGCGCTGCGATGAGGTCCTTCGCCGTGAGCTTGTGGGTGCGGCCCGGGTACATGTCGGCGTTCAAGCCCTGCACGAACTGTGCGGCATCGAGGTCCATCGCGCTGCTGAGGCGAACCAGGGTCTCAACGCTCGGGTGCACCTGACCCCGCTCGATCTTGCCGATGTTCGTCCAGTGCATCTCGGCGAGCTCGCCGAGGTCTTCGAGCGTCAGCTGACGTTCCTGCCTGGCCGAACGGAGACGTTCGCCGAGGATCTTCGCTGCTTCGGAATGTTCGACCACCACTTATGACTACGCGCCTCGTTGCGGTCGAACCAGAGCAAACCACTCCAGTGAATCCAACACCTGTGTACAGAAGCATCGCACGATCCGATGACATGGAGGTGCATCGGTGCAGCGCACGACGAATAGGCTAGTGACGTGTCCCGCGTTCAACTCACCCTCGTCAGCAAGCCGGAATGCCACCTGTGCGACGACGCCCGCCTGGTCATCACCGACGTGATCGGAGCCCTGCCGGAGGGCGCCCCCGAGATCACCCTCGACGAGGTGTCGATCCTCGACGACACGGAACTGTACGACCGGCACTGGGAGGAGATCCCCGTGCTGCTCATCGACGGCAAGGTCCACAACTACTGGCGTATCGATCCCGACCGCCTCCGCACCGCCCTCCTGGAGACACGATGACCATTCGCCACATCGTCAGCTGGAAGCTGAACGCCACCGACGACGCCGGCCGCGACGCCTCGTTCGCCGTGCTCAAGCAGGAGCTCGAAGCGCTCACCGGCTTCATGCCCGACGACATCATCGCCCTGCAGGTCGGTCGCAACATCGCCTACCCGGAGAGCAACTGGGACGTCGTCCTCGTCGGCGACTACCCGAGCCTCGAATCGCTCGACCGTTACCAGGTGCACCCCGAGCACCAGCGTGTCGTGGCGATCGTGAAGCAGCACGTGTCCGCCCGCTCCGCCGTGGACTTCCAGCTCGACTGAGTCGCCTCGGTCGTCCGCCGCGCCACCCCGACACCACGCTCCAACTTCCCGACGCGCGAAACCTCCGTTTTCGTGCAATTCGGCCGTTTTCGAGGGCACTTGTTGCACGAATACGGAGGTTTGGGGTTAGTCGAGGGGGAGATGCCCGACGACCGCAGTTGCGTCGAGCTCCTCGGAACGCACGATGCGCGCCGATAGGCCGACGGCCGTGAACAGGCTTGCGGTCAGGAGTGACTGGCTCTCACTCGTCTCGATGATGAGCCACCCGCCCGGGCGCAGCCATTCAGTGACGCCGAGGACGACGCGGCGCTGGATGTCGAGTCCGTCCTCACCGCCGTCGAGCGCCACGATGTCCTCGTGCTCGCGCGCTTCCTGCGGCATGAGCTGGATCGCCTCGGTCGGGACATAGGGTGCGTTGGCGACGATGACGTCCACCGTGCCGCGCAACTCACGCGGGAGCGGATCGAACAGGTCGCCCTGGAGGACCGTTCCGCCGCGTGCTTCGAGATTGCGGCGAGCGCTCGCGACGGCGGCCGGGTCGATGTCCGCGGCGATGACACGCGCATCGGTCAATTCGTTCAGGAGCGCGGTCGCGACCGCGCCCGTGCCGCAGCACAGGTCCACGACCGTGGCGCCCTGGGGAGCGATCCGGACCGTCTCCTCGACGAGCAGCTCGGTGCGGCGCCGCGGCACGAAGACGCGCGAGTCGACGAGGATCCGCAACCCGCGGAACGCCGCCCACCCGAGGACGTGCTCGAGTGGCAGCCCGTCGACGCGCAGCGTCAGCATCTCCTCGAGGTGGCCGGGTGAGCGCGCCTCCGCGAGGAGCAGTTCCGCCTCGTCTTCAGCGAAGACGCAGCCCGCCGCTCGCAGGCTGCCGACGAGGTCGGCGTGGGTGAGGGAAGTCAGTTGCGGCGCCTCAGGCGTCCCGCTCGACGATCTCCGCGTCGGCTGCGTTCTTCCGCACGGACTCGATGCCCTTGAGCGCACTCGCCTTGGCGACGTAACTCTCCGAACTGGCGATGATCTCCCCGTTGGAGGCCTTGAGGTTGAAGCGGTACCCACCGCTCTTGTCCTGGAACACTTCGAACTTGCCAGCCATCTGCACGTCTCCTCAGTTGCACCATGCGACCCCCTGACGGCGTCGTCTCGACTCAATATAGAGCGGGTGTCCCGGATGCACTAGACCCCCGACATCCATTGGATAGCGGGGGTCCGGTGGAGCGGATCGAGCGGCGGGGCCGTCTCTGCGCTGTGGTTACGGGGCGAGGCGCGTCGGGCCGCGGAAGAGGTAGGTGACCTCGCGGATCGACGTCTCGTGCAGCATGAGCATGAGCACGCGCGCGAGGCCCATGCCGAAGCCGCCGTGCGGCGGGACGCCGTAGCGGAAGAAGTCGAGGTAGAAGCCGAGCTCCTCAGGGTCGAGACCCTTCTCCTTGGCCTGCTCGATGAGGACGTCGACGCGGTGTTCGCGCTGGGCGCCGGTCGAGATCTCCACGCCGTTGAAGATGAGGTCGTAGCTGTTGGTCAGCTCCGCATCGTCCTCGTTGCGCATGTGGTAGAACGGCCGGATGCTCGACGCGTAGTCGGTGAGGAACACGAACTCGTGGCCGAAGGTCTCCTTGACGTACGCCGCGATCTGGCGCTCGCCTTCCGGGTCCATGTCGTCGTCGGCGCGGGGCACCTCGTAGCCGCGCTCGGCGACGATGCGCTTCGCCTCGGCGAGCGGGATGCGGGGGAACGGCGTCGACGGGACCTCGAGGTCGATGTCGAACAGTTCCTTGATCTGCTCGCCGTGCTTCTCCTTGACGGCCGTGAAGCCGGCGACGAGGAGTTCCTCGTGCAGCGTCATCACGTCCTCGTGGGAGTCGATCCAGCTGATCTCGGCGTCGACGCTCGTGAACTCCGTCGCGTGGCGGCTCGTGAACGAGGGGTCGGCGCGGAACGCGGGTCCCACTTCGAAGACCTTGCCGAAGCCGGCCGGCTGCGCCATCTGCTTGAAGAACTGCGGGCTCTGCGCGAGGTACGCCTTCGTGTCGAAGTAGTCGACCTCGAAGAGCTCCGCTCGCGATTCGCTTGCGCTCGCCATGAGCTTGGGGGTGTGGATCTCGATGAAGTCGTTGTCGATCCAGTACTGGCGGAGCGCGTGCTCGAACGTGGTCTGGATGCGGAAGATGAGCGCCTGCTTGGGCTGACGCAGGTCGAGGAAGCGCCAGTCCATGCGCTTGTCGAGCGATGAGTCTGCCGCGATGGGCGTTTCGGGAAGGGCTTCTCCGACGATCTCGAGCGTCGCGAGCTTGACCTCGATGCCGCCGAGCTTCACGCGCTCGTCGTGCTTCAGCTCACCCGTGACGGTGATGAAGGAGCCGTGCGTGAGCGCGGAGATCGCTTCCGTCGTGGCGACACGCTCCGCGGAACCCTCGACCTCCGGATCGACCTCGCGGGTCGCGGGGTTCACCAGCTGAACGGCGCCGGACTCGTCGCGGAGGACGATGAACTGCACCTTCTTCTGATCGCGGACGGTCTCGACCCATCCGGACACGGTCACGGGACCGTCTGGGAGGGCGGCCAGGTTCTTCACAACAACGCGTTCAGTCACCGTGACAGCTTAGCCGTGCTGCGCCTCCGTCACTTCTGGCCGGCATCACGCACAACTCCTTCGAGCACAACTCCTTCGATTTCGACATCGGCTCGGGCGCAGCCCCGGAAACACGCGCCCGATTCCGGCGAGGCCGTCGAATCGAAGGAGTTATGCGCGATGCGGAGCTGTTCGGGACGGGACAGCATCGCGGAACAGTATCGAAGGAGTTGTGCTCGAGGCCGAGAGACGAGGGACTGGACAGTGGGGTACCCGACTTTCCGCTGATCCGGATGCGGAAGGGATCACGGCGAATGCGCAGCTTCCGGAAACGTACACTTGAGGGGTGGTAGCCGACCAGATCCACCTCGTGCGTCACGGCGAGGTGCACAACCCTTCTCGTGTGCTCTACGGTCGACTCCCCGCATTCCGACTGTCTGAGCTCGGACAGCGCATGGCGCTCGCAGCAGCAGACGACCTCGCCGCACGCGGACGCCCCGTGATCGCCCTGTACGCCTCACCGCTGCAGCGCGCACAGGAATCGGCCGCACCGATCGCTGAACGGTTCGGCCTCGAGATCATCCCGGAGGACCGCGTCATCGAACCCTTCAACGAATTCGAAGGCAAGCGGATGAGCCGCGCCCTCCGCAACCCGGTGAACTGGCCGAAGCTCCGCAACCCGTCCAAGCCCAGCTGGGGCGAGCCGTACGCGTCGATCGTCAACCGCATGAACGCGGCCGTCGAGAGCGCCTGGCGTGCGACGGACAGCGGCGACGCCGTCATCGTCAGCCACCAGCTCCCCATCTGGATGATGCACAGCTGGGTCGAAGGGCTCCCGTTCCGTCACGACCCCCGCAAACGTCGCTGCGCGCTTTCGAGCATCACGACGTTCGAGCGCACCACCGACGGCTTCCGCGAGGTCGGCTACACGGATCCCGCAGCGTTCCTCGCCGCTGGCTCGACCGACGTCGGGGCGGTGTAGGACGTGCGCTCCCGTGGAACCAGCCTCCGTCGGCGCCTGCTGACCGTCATCGCACCGCTCGCCGTCGCCGGGCTCCTCCTGACCGCGTGCAGCAACGACCCCCTCGCCGAGCAGTACCGCGAAGGCAGCAGCAAGGGCTACGTCGCGGGCGACGGCAGCGTCACCGAGATCAAAGCAGCCGACCGCGGCGAGAAGATCAGCTTCTCCGGCATCGGCGAGAACGGTGAACAGATCTCCTCGGCCGACTACGCCGGCCAGGTCCTCATCGTCAACTTCTGGTACGCAGCCTGTGCCCCGTGCCGCGCCGAGGCCAAAGACCTCCAGTCGCTCAATGAGAGTTATCAGGGCAACGGAGCGAGCTTCGTCGGCGTGAACGTCCGCGACACCGCCGACTCCGCACGTGCGTTCAACACGACGTTCGGGATCACCTACCCGTCGATCCTCGACGTCGACAGCGGTGAAGCGAAGCTCGCGTTCACGGGCAGCGTCCCACCGAACGCCGTGCCGACCACGATCGTGCTCGACGCGGAAGGCCGCGTCGCCGCACGTATCCTCGGCCAGCTCCAGGACCGCACCATCCTCGACACGCTCATCCGGGACACCGTCGCCGAGAGCGCGAACAAGTGACACCCGGCGACATCGTCTACGGCGGTCAGCTGCTCGTCGCGATCCCCATCGCGATCGCGGCCGGTCTCCTGTCGTTCCTGTCGCCGTGCGTGCTGCCCCTCGTCCCCGGCTACCTCGGTTACGTCGGCGGCATGACGAGCGCCGATGCTGCCAAGACCGGCGCAGGACGCCGTCGCGTGCTGCTCGGCGTGAGCCTCTTCATCCTCGGCTTCACGGTCGTCTTCGTGAGCATCGCGGCCTTCGTCGGTACCGTCGGCGCGTGGCTCGTCGAATGGGAAGGCCTCATCACCCGCATCCTCGGCGCGGTCGTGATCGTCATGGGCCTCATCTTCATCGGCCAGCTCACCTTCCTGCAGCGGACCGTCAAACCGTCCTGGGCTCCCCGGACCGGTCTCGCCGGCGCACCGCTGCTCGGCATCGTCTTCGCCGTGGGGTGGACGCCGTGCCTCGGCCCCACCCTCACCGCCATCAGCGCCCTCAGCCTCTCCGGCGGTTCGGCCTGGCGTGGCGCCCTGCTCGGCCTGTTCTACTGCATCGGACTCGGTATCCCGTTCCTCCTCGTGGCCCTCGGCCTCGGCTGGGTCACCGGTTCGATGACATTCCTCAAACGGCATATCCGCGTGATCAACATCATCGGCGGAGTGCTGCTCATCATGATCGGTGTATTGATGGTGTCTGGTCTCTGGTCCGCCTGGATGTATTCGCTGCAGGGGGTGTTGACCGGAATTGTCACGCCCCTCTGATCACATCGACTCACCCGCACCCGACACGATCAACCAGCCCAGGCTGGGATTCGTCGGCTGGCTGCGGTTCATCTGGCGGCAGATCACGAGCATGCGCACCGCGCTGTTCCTGCTCCTCCTCCTCGCGATCGCCGCGATCCCCGGCTCCCTCGTGCCCCAACGATCGAGCGACCCCAACGGCGTCACGCAGTACTTCGCCGACAACCCGGACACGGCGCCGTTCCTCGACAAACTGCAGGCGTTCGACGTCTACAGCTCGGCGTGGTTCTCGGCCATCTACATCCTGCTGTTCATCTCGCTCATCGGCTGCGTCATCCCGCGCACGAAGCACCACTTCCAGGCGCTCCGTTCACGCCCGCCGCGGACGCCTGCACGACTCGAACGGCTCTCCGCCTTCGAAGCGCGCACGGTCGGCGACGAGCAGACCCCCACGGAGCTCATCGATGCCGCGACCAAGCAGTTGCGCCGCCAGGGTTACCGCGTCGAACGCTTCGATGCGAAGGGCACGGCTTCCGTCTCCGCCGAACGCGGCTTCATGCGCGAAACGGGCAACCTCGTCTTCCACTCCGCGCTCGTCGGCATCCTGATCACGGTCGGCTTCGGCGGCGGATACGGATTCGCCGGGCAGCGAGTGCTCGTCGAAGGCCAGACGTTCGTCAACAGCCTCATCGACTTCGACTCCTTCAACCCCGGCCGGTTCTTCGACCCGGACACCCTCGCGCCCTACAAGCTCACGCTCGACTCGTTCGGCGTGACCTACGAGACGCAGAACCTCAACGCGTACGGCCAGGCGACCGACTACCGCGCCAACGTGACCGCGACCGACCCGAACGGCGACTCCCGCAAGGCGACCATCAAGGTCAACGACCCGCTGCGCTTCGCCGGAACGGACGTCTACCTGCTCGGCAACGGCTACGCGCCGACGATCACGGTCAAGAACCCCAAGGGCGAGGTCGTGTTCAGCGACTCGATCCCGTTCCTCCCGCAGGACGCCCAGCTCACCTCGCTCGGCGTCGTCAAGGTCCCGGACGGACTCGCGGAGCAGATCGGCATGATCGGGTTCTTCTACCCGACCCAGGCCGCATCGAAGCCGCCGTTCTTCTCCTCGTACCCGGACCTCGCCTACCCGATGCTCACGCTCAACGTGTACGAGGGCGACCTCGGCATCAACGCGGGCGTGCCGAAGTCGGTGTACTCGCTCAACGTCGACGACATGAAGCAGATCACCGGCGGATCGACCGGCGTCGACTCCATCGAACTCGCCCCTGGCCAGAGCTCGGAACTCCCGAACGGCCTTGGCACGGTCACCTTCGAGAACGTCGCCAAGAACCCGTCGACGGACAACTACGCCGGCTCCGTGAAGCGGTTCGCCTCGTTCGACGTGCACCACGACCCCACCCAGGTGTGGGTCCTGCTCTTCGCGGTCCTCGGGCTCTCCGGCCTCATCACCTCGCTGCTCGTGCCCAGGCGCCGTGTCTGGGTGAAGGCGATACCGGCCGAGGACGGCACCGTCACCCTCCAGTACGCCGGTCTCGCGCGCGGCGAAGACCCCGGTCTGGAACGCGCCGTCCAAGCATTCGCAGCCTCCCACGCACCAACGCCCGAAGGTAGTGTTAACCCGTGACCCTCGTCGAAATCTCCAACCTGAGCCTGTGGTCGGCCGTCGCCGTCTACGCGCTGGCGTTCATCGCGTTCGCCTTCGACCTCGCGCGCCGAGGCGCCGAGGTCACCGCAGCTGCAGACGCCGCTGCCCGCGCCGAATCGGGTGAGGTCGTCGGGGCCGTCGCAGGTGCTTCTGCATCCGCTCCTGCCTCTGCCTCCGCTGCATCCGCTCGGGGTGGTTCGACGTTGACGGCCGCGCGCCCCGCGGGCCGTGGTTCCGGTGCAGGCGCCGTCGACGGCGAGGCCGCTCCGGTCCGCAAGTCGCCGAGCCTGCGCGTCGGCGTCTCGCTCACCGTTATCGCGTTCCTGCTGCACCTGACCGCGGACGTCACCCGTGGCATCGCAGCCGGTCGTGTGCCGTGGGCCAACATGTACGAGTTCGCGATGACGGGCACGCTGCTCATCATCGCCGTGTTCCTCGCCGTGCTCACCCGCGTCGACGTCCGCTTCCTCGGCACCTTCATCGTCGGTCTCGTCACCGTCCTGCTCGGCCTCGCGACCGCGAACTTCTACGTCGAGGTCGTCCCACTGCCGCCCGCACTGCAGTCGGCATGGCTCGTCATCCACGTGTTCGTCGCGAGCCTCGGCACGGCGTTCTTCGCCATCGGCTTCGCGCTCTCGGTCGTGCAGCTCCTGCAGCAGCGTCGTGAGCGGCTCGCCCTCACGGGTGTGAGCACCAAGCTCAAGTTCGTGCAGACGCTGCCGACGGCGGAGCGCCTCGAGAACCTCGCCTACCGCATCAACATCGTCGGCTTCATCTTCTGGACGTTCACGCTCATGGCAGGCGCCATCTGGGCGGAGCGCGCCTGGGGCCGGTACTGGGGCTGGGACACCAAAGAGGTGTGGACCTTCATCATCTGGGTGATCTACGCCGGGTACATCCACGCTCGTGCGACGCGCGGTTGGCGCGGATCGCGTGCGGCGACGCTCGCGATCATCGGCTTCACCGCGGTGATGTTCAACTTCACCGTCGTGAACGTCTTCTTCAAGGGTCTGCACGCGTACAGCGGCCTCTAGGCCTCCGCTGGGTTCTGCGAGCCCGCGCTCTGCCCGACCCTCTGCGCTCCACCGTCACCCCAGTGGTTGCAGAATTCAGGAACTTCCGCACAATTCAGGATGATTCCGCCCGACGCGCCGGCCGATCGTCCTGAATTGTGAAAATGTTCCTGAATTCTGCAACCACTCGGGATGTCGGGGTAGGGGTAGGGGCTCGGGACAGGGCTAGAGGGCGGCGGCGAGCTCGGCCCGCGTGGGCGGGTTCGCACCGGCACGGGAGACCGTGATCGCGGCGGCCGATGCGGCGAAGCCCAGCAGATCCTGCAGCTGCTCCGCCGACACAGCGCGCAGGGCGTCACGTGAGGCAGGACCGTCGAGGCCGTTGTCGACCACCCAGCACAGCATCGCGGCCATGAATGAATCGCCCGCACCGACCGTGTCGACGAGCTGCGTGCGGACCGATGGAACCGAAACGGCGCCGCTGCGGGCGACGGCGTAGCCGCCCTCGGAACCGCGCGTGACGGCCACCACGGCCGGTCCGAGTGCGAGCCAGGCCGCGGCCGTCTCCTCGATCCTCCGATCGGGGTAGAGCCACAGCAGGTCCTCGTCGGACGCCTTCACGACATCGCTGGCCCGCACGAACGCCTCCGCCTGCGCGACCGCGTACGCGACATCGCCCACGATCGTCGGACGAGCGTTGGGATCGAACGTGATCGTCGACGCTGGACGCAGCCGTTCGACGAGTTCGAGGACCGTCGCAGCACCCGGTTGCAGGGTCGTGGCGATGGAACCGACGTGCGTGAGCGTCGGCGACGGGGCATCGGCGTCTGCACGTGCGTCCGCCTCGACGCGGAGCACCTCGTCGACGGCCGGCAGCGACCAGTCGAGGTCGAAGTCGTAGCTCGCTGCGCCCCGCTCGTCGAGGTGCACCGTGGCGACGCTCGTCCGCCCGGCGTCGGGTTCGAGCGTGAGGGCGACGTCATCCGCGGCCAGGTGCGCAGCGATGAGAGCACCGTACTCATCCCGGCCGAAGCGCGTCACGAAGCGAGTGGGATGTCCCAGCCGGGAGAGCCCGATCGCGACATTGAGCGGACTGCCGCCGACGTGCGGGGTCGTGCCGACGAGATCGATGAGGGATTCTCCGATGACGGTGATCATGTGCGCGCTTTCGGGGTCGGGGTGGTCGGGGTGGTCGGGCCCTTCGACAGGCTCAGGGACCGGATGTGCGGCTCAGGGACCGGATGTGCGGCTCAGGGGCCGGACGTGCGGCTCAGGGACCGCGCCCGGGGCCGCGTCTTCCGGTCAACGGCAGCGTATCGGTCGTGGTACGCCGAGACGAGCGGGTAGGTCGAGCGGCGCGTCTGCCTCTATCGTGAAGTGGAGCACCGAGTCGGAGGTCGAGTCGGCGCGCACGAAGGCGTGGATGGTCGCCGACCCGGTCCGGGTCCGGCGCCGCGCTGCAGGAGGCGTGTCGGGCGAACTGCGACGTCACCCGTCGGTGCCGCGTCATCGTCATCGCTGCACCGACCCCCGAAAGGCCGACATGCCCCTCGTCGCCGGCGTCGATTCCTCGACCCAGAGCTGCAAGATCGTCATCCGCGACTCCGAGACGGGAGCGCTCATCCGTCAGGGGCGTGCCGCCCATCCCGAAGGCACGGAGGTCGACCCGGAAGTGTGGTGGACCGCTCTGCAGACGGCGATCGCCGAAGCCGGGGGCATCGACGACGTCTCCGCGATCTCGGTGGGCGCGCAGCAGCACGGCATGATCGTCCTCGACGTCGACGGGCGTGTCATCCGGCCCGCGCTGCTCTGGAACGACACCCGGTCCGCGGCTGCGGCCGCCGACCTCATCGCCGAGCACGGCGCGGAAGGGCTCGCGGCGCGCACAGGATCGGTCCCGGTCGCATCGTTCACGTCGACGAAACTGCGGTGGCTGCGCGACGCCGAACCCGAGAACGCAGCCAAAGTCGCGGCCGTCGCCCTCCCGCACGACTGGCTGAGCTGGCGTCTCCTCGGCTACGGTCCCGGCGGCGAGAGCGAACTCGGCCCTGATCTGGACGCGTTGAGCACCGACCGATCCGATGCGAGTGGCACGGGCTACTGGGATCCGGCACGTGGTGTGTACGACGTCGAGCTGCTCGTGAGCTCGCTCGGCCACGAGGCCGTCCTGCCGAAGGTGCTCGGGCCGCGGGAGTGGTCCGGGACGGCGACGAACGGGATGATCGTCGCGGCTGGCGCAGGCGACAACGCGGGCGCAGCGCTCGGCCTCGGCGCGCAATCGGGCGACGTGGTCGTGTCGATCGGGACGAGCGGGACCGTCTTCGCCGTCACGCCCGATCCCGTCGCGGATCCGTCCGGCACGGTTGCGGGGTTCGCGGATGCGAGCGGCGCCTCCCTGCCGCTCATCGCGACGCTCAACGCTGCGCGCGTCCTGCGGTCGATCGCCGAGGTGCTCGGCGTCGACAACGACGGCCTCGCCTCGCTCGCGCTGGAAGCAGCTCCCGGTGCCGGCGGTGTGGTGCTCGTGCCGTACTTCGAAGGCGAGCGGACGCCGAACCTGCCCGATGCGACGGCGAGCCTCCTCGGCCTGACGATGGCGTCGACGACCCGACCGAACCTGGCTCGCGCTGCGATCGAGGGGATGCTGTGCGGGCTCGCGGACGGTCTCGACGCGCTCCGGGGCGTCGGCGTCCGGGAGACCCGGATCCTCCTCGTGGGCGGTGCGGCGCAGAACCCGGCCGTCCAGGCGATCGCCGCGCAGGTGTTCGATGCGCAGGTCGTCGTGCCGAGGCCCGGGGAGTACGTGGCCGACGGCGCCGCCGTGCAGGCGGCGTGGGCGTTGACGGGCACCAGGCCTTCGTGGGCGGTCGACATCATCGCGTCGCCGTCCCGCGATCACCGTCCGATCATCCGGGAGCAGTACGCGGCCCGCACGCGCTGAGCCCGCGTCGCGCCGCACCGCCCCGCGCCCCTGCGTCCCCCCCAGACCTCCGTTTTCGTGCAAGAAGTGCCCTCGAAAACGGCCGTATTGCACGAAAACGGAGGTCTGGGTGGGCGGTCGGTCGGGTGGGTGGCGGTCTGCGGTCGGTAGGCGAGGCGGTTTGGGTCGCCGCCGGGGCGAAGGTACCGTGGCCGCATGGGACTCTTCACACGCAAGCCGAAGCCGGAACCGATGCCCGCGACGATCGAGGATGCGATGGCCGAGCAGGCATCTGACTTCGTGGATGCGTTCCGCGGCGACGGCTCGCCCGTCCCCAACGGCGCCCTCGACTACTCCCGCACGTCGCTCCAAGCGGTCGACAACGTCCTCGACGACTTCTACACGCAGGGCGTCCCGCTGCCGGACGAACTGCACTTCATCGCCTCGTCGTACGTGTTCGAGGTCGCGCGTCGCGAGTTCGGCGGCCGCTACCTGCGCGCGGCGGACTCGGATCCGTTCGTCCTCGTCATCGGGGAGCCGGACTTCCAGGTCGGCGTGATGGTGATGGGGAAGGTCGCCGGACGTGCGGCGAACGGACCGGAGGACAGCATCCCGTTCTTCTACGAGGGCATCGCGCCGCTCGTCGACCGGAAGCAGTCCGCGACGCTCGTCTAGGGCCGTCGGTTCCGGTTGCTGAGTTCGTCGACGTACTGGCCTCTGCGACGTGTGCCCTTCGACAGGCTCAGGGGCCGGGGAGGGGCTCGGGGACCGAGTGCGGGTTCGGCCCGGTCACTGAGCTCGTCGAAGTGAGTGCTCGCCGGAGTGTGGCCCTTCGACAGGCTCAGGGACCGGGGTCGGGACCGGGTGCGGGTTCGGTCCGGTCACTGAGCTCGTCGAAGTGCACGCCACGGATCCGCGCTCGCTACAGCAGCGCGCGGGTACGGCGGATGCGATCGAGCCACCAGCGCTGACGCTCCGGCGATGCCTCGAATCGATCGAGGAGCGCTGCGTCGACCTCGACCCGACGCACCGGAATCGCGCCGTCGAGCGGATCGAGCCGGCCCCGGGTCACATCGCCCGTGAGGAGCGCCGTCGTCGCGAGCCCGCAGTCGAACGGGAGCTCGGGAAGAGCGGCCGCGAGGTGCGCGCCCATCGAGATGCCCACGGAGGTCTCGAGTGCGCTCGACACGACGATCGGCAGGGCGGCTTCCGCTGCGATGTCGATCGCGGAACGGATCCCGCCGAGCGGCTGCGCTTTCACGACGAGCAGATCGGCGGCCCCCGCTCGGGCGACGGCGAGCGGGTCCGACGCCTTGCGCACGCTCTCGTCGGCGGCGATGAGCACGTCCATGTAGGCGACGCGGTCGCGGATCTCCGCAAGTTCCTCGACGGTCGCGCACGGCTGTTCGACGTATTCGAGGTCGAACGGTGCGAGGGCGTGGATGGCGCGTTCCGCTTCGTCGACGTTCCAACCGGTGTTGGCGTCGATCCGGATCCGACCCTCCGGACCCAGCGTTTCGCGAACGGCGGCGACGCGGGCGATGTCGTCGGCGAGCATCTGCCCGCGCTCGGCGACCTTCACCTTGGCGGTCCTGCAGCCAGGGAAGCGATGGAGTACGCCGGCGACCTCGTGCGCGGCGACGGACGGCACGGTCGCGTTGACGCGGATGCTGTCGCGGTGGAGGACGGGCGTCTCGTTCCAGCCGAAATCGATGGCGGCGCGCAGCCATGCCGAGCTCTCGGCATCGTCGTACTCGAGGAACGGGGAGAACTCGGTCCACCCGGCCGGCCCGCGGAACAGCGCCACCTCGCGGACGTCGATCCCGCGGAACCTCGTTGCGAGCGGGATGGCCACCACGCGGGCGGTGCGGAGCAGGTCGTCGATGTCGGGCAGCATGCACCCATCATCGCTCACGGAGGCTCCGGCCGCCTGGACACCGAGCTCGTCGCCCTTCGAGAGGTTCAGGGACCGGCGCCCGGTCGCGTCCCCCCGGTCCTGGCCACTGAGCCTGTCGAAGCGCGCTCACCGGCACCCGACCGCTCCGACCGCCCATGACACAATCGACGCGTGCCGTTGTTCTCCCGCCGCAGTCCGAAGCCCGGTCAGCCAGCCCCGCCGCAGGCCGCAGCACCTGGCGCGACCGGCTCGGCGGCAGAGCGTGAGCCCGAAACACAGTTCATCGCCCCTCCGCCGCTGTTCCGGAACGACGACGACTCCCCGGATACCGGTCCGAGCTGGTCCACGGCCGCCCCGGAGGGCGATGGGCGGCCGGACGACCCCGATGCGCCTCCGCGGCCGGGGTCCGTCCGTCAGCCCGACCCCGCGCAGGCCAGGCCGGCCGATCTGGACTCGCTGCTGGCGTCGGGATCCCCGTGGGCCACGTCCGACCCTGCCGACTCCAGAGGCTCCGCCGCAGCGACGACGTCCGACCCGTCTGCGCCGGCGAACCGACCGGGATCAGCCCTGGACGACGACCGCTCCCGCCAACCGGCCGGCCCCACACGGTCGGACGCTCCGTCCGCCGCCGCCGGTGCGGCCCGAGACCCGCTCCGCACCCGCGTCCTGCCCGCAATCCTCCTCGTCTTCTCGATCGTGATCGGCCTCCTGTCCGTCCTCCTCGTGTTCCTCTTCGAGCCGGGCGCGGTCGGGTGGGCGCTCGTCGGAGCCATCGTGCTCATCGCCATCGTGGAGCTCTGCCTCCTCGTCGGCGGCATCGCCGTCGTCCGTCGGAGGACGGCCAGGCGCCTCGGCATCGCCGCCGTTGTCGTAACGCTCCTCGTGAACCCGCTCGTCGCGACGGGGGTGCGCGGCGTGGTGACGGCCGCGACCGGGGGCCCAGAGGCCGGATCGGCTGCCGAACACGATTGGGACCCGATCTGGGACGCATACCCCGGCTCCAAGTACGCCGATGCGAAGGACATCCTGGGCGGCCCGGACTACGAGACCTTCGCAAGCGAATCCGATGCCCTGCTCCTCGACCTGCGCGAGACGCTCACGGCCGAGTTCGGATTCGAATGGGTCGAGCGCCAGAGCGCCGTCACCGAGCCGGACCACAACGGATTCGGTGGCGACTCGATGCTCTTCCGCTACACGGCGCCTGTCTGGCAGACGACGACCACGGTCACCTCCCTCGACGACAAGAACCGGGTGGTGGAGCTCATCCGTCAGGTCGGCCTGCGGCACGGCATCGCGAACCTCGACTTCCAGAACGCTCCGGCGGCGTGGCGTGAGCCGGGCGAACTCACCGAGACGTACGGCGGCGAGACGCTCGACACGCAGGCGCGCTGGACGCTGCACACCTACGATGCGATCGGGTCGCAGGACAGCTTCTCCGCGGACGTCATCGACCTCTCCCTCGACACGACCGGGTCCGTCACGAAGGATCGGCAATTCGACGTGGACTACTACGACATGGCGCCGGACGGCATCGAGTTCCACATCGATTCGTCGTCGCTCCTCAAGGCCGCCGATCGGAAGGCCTTCATCGACGCGCTGGCGCCCTACGCAGGCCTCGACAAGCCGAAGTAGCGCACGGAGGAAATAGGGTGGGGGGATGAGCGACAACGTGTCCGAACTGTTCGATCCGGCCGAATGGGAGACCGTTCCCGGCTTCGAGGCCCTCACCGACATCACCTACCACCGCTCGATCGACGGCGGCTTCGTCCGCGTCGCATTCGACCGCCCCGAGGTGCGCAACGCGTTCCGGCCGCACACCGTGGACGAGCTCTACCGCGCGCTCGACCACGCCAGGCAGTCGCCGCGGGTCGGCGTCGTGCTGCTGACGGGCAACGGGCCGAGCGAGAAGGACGGCGGCTGGGCGTTCTGTTCCGGAGGCGATCAGCGCATCCGGGGCCGCGACGGCTACCAGTACGCGACGGGCGAAGGCGACGAGACCGCGACCGGTGTCGATGCCGCGCGCAACGGCCGCCTGCACATCCTGGAGGTGCAGCGCCTCATCCGCTTCATGCCGAAGGTCGTCATCAACCTCGTCCCCGGCTGGTCGGCCGGTGGCGGGCACTCGCTCGGCGTCGTGTGCGACCTCAGCATCGCGAGCCGCGAGCACGCACGGTTCAAGCAGACCGATGCCGATGTCGGCTCGTTCGATGCGGGGTACGGCAGCGCGTACTTCGCCCGCCAGGTGGGGCAGAAATTCGCTCGCGAGGTGTTCTTCCTCGCCCGCGAGTACGACGCAGAGCGCGCCCTGCAGGCCGGGGCGATCAACGCCGTCGTGCCGCACGAGGACCTCGAGAAGACGGGCATCGAGTGGGCGCGGACCATCATGGGCAAGTCGCCGACGGCGATCCGGATGCTCAAGTTCGCGTTCAACGCGGTCGATGACGGGCTCGTGGGCCAGCAGGTGTTCGCGGGTGAGGCGACGCGGCTCGCGTACGGCACGGACGAAGCGGTTGAAGGGCGCGACTCGTTCCTCGAGAAGCGCGCACCGGACTGGTCGCCGTACCCCTGGCAGTTCTGAGCGACCCGGTCCTCTTCCGGTCCCTGAGCTTGTCGAAGGGTGGGGTTCGATCGGTGGTGCACTTCGACGGGCTCAGTGACCGGGTGCCTGGATCGGTGTGGTCCGGTCCCTGAGCTTGTCGAAGGGTGAGGTTCGATCGGTGGTGCACTTCGACGGGCTCAGTGACCGGGTGCCTGGATCGGTGTGGGCTCAGCGACCAGGACCACCGGGCGTAGGGTGAATGGATGACGAGAGCACTGCAGGTCGTCCCCGCCGAACCCGCCGAACTGTTCGACGCACTCCACCGCGCGCTCGACGGGTCGGGACCCGCGGTCCTGCCCGCCCGCCTCGACGCACCGATGCCGCAGGGCCTCCCTGACGCTGTGGAGCGCAAGGTCGCCGTCATCGTCGAGACCTCCGGCTCCACGGGCGAGCCGAAGCGCGTCGTCCTCTCCACGAGCGCCCTCCTCCAGAGCGCTGCGGGCTCCGGGGCGGCGCTCGGCGGACACGGGCAACGCCAGTGGCTGCTCGCCCTCCCGGCCCACTACATCGCCGGGATCAACGTGCTCGTCCGCTCGATCGCCGAGGGCACGACCCCCGTCATCCTCGAGCCGGGACCGTTCGACGTCGCCGAATTCTGCCGACATGTTGAACGGATGACAGGCGACTCGCTCTTCGCAGCGCTCGTGCCCGCCCAACTCGCCGACCTCGTGAGCGCCGCCGAGGTGAGCACGACCGTCCGGGATACCCTCCGCGGCATGCATGGGCTGCTCGTCGGCGGACAGTCGACACCGCTCGAGCTCCGGGAGCGAGCCGACGCGCTGGACCTCCGCATCGTCCGCAGCTACGGTTCGAGCGAGACGAGCGGCGGATGCGTCTACGACGGCGTCCCGTTCGCCGGGGTCGACGCCCGGCTCATCGACGACGTCCTCGAACTCTCCGGACCCGTCCTCGCGGAGGGGTACCTGGGTGATCCCGTCCGGACCGCCGCGGCCTTCCCCGAGGAGGGCGGCCGTCGCTGGTATCGCACAGGCGACACCGCGCGCCTCGTCGACGGCGCCGTGCAGATCACGGGCCGCGCCGACAACGTCATCATCAGCGGCGGCATCAACGTCTCCCTCGACCGGGTGCAGCGGGCGGTGCGCTCGATCCCAGGGCTTGCCGATGCCGTGGTGCTGGGGATCGACGACGAGCGTTTCGGGCAGGCTTCGGTCGTCGTGACGGCGGGGGCGGGCACACTCGATGACGCACGCACGGCCGTGGAGCATGCGGTGGGACGACACGCGCGTCCGGTGCGGCTCGAGCGGGTGGCGGCGATCCCGACGCTCGCGAGCGGCAAGCCCGACGTGCAGGCCCTCCGCGCCCTCCTCACGCGCTGATCGCTCCCGGTCACTGATCCTGTCGAAGTGTCGCCGGCTGAGGACCAGCACCCCGGTCACTGAGCGTGTCGAAGTGTCGCCGGCTGGGGACCAAGGCCCCGGTCACTGAGCTTGTCGAAGTGTCGCCGGCTGGGGACCAGCACCCCGGTCACTGAGCTTGTCGAAGTGGTGACTCCTCGGGCTCTGACCCTCCGACAGGCTCAGGGACCGGGAGAGGCTCAGGGACCGCGGAAGAGCGTCGAGCACCACGTCCTGCAGCGGAGGCCGAGGCCCGGGAAGTAGAATCGCCGACGTGGCAAACGGAGCACGGCCGACAGCGCCGAAACAGCAGAGACTGAACCCTGGCAACACCCTCGCGGGGCGTGGAGCGCACGGAGGCCGGTCAGGCAACCCCGCTCGCAGCGGCGGACGCAAAGCGGCCCCGGTCCGTCCGGCGCGCTTCGGCGACTGGGTGGGAGCCGCACGCCTCCGCACCCTCCCGATGGCGGTCTCGCCCGTCATCATCGGTACCGGCGCCGCCTCCATCGCCGCGGGAGCGGGCGTCTACCACCCGATCCGCGCGCTCCTCTGCCTCGTGATCGCGGTCGCCCTGCAGATCGGCGTGAACTACGCCAACGACTACTCCGACGGCATCCGCGGAACCGACGACCAGCGCGTCGGTCCCAGCCGCCTGACCGGTTCCGGTGCGGCCAAGCCCCGCGCGGTCCTCACCGTCGCCCTCGTCTTCTTCGCGATCGCCGCGGTCGCCGGCATCGTGCTCACGATCCTCACCCAGTTCTGGTGGCTCATCGCCGTGGGTGTCGCGGCGCTGCTCGCGGCCTGGTTCTACACGGGCGGCAAGCGCCCCTACGGCTACTTCGCGCTCGGCGAGGTCTTCGTCTTCGTGTTCTTCGGACTCGTCGCGACCCTCGGCACGACGTTCGTGCAGGTCGGAACGCTCAACCAGGAGGCCTGGTTCGGCGCCGTCGCCGCAGGCCTCATCTCCTGCGCGGCGCTGACCGTCAACAACCTGCGCGACCTCGACCAGGACAAGCGCGTCGGCAAGCGGACCCTGTCCGTGCTCGTCGGACCGGTCGTGTCGAAGATCCTGTTCTGCCTGTTCCTGCTCGTCCCCATCGGGATCGGCGTGTTCCTGGCGTTCTTCTACCCGGTCGCGTGGTTCGTGCTCTTCGTGCTGCTCGCCGCGGTTCCCGCATGCGTCATCACGATCTTCGGCAAGACGCCGAGGGAACTCATCCTCGTCCTCAAGCTGACGGGCGTCGTCCAGCTAGCGTTCGGTGTGATCCTCGGCCTTGCGTTCTTCTACACGCCCGGCATCGGTTCCTGACCCGGAGTCGAACGCAACGGCGGGTGATGCAGAACTCGCTGCTGCCTGGCGTTCTTCTACACGCCCGGAATCGGTTCCTGACCCGGAGTCGAACGCAACGGCGGGTGATGCAGAACTCGCTGCTGCCTGGCGTTCTTCTAGACGCCCGGCATCGGTTCCTGACCCGGCATCGGTTCCTGACCCGCTGAGCCCGGCATCGCCTGCAACGGCGGGTGAAGCGGGCGAAGCGGGCGCCGCCGATGCCGCTCCGTCGAGGACTGCATCCTCGGAGTCCTCATCGGCGTGCGGCACGGGCTTCTCGCCGTGGCGACGCTCATAGAGCTCGGTGGCGACGGTGTCGCGCGGCGTGCGCAGGAAGATGTACGAGACGCACAGGCCCACGATCGCCGCTACGACGGCTGACACCCAACCCTGCAGCGGGGTGAGCAGGAGGAGCAGCGCGAGGGGCACGATGAAGGCCAGCAGGCGGAGCACGGTGTACTTGACGACCGGGGGGATGCGATTCACCCCACAAGTGTAGGCGTGATCCCTGACCGCAACCCCAGACACAGGTGTTGCCTGACGTTTACGATGGGTACATGGTTCGTCTCCTGATCGGTCTCGCCGTTGCGGCCGTCGTCTTCATCGTCTATTCGGTGGTCGACTGCGCAACGATGCCTCGCGAACGGGTACGCGGCATCTCGAAGCCGTCCTGGATCATCGCCATCCTCCTGCTGCCCGTCATCGGCGCGGCGCTCTGGTTCATCATCGGTCGGGTTCGCGCTCCGAAGGCTCCGCCCCGCGGCAAGGCTCCCGACGACGACCCCGACTTCCTCCGCAAGCTGGATCGCGACCGCGCGCAGACGAAGCGCATCCACGATCTCGAGGACGAGCTGAAGCGCCTCGACGATGACAACGCCTCCCCGTCGACCGACGGCCGCCCGAGCGCAGGGGGAACCGGATCGACCGGCACCGGCGCTGCAGGGCCCGGGTCTCACGGGAACGGCGCGTCGAAGCCGAAGCACCCGGACGACACTGAGCACACGGACCACCCGGATGACGGCCCGGGCAGGAAGCCGCCCGGCACACCCAGCGCCTCATGACCCCGGCAGGACTCCCGAGCCCTGCGAGTGCCGCCGCGGCCGCACTGCTGCGCGCGTTCGTCGATCTCGGGGTGACCGAGTTCGTCGTCTCGCCTGGCTCTCGATCGCAGGCGCTCGCGCTCGCCGGCGCTGCCCTCGACGACGCCGGGCTCGCCCGCGTCCACGTGCGCATCGACGAGCGGGTCGGCGGATTCCTCGCGCTCGGGCTCGCCCTCGAGACCGGTCTGCCGGCCGTCGTCATCACGACCTCGGGCACCGCGACCGCGAACCTGCATCCGGCCGTCCTCGAAGCGCACCATTCGAACGTGCCGATGATCGTGCTCACCGCCGATCGCCCCGCGGAACTCCACGGGATCCGCGCGAACCAGACGACCGACCAGAACGGCCTGTACGGGTCGGCCATCCGGCTGGCCATCGACGTTGCGGCGCCCGTCGGCGCTCCGGAGGAAGCCGATGCGATGGCGCGTCTCGCCGCATCGGCCGTCGCCGCCGCCACGGACGAGCACGTCCCGGGGCCCGTGCATGTGAACCTCGCGTACCGGGAACCGCTGTCCGGGACGATCGTCACCTCTACCGATGCCGACATCGAGGACCCTGAGGGTCCCGAGGACGAGACGTCCCCGGTCCCCGAGCTTCCGTCCCACGTCCCTGAGCTTGTCGACGGGCACACCTCTCCGGTCCCTGAGCTTGTCGACGGGCACACCTCTCCGGTCCCTGAGCCTGTCGAAGGGCGTCGCACCCCATTCCCCGGCCGTCCCGCCCTCGTCCTCGAGCGCGGTCCGCGCACGCTCGTCGTCGCCGGTCACGGTGCCGGCCCGGATGCCGAGGCGCTGGCCGCCGTCGGTGGCTGGCCGCTCATCGCCGAGGTGTCGAGCGGGTCGCGGTTCGGCCGCAACGTCGTCGTCGCCTATCGAGAGCTCCTCCGCGACGACGAGTACCGCGCGGCCGTCGAACGCGTCATCGTGTTCGGTCATCCCACGCTCAGCCGCGAGGTGCCGATGCTCCTCCAGACGCCCGGTGTCGAGACCGTCATCGTCGCTCCGACGGGTGCCGAGGTCTACAACCCGGGTCGGCTCGCGGACCACATCGCCTCCTCGGTCACCGTCGCGGACGGTCCGTCCGATCGATCCTGGCTCGGCGCGTGGGTCGTCGGTTCGCGGGAACTCGTCCCCGACCTCTCTCCGGCCGCGCCCGACCTCGAGGGCCTGCACTCGAAGACCCCGTCCACGAGGCTCGCTTCGGTTCGCGCCGAGCTCGACGCGGTTCGAGAGCCCGTCACCCGGGAGTTGCTCGTGGACGCCGTGTGGCGCGCGACGTGGCCGCACGACCGGTTGCTGTTCGGCGCCTCGCGGCTCATCCGCGTCGCCGACGGGCTGGTCCACGGCCGCAAGATTCCCGTGCACGCGAACCGTGGACTCGCGGGCATCGACGGCACCGTCGCAACGGCCACCGGCATCGCGCTCGCCAGCCAGGCCGCAGGTGCGACGGGTGTGACGCGCGTCCTCCTCGGCGACCTGACCCTCCTGCACGACGTCGGCGCCCTCCTCCTCGACGGCTCAGAGCGTCCGCGTCTCCAACTCGTCGTCGGCAACGACGGCGGCGGCACGATCTTCGACTCCCTCGAGGTCGCGTCGTCCGCGCCGGAAGCAGCGTTCGACCGCGTGCAGTACACGCCACAGACGGTCGACTTCGCCGCCCTCGCCGCCGCATACGGCTGGACCTACGTCCGCGCCGCCACACGGGGCGAGCTCGACCAGGCGTTCACGACCCCCGTCTCCGGTCCCGTGCTCGTCGAGGTGCCGCTGCCTCGTCGCTGATCACGCATAACTCCTTCGATTTCGACACGTCCCACGGGGCGACCGCGTCATTCCGGGGCGCGAGCGGGCGTTGTGGTCCGGATCGAAGGAGTTATGCGTATTGGGGCGGACGCGACCACCGGGCCGAGGAACGGCCGGGCAGGGCACTCATGTCCGGGCCGGGCGCGTTTATGCCGGCTCATCCCTCGGATTTCGCGATGCCTCGACTTTCGCGATGCCTCGGATTTCGTGATGCCTCGACTTTCGTGATGCCGCGAGGCCAGAATGGGCAGATGAGCGCAACGAAGCCGGCCAAGGTCCCGAAGTCTCCGTCATCGTGGTCGGATGATCCCGCGACGGCGCTGCGTGTCGGGCCCGGGTTCCGGCTGACCGACGTCGATCCGTCCTCCACCCCCGGATTCTCCGGAAAGAAGAAGCACGCCGAAGCCGAGTTGGCGCAGGGCGTTCCCGAGCTGTCCGCGTTGCAGGAGCGACTCTTCGCCGCGAGCACGGGTGGCGCGACCGACTCGGTCCTCCTCGTCCTCCAGGCGATGGACACGGCCGGCAAGGGCGGCATCGTGCGGCATGTCGTCGGCGCGGTGGATCCGCAGGGCGTCGACCTCGCTGCGTTCAAGAAGCCGACGAAGGAAGAACTCGGCCACGACTTCCTGTGGCGCATCGAGTCGCGTGTTCCGGGCGCCGGGCGCATCGGCGTCTTCGACCGTTCGCACTACGAGGACGTGCTCATCGGCAGGGTCCGTCAGCTCGCGCCGCCCGAGGAGATCGAGCGCCGGTACGGGGCGATCAACGACTTCGAGCAGGGGCTCGTGGAGCGTGGGATCCGCGTGGTGAAGGTGATGCTGCAGATCAGCTCCGACGAGCAGAAGGCGCGCCTCGCCGAGCGGCTGGACCGGCCTGACAAGTATTGGAAGTACAACCCGGGCGACGTCGACGAGCGCGAGCTGTGGCCGGCGTACCAGGAGGCGTACCAGCACGTGTTCGAGCGGACGAGCACCACGCTCGCGCCGTGGCACGTTGTTCCGGCGAATCACAAGTGGTTCGCGCGCATCGCCGTGCAGCGGTTGCTCATCGACACGCTCCGTGGCATCGATCCGAAGTGGCCGTTGCCCGACTACGACATCGCCGTCGAGCAGGCGCGTCTCGCCACCACCTGACGTCTGCCTGACCCGCCTGCGCGCCGCCGCCCGCAGCCCCACCCGGGTAGTGCACCCTCGGTGGTTTCACAATTCAGGACGATTTTCAGAATTCAGGATGATCGACCGGCGTGGCGCGCGGGATCATCCTGAATTGTGCGGATGTTCCTGAATTGTGCAAATCCCTGAAGGGAGTGGGCGAGGGCGGGGCAGGGAACCTGCCGGTTAGCGGAAGGCCTCGACGACGGGACGGAACTTCATCCGCGTCTCGAGCAACTCCTTCTCGGAATCGGAGTCCGCGACGATGCCACAACCCGCGTAGGCGGTGATGTCACCATCATCCGTCACCTGCGCGCATCGCAGGGCGACCGCCCACTCGCCGTCTCCAGCGGCATCGACCCACCCGACGGGACCCGCGTAGCGACCGCGGTCGAACGGTTCGAGTTCCCGGATGAGTTCCAGCGCGGCGGGCGTCGGCGTCCCGGCGACCGCAGCCGTCGGGTGGAGTGCAGCGACGAGGTCGAGCGATGACGCGCCGTCGGACAACCGGCCCTCGACATCGGTCGCCAGGTGCCACAGGTTCGGCAGCTTGAGGGTGAACGGCACCTCGCTCGTCGACAGGTGCGGGCTGTGCGGGCGCAACGCCTGCAGCACACTCTGCACGGCGAACTGATGCTCGTCCTGGTCCTTGGCGCTCGTCGCGAGGGCGACCGCCTGGTCGTGGTCGCTGTCCGCGTCCGGCCCGCGCGAGATCGTGCCGGCGAGGACGCGTGCGGACACGGAACCGTGGTCGACGCGGACGAGGGTCTCCGGGCTCGAACCGATGAAACCGTCGACGGAGTAGGTCCAGCAGTCGGGGTAACCGAGGGCGAGGTCGTAGAGCACGCGGCGGAGATCGGCTTCCGCTGGGAGGTGCCCGACGATGTCGCGGGCGAGCACGACCTTGCTGAGATCCTGGGCGCGGATGTGCGCGACGGCGGCCTCGACGGACGCGCGGAAGCCCTCGGCCGACTGCGCGCCCGGCTGCAACTGGATGCGGTACTCGGGGCCGTACCCGGTCGCATTGGAGCTGACGGACGATGTGCGTGCGTCCGGCTCGTCCGACGGGCGGATGCGCGTGACAAAGTTGTATCCGGCCTGGCGACCGACGATCGTGCGCGGGACGATGAGAACGCTCGTCGCGGAGGACTCGTCGTCGAACGCGAAGGTGCCGAACGCGACGAGGCCGGTCCCGGGGCGGCGGACCGCATCGCTCACGGTGGCGGCTGCGGCGACCTCTCGCCAGGCGGCTGCGGCATCGGTGATCCGATCGGGTCCGGAGAATTCCAAACGGAGCGCTTCGCCGATGCCGACGATGCCGTACCCCTTGCGCACCCAGAACAGCGGGTTCGCGGTGTCGGCGAGGGGGAGGAGCTGGCGCGGGTCGTCGATCGGGACGGTCTCTGCGACCAGTGACGAGGTCAGTGATGTGGTCACCCCTCAACCCTACGCCTCGCCGCTCGCCGCCCTTCCCGCGCGCTCGCCCTCCTGTACGACTCCCGTCTGCCTCCCATCTCTCTCCGATCCGTCTCCCAGCCTCAGCCCGCGAGGGGTCACGAACGGCCAGTTCGGACACCCGCGGACCGGCCATGTGCGACACCTCGCGGGCTAGGGTGTGGGGATGGGCGAGGGCGCGGGTGGGCACGAGGACGGCGGCACGTTCAGCACGGGGGACCGGTTCGTGTTCCAGTTCCGGAAATGGGACGGCGCCGAACACTGGTCCGTGCCAGCGGTCTGGCTGGGCGAGGACAAGTACGGCCAATGGTTCGGGCAGCATCCCGGCACCCTGAGCAGCCGGCCCGGCGCGAGCTTCATCACAGACACCCCGAACGTGTCCCTCGTCCCGGACGGCACGCCCTGGGTGGCGACCTTCTACCCGCCGGGCCACCACGACCGCGTGGAGGTCTACATCGATCTCGCGGCGGACGTCGTCCTCACCCCGGAGCGGCAGTCCGGCATCGACATGGACCTCGATGTCATCCGCACCGATGACGACCGCGGCACCTGGATCGACGACGAGGACGAGTTCGAGGATCACGCGAAGGCGATGTCGTACCCCGCCGATGTCATGGAGCTCACGGAGACCGCCGCGGCGGCCCTCCGTGTCCAGGTGGAGTCGCGCATCGAGCCGTTCGACCGCACGCCCTTCCGCTGGCTCGCTGTCCTCGCGACCCTCCCGCGCTGATCCGCCCGTGCCGACTCGTGCGCGCTGAGCTGCTCGCCCCCCCCCCGCACGCCCATTTGCACAATTCAGGACCGTTTGCAGAATTCAGGACATCCGATCGGCGTGGCGTCCCGAACTCTCCTGAATTCTGCAGATGTTCCTGAATTGTGAAAACACCTCTCGGGCTGGACGGCCAGGGGGCGCGGTTAGGATGAACGAGTGAATCGCGCAGACCTGTCCAAGCAGCCGGAGCAGGTCTCCGCCATGTTCGACGACGTGTCCACCAACTACGACCGCATGAACGCGATGCTGTCCGTTGGCAACGACACCCTGTGGCGCATCGTCACCACGCGCACCGTCGGCTCGACCGCCGGCGAACGCGTCCTCGACCTCGCCGCAGGCACCGGCACGTCCTCAGCATCACTCGCGAAGAACGGCGCGCACGTGGTCGCCGCCGACTTCTCACCAGGCATGATCGCCGTGGGCCGCGAGAAGTACCGCGACGTCCCCAACATCGAATTCGTCGAAGCCGATGCCACGAAGCTGCCGTTCGCCGACGCGGAATTCGACGCCACCACGATCTCGTTCGGGCTCCGCAACGTCGTCCGCCCAAAGGACGCGCTCGCCGAGATGTTCCGCGTGACGAAGCCAGGCGGCCGCATCGTGATCTGCGAGTTCTCGACCCCTGTCATCGCCCCCATGCGCGCCGCGTACAACCTGTACCTGGAACGCGTCATGCCGATCGTGGCGGGCATCGCCAGCTCCAACGCAGACGCGTACACGTATCTCAACGACTCGATCCGCGCCTGGCCGAAGCAGCAGGAGCTCGCCGGCTGGCTGCGCGAAACCGGGTACGAGCGGGTGGCCTACCGCAACCTGACCGGAGGCATCGTCGCGCTGCATCGGGGCGTCAAGCCGCTCTGATCCGGGAGCTCCGGCCGGTGGCGTGTGCCCTTCGACAGGCTCAGGGACCGGGGCGGGGCTCTGCGGATGTGCGCCCTTCGACAGGCTCAGGGACCGGGGCAGGGCTCTGCAGACGTGAACCCTTCGACGGGCTCAGGGACCGGAGACTCGGGCTCAGGGACCGGGGCGGGGTGTCGGGCCCAGGGACCGGGCTGAGGGCACGTGCCCCGATCGGGTCCATTGACACACGCCGAGGCGCCCACTAGCTTTCGGTCATGACGGCACACGACACAGCGCGGTCCCCGGAACAACCCCAGGCCACGGGTGGGAAAGGCCTGGCGACAGGCACGCTCGGCCTGTTCGGCTCGGTCATCATCGGCCTCGCCTCCACAGCCCCGGTCTACTCGCTCGTCGCGACCCTCGGATTCGTCGTCCTCGCGGTGGGTGCGCAGGCGCCGATCGCGTTCATCGTGGCATTCATCCCGATGCTGTTCATCGCCTTCGCGTACCGGGAACTGAACCGGGACGTGCCCGACTGCGGCACGACGTTCACCTGGGCGACGAAGGCCTTCGGCCCTGTCACCGGTTGGATCGGCGGGTGGGGTGTCGCGCTCGCGGGCATCGTCGTCCTCGCCAACCTCGCGCAGGTCGCCGGCCAATACCTGTGGCTGCTCATCGGCGACGGTTCGCTCGCTCAGAACGTACCCCTCGTCACGGCGACGGGTGTCGTGTTCATCGCGCTCATGACCTGGGTCAGCTATCGCGGCATCGAGTTGGGGGAGAGGATCCAGAACATCCTCCTCGCCGTCCAGTACCTCGCGCTCGTCCTCTTCGCCGTGTTCGCGTTCCTCGGCGCGGCGAACGGGTCCGCCCCAGACGCCACGCCGATCTCCCTCGACTGGTTCAACCCGTTCGCGTTCACCGATTTCCACGGGTTCACCGAGGCCGTCCTGCTCGCCCTGTTCATCTACTGGGGCTGGGACACGTGCCTCGCGCTCAACGAGGAGACGAAGGACCCGCAGAAGATCCCCGGCCGCGCAGCCCTCATCTCGACGGTCGTCCTCCTCATCACCTACGTGACGGTGACGGTCGCGGCGATGGTCTACGCGGGCCTCGGCACGACGGGGACGGGCCTCGGGAACGAGGACAACGCGAACGACATCTTCCTGGCGCTGAAGGACCTCATCCTCGGTCCGTGGGCGTGGATCCTCGTCGTCGCGGTACTCATCTCCGCGGTCTCCTCCACACAGACGACGATCCTCCCGACGGCCCGCGGGACGCTCGCGATGGCCGCGTACAAGGCGCTGCCGAAACGCTTCTCGACGGTGCATCCGACGTTCAAGACGCCGTCGTTCTCGACGCTCGTCATGGGCATCGTCGCGATCGTCTACTACGTGGGCATGACGTTCGTGAGCGAGAACATCCTGGCCGACTCGATCCTGTCCCTCGGCCTCGCGATCGCCTTCTACTACGGGATCACCGGGTACGCGTGCGTCTGGTACTTCCGGAAGGTGCTGTTCCGGTCGGCGCGGGACTTCGTGTTCAAGGGGCTCTTCCCGCTGCTCGGTGCGCTGATGCTGACGTACGCGTTCGTGCAGAGCTGCATCGACATGTTCGCCGTGGACTACGGGTACACGGTCCTCTTCGGCGTCGGCGGCACGTTCGTGATCGGCGTCGGCTCGCTCGCGTTCGGGTTCGTGCTGATGCTGCTGTGGTGGACGCGGACGTCGTCGAAGCCGTTCTTCCGCGGTGAGAGCCTCAACCGCGACACCGAGGTGCTCGTGCCGGAGGAGTCGATCGAGTACGGGCGTTCGGTGGACGGCGGGTTGACGTAGCACTTCGACGGGCTCAGCGACCGGGGCACTTCGACGGGCTCAGTGACCGGGGCACATCGACGGGCTCAATGTCCGGGGCGGTGGGCGAGCACTTCGACAGGCTCAGTGACCGGGGCGGTGGCGGGGGACTTCGACACGTTCAGGGACCAGCCTTCATACTGGGTGCATGCTCGACAACCTCCCAGGCGGCCCGTGGCTGTGGGGGATCGCGATCGTGGGGCTCCTCGCCCTCGTCGTGATCCTGCAGATCCGCCGCGCCAAGACGACCATCGGCCGTCCGTACGACCGCTTCGACACGACCGAGATCCCGCCGGACACGCTCGGCACGAGGGAGTTCATCGTGCGGGACGACGCGACCGGCTCGCGGCTGCAGTTCACGACGATGGGCAGCACCGGTCAGGTGGTCGAGGTCGTCGTCCGCGCCAAGCACCACGGCACCGGTGTGGAGGCCGCGCTCTTCGAAGCGGCGCTCCCGTCGGCTCCCGCGGTGACCTCCTGGACGTGGCCTGCGCTGAACGCCGACGGCTACGCGATGGTGCAGGGGCTCGCCCGCACGATGTCCCACCTCGAGTTCTTCGACTCGAACGGGATGCGTGTGCGCTGATCCGCACGTGCGGATGTCCTGTGACAGGCACGGTTCCCCGACAGAACACGGATAGGCTAGTCCTGTGAATCCCAGCGCGACCCGACGTGTCAGCAGCCTGGCCGGCCAGGTCGGACTGACCGAGCGCGTCTTCGCGTCCGGAGCCGACAAGAAGCTGGCCCGGACGATCGACGACGGCATCGATCGTCTCGAAGCGGGGCTCGAACGTCAGCTCGCCTTCACGGACGACCTCGTCGACGTGACCGCCCGCTACCTGCTGGAAGCCGGTGGCAAGCGCATCCGCCCGCTGCTCACCCTGCTCATCTCGCAGCTCGGCAACGGCATCACGGACGAAGTGCTGCTCGCGGCGGAAGCCATCGAGATCACCCACCTGGGTTCGCTCTATCACGACGACGTCATGGACGATGCGGACAAGCGTCGTGGCGTTCCGAGCGCGCACCAGGTCTTCGGCAACAACACCGCCATCCTCACGGGCGACCTGCTCTTCGCCCGCGCCAGCCAGCTCATGGCCGACCTCGGAGAACGAGCCATCCGTCTGCAGGCCGGCACCTTCGAGCGCCTGGTCCTCGGTCAGCTGCACGAGACCATCGGTCCGCGCGACGGTGAGGACGCCGTCGCCCACTACATCCAGGTCCTCTCGGACAAGACCGGTTCGCTCATCGCCGCCGCCGCCCGGAGCGGGGTCATCTTCTCCGGTGCGCCCGCCGAGTTCGAACAGCCCGTCGTCGACTTCGGTGAGAAGATCGGCATCGCCTTCCAGCTCATCGACGACGTCATCGACCTCTCGCCGCAGCCGGAGGAGACCGGCAAGGTCCCCGGAACCGATCTGCGCGCCGGCGTCGTGACGCTCCCCATGCTGTACCTCCGGCTCGAAGCGCTCGCCGACCCGGCTGCGGCGTCGCTCGTCGCGCGGATCGACGCCGAGGTCGCCAACCAGGCGGACCACGACCCGGCGGTCTTCGCCGACCTCGTCACGGAGTTGCGCGAGCACGCCGTGACGGCGCGCACCTTCACCGAGGCGCGCCAGTGGTCTGCCGATGCGATCGCCTCGATCGCGCCGCTGCCGAACGGCTCCGTCAAGAAGTCGCTCATCAACTTCGCCGAGGCGGTCGTCGACCGCACGAGCTGAGTCGGCGCGCGGAACCCACGCCCTCTGGCGGGCCCGCGCCCGGATCGTTCCGAGCGGAACGACCCGGAGGTGCCGAAGTCGAGAACCCCACTGTGGGCTGAGGAAAGGAACCATCCGTGACCAAGCTGAGGCTGGCCATCGTCGGAGCAGGACCCGCCGGCATCTACGCCGCCGACATCCTTCTCAAAGCGGAACGGAAGTTCGACGTCTCGATCGACCTCTTCGAGCAACTCCCGGCGCCCTATGGACTCGTCCGCTACGGCGTCGCCCCGGACCACCCGCGCATCAAGGGCATCATCAACGCCCTCCGCGACGTGCTCGACCGCGGTGACATCCGCATCTTCGGCAATGTGAACTTCGGCACCGACATCACGCTCGATGACCTGAAGCACCATTACAACGCCGTCATCTTCTCCACGGGCGCCATCCAGGACGCACCCCTCGACATCCCCGGCGTCGACCTCGACGGCTCCTACGGCGCGGCCGAGTTCGTCAGCTGGTTCGACGGCCACCCGGACGTTCCGCGCACGTGGCCGCTCGAAGCGGAGTCCGTCGCCGTCCTCGGCAACGGCAACGTCGCGCTCGACGTCTCGCGCATCCTCGCGAAGCACGCCGAGGACCTCCTCAGCACGGAGATCCCCGACAACGTGTACGAGGGGCTCAAGCAGTCGCCCGTCACGGACGTCCACGTCTTCGGCCGCCGCGGCCCGGCGCAGGTCAAGTTCACGCCGCTCGAACTCCGTGAGCTCGGGGAGCTGCGCGACGTCGACATGATCGTGTACGACGAGGACTTCGACTACGACGAGGCGTCCAAGGCAGCGGTCACGAGCAACAAGCAGGTCATGGTCATCGACCGCGTGCTGCAGCAGTGGCGGAAGCGCGAGGTCGGCGAGGCATCGCGTCGCCTGCACCTCCACTTCTACGCGAAGCCGCTCGAGCTCGTCGACGACGGCACCGGCAAGGTCGCAGCGATCCGCTACGAGCGCACGCAGCCGGACGGCGAGGGCGGCGTGGTCGGAACGGGCGAGATCCGTGAGATCCCCATCCAGGCGATGTACCGCGCGGTCGGCTACTTCGGCAGCCCGCTCGACGGCGTCCCGTTCGACGAGATCCACGGCGTCATCCCCAACCATGAGGGCAAGGTCCTCCAGGCCGGGAGCAACGAGCGCGTGCCCGGCGTCTACGCGACGGGGTGGATCAAGCGCGGCCCCGTCGGCCTCATCGGCCACACGAAGTCCGACGCGATGGAGACCATCAGTCACGTCATCAACGACCAGGCCGACTGGTGGACGCCCGTCGACCCGAGCGAGGAATCGATCGTCGCGCTGCTCGACGAGCGCGGCGTGAAGTTCACCGATCTCGACGGCTGGCACCACCTCGACGAGCACGAGATCGCCCTCGGCGCACCGCACGAGCGTGCACGCATCAAGGTCGTCCCACGAGACGAGATGGTCCGCATCTCCCGGAACGAGTAGTCGCGGGAGCGCTTCCGAGTCGATGGCGCGTGCTCCGCAAGGGCACGCGCCATCGGTGTTCCTCCGCTCCGCGACCGGCCGTGACGCGTCTTCGTCGCACGTCGTCACGCTCGCCGATCGGCGCTCCGCGCTTCACTATGCTGGACGCATGACCGACCCCAACGCGCCTCAGAACGTCCCGCCGGTGGCCCCTCAGCAGCAGCAGCAGCCGACGCCGGTTCCGCCGTCGCAACCACCGTTCATCGCCCCGCAGGCCCCAGCGCAGCAGCAGCCGCCCCAGTACGGTGAGCGCGTGCCGGAGCAGGCGCAGCAGACGGGTCAGCAGCCGAACTTCGGACAGGCGCAGCAGCCGGGGTACCCCTACGGCCAGCCGCAGCCGGGCGAGCAGCAGTACGGTCAGGCGCAGGGGCAGCCGGGTCAGCCGCAGTCTGGCCAGCAGCAGTACGCGCAGCCTCAGCAGCAGTACGGCCAACAGCAGAGCTACGGGCAGCAGCCCCAGCAGCAGCAGTACGGGCAGGCGCCCGCTGCGCCGCGCGTGCCCAGCGCCAAGGCCCCGCAGATCCGTGCCGCGCTCGTCGCGACGGGCATCGCGGCCGGTCTCGGCCTGGTGCTCGCGCTCGTCGGCCTGATCGGCGCGTTCTTCACCCCGTACTTCTCGCAGTACGCCGGCGAGTCGCTCCTGAGCTTCGGCGCGAACCTCTTCAACCTCATCATCTGGGGCGCCGCTGCGTTCGTCGTCCTCGTCTACGTGAAGCCGCTGACCGCCGCCTACGACGCGAAGAGCCTGCTCACCTCGATCGGTCTCGCGGCCGCAGCCGGCACCGTCGTCCTCCTCGTGTTCGTCGCCGTCGCCACGATCGTCCGGTCGATCAACGACAACCTCGGCTTCGCCTACTTCGTGAACAACGGCTTCTTCGGCCCGATCATCTACGGCGTCTACCTGGCGGGCTTCCTCACGATCGGTGCGGACATCGCCACGAACGCGCTCGCAGGGCGCACCCGTCCGGAGCCCAACGCCCAGCCCTCCGCGCAGGCGCCGTACGGTCATGACCCCTCCGGCCAGCAGCAGGCGCAGGGGTATCCGCAGCAGCCTCAGCAGTAGTCGGTTCACGCACGCGCCGACACCGTACCCCTAGGGTGGGGTGATGGGGAAAGCGCGTGCGTGGCAACCGGATCTGCTGGGGGACGGGTTCCAGCAGCTCACTCTTGAGCTCCAACCGGACACGGAGGGCGAGGTCGTCGCGACGCTCGTTCGCCATCGGCCGAGTCCGCTCGAACAGCTCGAGGAGTTCCTGTTCCCCGACGTCGCGGACGGGGTCGACGTCTTGTACGTACACGGCTGGTCCGACTACTTCTTCCAGACCCACCTCGCCCAGTTCTGGTCGGGCCTCGGCGCCCGCTTCTACGCGCTCGACCTCCGCAAGTACGGGCGCAGTCTGCGTGAGCACCAGACGCCCGGCTACACCGACAGCCTCGCGACGTACGACGAGGACATCGATGCCGCGCTCGAGGCGATGGGGCACGGCTCGTCCGGCGGAAACGGCGGCAAGCGAAACGGCCGGAAGCTCGTCCTCCTCGGGCACTCCACTGGCGGCCTCACGCTCAGCCTGTGGGCGGCGCGGCACCAGCATCGTGTCACCGCGCTCATCCTGAACAGCCCGTGGTTGGAGTTCCAGTCGCGGCAGATCGGGCGGAAGACGATCGCGCCGATCATCCAGGTGGGCGCGAGGATCGACCCGCTCGCGCAGCTCCCCGTCGTCGACCTCGGCTTCTACACGAGATCGGTCTCGAAGACGATGGACGGCGAGTGGGACTACAACCTGGACTGGCGGCCGCTCCACGGCTTCCCGCTCCACCCGGGCTGGTTGAACGCGATCCTCCGGGGTCAGACGACCGTCGACGCTGGCCTGCAACTCGCGATTCCCGTGCTCACCCTGCTCTCGGCACGCAGCACCCTCCTGCCGAGGTGGACGGAGGCGATGCGGCACAGCGATGTCGCGCTCGACGTCGTCGGGGTCGCCCAACGAGCGCTCGACCTCGGAAGGCTCGTGACGATCGCCAGACTCGACGGCGCACTGCACGACGTGTTCCTCTCAGAGGAGGACGTGCGGGCGCATGCGTTCGCCGACATCAGGCGATGGGCGCGATCGTATCTGCGGGAGGAACCCGCGAACCGCTGATCGACGCCGAGTACCGCGGAGCCGGCCGAGCGGTGGTTACCGGTAGTTGGTGAACTGCAGGTCGATGTCGAGGTCGGCGTTCTTGAGGAGCGCCATCGTGGCCTGGAGGTCGTCGCGGCTCTTCGAGGAGACGCGCAGTTCGTCGCCCTGGATCTGCGACTTGACCGACTTGGGGCCCTCGTCGCGGATGAGCTTGTTCGCCTTCTTGGCGATCTCCTGGCTGATGCCCTCCTTGAGGGTCGACTCGATGCGGTACTCCTTGCCGCTCGCGAACGGCTCGCCGGAGTCGAGGCTCTTGAGCGAGATGCCGCGCTTGATGAGCTTCGACTGGAAGACGTCGAGGATCGCGTTGACGCGCTCCTCGGTGTTCGCCTTCATCAGGATCTTCTCGCCGCTCCAGGCGATCGATGCTCCGACGTTCTTGAAGTCGTAGCGCTGCTCGATCTCCTTGTGCGCCTGGTTGAGGGCGTTGTCCGCCTCCATCTTGTCGACCTTGCTCACGACGTCAAACGATGAATCTGCCATCCCACCATGCTACCCGGCCTCGTCTCCGGGTCCAGGCCGCGCTGGGTTCCCGGGCGGTTGAGTCGCCGTTCTGCCCTGTGCTTCCAGGCGTTGGTGCCGCGGTTCCACACTGTGCTTCCGGGCATCCGGACCACCGTTCCGCGCCGATTTCGCGTCAGGGGCTCTGACGAGTATTCTTGTGAAGCGCTTTCGGTTGGCTGATGCAAGTTGGTCGGGCGCGCCCTGGCGAGTTACCCTAGCGGCCAAAGGGATCTGACTGTAAATCAGACGGCTCAGCCTTCGGGGGTTCGAATCCCTCACTCGCCACAGGCAGATGTACAGAACAGCCCCGCTCCTTCCGAGGAGCGGGGCTGTTCTCGTTCCACACGGTTCCGGGCCGACTAGCGGACGCCCCTCATGAGGCGCAGGACCATCGGGCTGAAGACGGCGAGCAGGATGCCGATCAGGATCGCGACACCGCCGATGACGCTGAAGTAGGCCGTCTCCGTCTCCGGCGTGTACAGCTTCGCGAGCTGCCCCGCCATCGCCGTCCCGAGGGAGACCGACAGGAAGTACAGCGCGACCATCTGCGCCTCGAAGGCGTGCGGTGCGAGCTTCGTGGAGGCGGACAGGCCGACCGGGGAGATGAGCAGTTCCGCCATCGTGAAGACGAGCAGGATGCCGATCATCGCGATGAGCGGCGTGCTGTTGGGTCCGCCGCCCGCCCAGGCGAGGAAGAGGAGGAACGCGAGCCCCATGAGGATCGTGCCGGCCGCGAACTTCACGGGCGTGGACGGCTGACGGTCGCCCCATTTCGTCCAGATCGCCGCGAAGACGCCCGAGAGGATGATGATGAAGATCGGGTTGATCGACTGCACCCACGGGATCGGGAACTCCCAGCCGAACAGGTTCCGGTCGAGGCGTTCGTCCGAGTAGATCGTGAGGACCGTGAACTGCTGCTGGTACAGCGACCAGAACGCGGCGTTCGCGATGAAGAGCGGAATGAACGCGAACAGGCGGCTGCGTTCCGTACTGGAGACGAGCTTCGAGGAGAGCATGACCGCGAAGTACGACACGGCGGCGACGATCACGAGCCCGATGATGACGAGCGGCAGGTTCTCCGCGGTCACGACGCCGGTGACGACGAGGACGATGGCCACGACGACGAACGCCGCGGCGAGGCCGGCCATGAGTGCACGGCGGTTTCGGGGGAGCGGGTTCGGGACCGCACGGGCCTCGTCGGGGAGGCGTTTCCGGCCGAACGAGTACTGGATGAGCCCGACGGCCATGCCGGCGGCAGCGAGTCCGAAGCCCCAGTGGAAGCCGGCAGTGCTTTGGACGAGTCCCGTGAGGATCGGCCCCAGGAAGCCGCCGAGGTTGATGCCGAGGTAGAAGATCGAGAAGCCGGCGTCGCGTCGGGGGTCCTTCTCGCCGTAGAGGGTGCCGACGATGCGGGTCGCGTTGGCTTTCAGTCCGCCGCTGCCGAAGGCGACGAGGATGAGGCCGACGACGACTCCCGCGCCGCCCGGGATGATCGCGAGGGCGACGTGACCGGCCATGATGACGATGGCGCCCGCGAAGAGGACCCGTTCCGAGCCGAGGACACGGTCCGCGAGCCACGCGCCGAGGATCGTGGACAGGTAGACGCTGCCGCCGTACGCTCCGACGATGCCGGCCGCCGTCGCCTTGTCGACGCCGAGGCCGCCGTCGGTGACGGAGAAGTACAGGTAGATGAGCAGGATGCCCTGCATGCCGTAGAAGGAGAAGCGTTCCCACATCTCCACGCCGAAGACGTTGGCGAGCGCTCGGGGCTGGCCGAAGAAGGCCTTCGCGTCCCCGCCCGGCTGCGGTGGGTGCTCGGTCGTGGGGGTGGTGTTCATGGAAACCATCGTTTCACATCACGATCACCCGTCAATGTTAGATACGTAGCCTCATCGAGTTTCAGGCTCACATCACGATCCGGTCTCGGAACGCCCGCAGGGTAGACATCGGATGTTAGCGTCGGCGGAACGAGGAGCTGCGGCGAAACTGCCTGATAGTGGTCGGTATTGATCCGACCCTTGACAACCGCGGCGCCGGCGATAGGCTCCTCAAGTACAGATCCTATTGGATATTCTATTTTCGAAGTGTTTCTCAGAGTGGAGGAATCATGATCGTTCGCAGCAAGGTCACCCGCGGCCTGCTCGCCGCCGCAGCAATCACCCTGGCATTGTCCACGGCAGCGTGCACGAGCAAATCGGCCGGAACCGCCGACAGCGCAGGCTCCGGCGGGATGGAGTCGGTGAAGGTCGCCCTCGTACCGGGCGGATCGCACCCGTACTTCCAGCCGTGGGCCGCCGCAGGCAAGGAAGCGGCGAAGGACTTCGGGCTCGGCAGCGTCGCCGTCAACGAGACGGCCGAGTGGGACCAGTCCAAGCAGAACGAGGTCCTCAACTCCCTCGCCGCCCAGGGCGTCAACGCGTTCGGCATCTTCGGCGTCTCGCCCACCGACATCAACACGACGTTCAAGTCCCTCAAGGACCAGGGCTTCGCCGTCGCATCGCTCGCGTCCTGTCCCGCGGGCGACGTCAACGAGGCCGATTTCTGCCTCTCCACCGACACCGAGGTCGCCGCATACAAGGCCGCGAAAGCCGCGATCGATGCGATGGGCGGCACGGGCACGCTCGTCCACCTCACCGGCAACAACGTCGACGCCAACACTCAACGCCGCATCAAGGGCGTCGAGAAGGCCGTCGCCGAGACGGGCGGATCCGTCACCCTGCTGCCGGCCGTGACCGACATCGACAAGGACCTCTCGACCGCGCAGAAGGCCGTCGCCGACCTCCTCGCCGCGAAGGGATCGGAAATCAACGGCTTCGTCTCCACGGCGTACAACCCGGCCGTCGCATCGGCGTCGGCCGTCAAGGCGTCCGGTCTCCCCATCAAGGTCGTCGCGATCGACGACGACGACGTCATCCTGAGCGGCATCGCGGACGGCTCCGTCTCCGCGACCGTCGTCCAGAACCCCGTCGGCCAGGCCTACGTGGGCTCGTGGACGCTCGGCCAGCTGCAGACGAAGGCCTGCACGATGAAGGACCCGGGCGTCGTCATCGACTCCGGTTCGTTCGTCGTCACGAAGGACAACGTGAAGACGTACGACGACGAGCGCAAGGCCGAGACGACGAAGCTCATGGACACGTTCAAGAGCGACCTGCTCACCTGCAAGTGACGACACTGGAGCACTCGACATCATGACTGCGATCACCACCACCGGTGCGCCCACGAACGCGGGAGCGTTCACGGCCGCGTTCTCCGGGGCCGCCGCGATCACCGCCGCCCGCGCCTCCCTCATCGACCTCGAGGTCGAGACGGTACGCACCGACGCCGTCCAGAGCTTCCTGAAGCAGGAGACGATCTTCGTGGAGATCGACACCGCCGACGGACTCACGGGTGTCGGGTACTCCTACACGATCGGGACGGGGGGTCGCGCGGTGCTGTCGATGCTGCGCGACCACCTGATCCCGTCGCTCATCGGTCTCGACAGCCGCGCGATCGAAGCCGTCTGGACCACGCTCTTCCGGTCCACGCGGGCGACGACGGTCGGGGCGATCACCTCGCTCGCGCTCGCCGCGATCGACACCGCGCTGTGGGACGTCCGCGGCAAGCGCACGGGCGAACCGCTCTGGCGCATGGCCGGAGGGTATCGTCGCGAGGTGCCGCTGTACGACACGGAGGGCGGCTGGCTGCACCTCTCTCAGGGCGACCTCGTCGCGGGAGCCCTCGAATCGCAGGCCAAGGGCCTGCGGGGCGTGAAGCTCAAGGTGGGCAAGCCGTCGGTCACCGAGGACCGGGAGCGGCTGCTCGCGGTGCGCGATGCCGTCGGCGCGGACTTCCACATCATGGTCGACGCCAACCAGTCGATGACCGCGGCCGAAGCGGTGCGTCGGGCAGCCGCGTTCGAGGACGCCGACCTCTTCTGGTTCGAGGAGCCCCTGCCGGCCGACGACGTGAGCGGGCACGCACGCCTCGCCGCTTCCACGAGCATCCCCATCGCCGTGGGGGAGTCGATGTACTCGATCGCGCAGTTCCGCGACTACCTGCATCGGGACGCGGCATCGGTCGTCCAGGTCGACGTCGCCCGCATCGGCGGCATCACGCCGTGGCTCAAGGTCGCACACCTCGCGGAGGCGTACAACACGGTCGTCTGCCCGCACTTCCTGATGGAGCTCCACGTGAGCCTCGTCGCGGCGGTCCCGAACGGTCACTACGTCGAGCACATCCCGCAGCTGCGCGGCATCACGCGTGACGAACTCGAGATCCGGGACGGCCTCGCGGTCGCGCCGGAGACGCCGGGGCTCGGCATCGACTGGGACGACGACGCGATCGACGGGAGGCGGGTCGCATGAGCGTCTCGACCGCACCGAAGGCCCCGCGCACGGCGAAGGACCGGAACGCACGCGGCGCCGACACCCGTCGCCGGGGTCGTGCGCTCCTCGGCGACAACCGCATCGGCCTCCTGATCCTCATCGCGGTGCTCGTCATCGTGATCGGGAGCATCCAGCCGATGTTCTTCTCCACGCAGTTCGTCATCGCCCCCATGCTCACGAACATCGCGATCTTCACGGTCGTGGGGCTCGCGCAGATGGTCGTGCTGTCGGTCGGCCAGATGAACCTCGCGATCGGCGGGATGGCGGCCGTCGGTGCGATGGTCGCCGGCATGACGTTCCAGGCGTTCGGCGTTCCGCTCATCGTCGGGCTGCTCGCAGGGCTCCTCGCCGGCGGGCTCGTCGGGGCGATCTGCGGCGTCCTCGTCGCGAAGGCCGGCGTCAACTCCTTCGTCGTGACCCTCGCGATGAGCTTCGCGCTCCTCGGCCTCGTCCCGACGGTCTACGCACGGGTCAGCGCGGGCTCGGCCATCACGGTACAGGTGCCGGGGCTCAACGAGTTCGGCCGGTTCAAGACCTCCGATCTGTGCATCGGCGACACCTGCGGTCCGGCCGGCATCCCGCTCCTGCTCTTCGTGGCGCTGTTCGCGATGCTCGTCATCGGGTTCCTCTTCTCCCGCATGCGGTTCGGCCGTGAGACGCTCCTCACGGGGAGCAGCGATCGGGCGGCGCTCCTCTCGGGCATCCCGGTCGCCGCGCGCATCATCCTCGTCCACACGCTCTCCGGAGTCCTCGCGGGACTCGCGGGGTTCATGCTCGCGGCCAGCACGGGATCGTTCACGCCGGGCATCGGCCAGGAGTTCATGCTCCAGTCCTTCCTCGGCCCGATCCTCGGCGGCACGCTCCTCGCGGGCGGCTACGTCTCCGTGATCGGCACGTTCCTCGGCATCACGTTGACGGTCGTCATCCGGCAGGGCCTGCTCATCTTCGGCGTCGGCATCGAGGGGCTCAACATCCTCCTCGGCACCGTGCTCCTGCTCGCGCTCTCCGCCGACCGGGTCCGCGACGTGATGGGCCAGCGGTCGCAACTGCGAGCCGCCCGACAACCGTCCGTCGAACGCACCGGAGAGGCGGTGGTGTCCTCGTGAAACGCTTCGCGCGCACTCTGAAGAGCCAGAACGCGACGCTCGCGGGCGTCATCGTCGTCGGCGTCATCATCCTCACCGCGCAGTCCGGCGGCGGGTTCCTCAGCCCCATCTCCGTCGAGACGTTCTTCCAGTTCCTCGCCATCCCGATCGTCATCGGGCTCGCACAGATGGCGACGCTCGCCGTGGGCCAGCTCAACCTCGCGGTCGGCGCGATCGGCGGCTTCTCCGCGTGCCTCGCCGCCATCCTCATCGCCGACTTCGGCCTGCCCGGCTGGCTCGGCGGCATCGCGGCGATCCTCATCGGTCTCCTCGCGGGACTCGCGAACGGTCTGCTCGTCGTCCTGACCAGGATCAACGGCTTCGTCGTCACGCTCGCGACGATGACCATTCTGAGCGGAGCGCAGTACGCCCTCGTCGGCACCCGGACGATCACGGCGAACGCCTGGCCGGAACTGCAGTTGATCGGAACCGCGCGTCCGCTCGGCATCCCGCTCATCTTCTGGATCGCCGTCGCCATCGCGATCGTCCTCTCGCTCGTGTACCGGAACATGCTCTTCGCCCGCGAGATGCTCGCGAGCGGCGGCAACCCGTTGGCGGCGACGCTGAGCGGCATCTCCAACAACCGCAGCCTCGTTGCGGCGCACGCACTGTCCGGTCTGCTCTGCGGGGTCGCGGCCCTCCTCGTCCTCGCCTCGCTCCCCGGGGCGAACAAGAGCATCGGCGGCGACTGGCTCCTCTCGAGCTTCGCAGCGCCGATCATCGGCGGCGTCTCGCTCGTCGGCGGAACGGTGGCCGTGCTCGGGACCGTGTTCGCAGCGACGATCGTCCGTCTCGTCGACAGCGCCCGCGCGGCGTTCCAGCTCGACCCGAGCTGGGTCAACCTCGTGATCGGCGCCGTCGTCCTCGGAACCGTCGCCCTCGATCGGGTGCGCACGAACCGACCGAGGACCGGCCGCCGCCCCACCCCGCCAGACGCGCCGCCCACGGCAGCCGTCCGAGCCGTTGAAGGAGCACGCTGATGTCGGACCAGCAGACGATCGACCGCACGGTCGCCGAGCAGGGCTTCGCACTCGAAGCGCGTGGAATCACGAAGACGTTCCCGGGCGTCCGCGCCCTCGACGCCGTGAACCTGACGCTCAAGCGCGGCGAGGTGCACGCACTGCTCGGCGAGAACGGAGCCGGCAAGTCCACGCTCATCAAGATCCTGACGGGCATCCAACCGGCCGACTCCGGCGAACTGCTCGTGCGCGGGGAGGCGCGGACGTTCCGTTCCGCGCACGACGCGACGATGGCCGGCATCGGCGTCGTGCACCAGGAGCGCAACGTCATCGCCGACTTCACGGTCGCCGAGAACATCGTCCTCGGCAACACCCCGAAGCGTGGGGGACGGGTCGATTGGAAGGAGGTTCGGGAGGGCGCCGCGCGGGTGCTCGACCTGCTCGAGTTCCCGATCGACCCGTCCCTCCCGACGAGCCTTCTCTCGCCCGCGCAGACGCAGCTCATCGAGATCGCGCGCGGCCTGTACGCGGACAGCGCGGTGCTCCTCCTCGACGAACCGACGGCGTCGATCAGCGAGACCGAGTCGAAGCTCCTCTTCGACGTCGTGCACCGGCTGGCGGATCAGGGCCGCTCGATCCTCTTCGTGAGTCACAAGCTGGAGGAGGTCTTCGCCCACTGCGACACCGTCACGATCTTCCGTGACGGCCGGTCCGTGCTCGAATCCGCGTCGCTCGCCGACTACACGCGCGACGGCATCGTCGATCTCCTCGTCGGACGCACCCTCGCGAAACTCGACATCCCGGAACGGCCGCCGCTGCAGTCCGGAACTCCCGCCCTGGAACTCCGCGGCATCGACACCGCGAGCGGGCACAGCGGCATCGACTTCGCCGTGCGGCCGGGGGAGATCCTCGGCATGTACGGCCTGGTCGGCGCAGGGCGCAGCGAACTCGCGAGAGCGCTCCTCGGGCTCGACAAGATCACGGGCGGCGAGATCCTCGTGAACGGTCGGGTGACCACCATCCGATCCGTCGGCGACGCGCTCGACCGGCATCGCATCGGCTACGTCACCGAGGACCGCAAAGCCGAAGGGCTGTTCCTCGATCAGACCGTCGGCAAGAACCTCACCGTCACGGTCCTGCGGAAGCTGTCGAACGCGTTCGGGGTCGTTCGAGAGCGCGCCGCCGATGCGACGGCCGACGAGTTCATCGCCTCCCTCGACATCAAGGTGTCCTCGCGCGACCAGCTCGTCGGGCAGCTCTCGGGTGGCAATCAGCAGAAGGTGTCGCTCGGGAAATGGCTCGCGGCGAACACCGAGATCCTCATCATCGACGAACCGACGATCGGGATCGACGTCCGCACGAAGGGCGCGTTCTACCAGCTCATCTGGCGACTGGCGGAGGCGGGCAAGGCGATCGTCGTCATCTCGAGCGACCTCGCCGAGACGGTCACCCTCGTGGACCGCATCGTGGTCATGCAGGACTTCGTGATCGCCGGCGAGATCGACAACACGCACGACTACGACGACATGAGCAAAGCCGTCATCCGGCTCATCCACGGGCAGCGGGCCGGGGTCGGCGGCGACGGCGGGGTCGTCGGATCCACCGGGACGGAGACGGTCTGATGCGTGTCGCCCTGCACTCGATCATCCGGCCGGGGCTCGTCGACGGCTACCGGGCGGCGCACGAGCGGATCCCGGACGACCTCGTGGCGAGCTTCGCGCGCGTCGGCATCCACGACTGGACCATCTGGCGCTCGGGCGACCGGCTCTTCCACCTGGTCGTGTGCGAGGACTTCGACGCGGCGATGGCGGGACTCGACGGCGATCCGGCCCAGACCGCGTGGCAGGCGCGCATCGGCTGCTTCGTCGAGGTCTTCCGAGATGCCGACGGCGGATCGGCGATGACCCCGCTCGAGGAGGTGTGGGATCTCGCTGCGCAGCGCTCGGGTGCGTAGGCGACCGCCTGGTCGGAGGCCGTCCCTCCGACAGCTGTACTACTCTGCAAGGAGTTTGTCCCCCTCGTGGCTGGAGTCACCGTGAGCGTTCAGCTGCCGCCGCGCATCTCGCGTTCCGTGCTGTCCGACGAGACCTACTTCGTCATCCGGACGATGCTGCTCGACCATACGATCTCCCCTGGCGTGCGGATGAATATCGACGCCCTGTCCGCAGAACTCGGCGTCTCACCGACACCGGTGCGCGAAGCCCTCGCCCGCCTCGAATCGGACGGACTCGCCGTGAAGACGCCGCTTCGCGGCTACTTCGCGACGTCACTCCTGACGGCGAAGGAGTTCGTGGAGCTGTCGCAGTTCCGCATGCTCATCGAGCCGTGGACGGCGGAGCAGGCGGCGACGGTCGTGGACGACGCCGGCATCGCGGCCCTCCGTGACGAACTCGATCGCGGACGCACCGCCGTCCTGAGCGAGGCCGGGCCGGAGGGCGAGGACGCATACACGGCGCTCACGGAGCACGACGCGCGCTTCCACGCGCTCATCGCGCAGCTGGCGGGCAACGAACTCATCGTGCAGTCGTTCGAGCGCACGCACTTCCATCTGCATTTCCTGCGGCTGTACCACGCGTCCAGGACCGTGAGCCCGCGGACCGCCGACGAGGCCGCGCTCATCAGGGAGGCGTTCAGCGCGTACTACCGGAACGGCTCCGGTTCGCGGGCGATCGACGAGCACACCGGCATCGCGGAGGCGATCATCGACCACCGCTCGTCCGATGCTGCGCGCCTCATCGGCGAGCACATCGAGTCGTCACGGCTGCGCTTCGAGCCCGTCGTCGCCCTGCTCCACGAACTGTCGGGGACGTAGGGCCTCGGTCCGACGCCACCGTCGTCAGCGGCAGGGCGGCACGGGTCAGGCGATGAGGCCGCGGGCGGTGAGCGCATCCCAGAGGGCGTCGGGGATGGGCGCGTTCGCCCGCTGGACGTTCTGGCGGACGGCATCGGCGTTCGAGGTGCCGACAACAACTGTCGCGACGGCGGGGTGACGGAGCGGGAACTGCAGAGCCGCAGCGGGCAGATCGACGCCGAACTCGGCGCAGACCGCGGCGAGCTCGCGGGCGCGTGCCAGGACGTCCGCCGGCACGGTGCCGTAGTTGTAGCTCGCGTCGGCCGACGGGGTGTTCGTGGCGAGCAGGCCGGAGTTGAAGACGGCGGCGTCGACGACGCGCACGCCGCGCTCCAGGCAGACCGGAAGGAGTTCCTCTGCCGCGGGCTGTTCGAGGAGCGTGTACCGGCCGGCGATCATCACGAGGTCCAGGTCGCCCTCCCGCACGGCTCGGGCGGCCACGGCCGCATCGTTGACGCCGATGCCGATCGCCCGGACGAGGCCTTCATCGCGCAGCTTCGCGAGGGCGGGCAGCGCCTCCGTGAGGCCGCGGTCGAGATCGTAGACGTCGGGGTCGTGCAGGTAGAGGATGTCGATCGCATCGAGTCCCATGCGCTCGAGCGAGTCCTCGAGGCTCTTCCGGACGCCCGCCTCGCTCGGGTCGAAGACGCGAACGGCGTCGTCCGGGACGTCGAAGCCCTGATCGTCGCGCCCGCCCGCGAAAGCGGGGTTCGGGGCGAGGAGGCGACCCACCTTCGTCGAGACGAGGTACTCGTCGCGCGGACGCTCGCGCAGGAACGCGCCCAGACGGCGTTCCGACAGGCCGAGCCCGTAGTGCGGGGCCGTGTCGAAGTAGCGGATGCCGCTGTCCCACGCTGCTTCGAGGGCGCGATCGACATGGTCGTCGTCGACCGCGCGGTAGAGGTTGCCGATGGACGCCGAGCCGAAGCCGAGCGGGCCGAAGTCGAGGTCGGCTGCGGGGCGTGCGCCGGTGGCCTGCGGTCCGGGCGATTCTGGCTGTCGGGCACTCATATCGGCACCGGCTCTCTCTGCGGGACCAGGCTCGGCTCCGAGCGCGTTCTCGATCGAATTGCGGAGTCGCGATCGCCGAGAAGGTCGGATCTATTCTGTCTGATACAACTCACTCTGTCGATATTTCTCCGCACTTGCGGTGAACCGTCCGATGTCTATGAGTGGAGCCGGGTCGCTGATGCCCCGGTCCCTGAGCTCGTCGAAGGGTTGGGCTCAGGCGCTTCGACAGGCTCAGTGACCGGGCGCATGTCGACAGGAGTCCTCCGCTCTCGCGGGAAGCCGTGTCGAGGTCGTGCCGAAAACAGAGGACGATGGACGAGTGACCGGTATCGACGAACTCCTGACCATCGCCACCGACATCGCCACGGAAGCCGGTGCGCTCATCCGCACCAGGCGTCGCGAAGGCGTCGAGGTGGCGGCGAGCAAATCCTCCGCGGAGGACGTCGTGACGCGCGCCGACCGCGAGTCGGAGCACCTCATCCGCGCGCGCATCGCCGCAGCCCGCCCCGACGATGGCTTCCTCGGCGAGGAGACGGGCGCCGAACGCGGTACGAGCGGTCTCACCTGGGTCGTCGACCCCATCGACGGCACCGTCAACTACCTCTACGACATCCCCGCGTACGCCGTGAGCATCGGCGTCGTCGAAGGGGATCCGGATCCCGCCACCTGGAACGCGCTCGCGGGAGCCGTCGTGAACCCAGTGCTGGAGGAGACGTACACGGCCGGGCTCGGTCTGGGGTCTCGACTCAATGGGCGTGTACTCGAGGTGAATCGCGATGTCCGCCCCAACCTCGCGCTCCTCGGCACCGGCTTCTCCTACAGTGCGGAGCGTCGTGTCGAGCAGGCGGCCGTGGTCGGAGCGCTCCTGGGAACGTTCCGCGACATCCGGCGCATCGGATCCGCAGCGCTCGACCTCTGCAACGTCGCGAACGGTCGACTCGACGCGTACTACGAGAGCGGCCTGCACCCGTGGGATCAGGTCGCCGGAGCACTCATCGCGTCGGAGGCTGGAGCGACCGTCGCCGGGCTCGGCGGATCGCCCGCGACGCGCGCACTCGTCATGGCGGCGGACGAACCCCTGTTCGCTGTGCTCGAAGGTCTGCTCGCAGAGCACGGATTCGCTCGCGGCGACGCCGGCAGCTGATGCCGATGACCGCCGGGAGAGTTCGTTCACGGCGGGAATCATCTCTCTCAGAGAACTCTCATTTGCCGTCTGATCAGGATTTCATTTGAATGTAAGGATCGCTGCCATGGCTTTTCCAGGGAGCCGTTGCTAGCATTTATGAATTCGTTACTTTCGCGATCCCCCCGCGGAAGCGTCTTGTCCGCCTCCACCCGAAAGATCCCTAGCTCTTGCCCCGACATGCCACGCCTGAGGACAGCCCTGTGCTTCCGGACCCTCAGGAACCGGTCGTGACGGCTGCCGAGAACACGGAACCGACCGTGGTCGAGGCGCCTCCGCTCAGCCGTCGCGAACTCCGCGAACGCGAGCGTGCAGCAGCAGCTTCGGCCATCGCGCAGCCCCTCCTCTCCACGTGGCAGCGCACCTCTCCGGCTCCCACTCTCGGGCAGGAGCAGCAGGGTCAGGAAGGCTCCAACGCGCAGCCGGCGACGGCGGCCATCCCCATCCTCAGCGCACCGGCACCCGAGCCGCTCGACGCCGCAGACGAATCGGATGCAGCTCCCGCAGTGAACACGCCTGCGGTCGAAGCTCCCGAAGCGCAGGCCCCTGAAGCTCCCGCGGACGAGACCCGTGCCGACGAGATCGTCGAGACGCTCACGATCGACGGCCTGGTCGCCGCCCCTGCAGATGAAGCTCCCGCCGCTGAACCGGCCGCCGATGCCGCACCGGCAACCGAAGCGCCGGTCTCGCGGGCAGCATCCGCGACGCCGCAGACGAACCCAGAGCTCTTCGTGCACTACCCGGAGCCCGCACCTCAGGTGCAGCCCTCCTTCGACGAGGTCCTCGCCGCGATGGGCGTCCCCGTCGCCGCAGAGCCCGTCACTCCCGACACCGAGCTCCCCTTTGCCCGTCTTCTGCAGGACGCACCCGAGGCGACCGACGAGTCCTCGGATGACGAGCCCTCGGACGACGACATCGACGCTTCCGCAGCGGACGCTCAGCCCGCATCGCGTCGTGAGCGCCGCTCGCCCGACGCCGCCAAGCGAGCCTCGGCCCGCGGAGCTCGCGGAGCCCAGGGTGCTCCGAAGAAGGCCCCGAAGGCTCCCAAGCAGACGCGTCCCGCGAAGACATCGGCTCCCGCATCGGCTTCGACCGCTGTCGCCGTCGCCAAGCCGTCCGCGTCTCGCGGCAAGCCCGTCCGCAAGGGCGCGACCAAGATCTTCGCCGCAGCCGCGATGGGCTTCGTCGCCCTCATGGCCGTCGCAACCTCACTTCCCGCGAACGCGCTCCTCACCGCAGAGGACGTCGCCGCAGCCACCGTCACCGCACAGCAGATCGGCGGCGACGGAGACGGCCAGAGCAACAAGGCCAAGAGCCAGTCCGTCGAGAGCGAGGGTTCCGCGGAACTCACGTTCACACGAGACGACTACTCCACGAGCACGATCGAGGAAGCCGCCGCCGCGATGGGCATCCGCCCGGCGAACACGTTCACGAACGACCCGAACGGTACCATCCAGTGGCCGTTCGCCGTCGGTGTGAAGATCGGTGACCGCTTCGGCGCCCGCGACTGCGCCGGCTGCTCGAGCGACCACCACGGCCAGGACTTCAACCCCGGCGACGGCGCACCGATCCAGGTCATCGCCGACGGCGTCGTCCGCCACGTCGAAGACGGCGAAGGCTCGCTCGGCGTCAACATCATCGTCGACCACACGATCAACGGCAAGCTCGTCTCCAGCGTCTACGCGCACATGCAGCACGGCTCCACCAAGGTCGTCGAGGGCCAGGCCATCAAGGTCGGCACGATCATCGGCCTCACCGGCAGCACCGGCATGTCGACGGGCCCGCACCTCCACTTCGAGATCCGCCTCGACGGCGTGACCTGGGTCGACCCGCTCGAGTGGCTCTACGCCAACGTCAACTAGCGTCTTCTCCCTGCTTTTCAGGCTTCGTCTGCACTCTGCGGATCCCGTGCTTCGTCGGCTCCCTGTACATCCCCACTCCTCGCGGTCATCGTCCGCCTGCGCCATCCACCCTCGCGCACAACTCCTTCATTTCGGCCGCGCATGCACGCTCGAACCGCGTCGTTCCGCGGATTGCCGACGTCGAGCCGTGCAAATCGAAGGAGTTATGCATGATCGACTCGGGGTGGGGTAGGGGGATGCGGTGCGGGCAGGGCGACGCTGGGCCGTCCGGGACAGGCAAGGCCTGACCACGGGTACCGCCCGAGGACAGCGGAACGGGCCCGCTCCGTGAGGAGCGGGCCCGTTCGTGTGTGTTCGGCGAACTGCGGGGAGTTGGGCCTACTGACCCTGCTCCTGGTACTTCGCCTCGGTCGCGGCCTTCTGCGGCGCCCACCATGACTCGTTGTCGCGGTACCACTCGATCGTGTCGGCGAGGCCGGCCTCGAAGTCGCTGAACGACGGCGTCCAACCGAGCTCCGTGCGGAGCTTCGACGAATCGATGGCGTAGCGGAGGTCGTGGCCGGGACGGTCGTTGACGTGGTCGTACGCGTCGGCAGGCTGGCCCAGCTGCGTGAGGATGAGCTCGACGACGTCCTTGTTGTTCTTCTCGCCGTCGGCGCCGATGAGGTACGTCTCGCCGATGACACCCTTCTCCAGGATGGTGAGGACGGCGGAGGAGTGGTCGTTGGCGTGGATCCAGTCGCGGACGTTCTCGCCGGTGCCGTAGAGCTTCGGGCGTTCGCCGCCGAGCACATTGGTGATCTGGCGCGGGATGAACTTCTCCACGTGCTGGTACGGACCGTAGTTGTTGGAGCAGTTGGAGATCGTCGCCTTCACACCGAACGAACGCACCCAGGCGCGGACGAGGAGGTCGCTGCCGGCCTTCGTCGAGGAGTACGGGCTCGACGGGTTGTACGGGGTGTCCTCGGTGAAACGCTCCGGGTCGTCCAGCTCGAGGTCGCCGTAGACCTCGTCGGTGGAGATGTGGTGGAAGCGGGTGCCGTGCTTGCGAGCGGCTTCGAGGAGTGTGTACGTGCCGATGATGTTCGTGTCCAGGAACGGACGCGGGTCGTGCAGCGAGTTGTCGTTGTGCGATTCGGCCGCGTAGTGCACCACGGCATCGTGCTCGGCGAAGAGCTGGTCGACGAGAGCGGCGTCCTGGATGTCGCCGACGACGAGCCGGAACCGGTCCTCCGGCAGCCCGTCGAGCGAGGCGCGGTTGCCTGCATAGGTGAGCTTGTCGAGGACGGTCACCGTGTGATCGGTGTTGTCGAGGACGTAGTGGACGAAGTTCGAGCCGATGAATCCGGCGCCGCCGGTTACGAGAAGTCTGGACACGGTACACGAGTCTACCCATGGCCCCTGGATCGTGCCTTTGAGCAGGTCTTGCGCTCCAGGTGTCGCCTGATGGCCCGATGACGACGTTGCGGGATGGTCTATCGCTCGACGCCACCCGAGCAGCATGATGATTCCAACGGGACGGAATCGCATCGCCATCGCATCGTCCCGAGAGGGGCAGACGGATGGAACTCGACTCGCAGGGCGTCGAACAGCAGGTCTCGACGGGCGCACTCCCCGGCTGGGAGGCGGTGGAGCAGCAGGTGGCGCTCGCACACCGTCGCAGCCGCGACCACGCCGAGGGGGTCGTGGCCGACTACATCCCCGTGCTCGCGACGGTCGATCCGGAACTGTTCGGCGTGTGCGTGGCGGAGGTCGACGGCGAGATCCACTCCGCGGGCGATGCGGACGTCGCGTTCTCCATCCAGTCGATCTCGAAGGCGTTCGTCTACGCCCTCGTCTGCGAGCGGTTCGGACACGAGGTCGTGCGCGAGCGCATCGGCGTGAACAACACGGGTCTCGCGTTCAACTCGATCGTCGCGATCGAACTGAACGACGGACACCCGATGAACCCGATGGTGAACGCGGGCGCCATCGCGACCACCGCGCTCATGCCGGGCGACACCCCGGAGGAGCAGTGGGAGGCGGTGCAGGCGGGTCTGTCCCGATTCGCCGGACGCCGGCTCGAACTGGACGCCGTCGTGTACGAATCAGAGGCGGCGACGAACCAGCGCAACCGTGCGATCGCGAGGCTCCTCGAGAGCTACGGGCGCATCGAACGGGATCCGCTCGCCGTCGTGGACGTGTACACGAAGCAGTGCGCACTCCTCGTCACAGCGCGCGACCTGGCTGTGATGGGCGCGACCCTGGCCGACGGCGGCGTGAATCCCGTCACGGGTGAGCGCGTGGTCTCGCCGGAGGTGTGCCGTGACACCCTGGCCGTCATGGCGTCGACCGGCCTGTACGAGCGCTCCGGCGAGTGGCTGTTCGAGATCGGGCTGCCCGGCAAGAGCGGCGTGGCCGGCGGCATCGTGACGATCGCACCGGGCAAAGGCGGGATCGGCGTCTTCTCGCCTCGCCTCGACTCGGCCGGCAACAGTGTGCGGGGCCAGCGCGCCACCGCATACCTGTCCCGCGCGCTGGGACTCAACATCTTCGCATCGGCCACCCATCCGACCGCCGAGCGGACCTCGGAAGGAGCACACGATGAGCACTGAACAGACAGAGGCGGCGCCCGAGGCGCGCACATCCTGGGTCCCGATGGTCGGACTCTTCCTCGCCCAGATCCTCATGTCGTTCAACGTGTCCGCGTTGCCCGTCTCGCTCGGCGGGATGGTCGCCGACTTCGGTGTGCCGCCGACGAGTGTGAGCACGGCGATCGTCACCTACGGGCTCGTCGTCGCAGCCCTCGTCATGGTGGGCGCGAAGCTCGGGCAGCGAGTCGGCTGGATCATCATGTTCCGCATCGTCGTCGCACTGTTCGCCGTGTCCGCGACGTTGATGATCCTCGCGCCGACGGTCGCCTGGGTGATCACGGCGCAGGCGTTTGCCGGCGCCTCGGCCGCGATCATCGTGCCGTCCCTCGTCGCATTGATCGCCGAGAACTACCGCGGGGCGCAGCAGGCGACGGCCATCGGGTCGCTCGGCTCCGCTCGCGCCCTCGCCGGGGTCAGCGCGTTCCTCGTCGGCGGAACGCTCGCGACGTTCGTCGGCTGGCGACCGGTGTTCGGCATCGTGCTCGCCCTCGCGGTCGCCGTGTTCCTCTTTAGCTTCCGGTTGCGGTCCGACGCCGGCAACCCGGCCGTGAAGATCGACCTCGTCGCCGCCGTCCTCATCGGCGGCGGCATCGTGGCGCTCACCCTCGGGTTCAACAACCTGAACGGGTGGGGCGTGCTGGAGGCGACCGCCGCTGCACCGTTCGACGTCGTCGGTCTGTCCCCTGCTCCGCTCCTCATCGTGCTCGGCGTGATCCTCGGCCAGGCGTTCTTCCTCTGGACGAAACGTCGCACGAAAGCGGGGAAGGTGCCGCTCGTGAGCCTCGCGGTGCTCGGCTCGTCACGGGAGCGGGCGGCCGTCTACGCGATGTTCGTCGTCGTGTCGCTCGAAGCGGCCCTCAACTTCACCGTGCCGCTCTACATCCAGATCGTCCAGGGCCGGACGCCGTTCGACACCTCGCTCGCGATGATGCCGTTCAACCTCACGGTGTTCGTCACGGCGACGCTCGTGGTCCGGCTGTACAAACGGTTCCCGCCGCGCACGATCGGCATGGTCGGTTTCGGCCTCACGACGGTGGCGCTGCTCTGGCTGGCGATCGTCGTGACGAACGACTGGGAGACGCTGCCGACGATCCTCGGCCTCTTCGTCTTCGGGGTGGGGCAGGGCGCGCTCGTGACGCTCGTCTTCAACGTGCTCGTCACAGCGGCGCCGAAGGAACTCGCGGGCGACGTCGGTTCCGTGCGAGGTACGACGCAGAACCTCGCCTCGGCGGTCGGTACCGCGGTGTCCGGGGCGCTGCTCGTGACGATCCTCGCGTTCAACGTCGGGACGGCGGTCGTCGCGGACGTCGACCTCCCGCCGGAGCTCGTCTCGCAGGTGGACCTCGACAGCGTCAACTTCGTGAGCAACGACCAATTGCGGACGACGCTCGCGGACTCGACCGATGCGACGCCCGCGCAGCTCGACGCCGCGGTCGCCGTGAACACGCAGGCCCGCCTGTCGGCGCTGAAGCTCGGCCTGCTCATCCTGGCCGCCGTGAGTGCTTTGGCCATCCTGCCGGCGAGCCGCCTGCCCAAGTACCGCCCGCACGAGATCCCCGACCCGGCCCCGGTCTCACCCACGTCCTAGCCCGCGAGGGGTCGCATGCGGCTCGTCAGCCCCAGCCTGAACTCGCCGCATGCGATCCCTCGCGAGCCGGCTAGACGACGCCCGCGGTGCCGAGGAGGGTGCCGAGCAGGAACGTGATGCCGAGGGCCAGTGCGCCGCCGACCACCACGCGGATCATCGGCCGGAGGATCGGGCTGTCGCCGAGCCTCGCGCCGACCGCGCCCGTGAGCGCGAGGGCGGCGAGGACGGCGGCGAAGGTGATCGGGATGCGGATGTCCGCGGGCAGGAGCAGGATCGTGAGGAACGGCAGGAGCGCGCCGATCGTGAAGGCAACAGCGGATGCGAGCGCCGCGTGCCACGGGTTGGCGAGGTCCTCCTGGTCGATGCCGAGTTCGATCGAGAGGTGTGCGGCAAGCGCATCGTGCTCGGTCAGTTCGGCGGCGACGAGCTTCGCCGTCGACGGGCTCAGCCCCTTTCCCTCGTAGAGGGCCTGCAGCTCGGCGAGCTCCTCCTCGGGCATCTCGTGGAGCTCGCGTCGCTCCTTCCTGATGAGCGTGCGTTCCGTGTCGCGCTGGCTGGAGACGGAGACGTACTCGCCGAGCGCCATCGAGATCGCCCCGCCGACCAGGCCGGCCAGGCCGGCCGTCAGGATCGGGCCGGTGTCGCCCGTCGCGCCAGCCACACCGACGACGATCGCGGCGACCGAGACGATGCCGTCGTTCGCGCCGAGCACGCCCGCCCGCAACCAGTTGAGGCGACCGGCGAGACCGGCCGCGTGCGGCTCGTGCGGGTGGAGGGCTGCGGGAGTGTCGCTCATGCCTCCATCCAACACCCGAACAGGCGGGATGTTCTCGCACTTCGAGAAGTTCAGTGACCGGTGGGGCGGTTCGGGGGAGGGGACACTTCGACAGGCTCAGTGACCGGTGGGGTGGTTCGGGGGCACTTCGACAGGCTCAGTGACCGGAGCGGCGGCACAGTGACCGGAGTGCGGCTCAGCGACTGGTCAGACGACGCAGGATGTTCGTGTTCGCGAGGTCGAGGAGTTCGTCGCCGCGCCCGGACATGACCGTGCGCAGCGCGTAGAGCGTGAAGCCCTTCACCTGCTCCGCCGTGATCGCGGGCGGCACCGACAGCTCCTGACGGGCGGTCACGACGTCGACGAGCGCGGGGCCGTCATGTGCGAAGGCCCGCTTGATCGCGCCCTCCACATCGCTCGCGCGTTCGACGCGTTCGCCGTGGATCCCCATCGCCTCGGCCAGCCTCGCGAAGTCCGGGTTCACGAGTTCGGTGCCGTAGTTCACGAACCCGGCCGCCTTCATCTCGAGTTCGACGAAGTTGAGCGAGGAGTTGTTGAACACGACGATCTTCACCGGCAGCTTGTTCTGCGTGAGGGTGATGAGCTCGCCCAGCAGCATCGTCAGCCCGCCGTCGCCGGAGAGCGCGACGACCTGACGACCCGGGTGCGATGCCTGCGCGCCGATCGCGTGCGGGACCGCGTTCGCCATCGTGCCGTGGCTGAACGAGCCGATGAGTCGACGTCTGCCGTTCATCGTGAGGTAGCGGGACGCCCAGACGACGGGCGAGCCGACGTCGGGGATGAACACGGCGTCGTCCGACGCCATGTCGTTCACGACCTTCGCGAGGTACTGCGGGTGGATCGGCTGGTCGTCGTGGTCGGCCGTCGCGAGCTCGTCGAGCCCCTTCCGCGTCTTCGTGTAGTGCTTGACGGCGTCGTCGAGGTGCTTGCGGTCGGTGCTGTGCTGCAGCTTCGGGAGGAGCGCGTCGAGTGTGTCCTTGACACTTCCGACGAGCGCGAGGTCGACCGGATGCCGCCGCCCGATCTGCTCGCCGCGGACGTCGACCTGGATGACGGTCGCCTTGTCCGGGTAGAACTGCGGGTAGGGGAAGTCGGTGCCGAGCATCAGGAGGACGTCGCAGGACAGCATCGCCCGATAGCCGCTCGAGAACCCGAGGAGTCCGGTCATCCCGACGTCGAACGGGTTGTCGTACTCGACGTGCTCCTTGCCGCGGAGGGCGTGGACGATCGGCGCCGCGAGGGCGTCGGCTGCGGCGACGAGCTGGGCGTGCGCGCCAGCGGTCCCCGCACCGGCGAGGATCGTGACCTTCTTGGCGCCGTTCAGGATCGTGGCGGCGCGTGTCAGCTCGTCCTCGGACGGCAGGATGCGCGGTGACGCGGCGCGGATGACGGAGGCGGCCGTCGAGACCGCCTGCTGCAGCATCACATCGCCGGGCACGACGATGACGGCGACTCCGCGACGTTCGACGGCCGTGCGCATCGCGATCTCGAGGACGCGCGGCAACTGTTCGGGGATCGAGACGAGCTCGACGTAGACGCTGCACTCGCGGAAGAGGTCCTGCGGGTGCGTCTCCTGGAAGTAGGTGCTGCCGATCTCCGAGCTCGGGATGTGCGCGGCGATGGCGAGGACGGGCACGCGCGAGCGGTTGGCGTCGTACAGGCCGTTGATGAGGTGCAGGTTGCCTGGCCCACAGCTCGCGGCGGTCACGGCGAGCTCGCCCGTGAGTTCCGCTTCGGCGGCGGCGGCGAGGGCTGCGGCCTCCTCGTGGCGGACGTGCACCCAATCGAGGTCGCCGTCGATCCGCAACGCGTCCGTGAAACCGTTGAGCGAGTCGCCGGGGATCCCGTAGACCCGTTTCACCCCGCTCGCCTTGAGTGTTGCGACGACTGTTTCCGCGACCGTGGCCATGGTTCTCCCCTGCGACTGGTGGAGCGGCAGACGGACGGATGCCGGAGCCGCATCGCCTCCCATGCTTCCGCTGCGGCGGGTGCGGCGCAACCCGACCGGCCGCCCTCGCACGGGGTTGCCAGGCAGGTGTCGGACGCGGTAGCAGTCGCGTCGCGTCTGATCAACCCTCGCCTGTCGAATAGCGCGAAACAGCATCGGAACGTACGGTGGTTGATGGAACAGCCTGCCGAAACGCGGAGGGGCGGCCACCAGACCGCACCATCGAACCCCGCGAGGAGCACGCCGTGACCGAAACCGCCCCGGAACCCGAGGCAGGCGCAGCCGAAGCATCGGCGGCCGGTTCCGCGCGCCGAACGAGCGATCGGGCCGGCCGGACCGGCGACCGCTCCGGACGGTACACGGGGGACCACGCGGCAGTCCCGGACGGCCCGGACGACCTCCTGGGCTTCGTCGGCTCCGGCGAGTCCATCGAATTCGCGGTCGGTGTCGGCACCGAGGACGCGAGCGCCCCCAGCCTCTCGAACGGCCGGTACCGCTTGGGCGACCGGCTCGGCGTGGGCGGGACCGCCAACGTGTACCGGGCGACCGATGCGCTCCTCGCGCGCGAAGTCGCCGTGAAACTGTTCCGCGACGAGACCGCGACGGCGAACGACCGCCTCCGCCAAGAACGCGAGATCCGGCTCCTCGGCGAGCTCCGCCATCCGGGACTCGTAGAACTCTACGACTCAGGATCGATCCTGCACCGCGGCGTCGAGCACCGCTTCCTCGTGATGGAGTACATCCCGGGCGCGACCCTCGCCGACCGGCTGGAGGAGGGACCGATGCTCCCGCGCGACGCCGCCGCGCTCGGCTCGCAGCTCGCGGACGCGCTCGCGTTCATCCACAGCAAGTCGATCGTGCACCGCGACGTGAAGCCGGAGAACGTCCTCTTCAGCGATGTCTCGGCGTTCGGCCACGCGAACCTCGCGAAGCTCTCCGACTTCGGCATCGCGCACTTCATCGGCGGCTCCAGGCTCACGAACACCGACCTCCTCGTCGGCACGGCCTCGTACCTCTCGCCCGAGCAGGTCAACGGCGGCCCGATCGGCGCGGAGAGCGACGTGTACTCGCTCGGTCTCCTGCTGCTGGAGGCACTCACCGGTCGTCGCGAGTTCGACGGCACCGTCGTCGAAGCCGCCGTCGCACGCCTCCACCGCGACCCCGTCATCCCTGCTGATCTTCCGGCCGCCTGGCATCCGCTCCTGTCGTCGATGACGTCGCGCGACCCCTCCCAGCGGCCCATGGCGCACGAGGTCGCGACCTCGTTGCGGGAGATCTGGTCGGCGTCGCGGATCCGTCGCGGGCGTCGTGTGCGTGCACGTTCCCGTGCCGCCGCGGACCGTGGTGTGCCCCCGCGCATCGCGACCCTCATCGCGGTCGGCTCCGGCGTCGTCGGCATCGTGCTCGGCGTCGTCGCGACGCTCCTGTTCCGCGGCTGACCGCTCCATCGGCAGGTCGCCCGGGTCGGCGACCGCGTGCCGCCACGCCGTCCGGCAGGTCCTCGACCCGCCTCAGGCGATCGACCTCCTGCGACTCTGGCAGCGCTTACCAGGACGACGATCCGCAGACAATCCCCGCCCCACCTCGTGACTGCGAGGCCTTGGTGGTGCATGCTGGCATCATCCAGCAGTGACCGCCCGTTCGATCGCACCTGTGGTCGTCCGGTCCGCTCCGAGTGAAAGGGCGCCATGCCGCTCTCGACCCCCTACCCGCTGGGTGTCACCGTGCGAGGGGACGGCGCGAACGTCGCCGTCTACTCGGAGACGGCGGACACCGTGACCGTGTGCATCATCGGCCCGGACGGCGAGGAGACGCAGACGCGTCTGCGCCAGCGCACCGGCCACGTCTTCCACGACCTCGTCGACGGGCTCGTCCCCGGAACGAAGTACGGGCTGCGCGTCGACGGCCCGTGGGATCCGGCGAACGGACTGCGGCACAATCCCGCGAAGCTCCTGCTCGATCCCCATGCGACGGCCGTGTCCGGCTCCTACGAGTGGGGTCAGGCGCAGTTCGGCCACAGGCAGGACGACCCGGAGACGCGCGACGACACGGATTCGGCCGGTCTCGTGCCGCTCGGCGTCGTCACCGACCCCACCGCCTTCGACTGGGACGAGGGCGCGCCCGATGAGGCTCCGCGCACGCCGCTCGCCGAGACGATCGTCTACGAGGTGCACGTGAAGGGCTTCACGAAGCTGCACCCGGAGGTGCCGGAGGAGATCCGCGGGACGTACGCGGGCCTCGCGCACCCCGCATCGATCGCGTACCTCAAGAACCTCGGGGTGACGGCCGTCGAACTGCTGCCCGTGCACCAGTTCGTGCAGGACCAGCACCTCGCCGAGAAGGGCCTCCGCAACTATTGGGGCTACAACTCGATCGGCTTCTTCGCACCGCACGGCGAGTACTCCTCCGTCGGCGACGAGGGCGGGCAGGTCGACGAGTTCAAAGCGATGGTCAAGGCGTTCCATGCGGCAGGCCTCGAAGTGATCCTCGACGTGGTCTACAACCACACGGCGGAGGGGAACCACCTCGGTCCGACGCTCTCCCTCAAGGGCATCGACAACGCCGCCTACTACCGGCTCGTCGAGGACGACCTGGAGCACTACTTCGACACGACGGGCACCGGCAACAGCGTCAACGTCGGGCACCCCGCCGCGCTCGGGCTCATCATGGACTCGCTGCGCTACTGGGTGACCGAGATGCACATCGACGGCTTCCGCTTCGACCTGGCGACGACGCTCACGAGGCAGGACGGCGCTGCGGAGATCCACAGCGCGTTCCTCTCCCTCATCGAGCAGGATCCCGTGCTCGCGCCCATCAAGATGATCGCCGAGCCGTGGGACACCGCCGGCTACCAGGTGGGCGGGTTCCCGGCGAGCTGGTCCGAGTGGAACGGGAAGTTCCGCGATGACGTCCGCGACTTCTGGATCGGCTCTGACAGCGTTCTCGGCACCCTCGCGCAGCGCGTGCTCGGCAGCCCGGACGTGTACGAGGCGTCGAGGCGCTCGCCGCTCTCGAGCCTCAACTTCGTGACCGCGCACGACGGATTCACCCTCGCCGACCTCACCTCCTACGAGCACAAGCACAACGCTGCGAACGGCGAGGACGGCAAGGACGGCGAGAACGACAACCGCTCAAGCAACAACGGTGCGGAGGGGCCCACCGATGACCCGGGCGTGCTCGCGCGTCGCGACCGGCAGCGGCGCAACCTCATCGCGACCGTCCTCCTGTCCGCGGGGGTGCCGATGCTGCTCGGCGGCGACGAGATCGGACGGACGCAGGGCGGCAACAACAACGCCTACTGCCAGGACAACGAGGTGTCGTGGTTCGACTGGGAGCACGCCGATCGATCGTTGCACGCGTTCACGAGGCGGCTCATCTCCCTGCGCCGCGCGCAACCGGCGCTCCGTCCGGACTGGTTCAGGCAGGGCCCCGAGTCCTCTTCCGACGATCGCGTGCTCCTCGTCCGCTCCGACGGCCAGCCGTTCAGCGAGGAGGACTGGGAGAACCCGGACGCCAGATCGATCGCCTTCGTCTTCCGGCACGCCAAGTCCACGGCGTTCGCGCTCCTGCTGAATGCGGCCGAGAACGGTGTCGAATTCGACGTGCCGGATGCGCCGGGCGCGCCGTGGGAGCTCGTCGAGTCCAGCGATCCTGAGCAGTCGTTCGACACCGGAGCACCGACCGTCATCGTGCAGGGGACCTCGTTCACGCTGCTCGGTTCGTCGGGATCCGCTGCCGCCGTCGCTGCGGATGCCGCCGCGGCGCCCGATGACGACGCGGCCCACGACGAGGACGTCCTCCCGTGAGCACGGGCGCTCCTGAGCCGATTCCGACGGCCGGTCCGACGGCCGCTCGGACAGCCGTCCCGACGTCCACGTACCGGCTCCAGCTGACCGCGGACTTCACGCTGCAGGACGCGGCGGGCATCGTTGACTACCTGCAGGACCTCGGCGTCGGCTGGGTGTACCTCTCGCCCGTGCTGCCGGCCGAGCCGGGATCGACGCATGGCTACGACGTCGTCGACCATCGGGGGATCGATGCGGCACGCGGCGGCGAGGCGGGGCTCGAGGCCCTGTCCGCCGCGGCGCACGACGCCGGGCTCGGCGTGCTCATCGACATCGTCCCGAACCACATGGGCGTCGCCACGCCGAAGGAGAACGCGTGGTGGTGGGAGCTCCTGCGACTGGGGCAGGATTCGCCCACGGCCCACGCGTTCGACATCGACTGGGAAGCGGGCGGTGGCCGGGTCCGGCTGCCGGTGCTCGGCGACGGCGACGGCCACGGGGCAGGCGAACTCGATGCGCTCGAGCTCGTCGACGGTGCGCTCGCCTACTACGACCACCGATTCCCGATCGCGCCGGGGAGCGCGGACGACGGCGCCTCAGCGCAGGAGGTGCACGACCGCCAGCACTACGAACTCGTCAACTGGCGGCGGGCCGACACCGAGCTCAACTACCGCCGGTTCTTCGCGGTCAACTCGCTCGCCGGCATCCGCGTCGAACTCCCCGACGTGTTCGACGACTCGCACGTCGAGATCCGCCGCTGGTTCGAGCACGGGCTCGCCGACGGCCTCCGCGTCGACCACCCCGACGGGCTGCAGGATCCGGCCGGGTACCTGGAACGCCTCGCCGGGCTCACCGGCGGTGCACCGGTGTGGGTCGAGAAGATCCTCGAGGGCGACGAAGCGCTCCCCTCCGACTGGGCGACCGCGGGGACGACGGGCTACGACGCGCTCGGCGACGTCGACCGCCTCTTCGTGGACCCGTCGGCGCGTGATGCCCTCGGACGGCTCGCCGGCATCGGTGGGGCGGCATCGCTCGTCGGCTCGTCGGCGGCTGCATCGACCGGACAGGTCGCATCGACCGGACAGACCCGCCAGGTGTGGGAGACGCTCGTCCACGGGACCAAGCGCGCGATCGCCGACGGCATCCTCGGCTCCGAAGTGCGGCGGCTCGCGCGTCTCGCCCGTGCCGCAGATCCCGAGCCAGCGTTCCCCGACGACGTCGTCATCGATGCGCTCGCCGAACTGCTCGCCGCGTTCCCGGTCTATCGGAGCTACCTGCCGGAGGGCGCGGATCGGCCGGAGGAGGCCATCCGCTCGGCCGTCGGCACCCGTCCGGAACTGTCCGAACCCATCAACGCGCTCGCCGTCCGTCTGCGCGACCCGGAGGACCCGATCGCGATCCGGTTCCAACAGACCTCCGGCATGGTCATGGCGAAGGGCGTCGAGGACACCGCGTTCTACCGGTTCACGGCGCTCACCTCACTCACCGAGGTGGGAGCGGATCCAGCCGAGTTCGCGATCGACCAGGCCGCGTTCCATCGGCGACAGCTCGTCCGGCAGGAGTCCTGGCCGGCATCGCTCACGACCCTCAGCACGCACGACACGAAACGCAGCGAGGACGTCCGTGCGCGGATCAGCGCGATCTCCGAACAGCCGGAGCGCTGGGCGGAGACGGTCGCGACGCTGCACGGCGCCATCGGCTTCCCGGATCGTGCACTCGAACAGCTGCTCTGGCAGGCAGTCGTGGGAGCATGGCCGATCAGTCGGCAACGACTCCACGCGTACGCCGAGAAGGCCGCACGGGAGGCGGGCGATGCCACGAGCTGGATCGATCCGGACACCGCGTTCGAGGCGCAGCTGCACGCGAGCGTCGACGCCGTCTTCGATCGTCGTCGCGCGTACGCGGCGGTCGCTGCAGCCGTCGGCGAGCTGGACGCCGCCGGACGGTCGAACGCCCTGTGCGCGAAGGCGATCCAGCTGACGATGCCCGGTGTTCCGGACGTGTATCAGGGCTCGGAGCTGTGGGACCGGTCGCTCGTCGACCCGGACAACCGTCGGCCGGTCGATTTCGAGAGCCGCCGACGCCTGCTCGGCCGCCTCGACGCGGGCTGGCTGCCCTCACTCGAAGGAGATCTCGACGGGGCGGCGAAACTGCTCGTGACCTCCCGGGTGCTCAGGTTGCGCCGCGACCACCCGGAACGCTTCACCGGGTACGAGCCGCTCCTGTCGCGCGGGCCGGCCGCCGAGCACGTCGTCGCGTTCTCCCGCGGCGGCGTCGTGACCGTCGCGACGCGGCTCTCGCATCGGCTCACCGAAGCCGGCGGCTGGCGCGGGACGACCGTGCAAGTGCCGAACGGAGTGCTCGTCGACGTGATCACCGGATCGACCGTCGGGACCGACCGCGGTGACGCTCTGGAAGGCGGCGGGCGGATGATCTCGGTCGCCTCGCTGCTCGCCCGCTATCCCGTCGCGGTGCTGACGGTCGACGACGGTGGCGCCCAGACCGCCGGGACCGGTACGGACATCGACACCGGTACGGACATCGAAGCCGAACCCGACACGGGCGGCAGAACGGAACACATCGAATGACAGCACTCCCGCCTCCCGCCGATCGCATCGTCACCACGGTTCCGGACGGCTTCCCCGTGTGGGCGCCCGACGCAGCAGGGGTCGATCTGGAGCTCGCGCTCGGCGGTCCTGCGGATGTCGACCCGGTCGCGCAAGCGGAGCGCATCCCGATGGTCCGCGACACGGGCCGCGCCGACGGACGCGATGGCTGGTGGGTTGCACTCGTCGACGGGTTGCCGATCGTCGCGGCCGCGGGGGACCGGTACGCCTACGTCGTCGACGGCGAGGGACCCTTCGCTGACCCGCGCTCACGTCGGCAGCCGGATGGTGTCCACGGGCGTTCGCAGGTGTGGGCGCGGGCCGCCGGAGCACCTGCCGCCGGTGCACCGGCCGAAGGCGGTCCAGCATGGCTCGGCCGCGACCTGACGGGCGCCGTCGTCTACGAGCTCCACATCGGGACGTTCACCCCCGCAGCCACCTTCGACGGCGCGATCGAACGGCTCGACCACCTCGTGTCCATCGGTGTCGACGCCGTCGAGCTCCTCCCCGTCAACGCGTTCAACGGCGTGTGGAACTGGGGCTATGACGGCGTCTTCTGGTTCGCCGTGCACGAGGCGTACGGCGGCCCGGACGGGTACCGGCGATTCGTGGACGCCTGTCATCGGCGGGGCCTCGCGGTCGTCCAGGACGTCGTCTACAACCATCTGGGGCCGTCGGGCAACGTCCTGCCCCGGTTCGGCCCGTACCTCTCGGACGGCGCGGGGAACACATGGGGTTCAGGGCTCAATCTCGACGGCCCGGACTCCGATGAGGTGCGGCGGTACATCATCGACAACGCGCTCATGTGGCTCGGTGAGTACGGTGTGGACGGTCTGCGACTCGATGCGGTCCATGCCCTGCACGACTCACGCGCAACCCACGTGCTCGAGGAGTTGGCGGCGGAGGTCCAGGCGTTGTCCGATGCCGTCGACCGGCCGTTGACGCTCATCGCGGAGTCAGACCTCAACGACCCACGGCTCATCACCCCGCGCAGTCCCGGCGGTGTGGGAGGTGCAGGCGGCTACGGCCTCGACGCGCAGTGGAGCGATGACTTCCACCACGCCCTGCACGTCGCGCTGACTGGAGAGACGAGCGGCTACTACGCCGACTTCGCGCCGCTCGGGGCTCTGTCGAAGGTCGTGAACGAGGGCTTCTTCCACAACGGCACGTATTCGAGCTTTCGGGAGCGGCACCACGGACGCCCGCTCGACCTGGACGCGACGTCGCCGTGGCGGCTCGTCGTCTCGAACCAGAACCACGACCAGATCGGCAACCGTGCGATCGGTGATCGCCTCGCTGCGACGCTCGACGACGGGCAGCTCGCGATCGCCGCGGCACTGACGCTGCTCGGGCCGTTCACGCCCATGCTGTTCATGGGGGAGGAGTGGGCCGCATCGACGCCGTGGCAGTTCTTCACCTCGCATCCGGAGGCGGAGCTGGGGGAGGCGACGGCGAAGGGCCGGAAGGCGGAGTTCGCCAGGATGGGGTGGGATGAGGCGTCGGTGCCCGATCCGCAGGACCCGGAGACCTACCGTCGTTCCGTGCTCGACTGGGACGAGCTCGCGTCTGGACGCCATGCCGTGCTGCTCGACTGGTACCGCAGGATCGTGGAGGTGCGGCGCAGCGTGCCGGCGTTCTCGGCGCGTGAGGGTGCGGTGTTCGCGGAGTCGTCGGCGACGGCCGATGCCACGACGGGGCTCTTCATCGTGCGGCGCGGGTCCGCCACGGTCGTCGTGAACTTCGGGTCGGAGCCGGTCGTGGCCGACATCGCGGTGCCTCACGATGCGCTGCGCGAGTCGTTCGGCGTCGTCGAGCCGGCTCCGTCCGGTCTTCGTCTGGCCGCCCACGCCGTAGCGATCCTGGTCCCGTGACGCCCGGTCCCTGAGCCTGTCGAAGGGTGATGGAGCATAACTCCTTCGATCCGGTGTTCGGCGGCGGGCGGACCCGCGGAATTCCGGGGATGTTGTTCGGCCCTGTGTCGGAATTGAAGGAGTTGTGCTCGATGGGGTGCACTTCGACAGGCTCAGTGACCGGACGGTGGAGCTCAGTGACCGGTGGTATCAGCGCGGAGACCGGACGGTGGAGTCGGAACCCGGTCCCTGAGCCTGTCGAAGGGCGGAGCGATCAGCCGGCGGTCGGCGTCGCGAACCAGACCGTCGTGTCGGCCGGAACGGTCGCACCGTCGAACGGACCGCTCGCAACGAGGACGTCCGTCTCGAGGAGTCGTTCCGGAACAGCGACCGGCTCATTGCCCGTGTTCGCGAGCACCGTCACCGGGCCGTTCGCGAGGGCGACGACCGCATCCGGCAGCCCGTCGAGCCACGTGATCGCCCCGAGGCCGAGCGTGTGCTCACGTCGCAGACGGAGGAGCGTCCGGTACAGCTCGAGCGTCGAACCGGGGACCTCGAACTGCGCATCGCGGGCGTAGTCGTTCCAGTCGTCCGGCTGCGGCAGCCAGGCGGCGCCCGTCGTGTTGAAACCGTACGCGGGGTGGCCGGCCTCCCACGGGATCGGCACACGGCAGCCGTCACGACCGTAGCGTTCGTGGTTCGTGCGGAACCACGTCGGGTCCTGACGGGCGTCGTCCGGGAGATCGATGACCTCTGGCAGCCCGAGCTCCTCGCCCTGGTAGACGTATGCTCCGCCCGGCAGTGCGAACATCAGCGAGCTCGCCGCACGCGCACGGCGCAGACCGACCTCGCGGACCGGCTGGCCGGGCGACTTCGGGCCGATGCCATGCCCCTGCGGATTCTCGGCCGTGAGGGCGAGACGGGATGCGTGACGGACGACGTCGTGGTTCGACAGCACCCACGTGCTCGGCGCACCCACCGCGCCGAATGCGCGGATCGATTCATCGATGATCGGTCGGAGCGCCGCCGCGTTCCACGGCGTCTCCAGGTACGGGAAGTTGAACGCCTGCTGCATCTCGTCCGGACGCACCCACAGGGCCATCTTCTCGAGGGGGTCGACCCACGCCTCGGCGCACAGGACGCGATCGCCGTCGTACGCCGCGAGGACCTCGTGCCAGTCGCGGTAGATCTCGTGGACGCCGTCCTGACCCCAGTACGGAGCGGATTCGGGCCAGGTGGCGTCGATCTGCGGTTCGAGGCCGACAGGCGGTGTGCTGCCGGATGCGCCGACGAGCGTGGCATCGACGTGCGCCGCGTCCACGACGACCGCTCCGCCGCCCATGCTGCCGCCGGCAACGGGTGGCGTGTAATCGGGGAGCCCTTCGGCCTTGATCATGCCGTGGGCGACGTCGACGCGGAAGCCGTCGACCCCGCGGTCCAGCCAGAAGCGGAGGATGCCGCGGAACTGTTCGCGCACCCACTCGTTGTTCCAGTCGAAGTCGGGCTGCGACGAGTCGAAGATGTGGAGGTACCACTGGCCGGGTGTTCCATCGGCTTCCGTGATGCGGGTCCACGCGGGTCCGCCGAAGACGGAGTCCCAGTTGTTCGGTGCGATCTCGCCGTGCTCGCCCTTGCCGTCGCGGAAGAGGTAGCGGGCGCGCTCCTCCGAACCGGGGCCTGCCGCGAGGGCTTCCTGGAACCAGCGGTGGTCGCTCGAGGAATGGTTGGGGACGAGGTCGACGATGACGCGGATGCCGCGTGCGTGCGCTGCCGTGGTCATCGCATCGAAGTCGGCGAGTGTTCCGAAGAGCGGGTCGACGTCGCAGTAGTCGGCGACGTCGTAGCCGGCGTCGCGCTGGGGGCTCGTCATGAAGGGGGAGAGCCAGATGGCGTCGACGCCCAGGTCCTGCAGGGAATCGAGGCGTGCAGTGATGCCGGGGAGATCACCGATGCCGTCGCCGTTCGCATCGGCGAAGGAGCGCGGATAGATCTGGTAGATGACGGCTGACCGCCACCATTCCGAGCCTGTGTTCGTGGGGTTCTGACGGTCGATCGGCGTGGGCGATGCAGCATCCATGGGCACACCCTACGGCATCGCCCCGACGGCTTCATGCCGCCCGTGCCGCTGCTCCGTCTCCGTCGTTCCTCTGGCCTTCCCCTGGCCTTCCCTTGTGTCGGCGCGATGCGCTCGCGCGCCCGCGGGTCCGCGCCGCGGGCGCGCCCCGGACCCGCCTC